>JALNYZ010000010.1 GCA_023229575.1 Prolixibacteraceae bacterium
TGTTTGCTTTTGATTGCACAATAAAAATAACATTTTTAAACCAGCTTTCCTCATATATAAACATCTTTAAAGCCCCGGTACAACTGGGTTGCAGATTTTTTCAACCCATTTTTCGGGAGATGGTCAAGTAATACTATAACCGGAAATACCATTGATATAGGAGTGCAGGCAATCGTAGGAGATGATGGTGGAAATATAATTAGTGGGAATATAATTCTTTAAGAGAGAAAAGGTGGTTATATGCACTAGAAATATTTAGGCACAATACCTGATACTCATTTTAATAAATAGGATAGAGTTTGAAATTTCAACTGGAGAATGTTGCGGTAATCCCGACAGGTCGCCCACCATTGATGCCTTGTTCCTGAGTTTGACCGTCGATTCTTGCAACTGTTTGTCAATTATTAACGATGAACAAATAGTGTTTGTGCCACTACATTTTTTTGTTCATGGTAATATTTTTGGAGGGATTTGCATCCCAATTTCATTAATAAGTTTGATTGTATTAGGTGGAATATCAGTCCGTATACATATTATTTCCCCTCTGTAATATCATGGAATCAAAAGAATTTTGATGCTTTTCGGAGAGTATTTTTTGTAAATGTTGGAGAATAGTATCATTAATCGGTGGAAAATCACTATTGAGAACTTCCAATAACAACTAATATTGTATCACCTACAATTAACAATTGTACCAGAATAATAATCGTTTATTACGATTCTGTGTTGATAAATTAAATTTATGAAAATTTATGAAAAACAAACATCCAAACGCGGGAGACTTTCTGAGTCACTTCAAAAGGTTATTAGTCCTCATGAAATTCACCATTTTTTTGATTCTTTCGGGAATGATGACTGCTTCGGCAACCATTTATCCCCAAGCGACAAAACTAATATTGGATTTGAGAAGTGTTTCAATCCTACGTGTTGCTTCTAAGGTGATTGAACCTTTGCAGGAAAATTTAGAGCAACCACAAAAAAAAGACTTTTCAGGCACAGTAAAAGACGACAGCGGCCTCCCTCTGCCGGGAGTAAGTGTGTTGGTAAAAGGTACCACTTTCGGAACAATTACCGATGCCAACGGACAGTTCAAACTTTCTGTTCCTGTTGAAGTTAAAACAATGCAATTTTCATTCATAGGAATGAAGGCACAGGAAATCGCGGTTTCCGGCAAAAGTAATTTCATCGTAGTATTGAAAGAACAGACAGTCGGCGTTGACGAAGTTGTTGTTGTCGGTTACGGCGTACAAAAGAAAGAGAGTATAGTCGGATCCATTGTACAAACCTCAAATGAACAACTTAAGCGTTCAGGAGGTGTTACCGATTTAAAACAGGCTTTAGCAGGAAATCTTCCTGGTGTTACAGCCATCACTTCTTCCGGAGAACCCGGAGGAATAGGAAGAGGTGAAAGTGCAACAGCCATCTACATTCGCGGACAGAACACATGGAATGGTGGTCAGCCATTAATTTTGGTTGATGGTGCAGAAAGAGGAATGGACAACATTGATGCCAACGAAGTTGAAAGTATTTCAGTATTAAAGGATGCTTCTGCAACTGCGGTCTTCGGTGTTAAAGGGGCAAACGGAGTAATCCTGATTACAACCAAACGTGGAACGACAGGTAAAGCCAAGCTCTCTTTTTCTTATAATGCCACAGGGAAAATGCTCTCAAAATTACCTCAAAAGATGGATTCATACAACGCCATTCTGACGAGGAACGAAGCAATTGAACGTGAAGTAGTACTTAATGAACCTTCGTGGCAGGACTACACAACCAGTGAAATAGTTACACGGTACAAGTTACCTCAGACTGCTGAATATGCTATGATATATCCGAATGTTAACTGGGAGAAGGCAATGTTTAGGGATTTAGGGTTATCGCACCGTGCAACTTTGAACATTCAGGGAGGAACTGATTTTGTAAGTTATTTTGGTTCGTTGTCCTACCTAAAAGAAGGTGATATGTTCAAGATTTATGACAATCATAAAAATTACAAACCTAACTACGACTTTGAACGTTATAATTTCAGGAGTAATCTTGACTTCAAACTGACTAAAACGACTAAACTAAAGGTAAATTTGTCAGGATATTATAGCCAAAAAAATACCAACAATAGTTATATGAATACCAACTTTAGCATTAATCCCGAGATATGGATGGCCGTTTATGGTATGCCACCTGATGCCTATCTTCCTCAGTACCCGGATGGAACCTGGGGATATGCCTATAATATACCTACAAACCCTGTGGCTTTCATGAATAATCTCGGGATAAAAGAAACGCACGTAAATCAACTGAACTCCGATTTCGCACTGGAGCAAAACCTTGATTTTTTGACCAAAGGATTAAACGCTAAAGTTTCGTTATTTTACGATAACGTTTTAGTATCTGAAAGCGGTCTTGATAATATCACTAATGGTATTACTCCAAACAATGCATCAGCTAATACACCGTATAAAATTATAAATCGCGATTTATATAAAGGGCCTAATCAGGATCCTAGCGAATACACTACGCATGTACCTGTTGTTGGAAGGAATGGATTTGACTGGCGTTTCATTCCCTGGACAATCGCTCCTGAAGTAATGTTGTCTTCGATTGCCCGAAGATTGATGTACCAGTTTCAGATTAATTATGCCCGTAAATTCAAATTACATAACATCGGAGCTATGGGAATAGTTAAACGGGAAGAATATGCAAGTGGAAGTATGTTCAGGAATTATCGGGAAGACTGGGTTTTCCGTACTACATATGATTACGATTCGAAATATTTATTTGAAATGAATGGGGCCTATAACGGATCTGAACAGTTTGGGCCAGGCTACCGGTTCGATTTCTTCCCCTCTATAGCACTTGGCTGGGTTGTATCGAATGAGAAATTCTTTAAAGTTGATTGGTTCAATAAATTAAAGTTTCGTCTAAGTACTGGTATGATCGGTGATGACAGAGTGAGCGGTGGAAGATGGTTGTATGATTCACAATTGTCGTATGGCGGATATGCCATGCTAAATCAAAACACAACCGCAAGAAGTCCATATACCTGGTATAAAGAAAGTACAATTGGGAACCCTGATATCCACTGGGAAAAGGCACGTAAGACTAACTACGGACTTGAAATTGGTTTGTTTGATAATTTAATTTCAGCCAATTACGACTATTTCGCCGAAGACCGGACTGATATTTTACTTGCAGGTAATTCGAGAAATATTCCCCCTTTCTTTGGCGCCACACCTCCAAGCGCGAACTTGGGACATGTGAAATCCAGCGGACATGAATTAGAAGTTAAATTTGATAAGAGAACAAGCAATGGGTTGCATTATTGGGCATCTTTAGCCTTTGCTCATGTTAAAAATGAGATATTGTTTAAAGATGACCCGCTACTGTTGGCACCCTACTTAAAGGCGCAAGGTTATGCCGTTGATCAAACAAGATCACAAATCAGAGCTGGTTTTTATAATAATTGGGACCAGGTATATGCCAGTGTTCCTATGGAGACCAATGACCTGGCTAAACTACCGGGTTATTACAATATCCTTGATTTTAATGCTGATGGTGTAATTAAAGCAAACGATGATAGCGCTCCTTTTGGTTACTCGCGAGTTCCGCAGAATACATTTAATTATTCAATTGGTACCGATTATAAAGGGTTTAGTGTTATGCTTCAGTTTTATGGTGTTAATAATGTTTCCCGTTATGTTCCCGCCCAGAATTTCCTTAATTCTACCGATGTCGTATTTGAACATGTGGCGGATTATTGGTCTAAAGATAATCAGAATGCAACCTCGTTCCTTCCAAGGTGGAGAACAAAGGGCCAAAATATAGGTGATTATTTTATTTATGATGGATCATATCTTAGGCTTAAAACAGCAGAGATTGCCTATACTTTTCAAGACAAGTGGGTTAAAAATGTGGGGCTGTCTTCACTAAGAATATACCTTAACGGGAACAATCTTCTGTTTTGGTCAAAACTTCCTGATGATCGGGAATACTCTTCAGCTAATGATGGAGGTACAGGGGCTTATCCTAACCTTAGACGTTTTAACCTCGGTTTTGACATAACATTTTAATATCAGGGAATTATGAAAAACAAAGAATATAAACTAAGCTATATAGTTGCTGTCATGTTTGTGCTAGTGACTTTAGGATCATGCGAAAGCTACCTCGACAAGGCCCCTGCATCTAGTATTGTAGAGAAAGATGCATTCGGAAATTTTATAAGTTTTCAGGGATTTGTAGAGGAGATGTATAATTGTATTACCGATTACGGTCAGGCTGTTGGGTCGAGTTGTCCAACATATTTTCTTGCTGATGAGGTTCTTCTTAATGAGCCTTTCCCCTTTGATCTGGGAGATTACTGGGCTCAGGGCAACACATTCTTGTATGGAACCATGGGCTCAACTGCCAATACAAATCTTGACAACTTTAACAAGAGAGTCTGGCCCCTCTGCTGGTACGGCATCAGAAAAGCAAATATGAGCTTAAGTAAATTAGATTTATTGGTAGATGCTACCCAGGAAGAAAAAGATCTTATAAAGGGACAAGCCTTATTTTTCAGAGGTTGGTTTTATTTTGAACTGATGCGTTACTGGGGTGGATTACCTTATATTGATACAGTGTTATCATCTACCGATGAATTACGTCTTGCCAGGCTGAATTACAGGAATGCAGCTTTAAAAGCCGCCCAGGATTTAAAAGCTGCTGCATCCTTGTTGCCTGTGAATTGGGATGATACCCAGACGGGCAAGGCCACTTTAGGGAATAACCGTCAGCGCATCAATAAGGTTATGGCGTTATCATTTTTGGGGAAGGATCTTTTATATGCAGCAAGCCCAATGATGAATGAAGAGTCGACGGGGAATGCCACTTTTGATGCCGACCTGTGTAAGCAGTCAGCTCAGGCCTTTGCCGAAGTTATTAAGATTTGCGATGAAACGGGAGTTTATAAACTACAATCCTATGCCACCAGGACAGATAATTTCTGGGTCTTTTCGCCTAATGGCATCAAGCAGTCGGGAGGAACTGAAGTGATTATGAATTCTACTGTGTTTCTCAATTATAGGGTGATATCTGCAATGATTGGCAGATTCGCTCCTGCTGCAATGGGGCTAATAAACAGTTACAAGGGTATGACTGAAGTTCCTACTCAAAATTATGTAAAAAATTATGGCATGGCCAACGGGTTACCAATTGAGGACCCGCTTTCGGGTTATAATCCTAACGATCCATGGACCAACAGGGAACCCAGATTTTATCAGGATATTATTATCGACGGGGACGAACTTGCTGCAACTACTGCCGCTGGAGCTGACCGCTATGCGCAATTATACAATGGCGGCCGGCACAAGGGA
Organism: Prolixibacteraceae bacterium; assembly: GCA_023229575.1. GTDB lineage: Bacteria > Bacteroidota > Bacteroidia > Bacteroidales > Prolixibacteraceae > CAINVV01. The sequence continues at coordinate 5,349 of JALNYZ010000010.1, forward strand.
GGTAACTTGGGTAGTGTAACCGGCTATTATTACAAGAAATGGTGTCCCAAAGGGGCTAACAAATGGGAATTGAAACAGAACAACTACCAGAGCTATTTGCCTTATATGCGCCTTGCCGATGTATACCTGATGTATGCTGAAGCAGTTCTTCAGGGATACGGGACAGCTCAGAGCAGTGTGCCAGGAGGAATTACGGCTGAACAGGCAATAAACGTGGTGAGGAACCGTGCCCAACTTCCCAATCTGACAAGTAGTTATACAGCCACAAAAGACAAATTCATGGAAGCCGTTATGCATGAACGGGCTGTGGAGCTTGCATTTGAAGCGAATCGTTTTCATGATTTACGCAGATGGAATATTTCAGGCCAGACTAAATATACACAGAAAACAGCGATCGATTTCGATCGCGGGTCTAACGGCAAACCCATAAATATTAATGAAAGGGTAATTATTACAAGGGTTTTTGAAAAGAAACATAACTGGTTGCCATTCCAGGTGAGTTTTACAAAATTGTATGATGAGTTTCCACAAAACCCCGGCTGGTAGGTCATCAAATAATCACTATTAAAATCTTATAGAATGAAGAAAAGACATGTACAAATATTAATCTTTCTCAGTTTTGTCCTATTGTTTTCACCAACAAGAGTTGGAGCTCAAAAATTGAAAAAGGAGAATATTATAACGATTGAATCGGTTGTGAAAGATGAGAAAGGTAATCCAGTAGAGGGTGCAATTATTTATGGTAACGAAGGAGGCATCGTTGCAAAAACTGACGCATCCGGCAAGTTTTCTATCTCTGTTTCAGAACAGACAGTCCTTCTGATAGAATCCGAAGGTTATGAACCAGCTACTTTCAGATCGGGAGAATACCAAAATCTTAAAGAGTTAACATTAAAATCTTCTTTGTTCATGCACAATGAAAAAGATGTTGTTAATATTGCTTTTGGTAAAGTGAAAAAAGGTGATTTAGTTAACGCTGTTAGCTTGCTTAAACCTGCTGATATCCTTCAATACGATAATATACAAAGCATAGCTGAAGCCTTGTCAGGGAGGGTTCCTGGGTTATTAGGGAGTTCAACTATTCGCGGTTTAGGTAGCGCCTTATTTATTGTTGACGGATTGCCCCGCGATATTAATACCATTAATGTGGCTGAAGTTGACCAGATAACTGTTCTAAAAGACATAAATTCGTCAATGTTGTATGGCAACGCAGCTGTAAACGGTGTAATACAAATTACAACCCAAAGGGGGCAGGCCTATAAAAAACAGGTGAATGTGTCAGGTTTTTATGGGATTTTAACACCTAAAGCTTTGCCTAAATATTTGTCATCAGCTGATTATATGGAACTTTATAATGAAGCGAAGGTTAACGACGGACTCGCCCCTCAATTTGATGCAGCAACGATCGCCAATTATCGTACCGGAAACCCATACCGTTATCCGAATGTTGATTATTATTCGAAAGAATATGTCAGAAATGTAAAACCTTTTTCCAGGGTAATGACCGAGTTGTCAGGAGGCAATAATGTAGCCACTTATTACTCAAATATTGGCTGGGATCAGTCAGGAAGCCTTTTAGATTTTGGAGTTGGAAAATCGGCTCAACAAAACAGATTCAATATACGGGGTAATGTTGATATGAAAATCAACAACTGGGTAAAAAGTTCCCTCGATGCTGTTGCTGTTTTAAATAATAACAAAGGCCCTGTCGGGAATTACTGGAGCGAAGCATCTACAAGACAGCCGCATTTATTTGCACCGTTGATACCCATCAGTTTAATAGATTCTGAAAATGCATTATTAAAAGGCCGTAAAAATGATGTTGGCGGGATTTATTTGCTTGGTGGAACATCGAGTTATTTAACTAATGCAATTGCGAATGGTTATTCCGGAGGAGTCAATGAGAATATTCAACGTACTTTTTCCTTCAACAACAGGATAGATTTTGACCTGAAGCGATTTGTCGAAGGACTTGCGTTTCATACCAATGTGAGTTTTGATTTTTATGGAATATATGATCTGGCAATTAATAATTCTTACTCTGTTTATGCACCTGTGTGGAATGCTGCTGCGGATGCAATTGTTAGTTTGACGAAATATGGAGCTGATACGCGCACAGGAATCCAAAATGTTGGAAACTCTTCATTCCGGAGAAGATTTGGTTTTTATGGGATGTTCGACTATAACCGGACTTTTGGCGGGGTACACCATATCAGCAGTTCCCTGTTAGGGTATGGAAACAAATTTAAGGTACAAAATGACATACAGGGAAATAAAAATCTTAATTTAGGGCTACGCCTCGGGTATAATTACAAAAACAAGTACATGCTTGATTTCAGTAGCGCTTATGTAAATTCTGTTAAGTTGCCAGAGGGAAACCGTGGTGCTTTTTCTCCATCCCTGGGTTTAGCCTGGGTGATCAGTTCAGAGGATTTTATGTCGTCGCTTTCAACTGTTAACTATTTGAAACTTCGATTATCGGGTGGTCTTATGAACTCTGATTCAGGGATTGACGGTTTTTATTATTACGACGACAGTTACACAACTTCCGGGAGTTATTCATGGTATGAAGGTTCATCGACAACGTTAAACCAGGGTGTTGTTTCCAGTCATGGAGTCAATTCACGACTTGGCTTTGAAAAACGCAATGAACTTAATTTCGGATTTGAAGGCATCTTGTTTGATCGTCAACTTTCGGTGGATGCAAATTTTTTTACAAGCGTCTATTACGATCAGATAATCAGGCCTCAAACGAAGTATCCAAGTTTTTATACTACTTATATACCATACGAAAATTTTGAAAGTAATTCCTATCGGGGCGCAGAACTGGGTTTATCATACAATCGGAGTTTCGGTGATTTCTCATTCATCATTGGAGCCAATGCGTTGTATGCAGACTCAAAGGTTTTGAAAAGGGATGAGATCTACGCTAATCAATACCAATATAGTGTCGGACGTTCGGTTTATTCAAGATTTGGGCTCATTGCTGATGGGCTTTTTATGGATGCGAGTGATATTGCCGACCATGCAATTCAGTCGTTTGGTACTGTAAAGCCCGGAGATATTAAATATGTTGACCAAAATCTTGACGGTGTCATTGATGCAAATGATGTAGTTAAGATTGGCCTTTGGCAGGCTCCTTTCTCTTATGGAGTAAACCTGAAAGTATCGTATAAGAACTTTACTTTGTTTGCGAAGGGTGTTGGAAGTATTGGAGGTGATGGTTATCTCAACAATAATTACTACCGGGGAGATGGCAATAATAAGTATTCGGAATATATCTTAAACCGTTGGACAGAGGCGACAAAAACTACTGCAACCCTCCCAAGGTTAAGCTCATTGGCTAACACAAATAACTACTATGCCTCAACTTTCTGGCTCTATCGGAATAACTATTTCATTGTAGACAGAATTCAGCTGACCTGCGAAATGCCTGAAAAAATCGCCAGAATGTTAAAAATGAGAAATCTAACTTTTCATGCGAATGCTTCGAATCTCCTTACTATTTCCAAATATAAAAATTTTAGCGATTTAAGTATTGGAAGTGAGCCTTATTATCGTTCGTTTTCATTAGGTGTAAAAATAATGTTTTAATAAACTAAACAAAAAATCATTATGAGGTGTCTAAAAATATACTCCTTACTATTAATATTGTCAATCTCCTTTGGCGCGTGTGAAAAATTATTGGTGCCCGAAAATGACAATCATAGTACTATTGATCGGATCTATAGCGACCCGGGGTTTGCCGAAGGCTTGATAATGACAGCATACACTAGAATTCCAACCAACGGTTTAAGCTTTAACGATGTTGCTACAGATGATGCTGTGACTAACAATAAGTTAGACCAATACCTTCGAATGGCAACAGGTGAGTGGACTGCTCTTTATAATCCTGTAAACCAATGGGATAATTGCAATTCTGGCATCTTATACCTGAATAAATTTATTAGTGTAATTGATACAGTTGCCTGGAAGTGGAGCAATAGCCAAATTAATTCGATGTATGTTCAACGCTTTAAGGGCGAGGCGTATGCACTAAGAGGGTTGCTTCAGTACCATCTATTGGCCACAGTTGGTGGTATAGGTACCGACAATAAACTGTTAGGGATCCCGATTTATAGTAAATTTATTAATGCAAGTGATAACTTCAATATTCCCAGGGCTACTTTTGCCGAATCTGTTAATCAGATCTATACCGATCTCGATAAATCACTTGAATATCTTACTATGGACGACTACAAAAACATCACTACCATCAGTCAGCTTCCACCGGGACTGGAGAATGTCAACGTGACCGACTATAATACTGTTTTCGGCATTGTTGCCAATCAACGCATCAGTGGTCGTATTGTAAAAGCATTGAAAGCCCGTGTAGCTTTATTGGCAGCAAGCCCTGCATTTGCAAACAATGATGCTGCATTGTGGGGAAAGGCTGCAAATTACGCAGGTGCTTCAATTGCTGGTATAGGTGGAATCGCCGGGCTTGATCCAAATGGGAATAAGTTTTATGATCAAGCGAGAGTTGATGCCATCAATCTGTCATCAAATAGGGATCAGATGGAGATGGTGTGGCGTAGGGCAATCGTTACTACAAATACAAGAGAGCAGGCCAATTTTCCCCCATCATTGTTCGGTAACGGCAATATCAATCCCACGCAGAATTTAGTTGATGCATTCCCAATGGCAAATGGTTACCCGATATCTCACCCGTTAAGTCTTTATAATCCGGCTACTCCATATACTGGCCGAGATCCCCGTCTGGCATTGTATATTATATACAATGGCAATACGATGTCAGGTAAAGTCATCACTACAGGTGTAGGAGGCGGAATTAATGCAAAAGATTCAATACAGTCATCCACACGCACGGGTTATTATATGAAAAAATTATTAAGGGAGGATGTGAATATGAATCCTGTTTCTATCAGTACAAAGAAGCATTATGAAGTACACATGCGATTTACTGAAATATTTCTTATTTATGCTGAAGCGGCCAACGAAGCTTATGGACCCGATGGAATAGGATCTTATGGTTTTACAGCTCGAAGCATTATTGCGGCTATTCGCAAACGGGCCGGGATATCACAGCCAGATAATTACCTTAATTCAATTTTGACCAAAGAAGATATGCGATTATTAATTCGAAACGAGAGAAGGCTTGAACTTTGTTTTGAGGGATTCCGTTTCTGGGACCTGCGACGGTGGAATTCCGATTTAACAGAATCTGCAAAAGGGATCAATATCAATAAAGCTAAAACTGATTTCCAGGTTGTCAATGTTGAAGCAAGATCATATAATAATCAACACATGCATTTTGGTCCTGTACCTGATAAAGAAGTTATCAAGTATGACGCTCTGATTCAAAACAAAGGGTGGTAGAGTTTAAATGTAAAAATCAGCGATAGAATTAATATATAATAATTTTTGATATGAAAAAAATATTAATAATACTTACACTATTTTCGGGGTTGATAGCTTGCGAAAACCAGGAAAGTGAATTTCCGGATTTTGATTATACAACTGGCTATTTCCCTTATCAGTATCCGGTTCGTACGCTTGTACTGGGCGATTATATTTATGACAATACGAATGACAAGAATCATAAGTTTTTGATATCTGCTGCAATGGGCGGAGTTTATTCAAATACTCAGGATAGGATATTTGATATTGAAGTTGGCAGTAGTCTTTGTAATGAAGTATTGTTTGCATCAACCTTAGACACAATCCGATTACTTCCTCAGGCGTACTACACTTTAAGCTCATCAAGCAAATTAGTAATCCCGGCAGGTGAGGTAAATGGAAGTATTGAGGTTCAGTTAAAAGATGCATTTTTTGATGATCCGCTGGCTATAAAATTAGGTTACGTCTTACCGATTCGTATTGTTAATGCTACTAATCTTGACAGTGTATTACGTGGCAAATCATCTAAAGTGAATCCCGACCCAAGAGTAGTCAATCAATGGGCCATACAACCTAAAGATTTTACCATGTATGCCATAAATTTTATAAATCCTTATCACGGAAAGTACTTGCACCGCGGAGCAAGTACAGTGAAAGATGGTTCTGGGGCAATACTTGAGTCTAATGTTTACCGCACAACTTATATTGTTAATAATGAGATTTGGAGTCTGGTAACGACAGGTAAAAATCGGGTTACAGTTCAGGGTAATGCGCGTTCAACACTAATCCCCGGTGTATTGAAGATGAATCTTACATTTGCCAATGATGGTACTTGTACAATTAATGAAGCTACTGGTTCAACATTTATCATAAGAGGGAACGGTAAATTTACAAGTGGAGCAGATTCATGGGGAGGCAAACCGCGAGATGCCATTCGCATCAATTATCAGCTAACATCAGGAGCTAATACTTATTCTGCGACGGATACTTTAGTGATAAGGGACAGGGCTATTACGATGCAATTGTATACTCCAAAAGTTTTTTAAAATACATGAGTAGTCTTAAACTGTTTTGGTCTTAATTACACATCTTTTTATGCCCGACTCACCCCTGGCGTGCTGAGCTTGTCTTTCCCCTCTCTAATTTTAGAGAGGGGAAAGGAACTGTCTGCTGGGCTTGGGGTGAGTGAAGGAATATGAAAATATATTTTTTAACGGGATAATCTGCATGTAATTTTTAGCGTCGTAACCGATAGTATTAATTGGCTACCCACATGATCCGTTATAGAACCTAATAAAATCAACTAAAATATTATGAGAACAATATTATGGATAGAAAGAACTTTACACGGAGAGATTTCATAGGAAAATCTACAGCAGGATTAGCCGGAGCAATTGTCTCGACGAGCATCTCGTCTTGTAGTGTAAGCTCATACATTAGTGGTAATTATGGAGGTAAGGGTGACAAATATTCAACAGGAAGCTTCGCGAGTGAGGTTGAACGGCTTCCCCTTGAAGCGCCATATGACTATCATAAGCGACTTTCTACATCTCCGGTTCATATAATCAGGAGGTACAAAGAAGCAAGACTATTGGAAGGTGAGATGTTCATCCCCGTTAAAGGATGGAAAATAAAATGGAACCAGGGCAGTTCGGTAATAATCCAAAATGCCGTTGATGATTTTCAAGACTATCTCGATAAGTCACAAGGAGTAAAAGTTGATGTTGAAGATCAAAATTCTTTGGAAGACTACCGGGATTACCGGCAAAACATTGTGGTTGGGACACGTGAACAGTTGCCGGGCTTTGGATTAACACTCAAGGCTCCAAAAGACTATGAGATTGTCGCTACACCTGAACAAATTATTGTCTGTGGTTATGATGAACGTGGAGCAATGTTTGGTCTCTACAACCTTGAGGCACGAATGAACCTCCGGGAAGCGCCCTTTTTGCCCAATAATCTTAAAACGGTTCGTCATAGTCTTTATGATACCCGTATGGTCCTATCCTGGATGGGATGGATGGAATGGCCTGACCAGCTACTTTCACACTTGGTTCACGACGGTTTTGACGGCATTTTTGCCTCGGTTTATGCAAATCCAAACGGCGAAGGTGTAAGAGGGGGAAGTTCAAGAAATAATCTGTCTGCCGAGCGAGATATGAACTTTGCTGCAAAGATCCGAGACTTAATCAATAGGGCAACACGGTTTGGCATAAAGGTTTATACTCCTATTATATACCAATATCAGGGAACTCCCGAAAGTGAACTTGGCCTGCGGAAATTAGTGCGGGATATTGTGAAAGAGTTTCCGGACATCAAAGGTTATATTCTTCTTACCGAAGGCTTCGAGTATAAGACATTGACATTCAGCAATGGCAAGACTAAGGAGTTCATGGACGACTGGATAAAGAATTGGACAAGGGCAGTCGCTATAGTCGAAGAGGAATGTCATCAGTTAGATCCATCCATCGAGGTTCTCCCGTGGGAATACAATATCGATTTTCGGCCGCAAAATACTAAAATGAAAGTTAATATTGTATCACAGCTGCCGGTTACAACCATTCCGCTTGTCACATGGGAAAATGGAGCAAGTTTCAAACTTGATGGAATGACAGGTTACCTGCGTGACTATGCTCTGAATGCAATTGGTCCAGCAGAGGTAACCGAAGCTATGATTAGCGAGACTAAGAGGCGGGGAATGAAAATTTATTCCAAAGCTGATACAATGGCAAGCTGGCAGTATGGCTCCACTCCTTACCTACCTTGTCCAAATCAGTGGTACAAACGATATCAGTTAATGGAAAAATATGGGGTAAACGGTACTTTGGAGAGTTGGAGCAGTGGGTATACGCCAAACTTCATCGGAGAATTAAGGGCCTGGACTTGTTGGAGTGATGCTCCTGTAATGCAGGAACTATTCTCTGCTATAGCTGCAAGAATATTTGGAAAGGAGCAAAAAGAGACCGTAATAAAGGCTTGGGAATATTTTAGTCAGGCAATTAGCCTTGTACCTGATACCGGTCCAAACATGGGGACAGTCAGTGCTATCGGGAATCCCCTTTTCTTTCAGGAATCGCCTGTCCGGGTTTCAACGAGAAATTATTCGTGGGGATCGCGATCACAAAACAATCAATCCAACATCTACTGGCCTTATACTATCCCGCGCCTGATTTTCTACCCTGATTTTACCAATCAAACCAATTGTGCTGAACAATACGCTAGGAGTGCAACTGCTGTTCAGCTTGAAGGGGACACCAAATTTTTACCCCTTTTTCTCAAGTACCTAAAGTTAGCATCAGATCAAATGGAGGAGGGATTAAAATTATACAGGGCTGCCGCTTACAGGAGCCCAGAGTCTAAACGTCAACTTGCTGTAAAAGAAGTGGTAGTAGCTGAACAAATGCACCGTATGATGAAGAGCGACCATGCTATTCTTGAGTTCGAAGACCTCCGTCTGAAATGGGTAAAAGAACAGGACATTCTGAAAGCAGGAGAGATACTTGATAAGATGGAAAATATTGTACGCGATGAAATTAACCAGACTGAGCTTTCCCTACTCGCTGCAACCAGGGATTCGCGTTTGGGATTCCAGTTTGAGCAGGATTATGTTTATACTCCTTACTCACTTACAGAGAAAATACGAGTTTTAAATGAAACTCTTAAAACGCAATTGCCAACCGCTCGGAAGAGGAAGTTCAAATCAAAATGAATGTAGGGAAGGCTCTTAGAGGCAATCTTGAACGAGATTTTGTATGCTACAGTTTAATTTTTGACTTATTATAACTATGGAGCAATGAAAAAGATAAAAATGAATATTAAAATCATCCTTACATCATGTCTGATATTTATATCATATATAGTGTTTGGCCAAATCGATCCGACTAAAACCAATCTTGAAGTTGGTGTTGGTGTAATTGATATTTCCGGAGACAATGCAGTAATTCTGGACACGATTCATGTAAAAGCAGTTGTACTTCGTCAGGGTGAAATGCAAATTGCATTAGTCGAGTGTGAAGCTACAGGAATTTCAGATGAAATTGTTTCATCAGCAAGGGAAACTGCCTCACTTAAAACAGGTATACCATATTGTAATATATCTGTTGCGGCAACTCATACACATATGGCTTCACCGAGTAAGGATATTAAGACCTCGGTTATCCAGGCGATTTCAAATGCCCAGACAGCCCTTAAACCTGTGAAATTAAAATCAGGTCTTGGGCAACAATATAATGTTTCTTTTAACCGCAGGTATTTTATGAAAGACGGCACTGTCGTTTTTAACCCGATGTTTTTGAATCCTGATATCGTCAGACCGGCTGGTCCGATCGATCCTGAAATCGGGATTGTTATGTTTTACGACAGCGGTAACAACAAACCAGTATCAATTTTGCTCAATTTTGCACTGCACCTTGACATAGTTAAAGAATATGGGAATGTCTATCAAAAGACAGGCCCCGGTTCGCGAAATTCGGTAAGTGCAGACTTCCCATACTGGATCGAAACATCACTGAAAAAGGATTTTGGCAATGCATTTAATTCCATATTTTTTACAGGGTGTTGCGGGAATATCAATCATTGGGATTTCTCAAAACCAGGTCCGCAGAGTGGCCACAAGACAAAGTCAAAACAGGTTGGTGATTCTTTATATAGTTCTATTAAGCGAGCATTACCTAAGGCAAAAGATGAAATACCATTGTTGGCTTCCCGTTCAAGGGTATTAAATGTCCCTTTACAAAATTTTAGTAATGAGGACCTTGCTTGGGCAAGGAATGTGGAAAGTTCATTATTATCCGGGAATAGTGAAGAGCCCTCAGAGCGTAAAAACTTTCTTGATAATGTCAAAAGAAGAAGAATTCTCTGGCTAGACAAGGAGAAACAAAAAGGTATCACATCATTGCCTCTTGATGTTCAGGTATTTCGCCTTAGCTATAATACCGCGATAGTGACTTTACCCGGTGAAATGTTTGTCGAATATGGGTTAACAATCAAAAACTTCTCACCATTTGAAAATACAATAATTGTCGAACTTGCAAACAACTCTATTTCTTATGTCCCAAATAAGAAGGCATTCTCCCAGGGAGGTTATGAGGTTGAGAACTCAAGATTAGCACCCGGAGGTGGAGAAATGTTGGCAGAAGCAGCCATACAAATGTTGAGAGAACTGAAAAACGATGCAAAATAGTCATTATAAAGATGATTATAAGGCTTTATTTTATAATAGGCTTTTTTGAGTTCAGATTTTGCCATCAATAGGTATTGTGTCAATAAATTTATTAAAATAAAATCAAGTTAAATGAAAATGAAAATATTTTTTTTGTTCATCCTGACAGCAGTCCTGATAATTCCATCGGGAGTCTCCCAGGAAAGGCCGCGAAAAAAGATTGTTGAATTCAGCCACGTGACTTCAGTCGAGGATGTGCTCTATCCTGGCATTGTCTGGAAACATATTAAGGATATGGAAAGGCGCCCTTTTGATGGTTTGATTCTAAGACTCAGGGAATACAATAACATCTGCGATATCCGTCCATGGCAGAAGGCGGATTTGAAGCCGCAAATTGACACACTGGCCACTATTCAATGGGGAAAGTTCACCGACAATTTCCTGTTCCTCTATGCCACCAACAAGTGGGATATGGACTGGTTTAACGACTACCATTGGAAGACTATTGCAAAGAACATGAAATTGACCTCCGAAGCCGCTAAAGAGGGAAAGTTTGTAGGCATTTGCTTCGACTGGGAACCCTATGGTGTATCTCCCTGGCAGTACCCCGGAACAAATGACAAGTACGCCACACGATCGTTTGCCGAGGTGGCGGCTAAAGCGCGGCAGCGGGGCATACAATTCATCAAAGCTCTGCAGACCGATATGCCGAAGATGAAGCTGCTGGGATTCTTTCAAATGGCATTATTTGAACAAATTTTCGACATAATCGACAAACAGGAGCGGGAAAAGAAATTGTACTCAAACTCAAAATCATATATTTCACACAAGGTCACATTTTACACTCCCTGGCATACGAATTTTAGTCTTGCATACCCGTTTTTCCTTGGAATGCTGGAAGGTGCCGGGCCTGGTGTTACGTTCATCGACGGCAATGAAGGCGCATACACCTATGAGAACCCTGAACAGTTTTACCGTGCCTACCATACTATTAAAAATCGGGCGTTAGGAATGATCCCGGAGGAATTGCGTGCAAAGTATCAGACACAGGTTCAAGTGGGGTCGACGATTTATTTAAATCAGATGTTTGGAGGTTATAAAGGATCGGCAATCAATTTCTCTCATGAAGAACGATTGAGGTACTTCGAGCATAATTTGTACTATGCCCTTCAAACGAGCGATGAATATGTTTGGTTTTACAGTGATTCGCCGATAAGATGGTGGTACGATTTTTTGTCAGGGAAAAGGGGGGAACGACTTCCGGACGGGACTGAGGCGGCGATGTATTCTGCGAAGCAGAAGTACGAGCAAGGTAGACCTCTCGGATTTGATATGATAAAAGAGATCGCCGCGGCGAAAGAAAAGGCTAAGACTATTAATTCGCAGAACTAACAAAAAATCGCGGAAAATGAACTAACAAATTAAGATTAATCAATTAAAAGTACTACAATTTTATTTTATCAATTGATTGATTTTAAAGAATAAATTCTGTATCAGAAAAACTTTTAAAATATTTAATAATGAATCTTTTAAGGAAAATTAAGAATATCCGATCATTCTTCTTCGGTTCAGTTAGTGTAATAATAGCTTCTTTGGGTTTTTTCTCATGTACTTCTGAAAGTGACTCAAATAGATCAAAACTTATGGTTGGACTTGCAGAAGTAAATTATACTCCAGAAGTAGGATTAGCCCTAGAAGGTAATTACCGCGGCCATGATTATGCCTCCAGAGGTGTTCATGATTCTTTATACGCCAGGGCTATAGTGGCAGTTGGTGAAAATGGTGAAAAAGTGGCTATTCTCACTATCGATATCTGTTATACCAAAAAAGAACCTGTCGATTTTATCAGGGCTTATATCGCTTCAAAAACCGATATTAAAGCTGGCAACGTCATGATAATAGCAACGCATACACACAGTGGGCCACCTTCTACTTTGGAATCTCCAAAAGCCAAAGAATACCTGACCACGGCAGCGAATGCTGTTGTTTTAGCTAACAATCGTTTGAACCCAACAATACTTGCCGTCGGACGCAGCAAAGAAGATAGAATATCACACAACAGGAGACTTAAATGCATTGATGGAACCACACACATGTGTTGGGAGAAGTTAGAAACCAGCTTTGTGATTGAGCCCTGGGGTCCAATCGACCCTGAAGTTATTACAGTGTCTGTTACGCAGGCAGGCTTACCGACCGGTGTAATTGTTAACTTTGGTTGTCATGCTACAACATTAACAGGTAATAATTGGTTGTATTCAGCTGATTACCCTAGTTACCTGGTTGAATCTTTAAGAAAAGTAAAAGGGAAAGAATATATTCCGTTGTTTTTTAATGGCCCCTGTGGAAATGTAACTCAAGTTGATTATAGAGTAGGATTCCCCGATACTTATCAGGAGTGTCAGAGAATTGGATATATTCTTAGTGTTAGCGCAATGGAAGCAATCCGGAATGAAAAGGCTGTATTAATTAACACTGTCGCAGTATCCAAAGAGATGGTACCCATTAAAAGGCTTACAATTACTGAAGATCAAATGGTATGGGCCAGAAAGATTGTAAATAAAATCAAAAAAGAAGGAATGCCTCCCATACAAGCAGATGGAATACCTGATGCAGTTTATGCGAATGACTGGATTGAAATGCACAAAAATCAGGATAAGGTTGACAGCCTTGAAGTCATGGTTACACTCATTGGCGACATAGCATTTGTTGGCCTACCCGGAGAAATATTTGCTGAGTTTGGAATGGAGATCAAAGCAAAATCGCCTTTTAAGAATACTATTATAACTGGATTGACTAATGATGAGAGAAATTATTTTCCAACTGCAATATCCTTCACTCAGGGTCCAAAAGGATTTACCCCTATGATTACAGGCTACGAAACCACTCCTGGTTCAACTTTATATGAGATCGGGGCGGGTGAAAAACTCACAGAATCAGCCATAAATCAGTTAAACAGTTTATATCAAAAAAATAATTAAAATAATTATGCCTGTACATCTCTATAGCAATGTTTGCAACATGGGCTAGAAAAAAAGAAAACTGTGAACCGATTGGAGATGCATTAAAAAGTTATCAAAGCGTATTCAAAGTAAAAGGAGGAATTGTATTGAAATATAAAATAAATTGGGGGGTTATTGGCTCAGGAGGTATTGCGCAAAGAAGAACTATACCCGAGGGGATTATGCCCGCTAAGCATGCTGCCTTGGTAGCTGTCTACGATACAGATGTTGAAATTAACAATTCTGTTGCAAAAAAATTCAACGCAAAGGCTGTTTTTAGTATTCAGGAACTTATTGATTCCGACATTGATGCTATATATGTTGCTTCACCTGTAGGACTGCACCTTGACCATGCTATTGCTTGTGCTAAAGGGAAAAAACACGTATTTTGTGAGAAACCCTTAGGTATATCAGTTGAAGAAGCTGAAAGAATGATTCAGATATGCAATCATGAAGGCGTGCTTTTGGGAACAGCCTTTATGATGCGGTTTTTAGCTCAGCATCAGGCTGGATTGAATATTATAAATGCAGGTAAACTAGGCAAACCCGTTTATTGTCGGGCGCAATTATCCTGCTGGTATCCCCCTATGCCTGGTGCTTGGCGTCAATATCCCGGGAAAGGAGGGGGAGGTGCCCTCGTGGATATGGGCAGCCACTGTATCGATTTGCTGGAAATGTTTTTTGGTGAAGTAGCAAAAGTGAGCTGTTTCATCAATAACAACGTTCACGATTACCAGTCTGAAGACAGCGCTATTGTCTCCCTTGTCTTTAAGAACGGGGCCATGGGAACAGTTGATAGTTATTTCTGCATTCCTGATAACAGCAGTAAAAATATTTTGGAACTTTATGGTTCCAAAGGCAGCATCATTGCCAAAGGAACGATAGGACAAGGGACATCAGGAGAAATGATTGCCTATCTGGAAGACGACAATTCAGGTTATAATGCCCAACAAGCAAGGAATGCATCAGAAGGCCTGATCTTAAATCCTCTTCCGGTAAATACATATCTTGCTGAAATAGAAGAATTTAGTTCGGCAATTCTTGAAAATAGAGAGCCTGAAAATAATTTTGCCAGGGGCCTTCACAGTCAAAAGGTGTTGGCTGCATGCTATCAATCAGCGCGAACCAAAAAAGTTGTAGAAATAATATAGATCCATATGGAGAAAGTTGTTCTAGGAATATTTGCGCATCCTGATGATGCTGAATTTCTATGTGCAGGCACACTTTCTTTGTTGCGAAAAGCCGGGTGGGCTATTCATATAGCCACCTTAGCTCCGGGAGACAAAGGAACAGCAGAGTATTCAAGGGAAGATATTAGTCGAATTCGGAAGATTGAGGCCAAAAATGCAGCCAGGTTAATAAAAGCAACCTATCACTGTCTCGAATTTGAGGATGTCTATATTTTTTATGACCGTGCATCTATCAACAAAACAACTTCCTTATTTCGCGAGATAAAGCCCTCTGTTGTATTGACTTCCAGTCCCGCAGATTACATGATAGATCACGAAATGACAAGTCTGATTGTTCAAACAGCTTGTTTTGCAACGGGTATAAAAAATATGGAGGTGTTTGTAGGGGGATATGAACCGGTTCCTTATCTTTACTATACCGATCCGATGGAAGGAAAAGATAAGTTTGGGAACCAGATTCAGCCATCCAACATTGTAAATATTACAGGTGAAATTGAAACTAAACAAAATATGCTTGCCTGCCATGTCAGTCAGCGGAATTGGTTAATGTCGCACCACAACATGGATGAGTATATTTTATCCATGAAAAGATTTTCTGAACAGCGGGGAAAAGAGATAAATGTTGGTTACGGAGAAGGATTCAGACAGCATTTAGGACATGGGTTTCCACAGAAGAATATTCTCAAAGAGATTCTGGGTGATTTGGTCAAACCATAGAAAATTCGGCACGTGCATATGTGGTGGTCGGAATTCGTCCCGATCCGGTTCATCCGGGCTTTAAAAATATTCTTTTGGAACCTCATTTTGTAAAGGGGCTAATCCATTTTGAGGCTTCTCACCAGGGGTCTTACGGGACGATTGTATCGAAACTAATGTAATCCTTAACTAAATTTGATCATTAACGCTTAAATAAGATAATTATGGCTCGAAAAATGAGTATGTTGGCCCCGGAATGGTGGGATTTTACCACACTTGACAGCGAATTGTTGAATGAAGCCGCGAAACTAACTCCCGATGATCTGCTTCAACTTTCGAGAGATGGGTTTAAGGTAGTGCTTTATGATACCCTGGAAGACTTTTACCTTGCCGAAGCATTGGAATATATTACTGCCTGGAAACGAGCAACCCCCGGTAATCCTGTTGGTGTTTGTGGTCCGATTGGACCCACGGAACAGCTTCCGCTGGTTGCGCGTTTGGTGAATGAACTGCAAGTGGATTTGTCCAATGCCTATTTCTGGGGGATGGATGAATGGTTCGTGGATGGTAAGGAGATGGATGCCACTCATCCACTATCTTTTGAAAAGGCAGACCGGGACCTTTGTTTTAACCGAATGGATAAAAAGTTCAGGATACCGGATTCCAACCTGAATTTTCCTAAAGCTGACCTTACCAATTACATCAAAAGCTGGGAAAGCGGCGTTCGTTGTGCTGTAATGCAGGGCGGGCAGGGAGATACCAAACACTGGGCATTCAACGATCCGGTCAAAAGGGAAGGCAAATACAAAGATGCGCCGCCTACACTGGAGGAGTTTAAAAAATTAAATGCACGGGTGGTCGATCTACACCCGGTTACCTGCATGCAAAATGCCAGGACTAGTGGAGGAGGGGTGGTTACCAATATTCCGACTCAGGCGCTTACCGTAGGTCCTGTTCAAACCTGGAAAGCCGAAAAAGTTTCTATCTGGCAGGCCGGGACTCATGACAATCCTTTTGGTCAACGTCTTACAGCCTTCATGATAAGTAAAAGGATAATGGATTCTTCTGTGCCGATGTCTTTGCTGGCAGATCATCCCAATGTTCAGTTTAACTATTTCAGAGGGGGATTAGGTGTTTGTGAAACCGAGATGCATTAAAGTGGAAATGGAAAATTTAATCAAACTCTCTTTACTTACCATCTTTTTGATCATCCTGTTTTCATTTTCAAACGCCAAAATACACGAAAAATTGTCAGTTTATTCAGTCAATAAAGCTACGCAAGCATTCAATCTCAACGGGAAATGGGATGACCCTCAGTGGCGGAAGTGCAAGGTGCTCGAAATAAACAGTTTAGTTGGGAAAGATCCGAAATTTCGCCCGTTGGCAGAAGCGAAAGTGATGTACAACGAGGAGGGTATTTTGGTGATTTTCAGGGTAAAAGATCGGTTTGTCCGCTGTGTGACGCATGAGGTCAATGGGCCGGTCTGGGATGATTCCTGTGTCGAATTTTTCTTTTCGCCCGATCAGAATTCGCCTGATAAGTATTTTAACCTTGAGGTCAATTGCGGCGGAACTGCACTCATGCATTACAATACGGTCCCCAGAAAGGAGTTTAAGGTGATTCAATCAGAAGATGTTCAACGAATTGAGATAGCACACTCCCTGCCTAAAATCACAGATCCGGAGAATCCTGATCCTGTAACATGGACGATAGCCTATGTTATCCCGTTTTCACTGCTTGAAAAATATGCCCATGTGACCCGTCCAAAAAAAGGAGTAAGCTGGAGGGCGAATTTTTATAAAATTGCGGATAAAACTTCCAATCAACATTATATTTCCTGGTCTCCGATAGAGAATGGAGTTGTTGATTACCATCAACCGCAGTTTTTCGGGGTTCTTAAATTTGAGTAAATACATAGATGACTGAAAAAACGGGTGTTCAATTGGAAGAAACGGCAGCTCCAGTCCATTTGAAACGGGTGCTTGGGCTATGGGACCTGGTTTTTTACGGGATAGTGCTGATTCAGCCGATAGCAGCCGTAGGTTTATTTGGCATTGCTTCGAATGTTTCCCGCGGTCATATGGTCACGACGCTTTTGATAGCGATGGTGGGGATGATGCTTACCGCAATTAGCTATGGACGAATGGCTTCCATGTTTCCTTCGTCCGGTTCGGCCTACACTTATGTAGGAAAAGGATTAAATTTGCATTTAGGTTTCTTGGCCGGTTGGGTCATGTTTCTAGATTATCTGATTATTCCGGTTATCAATACGGTGTATGGCGCACTTACACTTCAACGATTGATGCCTACGGTGCCATTCTTTGTTTGGGTGGTTTTATTTGTTGTTGTTATCACCTTTTTAAATCTCAGGGGCATTCGTTCAACAGCCCGCTCCAACGAATTATTGCTGGCTGTCATGTGCCTGGTTATTGGTCTTTTCATCGTACTCGCCATACGATTTATTTTTCACGCGCAGGGTTGGGATGGCCTTTTATCTTATAAACCTTTTTACAATCCCGAAACATTTAATTTTGGGGCTATCATGACAGCCACCTCTTTTGCAGCCCTGACCTATATTGGCTTCGACGGAGTGACTACGCTGGCCGAGGAAGTGAAAAATCCCAGGCGTAACATGTTGTTGGCTCCAGCCCTGGTTTGCCTGTTCACAGGGTTGTTCAGCGGACTTCAGATTTACCTTGCCCAGCAGGTATGGCCCGATTATCAATCTTTCGTCAATCCGGAGACTGCTTTTTTTGATGTTTCGGCACGTGTAGGAGGAAGTTTATTGTTTAATGCCATTGCCATTATCCTGTTTGTCGCCTGTCTGGGAAGCGGTTTGGCCGGCCAGGTTGGTGCAGCGCGATTGCTTTATGCCATGGGACGCGATGGCGTACTTCCGAAAAAGATGTTCGCTCATTTGGATGCCAAATCCGCAACGCCCAATTTTAATATTCTATTTATTGCTGCCATTACCATTGTTGTCTCTTTGATAATAAGTTACCAGGGTGCAGCCGAATTATTGAATTTTGGGGCTTTTCTGGCTTTTATGGGTGTAAATATTTCTGCCTTCAGACAGTTTTATCTGCTCCGAATGAATAGAGCTAAACGAAATATTTTATTCGATGCGCTGATTCCTTTATCTGGATTTCTGGTCTGTTTCCTCATATGGATCAGCTTGCCAGGACCGGCCAAAGTGATTGGTGGCATCTGGTTGATTATCGGTTTGATATACCTGATTATACGTACTCGCGGATTAAAAAAGAAACCTGTAATAATTGATTTTAAGGAGGCATAGCATTTTATGAGCAAAAAAAAAATCATTATCTCAGGTACAGGTTGTGCGCTTGCCGATTACCTGTATACCGGAGTAAAATTTACCAGCCCTGAGTTTCAAAAATATCTGTCGAAGGGGAGCGGTGATGGAGGGCTATCTCCTGGAAAATTAGTTTTTACGGAGGAACTGGAGAAATTTTCCTCAAAATCCTATCCTGATATTTTACTTGAAATATCAAAAGGTTGCCTGCCTTGTTCAATTAATGTTGGCGGGCCGGGATTGGTACCCTTGATACATGTTTCTCAACTTCTTGATTCTGAAGAATATGAAGTTAAATTTTATGGGGGATCGGGTAAGGACCAAACATCCGGTTTTTTATTCCACCTTCTGAAAAAAACGTCGCTGGATATTTCAAATTACCAGGAAATCAGCAGTAAAAATACCCCTTTTACCCATGTATTTTCAGATGCATCCTATGATGACAACCATGGTGAACGGACATTTATCAACAATATAGGAGCAGCTTGGGACTATTCGCCTGATCTGTTAGACGACGGTTTTTTCAAATCAGATATTGTCTGTTTCGGTGGTACAGCGCTTGTTCCTCAAATTCATGATAATTTAACCGGATTACTTTCGAAAGCGAAGACCAACGGTTGTCTGACGGTTGTAAATACGGTCTTTGATTTTCGAAATGAAAAGAAAAATCCGGGAGTTCTATGGCCACTGGGCGATACCAATAAAAGCCTGAAGCTGATTGATTTAATAATGATGGATTGTGAAGAGGCTTTGAAGATTAGTGGTTGTCAAACAATAGATCTGGCCGCATCCTTTTTTATCAGCAAAGAGGTTTCATCTTTTATCATTACCAACGGGTCTAAAAATTTATATGTTTATTCGGATGGCCGGCTTTTTGAAAAAGCAGATCTTATTCAGTTGCCGGTTTCAGGGAAAATTACAGAAACTCTGATTCAGCATCCTGAACTTAAGGGAGATACGACCGGATGTGGCGATAACTTTGCGGGAGGGGCCATCGCATCATTAGCTGCTCAGTTGAGGACAGGAAAAAGGGGAGAACTGGATTTCTTGCAAACGCTTGCCTGGGCAGTGGCATCCGGAGGATTTACCTGTTTTTACCTGGGAGGCACCTATTTTGAAGAGTGTCCCGGAGAAAAATTTACGAAAGTAAAAGAACTTGTTCATGATTATCTTAAACAAATCTCGATAGAGTGAAAAGCAAGGAAATTAAGAACTTTATGATTCTATCGACTTCGCTGATTACCCTGGCACTCCTATTCTATTCATTGGGTGTTTGGGCGGAAAGGCTGGCCAGCTATTTGAAAGGTTGGCACGTTGTGGCCTTTTGGACTGGTTTTGTCTTCGATGTTTCAGGTACCCTTGCGATGGGGAAATTATCGAATAATCCATTTGATCTGAGTGATTTGCATACGCTTTTCGGACAGCTCGCCCTTTGGCTGATGCTTGCCCATGCAATTTGGGCCACAGCAGTGGTCAGACAGGGAAGTGAAAAACGGCGTATCGAATTCCACACTTACAGCCTGATGGTCTGGATGTTTTGGTTGATTCCCTATATTGGAGGCATGTGGATGGGGATGGCAAACTAATATTGTGGTTGTTGAAATTATTACACAGAGGAAATACTTCTATTAATCTGGATACCAGCATACTAGGAACTTATAGCTACTGCATAACTTTTAGAGGGAAAAGGAGTTACACAGAGGGGAAAAATTGCAGGCAATTTTTCTTGCGTTGTCCATGGTTGGAAATATCTAATGAATTAAAGCTTCTTAGCGACAAGAAGGAAAATCGGGTATATTCTGCCTGATTCCCGTTTCATTTCGAAACAAGTTTTAAATTCGATTCCCCTGAATCCAATAGCTGATGCGGTTCTTTTCAGATCCTCAGGGTCGAAACCCCAATGGACCTTTACCTCCGGACCATGAAAGGATCCATCTTCCCTGTAGAGATCTGCAATGGCAAGCGTCCCCCCAGAATTCAAAAGCGAGAAAAATTTCTTCAGCATCGGTTCAATCTCAATGACGTGATGCAGAACCATTTGCGAATAAATGAGGTCGATTGTCTGTTTGTAATCCGCATGTTCGAGGTCGATACAGAGCGTCTTTAAATGGGTAACCTTGTACCAGGCAATTTTTTCTTCACATACCTTTATCATTTCGCTTGAGCTGTCAATCAGTGTGATCTCTTTCAACTTATCTTTCAGCAAAAAGCTTAAAATGCCGGTTCCGGCCCCAAATTCCATTGCTTTCATGGAAGGGGAGAGCGCAACCATTGATTCGAGCGTTGCAGCAATGGCTACTGAGCGCTCCATGTGCATCTTATCTTTGTCCCATTCTCGGGCAACATTGTCAAAACTGCTCATAATTCTGAAATTTTTAATCTGTTAATTCTCTTATGTAAATGTTTTAAAATATTACACAGAGTTACATAGAGGACTCACTGATAACCACAGAGTTAAAGAAAGTTTTTCTTAAGTTCTGTGGTTCTCCTTTTCTCTCTGAAAATTATGCAGAAGCAAAAAAATTGTAGTCGCTAGAATCCAGATTAATAGAAGTATTTCCTCTGTGTAATATTTTTAACATGCTATATTTTGAATACGCGGACTACTCCTTTTGTATCTTCACAGACAGTGGTTTTCCCTTCTCTCCCAGGTAGATGGCGAGTAGTACCAGATCGCTGCTCTCTTTGTTAATTCCCCGGTGAGCCGTGTGAATTACCTCAGAGAAGGAGCTGTTTTCAGCGAACTTAAGTACTTTGTTGCCTTCCAGTTCTACCGTCAATGTCCCTTTTAAAACATAGGCAAAAACAGGAATAGCGTGTTCATGCCAACCTGTTGTCTTTCCAGGGGGGATTGTAATTTTCAGCATTGTCACCTCCGCATTAGAGGTTGAAGGATAAATGATTTTTTGTCCCAGTGAGGTGGTATCCGTTTTCAGGATCGGTATGATGATCAGATCATTGTTGTATTGAGCCTTGCTTTGCCAGGTCAAACAGCAGATAAGCAGGACAACTAGGGAGAGATTCTTCATTTTAAGTTGTGTTTGATTCAATTTGTTCCTCCTGTGTCTTCCTCCAGAGACCCTTTGTGGTAAAATTTTAAAGCTTAACCAAGTAGGCCTCATAGGATAATACAAAGGTTTTCACGAAGGTATCACAATGTATTAGTTGTTACGTAATTCTTCGAAGGAGAGATCCATGATCGGGTAATTTTTCCAACCCTTGAAATCATAATGCCACCATTCACTTTCGTAGGGGATAAATCCAAACTTAGACATGGCATCCCGAAGTATCTGTCTGTTTTGCAAAGCTTTTGGGGATAGATCCAGGTAGGAGTGCATTGCCTTTTCAAGATCAACCAACTTGTTGGCAGGATTTGATGAAATTGATTTTTGGTAATCGGCTATGTTAGAGACAATTTCAAGATGAAAGGGATTCTCCTTTTTAGGTTGTTGCCAGGATAGCAGAGACAATACCAATACGAGTGAAACGAAAATGTATACAATCTTCCTCATAATCAGGTATATATTTTATTATTTTGGTTTTGGGATGGCTATCCGGTCAAACAAATCTGTCGGCCAAAGATTGATTCTTTCAAATCCCGCAGGAACCGGTTGCCGAAATTGAACATAGGCCTGAACTTTGCCTTTCACTGTGTAGCTGGTTGCCTCCCCATCCTTCCCTGTAGTAAACACGCTGTAGCCTGCGAGTATGCAATCTTCGAGGTCAACATGCAGTCGTCCGGCCGCATGGTGTCCCTGGGAACAGATGATTCCGGTCGATTTTCCTCCCATCTCGGTCTGGGTAAAGTTCAGCACCACAAAGCGGCACCCCGTGGCACGGACACGTACGCATTTGCTTGCGTATGACATCGCCAGCGCATTGTCGGGGTGTATCAGCGTACAATCTTCCATAATCAGATGTGGCGAATCGGGCATGGTAGTTTCCCAGCCACCAACCAGTACCGCAGCTGCATCGCCCACCCAGTCGAGAGCAAGAAAATAGCATCTTCGAAAAATGCTTGGTTCATTGGGACGAACAATCGGATAGCATAATCCTCCGCCAAAAGCACGGCCAATCCCCACACAATCCTCCACCACAATGGTAAACCCTTCCCCGCTTTTGTCGGTCAGATCCCAGAAAAATCCGGCATCCCCGCCTGAGGTATAGAGGTTCCGGAGAAGCCACCGGTCCCAGCCGATCCCTGAAAAGGTCTTCGCTGTAAATTCGGGCCGCCATCCTTTGGAGGTAGAGCGAATGGTCCCCCACCAGTCGTAACTCTTAAACCCCCTTTCGGGATCACCGGCATCGATGATGACTCTCCCTGTGGCACCTGACCCCAACTTGCCATCCACATCTCCTGTCAACAGATTGTAAGAACCGGGTGCACCTTTGAATACCGGATAGAGATTGGCTTCCACATAAGTGTCAGGTCTGACAATAATCTCGTGACCCCCTTTTTCGTCCGGAATAGCCGACAATGCCGCCTGAATAGAATGGAAAGCGCACTTCCAACTCGATCCATCCGAGTTGTCTCCCAGTTTGGAGACATATAACCGGGATCCTTTTCTACCTTCCGGATTGTTTTCTTCCTTGTCAACCGTTTTGGCAGCAGCTGACACTCCTGCACTTGAAAGGAGAATAAGTATAAGAAAATACCTTACCAGGATACTATACTTAAATGCATTGATTGGGTCCATAATATGGTGATTTGTGGAAGTCGTAGTTAAATTGCATACAAGATAACAGTTAGTATTGGAAATTGAGACTGCGATAGAAGAAATAATCGAAGAACATAGCGTTGTCTATGCAACAGGCAATGGTTGATCCGCTAATCAATGAAATTATGTCGAAAAAATTGCCCCTCTTTTCATCCATTTTAATTATCTTACCCTTCTTTCCAACAAAATCCATCCTGCCATGAAAACCCTTTTAAAATTTGGATTTATTGTTCTTTGTGTTGTTCTTTTGTGTACTGCTTTCACACTAAAGGAGAAGAAGCTGTCATCCTCTGAATTTATTGCCATTTCAGGCCCAAATCTTCTCACTCCTGATGGGCAGAAATTCTTTATTCGTGGCATAAATCTGGGCAATTGGCTGAATCCTGAAGGTTATATGTTCGGTTTCAAGGCCGCGAGTTCAGCGCGTTTAATCGACAATGCTTTCCGCGAACTTGCCGGTCCGGACTTCACTGACCAGTTTTGGAAGAAATTTAAGGACAACTATGTTACCCGCGAGGATATACGTTTCATCAAAAGCACAGGTGTCAATTCTATCCGATTACCCTTTCATTATAAGTTATTTACTGATGAAGATTATATGGGACTTAATATAAAACAGGATGGATTTCAGAGAATTGACAGTCTGCTTAGCTGGTGCCGGGCATCAAATGTGTATGTGATCCTCGATATGCACGATGCACCAGGCGGACAGACAGGCGACAACATTGACGACAGTTATGGTTATCCATGGCTGATGACCAGTGAGAAGAGCCAGGAGATTTTTGTAGCAATCTGGAAGAAAATTGCTGCCTATTACAAGGATGAACCGCTCATTTTGGGGTATGACCTGCTGAATGAACCCATCGCTCCCTACTTTGGGGCAGATATGCCAATGCTGAATACCGCACTCGAACCTCTTTACATGAAAGCGGTGAAAGCGATTCGGGAAGTGGATAAAAATCACATCGTCCTGTTAGGAGGAGCCCAGTGGGATGGGAATTTTAAAGTGTTCAAAAACTCAAAATTCGACAGCAAGATGATGTACACTTGTCACCGCTATTGGTGCGATACGCTACAGGCCAATATTCAGGATTTTGTCCATTTTCGCGACTCGGTCAACCTCCCGATTTACATGGGAGAAACAGGTGAGAACAACGATAAATGGATTGCCGCCTGGACTCGTCTGATGGTCAAAAACAATATAGGGTACCACTATTGGCCCTACAAGAAAATGGGAAAGCAGAGTGCTATGGTCACGATTCCCAAACCGGAAAACTGGCAGATCATTGTGACTTTTACAGAAAGTCCAAGAAATACCTTCGATGATATACGACGCGCCAAGCCTGGTCAGGAATTGGTCCAAAAAATCATGAACGATTTTCTGGAGAATTGCAAGTACTCAAATTGTGCAGAAAACAAAGGTTATATCAAAGCAATGGGGTTGGAATGAGGATATTGATCAATTGGCCTTTATGAATTTCTTCTCCCCGATGATCCGCTGGTCATTGGAGATCCTCAAAACATAGATACCTGAATTCAGGTTCTGGATATTGATGTCTGCATGGCTTGACCCATCATTGGTTATTTGCTCGATGTAAACACTTCGTCCTGAGATATTCTTGATCTCAACTTTCAGGATCCCCTCAGTCGGATTTTTGAAATCTACCCGTATGATCTCTTTTGCAGGATTGGGATAGAGATCAACTTCGGATTTGTTGATGACATCTGTTGTGGCAATGCTCTTCATCACCACTACCTGTTTGGTGCTTTCTGAAGCTCCATTCAAGCCGACAGCTTTTAACTGAACATCGTAAATACCGTCATTTTGGAAGTTGTAACTCACTGATGGACCAATTTTTGTAACTCCATTGCCAAAATTCCATTCGTACTGAACACCATCAAGTGGTGCCACGACTGTGAAATTATTCACTCCGCCAACAGATGTAGATTGCCAGAGAGGTTTGGATAGTAAAGTGAAAGAAGTTGTTTTGCGACAAACATTCTCAATGGTCGCCTGCACGGTATAGAGTTTACCCGGACAGAGGGTTCCCGCTGAACTTCCTGTTCTGCCATCCGACCATAGATATATCACGTTGGGAATCTCTTTCCCAGCTTCATCAAGCAACTTGACCGTCGCACTTCCATTACACAAGTTGGAGGTCGGATCGAAAAGCAGGAGGTTGATTGGTCCCTTGCAATTGGGAAGAGTGGTGACCGAAATTTCCTTGATGGTAAGTATTTTTATATCGGCTCCTTCTTTACATGTCGTAATTTTCTCAGCATACTTCTGATAGGTAAATTCAACATATTGTCCCTCCTTCAAGATGAAGTTTGGGGTGATATTTGCAGGAATAAGCCGCACATTGTTTTCCAGGGTGGTTATCACCAAATTGCAACCTGTAACAGATGAAAGACTAGACACTTTCCCTCTGCCGGTATGTGTGACGAGGGTTGGGGGTAAAGTGCTACCATCAAAAGTTGTTTTCAACTCTCCGGTGCAAGTTTTGTCCCCCGAAACAACCTTAACAACTACCGAATAGGTGCCTGCTTTGCTAAAAGTGTGTGAAGGATTTGGTGAGTCGGATAGGGTATTGTCCCCAAATGTCCAGTAGTATTTGGCTCCAGAAGTTTGAGGATCTGTTTTAAAAGTATAGCTGGCAGGTGTTGTGCTGTTTCTCATACTAACTATTTTAACAGTACATGTGACTACTGGTGGAGTTACTGTGGCAGCTTCTACTTTCAGGTTCAATTCCCCGTAACATACCTTGGCATCGGCTCCCGTTCCGTTGGTAACCTTTACTTTAACAACATAAGTGCCGACTTTACTGTAAATATGTGAGGGCAACCGGGTATCTGATACTGGGGTTTCATCGCCAAAAGTCCAAAAGTATTTGGTTGTGGATGCAGTTGACGACGGATCTGATTTGAAAGAGTAGGAGAGCGGGTTGGTGCTGTTTTTGTTGGCAAGGATAGTGACTTTGCATGGAATAACCGGAGTAACCACAGGAGTAATATTGGCTATTTTGATGATTTTGGCTGAAACACCTAAAGAACAACCTGATGCTACATTGGGATGAAGTTCGTAGGCAAGCTCAACATATTGCCCATCTTTGAATTCGAAATTTTGCAACATTGTTTTGGGAACAAGCACTTTCCCATTTTCCATGGTAATAAGTAGTCCGCAACCATCGGTAGCGGTTGTCTTTTTTACTTTTCCTTTGCCAGTATAAGTGACCACGTTGGTCGTCACAGTACCTCCATCGAAAGAAGATTTCGATTCACCATAGCAAATAGTGCCATCTACCCCTATTACCTTGACCAAAACCGAATAGGTACCTGTCTTGCTGAAAGTATGGGACGGAGTCGGCGAGTCAGATGCGGTATTATCTCCAAATGTCCAGGAATATTTGCCCCCAGTCTTCTGGGGATCGGTTTTAAAGGTATAGCTGGCTGGGGTTGTACTGTTTTTTGATGCAAGGATAGTGACTTTGCATGAAACAACAGGAGATGTTTTTGTTCCACCATCAAACTGTGCAGTCAGCGCGCCGCTACAGGTAACAGGTGCAGCGTCTGTCCCCGATTTGACCTGGACATGTACCACGTAACTGCCTCCCTTGCTGAAAGTGTGGGTTGGCATAGGTGAATCAGAAACAGTGTTATCGCCAAAAGTCCATAAATATTTTGCTCCTGCTGTATGTGGATCTGTTTTAAAGGTATAGCTGGGAGGATTGGTTTTGTTTACGGCAAACAAAATCTTTACCGTACATACGTTTTGTGCAAACAAACCAGTAAGGGAAAAAAGCACAATGAGAAGGGACAAAATACTTTTCATATCTACTTGTTTTAATGTTTGTTAATTGTTTTAACCTCAACAGAGGCACGAATATAGTAAATTATTTTGATATTTCTATTCAAAACTGTTGTACAATAGGCAAAAATTGAAAACAGGTTCAATTCGGGGCTCTTAACTTTTTATTTACAATTCATTGGATAAAGCTAGATGTGAGTTTGGTGTATTCTTGAAATAGCGTTTCCTCATTTTCACCAAATTTGAAATACACATTGTTTTATCTTATATATTTGCATTCAGAACCATGAAACTGATTGTTACTATATTATCCTTTTACATCTTTATGCTGACTGCTCTGCCATGTGCTCACAGTGCAGCGGTTCAGTCTGTGTGTAAGATAGAAAAAGCAAAAGGCAATTCAGACCACCATGGTTCTGAATCCGGGATCGATCATTGTTCCCCCTTCTGTACCTGTAATTGTTGTGCTACGCAGGTGGTCACTACGGAATCCATCATGCAATCTACCTTTGTGAAATATTGCCAGCACAACTATCCTGAATATGTCACCACTTTTACCACCTTATTCTTCGCAACTATCTGGCAACCGCCTCAATTGGTCTGATACCTGAGAATTTCCATCTTATTTGACTCTGAACCGTTGTTGAATGGTTTGGATCATTGGCTCATGTATTAAATTAATTCATTGTCAGTATGATAGAGCGTATCATCCATTTCTCGGTCAGGAATAAATTCATTGTAGGGTTGTTCGTATTGGCGTTAGTAGGTTGGGGTACCTATTCGTTGACCAGACTGCCCATCGATGCCATTCCTGATATCACAAATAACCAGGTGTTAGTTATTTCATCGGCTCCCTCCCTTGCAGTTCAGGAGGTCGAAAGTTTCATCACCGCTCCCATCGAGGTCGCGGTAGCCAATATCCCCGATATTGTTGAACTCCGTTCCATCTCCCGTCTTGGGTTGTCAGTTATCACGGTAGTTTTCAAAGATGATGTTGATGTTTACTGGGCAAGGCAGCAGTTGGGCGAAAGGCTCAAAGAGGCGGAAGAGGTAATCCCTCTGGGGCTTGCGAAGATTTCACTCGCTCCCATCTCCTCCGGTTTGGGAGAGATCTACCAATATAGGCTGGCCGTTGCAAAAGGATTCGAAAAGAGATACAATCCAATGGATCTTCGTACCATTCAGGACTGGACTGTACGAAGGGAGATGCTGGGTACCGCAGGGGTAGCCGACATCAACAGTTACGGAGGTTTGGTCAAGCAGTACGAAATAGCCGTCAATCCGGAGAGGCTCAGGGGAATGAACCTAACCCTGACCGATATTTTTCAGGCCCTTGAGAAAAACAACGAAAATACCGGAAGTGCCTACATCGATAAGAATCCGACGGCATACTTTATTCGCGGCGTTGGATTGGTCAAAAACCTGGAAGACATTGGAAAGATCGTGGTCAAATCCAATAACTCAGGGATTCCTGTCCTGGTAAGGGATGTGGCAACTGTCCAATATGGAAGCGCCACACGCTACGGTGCATTTGTCGTGGATACCACAGAAGCAGTTGGCGGAGTTGTGATGATGCTCAAAGGTGCCAACGCCCACGAAGTGATTGACAACGTGAAGACCCGGATCCAGTCAATTCAAACTTCAATGCCCGAAGGGGTACAGATTGAGCCCTTCCTGAACCGGTCAGATCTGGTTGAAAGAGCCATCCGGACCGTTTCGACCAACCTCATCGAAGGAGCGCTGATTGTCATATTTATTCTGGTGATCCTCTTGGGGAATCTACGTGCCGGACTGGTTGTTGCCTCAGTAATTCCTTTGGCCATGCTCTTTGCTGTATCGATGATGAACCTTTTTGGCGTCTCAGGAAACCTGATGAGCCTGGGGGCCATCGACTTCGGACTGATTGTGGACGGAGCGGTAATCATAGTCGAAAGTGTTGTCCACCGAATTAACATGAGCAAACACCACCACCCTGGGATTGCCATGCTTTCTCAGGAGCAGATGGACGAAAACGTGTTTGACTCGGCCAAGAGGATGATGAGTTCGGCCACATTCGGGCAAATCATTATCCTGATCGTCTACCTGCCTATTATGGCATTGGTCGGCATCGAAGGAAAGATGTTCCGCCCCATGGCACAGGTGGTCTCCTTCGCTTTGCTTGGCGCTGCCATCCTGTCGCTTACCTATGTTCCCATGGTTTCGGCATTGTTCCTCAGCAAGAGGACAGAACACAGGCGCAATTTCTCCGACCGGCTGATGGATTGGTTTCACAAGGCCTTCCGACCAATCATAAATTTTGCCTTACGGCGGAAGTTGTTGGTATCGACATTTGCTATTCTCCTGTTTGTCTTCAGCCTCTTCCAATTCAGCAGATTGGGCGGCGAATTTATTCCGCAACTCGAGGAGGGTGACCTTGCAGCCGGTGTGATCACCTTACAGGGAGGATCACTCAGCAATACCGTCCAAATGGTTGAAAAGGCAAATAAAATCCTCCTCAGCAATTTCCCCGAAATCAAACACGCCGTATGTAAAATCGGGGCCGGAGAAATTCCTGCAGACCCAACACCCATGGAGACAGGTGATTACATTATTACCCTCAAAGACAAAAGTGAGTGGACAAGCGCTAAAACACGTGAAGAGTTGGTCGGAAAAATGGAAGAGATACTGGTGGTGCTTGCCGGTGTCAAATTTGAATTTCAGCAGCCCATCCAGATGCGGTTCAATGAACTGCTCTCCGGTTCTAAGCAGGATATTGCCGTTAAAATTTTTGGTGACGACCTGAATACGCTTTCGGCGAAAGCCGCATCGATTGAGAAAATCATTCAGCAAATTGAAGGCGTTGCGGATATCAATGTGGAGAAAGTTACCGGATTGGCCCAGGTCCAGGTTGACTACAACCGTGACCGACTGGCGCAATACGGTCTCTCGGTCCAGGAGGTGAACCGGGTACTTCGTGCAGCCTTTGCAGGTAGTCAGGCAGGAGTAGTGTTCGATGAAGAGAAACGTTTCGGATTGGTGGTCCGTTTGGATCAGGATTACCGCAAGAGCATGGACGATGTAAGAAATCTCTCGGTTGCGCTTCCGAATGGTGGACAAATCCCCTTCGATCAGGTTGCCGATATCCGGATAAAATCCGGTCCGGCCCAGGTTTCAAGGGAAAACACCAAACGCAGGATCACGGTAGGATTCAATGTCCGTAACCGGGATGTGCAGAATGTGATTAACGAAGTAACCAGGCAAATCAACCAAAAAATCAAATTGCCAACAGGATATTACATCTCGTACGGTGGTCAGTTTCAAAATCTTCAGGCTGCAAAAGCACGGTTATCCATTGCCGTTCCTGTTGCCTTGCTGTTGATTTTTGTACTGCTCTTTTTTACCTTTCATTCGGTCAAACAGACACTGCTTATCTTTTCAGCGGTACCCATGTCGGCCATTGGCGGCGTGTTCGCACTCTGGTCGCGTGGAATGAATTTCTCTATCTCGGCAGGTGTTGGGTTTATTGCACTCTTTGGCGTGGCAGTGCTCAACGGTATTGTATTGATAGCCGAATTTAACCGTCTCGAAAAGGAGGGAATATCGGATATCACGGAAAGGGTACTGAAAGGTTTGAACACCCGGTTACGGCCGGTTATCATGACTGCCGCTGTTGCTTCTTTGGGATTTTTGCCGATGGCCTTGTCAAATTCGGCAGGGGCCGAGGTTCAAAAACCGTTGGCAACTGTGGTTATTGGTGGTCTCATTTCAGCCACTTTCCTCACATTGGTCATCCTGCCGGTCTTCTACATTTTGTTTTCATCAGGCAAGCTGAGATCTTCAATTCGTCGGAAGTCCGTTAAAGTAATCTCCATACTTTTGTTTTTGCTTGTCGGCTCCTCTATGTTCAACACCACTTTTGGACAGCAGTCGAAGCGTCTCAATTTGCACGAAGCCATTCAGATGGCGCTAGACAGTAACCTGGCCATACGTTCATCCGCCTATTCCGTTCAGGTACAAAAGGCCTTGAAAGGAGCTTCCCTCGATCTGCCCAAGACAGCCATCGACGGTCAGTACGGACAGATCAACAGCTATGGCAAAGATAACAGCTACACCGTGTCACAATCCTTCGCTTTCCCGACAGTCTACATTAACCAGGGCAAATTGGCCAATGCCGGAGTCAGGAGCAGCGAATGGCAGTTAAAAGCATCACAACTTGGAATTGCCACTGAGGTCAAGCAGGTTTACCGGCAACTGGCCTATTTTCGTGCAAAACAGAAGTTGTTTGCTTACCAGGATAGCCTCTTTTCCGGATTTCTCAGGGCGGCCGATCATCGGGCCCGGCTCGGTGAAACCAACCGGCTCGAAATGATTACAGCACGGTCCCAAAGCATGGAGGTGAAAAACCAGTTGCAACAGGTCACGGCAGATTTGACCATCGCGGAACAGAAATTGCAGACACTACTGAACAGTTCATTGGCAGTGACGCCATTAGATACCTTGTTGACAAGGGCTGAATTTTTTCCGGTTTCAGATAGTCTTGCTTTAACAGGAAATCCCAATGTCGGGTATGTGAAACAGCAGGTTGAAATCTCACAATTCGAAAGAAATCTGGAGCGGAGCCGGATGCTGCCTGACTTTACCATTGGCTATTTCAGTCAGACGATGCAGGGAATCCAGGAAGTGAACGGTGTACCGCGGACTTTTGGCGCAGGGGACAGGTTCACCGGTATTCAGGCTGGAATCACGATCCCGCTGTGGCTTGTGCCCTATACTGCCAGAACAAGGGCAGCAAATCTAAAGACGGAGGTTGCACGTACAAATGCCGATTATTATTCAGTATCGCTCCTTGGCAGTTATCGTTCCCTTTTGGGGGAATATGCCAAATTCAACAACAGCGTGAACTATTACGAGAAGCAGGCCATTCCGGAAGCCAACATCATCATTGCGCAGGCCACCCTCAGCTACAAGGCCGGGGCGATGGATTACCTTGAATACATCCTGAACCTGAGCCGTGCTTTAACAATTAAGCTGAACTATCTGGATGTGCTTAATAATTACAATCAAACCATTGTATCCATTGATTTTATAACGGGAAAAACCTTTTAATAGTGTATAATTATGAAGAAATATAGAATACTGATAACCATTATTGTATCAGCATTTGTCATCACTTTGATTTCGTGTTCGGAAGGAAAGAAACCGGCTGCCGAAGTCAAAGCTACAGAAGTTCTCCCCGAGGATATTGTTGAGCTCAGGGGTGACCAGATCCAGCTTGCCGGCATTCAAACCGGGGCGATTGAGACCCGTGCATTGAGCGGCACGCTTAAAGTAAGCGGTACTGTTTCAGCGGCTCCACAGAACCTGGCAACGGTGAGTATGCCGTTGGGCGGTTTTGTCAAGAGTACCTCCCTGATGCCAGGCAATTCGGTACAAAAAGGCCAGGCGTTGGCCATTTTGGAGAACCAGGAGTTTGTCGATATTCAGCAAAATTTCCTGGAGGCAAGAAATAAATTGGAATATGCAGAGGCAGAATTTATTCGTCACACAGAACTCTACAAAGACGACGTATATTCACAGAAAAATTTGCAGCAGGTTACCATAGAGTACAAAAACCTGAAGGCCCAGGTGAAGGCACTCGGGCAGAAATTGGCGCTGATCGGGATCAATCCGGCTAACTTTCGCGAGGAAGATATCAATCGGGCAGTAGCAGTGACCTCACCGATTTCAGGATACGTAAAAACAGTCAACATCAATCTGGGCAAATATGTTGCCCCTTCGGATGTGCTTTTTGAAATTGTCAACAGCGACAAGCTGTTTCTTGAACTTACCCTTTTCGAAAAAGACGCCGACAAAGTAACAACCGGGCAAAAAATCCGGTTTTTCATCAATAATGAAATGGAAGAGCATGAAGCAGTGCTTTACCAGACCGGCAAATCCATCAATACCGATCGGACATACAAAGTATATGCAAGTGTTACAGGTGTTTGTAAAAATGTCATTCCGGGAATGTATGTCAATGCCATTATCGAATCTTCCTCCAACAAGGTTACGGCATTACCTTCCGAGGCCATTGTCAGTTTCGAAGACAAGGATTATATCTTCATTTTCGATAAAAATAAAGAGGAGGGGGGCAAACCTTTTACCGAATACAGAATGGTTGAGGTCCATAAAGGTGTTACCGATGGCGGTTATACAGAAATAGTCCTGCCGGAAGGTTTGGATTTGCAAACGGCCAGGGTCGTTTTGAAAGGCGCTTATAACCTTCTTTCTGCAAAGAAAAATGCCGGTGAGATGAGTTGCTGATTGATTCAATCCGGAAACGGGGAAATGAATTTTGTAGCATCCTAAAAAGGCCCAAACAAGTCTGGCCTATCCTGAAATCCCAACATTAGCCGCACTTCATTTCTTTAGAAAGAGTTCATGCGTTTTCTTCAAACATTTTGAATGATTAATTGTTCTTCAAGAGTCAAACAATCAGAGCAAGGAAAGGATGAACGCATTGATGGATTTAAGCAAAAATCAGTACATTATTATTGTTATATTTAACATTATTCCGGATAAGCGAAGGTAATGGAAAACAAGCAAAAATACCTTTCAAATTTAATTTCAAGGGCTGCAGCGTTGATGGTTGGGTTCGTTGGAATAGTTGTCATTATTGGATGGATATTTAAAATACCAATTTTTAAGAGCATTTTGCCGGATTATATATCCATGAAATTCAATACTGCATTGTGCTTTGTATTTTCTGCAATCGCCATGTGGTCCCTGAATCGCAAGAACTTATCGCGTAAGACATGGTTTTTAATAATTTTTAGTATTGCATTCGTTTTGGTCATTAGCGCGATAAATGGATTGGAGTTACTTTTTAACATCAATATTGGTATAGACGAACTTTTTATTAAGGATGATATACATGCTGTTGCGACAACTTACTTAGGTAGGATGGCACCTACAACAGCTGTAGCTTTTATAATAACGGGCATAACACTCGTGATTTTACTTTTCGATCCCAATGAAGTCAAAACTTCAACAACTTTGTCTATCATACTTTTTGCCTTATCACTTTTTTCGTTTATCGGGTATATCCTGGGAATTGAGGCCTACTCCGGATTATTCTTTAATGTTACCAAGATGGCCTTGCATACTTCGCTTTCATTCCTGGTACTTTCCGTTGGATTGATTGTCAAGAATCAGGAAGTTGGAATAAAATCATTCTTTACATCGGATACCATTGTCTGGAAATTTGTTCGTCGATTGGTCCCACTGTTGATTATTCTGGAATTATCCTTGTCATGGCTTCATATATATGGTAGTGGCAGGGAATGGTTCAGTCAGGGGTTTGGGATAGGCTTATTTAGTGTAATAAACTTATTTGTAATTATATTAATTATTTTTTGGAATGCACTGAAATTGGTAGATGTGGAAAACAGGATAAAAGAGAAAGAAATTGAACTTATAAAAGCCAAGGAGAAAGCAGAAGAGAGCGATCTCCTTAAATCGGCATTTCTTGCCAACATGAGTCACGAGATTCGGACACCCATGAATGGATTACTTGGTTTTACTGAGCTCTTAAAGGAACCAAAGCTTTCAAGGGAGGAACAGCAGCAGTATGTTGGAATCATCGAAAAAAGCGGTATCCGATTGCTTAATATCATCAATGACATTATAGATATCTCGAAAATAGAGTCCGGACAAATGAAAGTCATTTTGAGGATATCTAATTTGAACAGTCAAATTGATTATATCTATACCTTCTTCAAACCCGAACTAGAAGGTAAAAAAATGAATTTTTTCAAAAGGTGTACCTTACCTTCTGACGAGGCAAATATCATAACAGATCAAGAGAAAATTTATGCGATATTCACCAATCTGGTAAAGAATGCAATCAAGTACAGTGATTTGGGTTCAATTGAAATTGGGTATGATAAAAAGGGCAAATACCTGGAATGCTATGTGAAGGACACTGGCCTTGGAATTCCAAAGGATAGGCAAAGTGCTATATTTGAACGCTTTATTCAGGCGGATATTAAGGATTTAAAAGCAAGACAAGGCGCTGGTCTTGGGTTATCGATTGCAAAAGCTTATGTGGAAATTCTGGGAGGGGAAATCTGGGTAGAAAGTGAATTGGGGCAAGGTTCAACATTTTATTTTACTATCCCATATGAAATTAAAACAATTGAAGGGGCGGAATTAAATGGATCATCCATCAAACATGAAGGTTTCGATCAAGCCAAACCACTGAAAATCCTTATCGTTGAAGACGATGAAATATCCGGGATCTTAATTTCCAAAACTGTCAACAATAACGGTAACAAGATCTTGCAAGCTGTCAATGGCATGGAGGCAGTCAAAATATGCCGGAAAAATCAGGACATTGATTTAATTTTAATGGATGTCAAATTGCCGGAACTGGATGGTTATGAAACAACAAAACAAATCCGTCAATTTAATAAGAAGGTGGTCATTATCGCACAAACAGCTTATGGTTTGGTTGGGGAATGGGAGAAAGCGATAAGTGCAGGTTGTAATGATTATATAGCAAAACCGTTAAACAAACGTGATTTACTGGGTCTAATTGAAAAACACTGTTATAAATAATTTTTTATTTAACATTCACAAAAAAGTGCCCCCGGATGGGCTCGAACCCTCGCCCCGTTGATTCTGAGTCAACTGCTCTGCCAACTGAACGATAGGGTCTTTTTGTAAGGTGCAAATGGAACAATTATTTGACCTATTCTTACGAGCAATAGAACTTCTCAACCTAAAGAGTTTTCAACCATTCATTCAATGAATCATATTTCCCGGAGAAGGATATCCTTCCTTTCAGAGGAGACACCCCAGCTAAAATTTTTGTCTCTTGAAATGGGATATATAGATTAAATGCCTGAGTACGAAATTTTATCCTGTTAATGTGTAGTGTAAGATCTATGCAAATAACAGATTAATAGACAGTAAGCGTTAATTGTTATTTAGACTGGATTGGTATTGGCCATAAATGAATGGAAATATTTTGATATCTAATTATATGCATTTAATATTGCATTCTATAGATTCTATTGTATCTGTAGAATGTAATGAAAATTAATACAAAGGTTAGATATGGACTTCGGGCGATGACTGAGATTAGAGACAGTCACCCATCAGGGATTCTTCAAAAGCAGATTGCAGAATCGCAGGGCATTCCACTTTACTACCTCGATTCGATTATCACAGGTCTAAGAAACGCTAACCTAATCTCCAATTTTGCCGGGAAAAGTAGTGGATATGTTATGGTCCGTCCGGCAAATGAAATTTCAGTCTATGATATATACCGTGCTTTTGAACCTGAAATGGCTTTGGTAAATTGTAGTTGCCCTGGCAATGAATGCAAACGTTCAAATCTTTGCCCGACCAAAGATTACTGGTTTGAACTCAACAAGAATATAATACAGTTGATGAAGAGTTCCTATTTGGATGGATTGACTGTAAATATAAATAGTGAATCTAATATTTAAACTTAATCTTATGAAAATGATTAGACTTTTGTTTATGTTTCCACTCGTTGTATTGTTTTTAAGTTGTGCAAAGGATGAAGTTGCTGGTCCTTCTGATCCTGTAGCTTATACCAATGCTAAAGCTTCCAAGGGTGGAATGATGTTTGACAAATTTTGGGCGCCAGAAGCTGGTTATGACCAAAGCAGCAGTAAACTTGCTACATTGAATGCCAAATCTGACTTCTTTAGGTGCAAACAGTGCCATGGTTGGGATTTGAAAGGGAGAGCAGGATCTTACATTGGCCGCGCTCCGAAAACAAGCCGTCCAAATGTCGCGGCAGTTGATCTTGCAACCTATCTCAAAACTAAGTCAGCGCAGGAATTATTTGATGCGATGAAGAAAACAGCTGGCAGGCGAAGTTTTAGTGCAGACTTATCCGGCTACAATCCAACAACCCCTGCGTCAATGACAGAAGGAGATAAAATGCCGAACTACAATGAACTAATGTCTGATGCGCAGATTTGGGATGTAGTAAAATACTTGAAAGAAGGAGCCCTGGATGTTACCTTGCTGTACGATGCTACCTATTCAGGTATTTATCCTTCAGGTACTGTAGCATTTACCAATGTTGGTAAAGATGGGAATGCAACGAATGGCGATGCCCATTTCAATTCAAAATGTGCAGTTTGTCACGGGAATGATGGAAAATTAATTCCGAATCTTGATGCGACAACTGGCATGACCGTTGGTAAATTTATTCGTACAAAGCCAAATGAATTACAGCACAAAATTAAATTTGGTCAGCTTGGAACTTCCATGGCAGGAGATTTTACAATAACTGCTACCCAGATGAAAGATTTGTATAAAGCGGGGACCAATGTTACCAAATATCCTGATTGACCGGGTTGAAGGAAATTTTCAGTAAAGTATTGGATCGAAAGAAAATGTCCCAGAGCTGTTTAGGTTTTGGGCATTTTTTTAACAACAGGGGCATTCCCAATTAGTTATGGTGATTGCCATAGATTCCATCTGTGACCCTTCAATAACAAATTTCGCCAGGATTTTTTGAAGTTGGGGTCCAAAGTCAGGTAAATGACTGATTTATTGAGTGATATTGTAGTTTAAAAAAGTGACCCATATGGTACAAAACTCGAACCATCTTCTGAAAGATTTAAAGCTATTGAGTGATGTTTTGGCGGCATAACATATAGAAAACAACATGCTGGGAAAGAAATACAGCATATCTAAAAGTTTCTTTAATTTTTTGTGCGTTTAAATTTTATAAATCGCAAAGATAACATTATTAAAGGAATTCAATGACAGTTCAGTCACAAATCCAAACCAAAAATACGAACAAAAAAAGGCCGAAGCCTTTTTTTAAAGCAATCCTTCGTCGGCAAATGACAGATAGGATTCTGAAGTAATGATCAGATGATCCAATACGGGAATATCGAGAACTTTGCCAGCTTCGCGGATATTCTTGGTTAGATTTTTGTCTGCCTCACTGGGTTGCAGGTTCCCCGACGGATGGTTGTGGCTTAAAATTATAGAACAGCTGTTCGATTTCAAAGCTGCCTGCATGATAATCTTCACATCAGCAACAGTTCCGGAAACTCCACCCACCGAAATCTGGCAATATCCCAATACTTTGTTATTCCGGTTTAGGCAAAGGATGTAAAAATATTCCCGGTAATCGAGACTTGGGAAAACATCCTTTAAAATTGCATAAGCATCTCCTGACTTTACCACCTTGGGCAATTCTGATGCTTTGTACTTTGGGTTATAACTAATTTCGATTTCGGCCAAAGTTGAGTTTAACAGTTCGCGTGAAGTAAATAAATCTTTTTGCATTGTTTTGTACCACTGCCCTGTGGATTTTTGTAGGCTGGCTCTCCAATTAATTTTGAGCCAATTGCACATTGAGCAGACCGGATTCTTGTCAAGGGCGAATGTCATATTTTCCAACCCATTTCGATAGGCTCAGGAATCGGTTGGAAAATATGAACTAGCACGGAGTGTGGCTTCGACCACTTCGGCAAATTTAGTGAACGTCGCTCCCTGAGCCGCGAAGCGTGTCGAAGGGAGTACTCATATAGAAGTGATTGATGCCACCCTTGACTTTTCCGGGATGCGTAAATAACTTCGGGGCAAAATTGAGTGAGAGTAGAATCTCTCTGTTTGGAAACTTTAAGTATTAAAAAATGGGATCATCTCAATTGTCGTGACAGTTTAACGACAATCTCTTTATCGGTAAGCTGTTCTACAACCTGGAGCATTTTGCGTAGATTTTTCTCTTCGAAATTTCTGTTGTATTTCTCGGTTAATTCTCGTGACAGCGTAACAGCCAATTTGCTTGCTGTAATCTACCTGCTCATTTGTGCCTAAGAATGCCCAATTAATTTACCTATTTCTACAACTATTGAACGCCCTCTTGTACACAATTTGGACATTTCCGAACAATTACAATATTGCCAATTGGTGGCCAATATGGCCAATTAGGGGCCAATTATCTTTTTAGTCCATATCTGCTTCCTCTGCCTTTAGAACCTGACTGAATAATTAATTCTTTAACGTATTAGTGTTTTATTTTCCATTTCCTCATTCTCTCTTCAATTATATTCAAGCTAACCATTTGCCTTTCATCTGCATTTTACATAAATTTGGGGAAACGTAAAATAAAATGCTAATACGTTGTATGCAAGGCTAAAAAACCGAACATTTACAGACAGATTTGAAATTTGAAAAAATGGACTGATAAAATATACTCATTGATTGAATTATGGTGCAAGAAAAAATTAGTTTTTGTCCGCCCGCTTCTGCCCTTCGGGACAGTTGGGGAAGCCAATGCACATTGCACACATTTGCAAATCGCACAAGTCGACCGACAATCCGAAATTTGCAAAAGAGTGCAATTTTTGCCGGTTCACGCTTTTTAGTAACTTATATTACATTATTAAGATAACCTTATGTGGAAAGACTGCGAAACTAACATAGACCTTTTAGACTTTGACTACTTAGTTGATGTTACAAAGAAAATTATTTTGAATAATGATTTAACACCCTCCACTGTTGGTATATACGGTGATTGGGGAAGTGGAAAATCCAGTTTGATGGATATGGTCATGGTAGATTTATCCAAAGACAAAGATATTTTATGTTTAAAGTTTAATGGTTGGTTATTTGAAGGTTATGAAGATGCCAAAGTGGCTCTTATTGGTTCTATCCTTGATGAAATAAGCAAAAAAGGTACGTTTACTGCAAAAACAAAAAGAATCATAAAACGATTATATGACAACACCAATTTCTTTAAACTTTCAAGTAAAGCAGTTAAATATGGACTTGATTTCTTTTTAACAGGAGGGATATTAACTGCAACAGATATAACTGCAGAAGCAATAAAAAAAGCACTATCATCCAAAGGAACTCAAATTGAAGAAAAAGAAATCGGAAATATTCTTAAGACATTCAAAGGTAAAGATATAAGGAAAAATATAAAATCTTTTCATTGCGATTTTGCTTCTTTGTTGGAACAAACAAACATTAAAAGATTAGTAGTATTTATAGACGAGTTAGACCGTTGTAAACACGAAACTATTTTAGAGACCTTGGAGGCTATTCGATTATTCTTATTTGCAAAAGGAACTTCCTTTGTAATTGGGGCAGACGAACGGCAGATTAGATATGCCGTGCAAATGAAGTATCCTGATGTTGAAGGAAATCAAATAGACATTGGAAAAGAATATTTGGAAAAGTTGATTCAATATCCTATTCGTATCCCTCAATTGGGTCCTAAGGAAGTTGAGTTTTACATTATGTATCTGTTATTTGAAAAAGATTTTAGTGATGACCTAACATTAATACGGGATATTATTAAGGAAGAAAAAGAAAAAAACTTTCTTGATTTTGAATTAACATATGAACTAATTAAAGAAAAAACAAATGATTTGGCGGAAAAACTGAAAGACACAATTTCACTGTCCAAACAAATATCATCAGTGCTTGCGAAAGGATTAAACGGAAATCCAAGACACTGTAAGCGGTTTCTCAATGCAATGGAATTGAGAATTATGATGGCAAACTTCCGAAAAATACCACTAGATCGGAAGATATTGGCCAAATTAATGCTTGTTGAGTATTTTAAAGACCCATTTTATAAAAGATTGGCACAACTTCAAGCCAATGAAAACGGAAAACCAACAGAAGTAATTAATATTGAACAAGGGAAATGGGATGAGGCTATTTTACTAAATATATGGAAGGATGATAATTGGATTGCTGATTGGCTAACGGATATTGAACCGCCTTTGGCCAATGTGGATTTAAGACCTTACTTCTACTTTTCAAGAGAAAGTCAAAAAAATATCTCATTTGCTAAATCTCAAAATCTTAGTCGGGATGCGGTTAAAATTATTCAGCACTTGTTAAGTGGAACAGATACTTTACGAAATGAAGCAATTAAACTTGTTTCGAATATATCTGATTTTGAGGCTTCATCTATTCTAAATGAGTTAGGGTCCAAAATAGAATCATCAACTGAAATAGAAAAGTCATTATTTCAATCTTTTATTGAGTGGGGTAGTTCTCGAACTGAACTTCATGTTGATACAATTGCTATTTTAGAACGTCTTCCAGTAGATAAAATTAAGGCCTCATTTATACCACTAATTCCACCTTTTGCAAATAAGTTAACAGATAAAGCAAAAGTTATAGAATTGTTGACAAAATGGGAATCTCAAAAATCTTTAAAAAGTGCGATTGCTGATGAAATGAAAAATATAAAATAAGAATACTATGGGAACTTCAAGTATGTATGGTGGACCAAACAGGTCCCCATTATTGCCACCTGATTTTAATAATGGGGATGGAAATCCTGACAGTCCTAGTTCACAAGATAAGCCGGAACAAAAACCAGAGGAAAGTAAGCCTGATGGAGAAAATAAGTCTGCGGAGAAAAATTCTTCGGAAAATCCTCTTGAAAATGAATCAGTACCGCAGGAATCATCTTCAAATAATCCTCAATATACTTCTTGGAGACCTGCAAAAAATTCTATGTCTAAATATGCTTCGGGACATGGTGGCCGAAATGGGAAAAAGAACGCAGTTTCAAATTATGTAAAAAGTTATGGAGGTTCTCGCAATGCTGCCAAATCTGCCAAATCTGCAATAAGGACAACTATTAGTATTGGAGATTTCTTTGGCGGAGTATCACAGAAAGGAATCACCCAAGTTTTAAAAGATTACCAGATTCCTACAGAAGGGAGAAAACCAAAGGAAATTCTGAACGATATTGTAAATGTCCTTGCCCCAACACCGGATTTGAATGATGATTCGGTGGCTCGAAAAGCATTAGTAAATACGATGTCTATTATTTACGAGAAATTTGATAACGAAAAGAAGGACATTTCATTGTTGGATTCTCTTGACCCTGATATCTCAAAAATTCTTATCACAAAATATATCGAAACTTTTATATATGAAAGGTTGATACATGATGTCGGAAGTAGAATTGAGAAAAAGGCAGAAAATTCTAATGCTGCTGCCAAGATTGAAAAAGAGTTGAAAGATTATATTGAAACAAAAGTATCAACAACATTAAAAGACAAACCTCTTTCCATTATTAATTCTGGAACAAAGAATGTGCATTTATTAGTTGAAGGCTTGTATCAGCAATGTTATAAAGTTTTGGAGGACCAATTATGAAAGAAATAGTATGTCGAATACACGACGATGATAAGTTCCTAAAAGAAAACGCAGACTTTACAGTTGATATGTTTTCAAAAGAACAGTATCACTATACATTTTGGGACAAAAATAAACGACGTCTATATCAAGGTGGATATTTTTCTAAATCAGCAATTGATTTACTTTACATTTCTTTGATGGTATATTATGCAGATAGGCGAGTGATTCGGAAAAAAGAGAATGATGCTTGGACTCGAAATATAAAATTATACATTCCTGTTCTTGAATTAGAAAAATGGAATGAAAACAAAGCTCTTCTTGAAAAAATGCTT
This sequence comes from Prolixibacteraceae bacterium, assembly GCA_023229575.1. Classification (GTDB taxonomy): domain Bacteria; phylum Bacteroidota; class Bacteroidia; order Bacteroidales; family Prolixibacteraceae; genus CAINVV01. The sequence goes on from JALNYZ010000010.1 coordinate 48,102, forward strand.
TCCTTTTTAAGCGGAGATATATGGAATCTTGAGTTCAGAAAAAGAGAACTTAATTCGAAAGAAGAAAGAGCAATCAAAGGTATAGAGCGCAAAAAGAAAAAACACCAACCCAACGCATTATGTATGTTGTCGGGCGGCTTAGATTCCTTCATTGGTGCAATAGATATCATTAGCGAAGAAAAGGACATCTGGTTTGTAGGACATTATGGTGGAGGGAAAGGAGTAATACAGTATCAAAAAAATGTAATAGAAAAATTGATTACTCAATATAAGGTGTCCACCGAACAATTCTTCAATTTCTATGCTTCGCCTGTTAAGCCGAATAAGCATGTACTAATGGAAGATACTACCAGAACGCGTTCGTTTATGTTTTTTGCGCATGCTATCATCTTAGGTTCTGCAATAAATAAAGACATCACATTATATATCCCTGAAAACGGATTAATTTCACTTAATATTCCTCTTACAAATACCCGATTAGGAAGCAGTAGTACAAGGACTACGCATCCATATTATATGGGTTTATTGCAGCAATTACTTATAAATATTGGCTTAAAAATCAAGTTGTATAATCCATACCAATTCCAAACAAAAGGAGAAATGATATCGGAATGCAAGGACCCCGGATTCCTAAAAGCAAATATTGCACAAACAATGTCATGTTCTCATCCTGATTTAGGCAGATATACAGGCGATGCCCGTCCTTCTCATTGCGGAAATTGTTTGCCTTGTATTATCCGCAGGGCAGCAATTGAATATGCTTACCAAAACGATGATTCTAAATATAGAGATAAGGATTTTCAAAGAACGGGAGCATCGGAAAATCTTCGTTCCTTTAAGTTAGGAATCAGAGATTATATAAACAGCAAGATTGACATAGCTCTTTCTGTTCAAATATCCGGGCCAATAGTTGACAACATTGACAACTACAGTGGTGTTTATGATAGGGGCATGAATGAATTGAAATCCTTTCTTGATAAATACAATGGCTAATCTTTACGACACTCATTTCCATTTAGACCTTTTTAAGTCGAGAGATGAGATTATTAAAGAAATTGATGAGAATCAGATCTATACAATAGCCGTAACAAATTTGCCTATCCTTTTCACAAAACTTAAAAATAGTTTATCAAACAAATTTATTAGACCTGCTTTGGGATTTCATCCTGAATTATTAAGTCAATATAATCATCAAATACCTCTAATGTGGTCGCAGTTAAATGAGACCAAATACATAGGTGAGGTAGGTTTGGATTTTAAAACGGGCAAAGACTTTAAAGAACTTCAAATTTCATTTTTCACCGAACTCATAGAACGATGTAATATTTTAGGAAACAAAATATTGACTGTTCACTCAAGACAGAGTGCAAGTGAAGTTATATCAATTATTGGAGCAAGGTTTAACGGCAAAATTATTTTACACTGGTTTTCAGGGAATAAAGCAACACTTATAAAGGCCATCTATAATGGTTATTACTTTTCAATTAACTACTCAATGGTCAATTCTAACTCCGGTAAAGAATTAATAAAATTAATCCCGTTAGAAAGATTACTATTAGAAACTGATGCTCCATTTGTTAAGTTCAATAACAAACCATTTACACCGACTAACATTAAAGTTATTGTTAAGGAATTGGCTATTATATTAAACCTTGACCAATTGAAAATGTCATCAATACTTTGGTCTAACTTTAAAACACTGATAAAATGAATTTCCAAACCGTACATTTAAGCACATTTACAGTTTGCACAAGCCAACATGCAACCAAAAATTGCAAAAGAGGCAAAATACCCTTATGGTTTTGAGTTCAACTTTGGTAAGCGTGATTGTACTACCGCCAAACCGTTAGTAGCGTAGGACAACTGCCAATTAGTGGCCAATACGGCCAATTAGCGGCCAATTATCTTTTTAGTTCGTATCTGCTTCCTCTGCCTTTGGAACCTGACTGAATTATCAATTCTTTATCTATTAAATATCGCAATTCTTCAGTAGCTAATGTTTTACCCACAGTGTTTATTTCCTGATATTTTGTATTCGTTATTTTTCTATGCTCTTTTATATAAAGAATAGCTTTTACCTGTCGTTCATTAATATCAAGCGTTCGTAAATATTCCTCCGTATAAATATCTTTCAGAAAAGTGACACTAATACCATCTTGTTCTTCAACAATAACCGGTTCGGGAATGCCGTACTGCCTGCACCCCTCCATCATAATATCAATCCCCCTTCCCCAGGATTCAATATAGCCTGCCATGAAGAAAACACGAGCGATTAATCCATTTCGTGGCTCCGATCCATGCTTCTTTTTAAGCATTTCAATACTCAGAGATGCCGGCAGTCCTCCAGGATTCCATATAATCAACCGATCATTATAGACGCTTAGAAAGATATTTGTACGGGAATAATTTTTATGTATAATCGAGTTTAATATAGCCTCTCTTAACGCCTGTTCAGGATATTCCAATGGTTCCATTCTTTCCAGCCCTTTATACGATATGGGACGGATAAGATAACGGTCATTTAGCTTTCGCATAACTTTATCGGCCATGTTGAGAATATTACCCTCTACAATATCCTGAAACCTTAGATCACTATCAGAATTTACAAAGCGGCCAATCTTAAAATAACATCCAAGTGCATACTTGTCCGGCTCTTTTCCAAACAACAATAAAGCGGCCAGCAAAAACTCTCCCTGTTCATTAATCAGTTTAAGGTTTTTAAGAATAGTAAGGGTATCTGCATTGACCGCACTTTCTGAAATACGCTGCATGGACACCGCCTTTTGCACAAAATTTTTAACAGTTTCTTCATCAATATCTTTTAATGATGCTTCCGGAACGGGTTGCTGCTCCCAAGAAATACCCATCTTCTTTAATATAAATTGATTGAGCGCATTCCCTTTTAGCTCCTGTTTCGTGCTGCCACTTCTATAATGGTATGCACCATGATAAGAAATGGGTACAGTGCTTACCGGTACATCAATTTCTATATAATATTTTTCTCCCTTTTTACGCAGGTTTACATCTACTACAAGCCCCAGATGATTGACAATTTTGTTCGGAATGTCATCCATCAGTTTTTTATAATCATCCAGGCCGGTTACCTCTTCTTTATCATCTATCCCTATAAATATCTTTCCACCCTGCGCATTGGCAAAGCCACAGATCCATTTTATATATTCGTCTCTCCAGGACTGTTTGTACTCAATATTTTGTTGTTCCGGCATCGTCTGTACCATTTTAAGCCACACTCATTTATTAAGTAGCAAAGTTAATTTTAATATTTGTCTATTCAGCAGGTTCCCCTCCAAATGATCCACATTTTGTGAAACTGATAAGCCCTGAAAAATGGGTATTATCTTCATTCAAAGGATAAAGATTTATGGTTTGTTTCCCATTTCGGAATTTCCAAAGTTCCCATGCATGCATAAGATATACGTATATGAACACCATTTACCCTTTTCTCACCACCAAATGATTTAGCCCCGGATCGTTCAGCAATCGTTCCATTTCTGACTGGATAATATCCTGCACATCCTGTTTTATCTGAAGATAGTTACGTTGTACCATCGTATTGTCCAGCTTGCGGATAACCTGAATATCCTTGTACCCGTCCTGTTCTTTCTGCAGCGCTTCATGGTCATTCAATATCTCGCATTGGAAAGTTTTCAGGTCAATTTTACAGTCCGGGTCATCAGCTACCATACCCACAAACTCTCCGGAACTTAGCCCCGATATTTTGGATGGTGGTACGGCCGATTCCAGTTGTTTGGAGCGGCTGATGGAAGTATCGGCGCTGTTAATTGAAAGACTTTCCCGGTCCTGCATAATCTTGCCGAAACGCTCTGACAACTGCTTGGCCGTATCACCGGTTACCTGTCCGGCAACGATATTACCGGTAATGTTCATAATCACATCTGCCTGCTCCCGACCATAGTCTTTTCGAAGCTGACTGAAATCCTGAATACCCAGGCAGGTAGCCACCTTGTTACCTCTTGCCGTGGCGATCAGGCTATCCATATTATTCAGGTAAATGGTCGGAAACTCATCAAAAATAAGACTGCTTTTCTGTTTCCCTTTTTTGTTCACCAGCTTCACCAAACGGGTTACATAAAGAGATAATACTGCTCCATAAATTTGTATTTTTTGCGGGTTATTACCCATGCAGACAATCTTTGGATTATCAGGATTATTGATATCCAGCGTAAAGTCATTGCCGGATAAAACGTAGTACAATTGCGGTGAAGAAAGCCTGGCCATGGCCACTTTGGCGGAAGCAATCTGGCCTTCCAGTTGCTCCATCACATCATTCAGGTAAGCATTCACAAAAGGATTGATCAATACCTCAATTTCTTTCTCCGTCCGGAGTAGTGTAAACAGGCTGTCATAGTCGACTTGCATCAGTTCAATAACGTGTGGCAGAGTGCAAAATTCACCGTCCTTATACTTTCTTAAATACCATATCACAGCGGTAAGGAAGTTGATGGGCGATTCGACAAAGAAGTCACCCTGGCGTTTGATCCATTCCCGGTTCAATCCCATCAGTATAGTACGCGCAGATTCAGCCGCATCGGTAATGTCGGTCATGGCCGAAGGTTCCAGGGGATTACAGCGGTGGCTTCTGGTCAGGTCATCAAAATTGATCACATAAAATGCAGGTGGTCTGGGATACCTATGCTTGTTTTTCAGCCATGTATTGTAGGCAATTCTGGAAAGGTCATCAAACTTAAAATCGTACACGAACATGGTAAAGCCTTTGCGGATATGTTGTGTAATGATGTGGCGTATCACGAAGTAAGATTTACCGGAACCGGGCGTCCCCAATACCATCACTGCCCGGAAAGGATTAATAATGTTGATCCAACTATCACGAACCTTATCTTTAAGCTGGTAACGGGCAGGAAGGTTAATGGAATATTCGTTTTCCAGCAGGCGTTCTTCCTGTGGAAACGTCTCGTTCTCTTTGTTAAAAATATCCTTGTTGTTCAACTTTTTCTTAATGATTCTTGACAATAAAGTACCTCCCGATAGCACGAATAAAAAACCAATGGAAGTAATGCCGATATACACCATTGACAGTTCCGTTGTCTTTATTTTCACCAGCAAGGCCAGATAACTTGTAAAGTAAATCAGCAGCCCGGTGATGATATAAGCAAAGGCCGATTTATGGTTCAGCTTTTCATTTTTCCTGCCTCTTGACCCCAGCAGGGAGATAAACAGAAAGCCCAAAGCGATGAGCTTGGATTTATGGAAATTTCCAAACAATCCCGTTCTGTAAATATTGCCCAACAAACGGTCACTCAGTGCGCTACTCAATCCCCACTCCTGGAAAGCAGCGTAACAGTAATAATAAAAATGGATCACTAAAATCACAATGCTGATCAGCCTGGTCATATCCAGGATTTTCCTCAGTGCCTGTTCATTCTCTCCTGTTTGTATAGACATCACGTTAAGATTTTATTGATTGTTCTTCAGGTTCTTTCTTCTCCTCTTTATCTTCTTCTTTTTCAATTGGTACGGCAGGTAATTTGATGTCTGCTCCGTTTGCACCAGGGTATCCAGTATGTTTTCAATTTCTTTGAAAGGTGCAGCGATCTGCATAGCGTTTTGATGCGCCTTGGTTTCTGCCTCAACGGCGTTAGCCTGAGGCTGTAACCCAATCGGTTCCTGAGCTGAATGCGGAGGCAACTTCTGCTCAGAAACTGTTTTTTGTTGGCAACGTTCCTGAATGGCTTTTGCACTGTACTGTTTACCCAATACACTCCCGTTGAATACGCATTTGGTCTGGTGGTCAATATAGGTGATACCGTAAATTAAACCCGTATCATTTTGGCGCAGGGCAATATGAATACCCTGCTTTTCCAATGCTTTTATCAAATCCTGAAGCGTTACCTTTTTCCCCGCTAAGATCATATCAATGGCGTTCCTAATTCGCGCTTTGTTTGGCATCCGCTTCGCTTCATTTTCCTTAAACTTCTCTTCCAAAAATTTTAGGGTTGGTTGGTTGTAAAACATGCTTGCCTTGATAGGTACGCCAATTGGATTTCCGTCAGCATCCAGTATCCGGTATAGTAACCCGTTGTGCTGGTAAACTCTCGAATTTTCACTACCCCGCTCTGCAATTACATTGTATTGTTTGAGCACAGCATTCAGTTCAGGCAAGCTGGCATAACGATACTGGTTTAACACAGCTTCTAATACATTTTGTATGGCCATTTTGGTCTGCGATTTACCGTACAATGCCTTTGCCGCAGACACTGGTTTTAGCTGGTATTGTTCCTGCTTTTTTTGTGTTTCTGCATTGACCAGGCGGAACTCTTTTTCGATGGTTTTCCTTGCCTGTTCGGATTGGTTGCGGCCTATGTTATTCATGTCGATCCGGCTGCCATCCGGACGCACTTTTATGGAGACAATATGGATATGGGGGTGCCCTGCATCGTGATGCTGGTAAACCAGATATGGTTGTTTTCCGAACCCGATTTTTCCCATGTATGTATCTGCAATAGACAGTAACTTTTCTTCGGAAAAATGGCTTTCGGAAGCATGAAAATTCAGGGAAATATGCACGCTGTTGCGCTTTACATTTTCATTTAGCTCCAACTGTTTCAACAAACGGTTCAGCTTCATCGAAAGGCTCATTTTATCAGGGTCAACTGGATAATTTCCGGCCCCGATGCACTCTGCCACGCCTTCCTTAACCTTATTCTCGTTGTAATTAAAAATGCGGTGAATGGAGTGCCCCGTTTTGATTACTGCAACCATGATTCTGCTATTTTTTGAACATGTTTTTTTATCTCGTCCACTTTGTTGAAGAGTGTCTTTTTCTCCACTTCAGAAGCGATCAGCCAGCTTCTGAATTCGGCAATCTGGCTAAGTGTATGTAGTCGTTTTACTGCCTGATTGAAGTTGTTCCCGATATGGTTCAGTTCATTTCTAAGCAGTACCATTTCTGCCATAAAATCATCCAGGGATTGGTTCCGGTAGTAACTGGTTACAGGCTTCTCAAAAAGGTTACGACGCACATAATCGCTTAACTTCCGGCAGGTGCTCGCTTTCCATTTTTTTTCTATTTTCGCATACTCCCCGGGTGTCAGGCGCAGCCCGATGATACGTGTCCTTTTTGAATTTTCTCTTCCCATTACAGCTCATTTAAACATTTTCAAACTCATTTTATCGTATTTGTGTCCCCCGCCCACGAGTTCCGAGTGTGGGGCGGCAAGATTCGGTTGTTTAACAACCGGACATCTTGCCGATTGCAGGAACGTGGCAATCTTCCAGCCTTTTAAAAGACTCAAGGACCTTGTAACCATCTTTCGGCTACTTTCATCCGCCTTATAGTCGTTTATTCCGTCTGCCGTCCTTATTTCTGTATCTGCCATACGTTATCCTTGCTTCTGTCCTAACTGTTTTTTCTGCGGCTTGTCAAAACTTACCATCCAATCATTAAGGTACTTATGATTTTTGTACAGCTTGCTTTCATCGGTATATTTAGTACTCATTGAAAGTGCACGCTGGCTGTAATTTTGTCCGGTAGCATCCCTGTCCAGGTAAAGCCGGATTGCCTGGTGCTGTTCCATAAAGGGGCGTGCTCTTTCAAAGAAAGAAACTGAATTTAAAACCACAAAATCCTGACTGTTTTCAGGAAGGTTTTTGTGGAGAGTCTTGAAGGATAAAAAATCTATAAAACCTTCAAATACGACAGCTTCATCTGAACCATTTTTAAAGGTGGTAATACCCTTTGGCGAACTGCTCCCTTTGAAGTAAGGATTGCGAATTTCAAAGCCACCGGAATCGTTCTTAAAACCGATGCCATAATAAGTTTTAGCGTTCAATTCATAGCTTACTTCACGGCAATATTTTTCGGCTATTCCTATAGGGATACGCCTTTGTCCCATGTAGCTTAATAAGGGATAAGAAGTAAGGGCAAAATCCCCCAAAACTTTAATCTTGTGTTCCGGTTCATTTGTATTTTTCAAAGGCTGGGCAAGCGGCTTTTGAAAGGAAAAATTACCACTTAGTTTAACCAGTAATTCAGCGACAGTACAGTGGTGATATTCGATACCAAAATCAATCAGGTTGCCGCCTTTACCCAAACCATGGTCGTACCACCGGTTAAGGTTCCTGTTAATTTTAAAGGAAGGTGTTTTTTCTTCCCGGAGCGGGGACAAATACCAATAATCATTGTTCCTGATTTTTGTTGGCTCGTGGCCTAACGCGGACAGATAGTCCACCATGTCCATTTCTTTGGCCTCACTGATGGAATACTCTTGATTTCTGAGATCCATAACCGCACATTTTCAAGTTCTCTATTCATTTTCAATGATGCGAAGGTAAACAGTCGGTATGGGTTTTACCTATCCTCACCATATTTTGACGGGGATGGTTTGAAAACGGCTCACTACTTTTATAGCGTAAATTTCGAATAATTTAAAACGTATGATTATGATGACAACAAATGATGTGGCCAGGGTTTATGATACCATTTTGAGTATCCCTGGCATGAATGAAACGGTGAAGATTGATTTGAAGATTTCACGTAAAAATATATTGCTGCTAAACAGCGTTATTGAGCGGGGGCTGACAGCAAAGGATGACGATAAATCATCCAATCTGCTGAACAGTGTTCCCGAAGAAAGTTTGCAGGAATTAAAGGCGTTTGCCAGTGGCTGCTTACAAAAAGCCGGGCTTGTCGAGTTAAGCGAAAAGCTAAATATGCTGGGCAACGGTAAATGATGAAAAGTATGATACCTGTTCAGTCCGTTACCCAGCCGTTTTCGGCTCTTATATTTTAGCCATCATTTATCCACAGCCATTTCTTGAAATCATCCTCGTTTTTCGAAGTATATTTTATATAATATACACATAACTCGGTGTGTTCACACTTTTGTCAGCAAAAAATGTGAAAGTAAACAAATTCTTTATATTCGAATTTTTCCAAAAATTAATTTCATTGGCCACCCCAGAAACCGAAATCCCTGTTCGTTTGAGATGCATGGGATGCAATATTTTTTCTATTATTCTCCTTGAAAATACCATTCAAAAATCGAGATAACCTATTAAAATCAGAATATAATATCACTACAGCATCGCCAGTCTTCATGATCAAAAACTCTTTATGCATGCATTTTGTAATGTACAATTTTCTAGTATGTTGGTGAAAATGAAAAAGAGCAATTAAAGATTATTGTTTTGACTCTTTTATTATTTATTACATATTTGCTGAATATTCACAAAAGAGGGATGTGTCTGAGAGCCTAAAAAACCATATTATTTGGGATGATTTCAGGAAAGGGAGTAAAGTAGCCCTGGAAACAATTTATGAAGACAATTATGCTTCATTGTATCATTATGGACTGAAGTTTACTAGGGACGATGATCTGGTCAAAGATCTCATTCACGAATTATTTATTGAACTTATTGATTCAGGTCTTAGATTGTCTATGACTGATAATATTCGGTTTTATCTGTTAAAAGCATTGAGAAACAAACTATTAAAGCAACTTTCAGAAAATCTTAAGTATGCAAATAAGATTGGGGATTCTGCAGAATTCAATATTATAGTTTCAATCGAAAGGCAATTGATCATTAAAGAAGTAGAAGAAGAAGCACAAAAACGGGTCATTGCCGCTATTAAAAAACTCTCAGTCAAACAACAGGAGATTATTTATCTTCGATTTTACAGAGATCTCTCCTATCAAGAAATTTCCGCTTTATTTGATGTGAATATTCAAACTGTTCGGAATTTAATGAACCGGGCAATTAATTCTTTGAAAGACGACTTCCAAAGTAACAAGCTAAATAAAAACCTGATCCTATTTGTTTTAAGCCTTTCTATTTGATCTTAACCTGAGTAAATACCCCAGTTTTATTTTTTTCTAACATGTTTTACAACATGTTATTTGGATAGTATATATTTCATTTTTTCATCATTATCTTAAAAACACATCTGAAAATGTGTAATAATATAAAGGATGAAAATAGATTCGAAATACAAAAATTATACTGTTGACGATTTTGTACAGGATAAAGACTTTCGTTGTTGGATCAATTCCCCTAACGAAATTTTAAGTTCTTTTTGGTTGAATTTCCAAAGAGATTACCCTGAAAAATCAGAATTGGTTGAGCTGGCAAGTCAAATAGTAAAGGCATTATTTATAGAGGAAAGAGCCATTTCCAAGGATGAATACCAGGGATCAATTGACCAACTAAAGACATACCTCGACAAAAGAAAATATAAAGCCTTCCGGCTTTCTGTTAATTGGCGAAATGTGGCAGCCGTACTACTTTTACCTGTAATGGCCCTTAGCATTTATCTTTACACAAGCAGGACCCTGAATCAAGCTTCCGGAAGGGTTGTGCAATATATTGTCCCGGACGGACAAAAAAGTAAAGTAATATTAGCTGATGGGACTCAGGTATGGTTGAATTCAGGTTCCACCCTTTCCGTTTCGATGGACAATGATAACCAGAGAAAAGTTCAGCTGTCGGGTGAAGCATTCTTCAATGTGACTAAAGATAGGAAAGTACCTTTCCTTGTTGAAACCAAAGAATATTCGGTTAAGGTGTATGGAACCCAATTCGATGTTCGTGTATACAAGGATCAAATTGAGAGTGAAACCATTTTGAAGGAAGGATTGATTTCAATTCTCACTAATTCTAAAAAAGAAATTAAAATGTCTCCCGGACAGCGTTTTTTTCTTGACAGCGAGAAAAAATATACCCTATCTGAAGTCAATCCGGATATTTACATGAGCTGGAAGGACAATGTCCTGAAAATCAATAATGAAAAATTGCAGGATCTTCTGGTGCGCTTGGAACATTGGTATGGAGTCAAGATAAAGGTTGATAACTATGACCGGGTTAAAGATTTAAAATACACATTAACCATTAAGACCGAAAGCTTAAAAGAAATGCTCGATCTGATGAACTATGTTACTCCCTTAAACTATAAAATTGATGGAGAGAGTGTTATTTTGAAATATAACTTTAATTAATTGCCTATGGATTAGTAGTTTGATGAAAAAGCAGGAATATGCTTCAACATATCCCTGCCCGTAAATTTAAAAAATTTACCATTGTCATATTTGGTAAACCAGTATTAAACTTCAAAACAAAATTATGAAAAAAAACAAAGTAATCTCTTCGAAAGAGAAGAGATTTATGCCTGTAGGCAAAATTATGAAAATTATGAAAGTATTGACATTTGTAATGTTTGTGTGTATCGTTCATGTTTCTGCCCGCTCGTATTCGCAGATCACAAAACTGAGCATGAATATGCAGAATGTATCTATCAAACAGGTACTATCCAAAATCGAAGATCAATCGGAGTTTCGATTTTTGTATAGCGATTCAAAAATTAACGTTGAAAAAATAGTAGATGTTGATTTTAACAATAAACCTATCGAGGATATTCTCCGGAATGTGTTCGAAGGAAGTAATATCCTGTTTAAAGTGGTTGGAAAACAGATTCTATTATCAAATTCTACAGAGAGTGCAGAAAATACGCAGCAACAAAAATCCATCTCAGGAAAAGTCACCGACTCATCCGGCTCCCCGCTTCCCGGAGTTACCGTGGCTGTTAAAGGCACAACTAACGGCACGATCACCAATACCAACGGGAACTATTCCTTGTCGAATCTCCCGGCGAATGCAACTTTGCAGTTTTCTTTTATCGGGATGAAAAGCCAGGAAATTGTGGCAGGAAACAAAACAACAATCAACATGATGCTTTCAGAGGAGACCATTGGCATAGAAGAGGTGGTCGCCGTTGGATATGGAACACAGAAAAAAATAAACCTGACTGGCGCCGTATCATCTGTTGATTCAAAGGTTCTGGAAAGCAGGCCGATCACGAACCTCGGACAAGGTCTCCAAGGTATCACACCAAACCTTAATATCACTCAGTATAATGGAGCCCCTGGTCAAGGCGCCTCATTTAATATTCGCGGTAATACTTCAATTAACGGTGGAAGTCCGTTAATATTGGTAAATGGTATCCCGATAGATCCCAATTTGCTTAATCCGAATGATATAGCGAGTGTTACTGTTTTGAAAGATGCAGCTTCTGCCGCAATTTATGGTGCGCGGGCAGCTTACGGGGTGATTCTGATTACGACCAAAGGCGGGAAAAAGAACGACAAACCGGTGGTCTCTTTGTCCATGAATTATTCGATGAATTCACCTGTTGTTAAATTCGAAACGATGGATGCAGTGGAACGCATGAATTATATGAATGAGGGCAGTATTCGCGCGACAGGCAGGCCTTGGGAACAGTTTGACAAATATTATGCAGAAAAAATAATTGCCCATTATAATGACCCTTCCCAACCCGAAACCTTTCAACATCCAAATGAGTCTCCCAATGAATATGCTTTTAGCGCTAATATCAATTGGCCAAGGGAGTTGTTGAGAAGCAGTTTTCCAATGCAACAATATACTTCCAGCGTATCTGGCGGCTCCGACAAATTCGATTATTATACATCCTTTTCTTATTTCAACCAGAAAGGTATGGCAAGACATTTCGATGAGAATTACGATCGTTACAATTTTATGACGAATCTAAACTATAATATCACCAAATGGTTTACAGTAGGTACTAAGATTTCCGTAAACAACAGTAAAAAAAGATATCCCATTAATACAGGTATTGGTGAACAAGCCATAGGCTTTTACAAATATCAATGGGCAAATTGGCCTATTTATCTTCCCGATGGCCACTTTGCAACACTTGGCTCTGTTCCAAACCAGGTTCAGCAGCAGGAAGAAGGAGGCTACAATGCCTACAATATTAGCGATTCATGGTTGACAGGCCTTGTCAAACTTACTCCTGTTAAAAATATGACATTTAATATGGATTATTCGTCCAATGTTTATAACAGAAATGACGTGTCTTATAAAAGACTGCTTCCTATGTACAATAGATTGGGCTTAGCCGGGTATTACCCATTTACTAATCCCAGTTCAGTAACCAGGGCTAATACCAATAACAGTTACTATGTATTTAACGCTTATGCCGATTATGAAAATACATTTAGCAAAAAACATTATGTTAAGGCAATGGCAGGGTTCAACCAGGAAAATACTTCAAATAGTCAGTTTTGGGCAATGCGCCAGAAATTAATTGTCGAAACGATACCCTATATGAACTTAGCGACCGGTGACCGGTTTGTCGGCGATGGTGGATCGGAAACTGCTGTGAGGGGTGCATTTGCCCGTTTGAACTACAGTTATGCCGACAGGTACCTGGTTGAGTTTAATGGCCGTTACGACGGTACTTCAAAATTCTCTAAAAAAGACCGTTTTGCATTTTTCCCATCAGGATCATTGGCATGGAGAGTTGATAACGAAGCATTCTTTACAGGCTTGAAAAATTCAATTAGCATGTTGAAATTAAGGGGTTCTTATGGTAGTTTAGGAAATCAGAATGTTTCAGGTAATTATCCATATATTGCAACATCTGGTGCAGTAGCAGCCAATTACCTTATTAATGGAGATCGGCCCATGACGGTTTTAGCCCCCGGCTTGGTAAGCGCAACTTTGACATGGGAGACAGTCACACAGAGAAATCTGGGTGTTGATTTTGCGCTTCTGGACGGCAGATTAACGGGAACTTTTGATATTTACAGAAGAGATACCAAAAACATGCTTACCAGGTCGCAAACATTGCCTGCTGTTTTAGCCGTAAATGAGCCACAGGCAAATGCAGCTGATATGAAAACTTCAGGGTTCGATTTAACACTCGATTGGAAACATAACATACGTGATTTTAGGTATGGAATAACATTCTTGTTATCTGATTATACTTCAGAGATTACAAAATTTAGCAATCCCTCCGGAAATATTTATGATTACTATGTAGGTCAGAAGTTGGGTGATATCTGGGGTCTTGTAACAGGAGGCTTTTTCAATACCGATGCCGAGGCAGCCGCTTTAGACCAGACGCAAATCACTGGACGGGTACGCCAGGCAGGTGATATATGGTTTAAAGACCTGGATGGGGACGGTAAGATTACCAGAGGGCAACAGACATTGACTAACCATGGTGATATGAAGATTATTGGGAACAATACCCCACGTTACAGTTTTGGCTTTAAAACAAATGCATCATGGAAAGGTTTTGACTTGGATCTATTCCTGCAAGGGGTTGCGAAACGCGATATTGAGTTGGATAATCAATACTTCACTCGCCAATATATTGATGAATGGTCGGCGCAAACTAAAATTGGTGTTGATTATTGGACCCCGGCAAATCCTAACGCTTATTTCCCGAGACCCCTGATTAATGGTGGTTATGATGTAACTACTACTCAGACTCATTTTTTGCAAAATGCCGCCTACCTAAGACTGAAGCAATTAACATTTGGATATACAATTCCAGAGAAATTGACTCAAAAATTGAAGATAGAAAGAATGAGGGTATATTTCTCCGGGAACAATCTGTGGGAAGCGACTAAAATGATTAAAATCAGCGACCCCGAACAGGTTTCTGTATATTTCTACCCTTTAAACCGGTCGATATCAGTCGGCATGAATATTAGTTTTTAACTTGTTTTAATAAAATGAATTATATGAAAACCATATATGTTATAATAATTATTTCGCTATTTACAGCTATGGCATGTAATGACGATTATTTGGAAAAGTATCCTTTAGACCAAGTTAATGATGGCAGTTTCTGGAAATCTGCTGCTGATTTGGCAATGTATGCCAATCAATTTTATCCGGATTTAAAACCTAACACCGAAAGGTCCTGGGAGTTCGAAGATCCGACCGATAATAATGGCCCTTCAGTCCGAAACGCCTACGCGTGGAATGAATCCATTGTTCCGGCAACGGGAGGTGGATATGGGAAAAGCGACTGGTTGGGAATACGCAGTTGCAATTATGCCCTCGACAAGATCACTACAATGAAAAAAGATGCTGAGGTGTTAATGTACGAGGCTGAGATACGTTTTTTTAAATCGTTTTATTACTTTTCAAAAGTAAAATCTTTTGGTGATGTACCATGGTTTGATCACGCGTTACAAACTGATTCGGAAGATTTAGTAAGGGCAAGGGATTCCAGAAAAACGGTGATTGCCAATCTATTAAAAGATCTGGATTTTGCAATTGCAAACCTCCCTGCTACATCTGCGGCGGATCGTCTGACAAAGTGGGCCGCTCTTGCCTTTAAATCCAGGGTTTGTTTGTTCGAAGGGACCTTCAGAAAATACCATAATCTTGGGGACCATGAGGCATTGTTAAGGGATGCTGTTTCATCCTCTGAAAGCATAATTAACTCGGCATTGTTCTCAGTTTATACTACAGGCAAGCCTAATAGCGATTACTTCGACCTGTTTGTTCAGTATGAACTGAAAGGAAACCCTGAAGGGATCATGGTGCAACGTTATATTGAAGGCAAACGCACGCATGATCATGTTCGTCAGATGTCAGCTGCACATAGTGGTTACACGAAAGACTTTGTGGAGGCTTATCTTTGCAAAGACGGGTTACCTATTGCGCTAAGTACATTATATAAGGGAGATGCAGTATTTGGTGACGAATTTATTGACAGGGATCCGCGCATGCGACAATCCGTCTACAATTCTGACCGGCCTTTTAGGATTTATGATACTGGAGTCATTGAATATAAAAAAATGCCGGAGTTTCTTTACGGCAATGCCTTTACAAGTTACTATATACTGAAAGGTTTTTCCCTTTACGAGAGAGATTGGTTGCAGGGTCATGCTACTATTGATGATTTTGTTTTCCGCTATGGTGAGATATTGATTAACTACGCGGAAGCCAAGGCCGAACTGGGAGAGGGTACGCAGCAGGTATTGGACAAGTCTGTCAACCTTTTGAGGGATAGGGTAGGTATGCCTCATCTCACAGTCAATGTAGGATTTGTTGATCCCAACTGGCCAAATTGGGAAGTTCCGGTAGCGCCGCTTGTTAATGAAATCCGTCGTGAACGCCGCGTTGAATTGGCTGACGAAGGATTCAGGTGGGATGATCTGATGCGTTGGAAAGCCGGTAAATTGCTCGAAAACACCAAGACCTATCTAGGTGCGCGGGATCCATTAACAAGCAATAACTATCGTGTTCTGTACCCTGGGTATACAAGAAAATGGAATGATAAATTATACCTGCACCCAATACCAACACAAGAAATAGCATTGAACCCAAAATTGAAACAAAACCCCGGGTGGTAATAAAGCTAAGGAGCTTGACATAAGCTCAGGCTCCTTTTTTTCACTTTTCACCTTATATTGTAGACATATGATAACACGTAGAAAATTTACGGGGATAAGTACACTTGCCGGTATAGGGACAGTTGCCGGTTGTACTGCACCGGTGCCAAAGACCGGGTTAAAAAGCGTTTCTGCCAATGATATAATAAATGTGGGTTTGATTGGTTGCAGGTCTATGGGAGGGAGCAACCTGAGGGATTTTATCAGGAACCAGGATGTCGAATGCATTGCCTTGTGTGATGTGGACCAGGATGTATTGGATGAAAGGGTGAAGGATGTGTTTGAAAAGACAGGTAAAAAGCCGCTTGTCTTTAAAGACTATCGGAAATTGCTCGATTTAAAAGAAGTTGATGTGGTGATAATTGCCACACCCGACCACTGGCATTGCCTTCCATTTGTAGATGCCTGCAAGGCAGGGAAAGACATATATGTTGAAAAACCTTTGGCCAACAGTATTGCAGAATGTAATATCATGTTGCGGGCAGCAAAAAAATACAACCGTATTGCCACCGTAGGGCAGCAACAACGCTCCGGCGCCGAATGGGCGAAAATTATGGGATTGGTCAAATCAGGAACGCTGGGAGATGTTAAAAGGATCAACTGCTGGGCTAATTTTGATTACGGTGCCGGGGAGCCAAGAGTCCCGGACAGCGCCCCTCCCCAAAGTATTGATTACGATCAATGGCTTGGGCCTGCCCCGTTCCGACCGTTTAACAAAAACCGGGTTCATGGTTTATGGCGCATGAATTGGGATTACGGGGGAGGTTTGATGACCGACTGGGGCGTTCATTTGCTGGATATGGCTTTATGGGCCATGGGCGACACCAGGCAATTCCCTGGAACAGTTGTTGCATCCGGAGGCATCATGCGGTTCCCGGGAAACGAAATCCAGACCCCGGATACTTTAAATGTGGTTTTTAACTATGGCGACTGGGTGTTGAGCTGGGAGCACAGCGGAGGAATCCAGACGGGCCCCTGGAACCGCAATTATGGTGTGTCTTTTGTTGGTTCAAAGGGTACCATCGTTGCAGACCGCGCATCATGGGAGATGATACCGGAGGGGAAAAACGATAAAGTATTAGCAGAAGGGATTCCGCTACAGACGAACAAACAGAACGAACATCAGGCGCATGTCCGTCATTTTCTTGATGCGGTAAAAAACAGGAAGCAGCCGGACTGTACTATTGAAACCGGCCATGCCGCCGCTGTTACCGCACTTTTAGGAAATCTTGCTTACAGAACTGGTGAGATACTAAGGTATGACCCCCAAAAGCAGGGTTTTATGGATAGCAGCAAAGCGAATGGTATGATGGCCCCCGTTTATCGCTCACCATTGGTTTTTCCTTTATTGGATTAAATAAATTATTTTAATAAAACGCTTTAAATTTTCTGAATATGAAAATTACGAAAGAGTACCTGTTAGTATTGCTTACAAGTACATTATTAATCAGCTCAATAAATTTGTTCGCTCAAAAGCCGGATAAGGAACAACAAAATCCGGCCACAACTGAAACCTGGGAGCCATTCCCTGAAAAAGTTTTCCCTGAAGGTACAGGTTCGCTTCCTTCCGATGCAATTGTCCTGTTCAATGGCCCCAACCTGAATGCATGGGAAGACGCCAAAGGAGGAAAAGCGCGATGGCCTATCATTGATGGGATTGCGGTGGTTGCATCAGATTCAGGATCTATCGTCACAAAAAGGGCATTCGGGGATTGTCAGTTGCATGTAGAATGGAGAATTGCCCCTGATATCACAGGGGAAGGTCAATTCCGGGGAAACAGTGGAATTATTTTACAGGGCCGCTACGAGATACAAGTGCTTGAAAGTTTTGAAAGCCAAACATACTCAAACGGGCAGGCCGGCGCTATTTACAAGCAACACCCGCCAATGGTCAATGCCAGTAAAAAACCAGGGGAATGGCAAACTTACGATATCAATTTTATAGCGCCACGGTTTAATGAGAAAGGTAATGTTGTTATTCCTGCCCGTGTGACTGTACTTTACAATGGTGTATTTATTCATAATAATGCCGAAATATGGGGAACTGAAGCGTTTGTTGGAATGCCTCAATATGGCATGCATAATCTTAAGGAGCCACTATTCATCCAAAACCACTCGAATAATCATAAAAATCCGGTTCAATACAAAAATATCTGGATAAGGGAATTGTAGAACATGAGACAAACGGGTGTGTAGGGGATAAATCTGCCGCAATAGCTTAGAAATCAGTAGATAGATGGGTTAATACTATCAGGAGCAATGGTATGCAGAATTTTTCCGTCAATAAAGTAACATCATTATGAACCAATTCCCGCTGAATTAAATGAGACGGAGGCCAGATTTATATTGGGTGCACAGGGAAGTGTTTGGACGGAATATATAAAAACGCCCGAAATCGTCGAATATATGGTCTTTCCCCGGGCAGCCGCGTTATCAGAGGTTGTCTGGTCGCCCAAAAAATTGCGGAATTATGCAAATTTTAAAGATAGGATGAGAAGCCAGGTTCTACGTTATGAGGCTTATGGGATTAATTACTGTAAGAAAGAATTCTAATATATGAAAAATATTATACGATTTCGAACCAGGCAGTGGAGGGTTTTGGAAATAATGGCCGGCTTTTGCCTTTTATTGAATATGGCCTGCACACACAAGAATAGTTCAAGCTGTATTGTCGATGTTTCAAAACCGGGGGTAGAAGTTGCCCCAATTTGCAGAGGTCAGGAATTAGAAGAATTTAATCACGGGTTAGAGGGAGGGTTATATGCCCAGATGATTAACAATCCTTCATTTGAAGAGGTATCAGACTGGTACGGTACTTCGGGCCCCACCAAATATTGGGGTACAGTATTACCAGGCTCATCAGCAGGAACTATATCGGGACAAACTTCCGCTAATACGGGATTGATAAATAGTCATCAGGTTCATTGCGTTAAGTTAGCGGTTACTTCTGTGGCTTCGGGAAATGTAGGTTTGAGAAATGATGGTTTCTGGGGGATGAAATTAGAAAACAACACGACTTACAAAGTTTCTTTCTGGGCTAAAAAAGGTTCAAATTTTTCCGGTACACTTACCGCTAAATTGGAAAGTAGCGGCGGTACTTCTTATGCTTCCAAAACGTTTACTCCAACTACAAGTTGGGCACATTATACCTGCGATTTTGTTACCAGCGGTATCACCTCTGTTTCGGGGAACAACAGATTTGTAATCTATGCCTCTGCAACCGGCGATGTATATTTTGATGTAGTTACCATCATGCCACCAACTTGGAAAAATCATGGGTGCAGAATTGACATTGCACAAAAAGTGGATAGTATGCATCTTGCATTCTTGGCATACCCCGGTGGATTTGATGCTCACTGGGCAAGTTATGATTATTGCCGGAGGTGGAAAGAATCTATTGGCCCTTTAGAGCAAAGGGGCGGTTCCACGTCATATTGTTGGGGTTATAAAAACGATCTGTATTTTGGTACAGATGAGTTTTTTCAGCTGGCGGAAGATTTAGGCGCTGAGCCAATGTATGTGTTCACGGCCGGAATATTTAGTGATGGTTGTACCACATTACCGATAGTTTATACTCCAATTGAATCAATGTCGGTAGTAACAAAAGATATATTGGATTTTTTGCAATACTGCAATGGTGATACCTTAACTCCCTGGGGAGCTGTCCGCGCTGCAAACGGTCACAAGGCCCCATATAACCTTCAATACGTTGAAATAGGAGCTGAAAATAATCACAGGGCCAATGATTCAGCCGCGTACGCCCAGCGTTACCGGATTATTCATGACACTATAATAAAGTACTATCCTGATATGAAGATAGCGTTTAACGGTCAATTGTATGGCGAACAGTACGATCCTGATAAGAAGAAAACGTTTAATGATCATCATGGTGATGAAGTTTCCCATCCAGAGGGGCAATCGTTTTGGGCTGTGGATGACCATTTTCTTAGCAATGATAACTCCGGACGATATAACTTTTATGATTCCGCTAATTGTGACCCCGGGATAAGTAAATTTATGATACAGGAGTATTGTTCGTCCCATAAGGGTATGGCGGCAAATGTGGATGCTGATTTTAGCGATGCACTTGCCGATGGTATATTCATGTTGGGTTGTGAGAAAAATTCTGAAAGAATGTCCTGGACGGGATATGGTAATTTTGGATCTATTGTAGGCCATGGTGATTTTGGCGCTAACCTGCTTTGGTTCGATGCTGTATCTTGCTATGGTAATCCGGGATATTATATGCATACAACATTATTCGGGAATAATCATGGAACCCGGATATTGCCTTTTACTGCCAAAACTAAAAACACTTACTTTTCCGCATCTGTTGATACTGCTGCCGGTAAAAACGATATACTTGTGAAAGCGGTAAATAAAACTGACAATTCAGAGGTAGTGGATATCACTCTTAGCGGTGCATCAGATGTTAATCCTGTCGGGCATTATACAGTGATTACCGCTGCAAACGATGCAACCAATTCAATTGAGAATCCAACAAATGTGCATCCAACAACAGGTACGTTTATTGCTGGCGGCAGGTTTACCTATACGTTTCCCGCTCGTTCGATTAATGTTTTGAGAATCAATGCTGTAAAGTAGAATAGAGGATGGTAAGAAACTTAAAAGGTGTTAAGATGAAAAATATTACGCGATTTCAAAGTATACAAATTGTGGTTTTGGCAATAACAGCTATCTGTAGCCTTGGGTCGAATATGGTATTTGCACAATCTACCTCTTCGAGTCTCACTGTTGACGTTTCAAATCCGGGGGCTTTGGTCGCTTCTATCTGCAGAGGGCAGCAGATAGAAGAATTTAACCACCAGATTGAGGGCGGATTATACGCCCAGTTAATTGTCAATCCTTCCTTTGAGGAGCTAAAAAACCCCATTGCTAACTGGGCCCTGATAAAATCGGGATCGTCAAATGGTTATTTATACAGTCAAACCCCCGCTGCAACAAATATGTTGAACAGTAGCCAGGAGCACTGCATTAAATTTAAGGTTACCTCTGTAGGGTCAGGAAGCGTAGGCTTGGCAAATGGAGGTTATTGGGGGATTAAACTGGAAAACAATACAAAGTATAAAGTTTCATTTTGGGCTAAGAAAGGTCCTAATTTCAGCGGTACTGTAAAAGCAAAGCTGGAAAATAAGGACGGCGCTGTTTACGCTCAGTCTTCAGATTTTAAACCGACAATAGGCTGGCAGCATTTTACCTGTAATCTTACTACAAGTGGCATTACAAGTGTTACCGGCAACAATCGGTTTGCCATATATGCATCAACTCCGGGAGATCTGTTTTTTGACGTAGTTACCGTTATGCCGCCAACCTGGAAAGACCGCCAAAACGGCCTCCGTCCCGATTTGGCTGATAAACTGGATGCTCTGAAATTTAAATATATCCAATTTCCGGGTGGCTGTACTGCTGAGTCTGCCGGTATGGATTCGTGTTGGAATTGGAAGAATTCAATCGGGCCTATAGAACAAAGACCAGGCTCTACCAGAAATAGGTGGGGATATAAAAACGACCTCTATTTTGGTTTGGATGAGCATTTCCAATTGTGCGAAGATTTGAGGGCAGAACCAGTTTATACTACCTCGGCTGGGATGAGCGAAGGTGTTTGGTCAAAAAGGTGGTTTGCTATTTGTCCACTCGATAAAATGCAACCCATTATTGATGATGTATTAGATTTACTGGAATACTGCAATGGATCGACCTCAACTACATGGGGGGCGAAACGCGCTGCAAACGGCCACCCGATGCCCTACAATCTCAAATACATTGAAATAGGCAATGAACATGGATTGGATGCGGAAGTAAACGATTACTCCCCACGCTATGCAATGGTCCGGTCGGCTATATTAGCGCGCTGCCCGGAAATAAAGATCATGTACAACGGCAGGCGCAGTACCGGTGAACTTTCACATACTTTAGGGAATACTGTTGATTTTACCGATGAACATTTCTATAATCTGGATGATCTAAGGTTAAAAAAAGATCTTTCAGGTTTGTACAACAAGTATGACAGCATTGATCCGGCTTGCAAAAAAATCTGTGTCGCCGAGTATGCTTCCTCTGCCAACGGGCATGGAGGGAATGTGATTGGTAATTTTGGGGATGCGCTCGGAGACGCCGTTTTCATGCTGGGGTGCGAGAAAAATTCGGAGAGGATGTGGTGGACTGGATATGGCAATTATGCCGGCTTTTCAGATCATAGTGATTTCGGTCCCTGTATAGTCTGGAATGATGCTGTTTCATGCTTTGCATCACCTTCATACTATATGCAAAAAATGTTATTTACAGATAATCAGGGAACCCGGGTATTACCTTTCACCCAAAATGCAACTAATTGCTACTGGTCTGCATCTGTTGATACTACATCTGGTAGAAATGATGTACTCTTAAAGGCAGCAAACAATAAAGGCACATCTGAAACTGTAAATATCACACTCACAGGTGTTAATAATGTCAATCCTGAAGGTCGTTACACGATCTTGACCGGAGCCCTTGATGCCGAAAATTCACATTCGGATCCAACCAAAATTATACCATCAACAGGCACATTTATCGCCGGAAGTAGTTTTACTTATACTTTCCCTGCCAATTCAGTTAATGTTCTAAGGATTGGATTAAAAAACAGATACAATTCATTTTAAACTTTAAAACAGATATTTCAATGAGAACAGAAAAAATCGAAATTCGGAGTGATGTGCCATTAAATGGCAACATACTTCGACTGAAGCAAATTACGTTGGTACTATTTCTTGCAACACTAAGTATTATCCCGGATTTGCAAGCTCAGGATCTTAATATCGGTACTGCTGCGGCTGATATTACCCCGGCGCTGCCTGTGGCCTTAGAGGGTCAGTTTTACTTGCGGATAGCACAGACAAATGAAACCCCTTTAACAGCTAACGTAGTGGCCCTGGAATCGCGTCTTGGAAACCGTTCGTCCGATGTAGCGATAATGGTGTCGTGCGATTTAATTTTTATCCCTGACAAATTGCTTAAAATGGTCCGCGAGGCGGTGCATAAACAAATACCGGAATTAGATGTCAGGAAAATTTTCCTGAATGCAACACACACTCATACCGCCCCGGTTTTGGACAATGACCCAGATTATAATTTTAGATATCAGGTACCAAAGAAAGGGGTTTCACAAGTTGATGAATATGATAACTATTTTGCCCGTCGTGTTTCCGAAGCGATTGTCAAAGCCTGGGAAAACCGTCGCCCCGGAAGTGTTTCGTGGGGATTGGGCCATGCGGCCATTGCAAACAATCGCAGGGTTGTTTATAATGATCATCCCGCGCAACAGCATAGTAAACCCTATCGCACACAAATGTCGCCATTTGGCTTTTATGTTGACGGATCAACGCAAATATACGGGAAAACCAACCTTCCTGAATTTTTAAACCTGGAAGGAATAGAAGACCATGATGTCAATTCGCTTTTCTTTTGGGACAAGAGTGGTAAATTAATTGGCATGACGATTAATGTTCCCTGCCCCGCGCAGGAAGCTTCGGACCGCTCAACTATTAATGCTGACTACTGGCATCCGGTACGTGAGCAATTAAAGCAACGCTTTGGCGCCGGTCTCTGCGTACTAGGATGGATAGGCGCGGCCGGCGATCAATCTACCTGGCCGATGTACCGTAAAGCTGCTGAAGAACGAATGATCAAACTACGTAATTTAAGCCGTTTGGAAGAGATTGCCAGACGTATTGTCCTGGCTGTTGAGGAAGCTTACGAAACGGTTAAAGATGATCGTTATGCCGATGTTCAATTAATCCACAAAGTGGAAACCCTGACTTTACCGATGCGCGTAGTTACAGAACAGGAGTATCTGTACGCTAAGGCAGAAAGCGATAATGCTGCAGCGCAGATTGCCGCGGACTCAACAGTCGCTAAAGACGCCCTGGCATATATGACATGGAACAGGGATGTTGTCAAACGTTTTGAAAAGCAGGGAAGTGATCCAAATCCCAAGATAGAGACAGAGGTACATGTACTTCGTATCGGGAACATTGTAATTTGTACCAATCAATTTGAGCTCTTTACCGACTACGGGATGCGTTTGCAGGCAAGGAGCAATGCATTGCAGACTTTTGTTATCCAGTTGACAGGGGCCGGATCATACCTGCCTACTGAAAAGGCCGTTAAGGGAGGAGGTTACAGCGCTGTGATACAAAGTAACCTGGTAGGTCCTGAGGGAGGGCAGATATTAGTTGACCATACTGTAGAACTGATCAACAGTATGTTTATTGTCACAAAATAGGTGCGGGGATAAATTCGGGATTGAAGCGAAAAAAGTAAATAACAAGAGATAGGTAGAAATAAAATCTCTTGTTGATCCCTGCAAAAAATAGAAAAAAATGGAATTTAAAACTGACTGGCTTCAGGCAAAGAAGCGCTTTGAGGCATTATGGGAAAGAGAAATCACGGATCGTTGCTGTATTAGCGTAAAAGGATGGAAAAATAAAAAGCTATATATCCAACCAAATAGACCCAAGGATTTGAATACCCAATGGCTGGATGGAGAATATATACTGAAAACTGAACTCCGGAAGATGGAGCATACTTTTTATGGTGGCGAATCTTTCCCTCTGATATTTTTAAACCTTGGCCCTTGTAGCCACGCTGCCAGTTTTAAAGGGGTTAAACATGTATTTCGCGATGAATCAGTATGGTTTGACCCATTGCCGGAAGAAGAGGGGCTCAACATTGAAGATGATCCGAACAGCTTCATTGAAAAAAAAACCTATGAATTAGCCGAATACTATGTAACCAATAGCAAAGGCCGATATTTTGTTTCCATGCCGGACAATTGCGGAAATCTGGATGCATTGGCCCATATCAGGAGAAGCGAACAACTGTTGCTTGATATGTTGCTTGATCCGGATGAAGTGAATGCAGCTTTGAAAAAAGTGAATATTGCATGGGAGAGAATAACGAGAAAATCATTCGATATTATTAAACTCAACAATGAAGGAGGCGGCTGTAATGGTTGGCTTGATGTTTGGGCTCCCGGTTTACTTGCCGAGATGCAGGCCGATATATCTGTGATGATCTCAGAAGAAATGTACAGTCAATTTGTAGTGCCGGAACTTATCAGTCAATCGGAAGTGCTACAATACCCTCTTTATCACCTTGATGGGCAAGAACAGGCAAAATTCATTGATCAAATTTGTTCGGTAAAAAAACTGAGGATGATACAATGGACGAATGTTGACGGACAACCCTCCCCTGTTGAATTCATCCCTGAAATGAGACGAATCCAGCAACACGATAAATGTGTTCTGGCAAAAGTGCGAACCGTTAAAGAAGCAGAAACATTACTAAAAGAATTATCATCGAAAGGTCTGTATGTATTGATTGACTCCATGCTGAATTCTGAACAGGAAGTAAAAGATGTGATTAAGATGGCTGAGAAATATACACACGAATAAAATCATTCATCGGGAATTTATGAACGACATCATCGATAAGTCAATTATCATCTTGTATTTTCTGATTATATCGGTTGCCGGATGGATTCTTGGCAGAAGCAACAAAAATGCGAGCGCTGAAGAAATTATAACTGGTGGACACAATCTTAGCTGGTGGCGGGCAACACTTAATGTAATTGCAGTTTCATTTGATTCCGGATCTTTCATTACCACTGTAGGTTGGGGATTTATCTGGGGTATGAACGCACAGTGGAATGCTGTTACCCTTTGGTTTACCGCTCCGTTTGGAGCATTGTTTATTCTGCCCATCTACTGGCGCTCGAAAATATCTGCTATCCCCGAACTATTTGAAAAACGTTTTAGTAAATCTGTACGCCTGATATTTTCGGGAGTGCTTAACATCTTAATACTGATCAACATCTCAGTAATGACGATTATAGGATCGATCATTCTCAATAAATTTTTCGGATGGCCTCAACACATTACGGCTTTTGGAATCGTCATTTTCGTTGGTTTGTTTGTCATCAGGGGGGGCATAAAGACCTCGCTTTCTATTAATGTTTACCAGTCTATTTTTCTGCTGATTATGTTTTTCATCATCGCGGGTATCAGCTTGTATCATGTCGGCGGCATTCGCGGGATAATTGATGCAAAAATGCTTTCAAAAGCAGGTACGCCCATGGAAAGCCTGATGCCACCGGGCGGCTGGCATACGTACGATAATGTATGGTATCCATTGCCTTCTCTTTTTTTGTGGGCGCCATGGGTTGATATCTTTTGGTTACCCTGCAATGCCGTAATGATCCAGCGTCTGATGACATCCAAAGATGAACGAAATTCTCAAAAAGCAATTATCGCGATTGGAGGATGGAACTTCTTATTCTGTCTTGTATCTTACATCATTGGTGTATCTATCGCCATTTTATTTGCCAACATTCCGGATGTAAAACCCGAGAATGCTTTGCTCTCATTGTTAACCAACGCCGCTTTTTTTCCCGTGGGGCTTAAAGGCTTGGTGATAGCAGCCCTCATCGCTTCACTCGTAATGGGACTTGAAGGCAACATTACTGCGGGAAGTAGCATGTTACTTAAAGATTTTTATCCGTTGCTCAATAAAAGAACCTTGAACGAAAAACAGGAAATCAGAACCAATCGTGTCATCCAATTGATCCTGCTGTTGCTCCTCATGGGTTGTCTCAATCAATTATTCGAAAATCATCGTATCGTTGAGGTGGGCCAGATTGTTTTGGGCGATGTGTCAGGTGTGCTGGCAGCATTACTGGTGGTTGGTATATTCTCGAAACGGGCTACCAATAAGGCTGCCATAATCAGTTCTATTATTGGATTCGCTATTGCTCTTCTGCTGCATAAGTTCACCAATATGAACTTCCCTTACTTTGGATCTATTTCTTTCTTCTCAACCATCTTTTTGATTATCGCTTTAAGCTATTTTGATAAGCCTGCTCCTGACGAACAACTTAAAAATATCACGGTTCATACGATTACCGGGATCAAAGGTCCGTTTGTAGGCTTTCATTTTTGGCCGGGCCTGTTAAAATGGATGATCGGATTAGCATTGGGATGGTGGACCTTGTCATTTCTGTGGGAATGGTATATAACTCTTAAATAATCTATGCGAACAGCTGATGAAAAGTCAGGATAACAATGATTATCAGGTTATTTGGGGATCGTTTATTGCAAATGGAAATCAAGAAGCCATTGGAATGATCTATTTTGGCCATTATGACTTGCTATATAATTTTGGTCTAAAGTACACCTGTGATGTTCAGATAATTGAAGATGCCATTCAGAATATCTTTAGTTATTTTCTTAAATCGGGCAGTAAACTATCTCCAGCTAAAAATTTACGGGGATATCTTCTTCAATCATTTCGTCATCAGTTACTGTTGGATATCAAAAAGAGAAACAGAACATTCCACCTAAATAATGTTAAAGGCGAAAACAGTGATCGCCATGAACCGGAAGTCAATGAAATATTTGAACAGGAATGGAGTAGCCGGTTAATGCAAAAACTCAGGATATGCATGGAGCATCTTACTGAGAAACAGAAAGAGATCCTTTATCTCCGATTTCAATGTGAACTTTCGTATGCTGAGATCGCTATAATACTTGATATCGCTGTAGATTCCTGCCAAAAGCTGGTTTATCGTTCTTTAAAGGAACTCCGTGTTGACCTTGAAAAGTGGGGGGGTAATAGGTGATCAATCAAGAAAACGGATGACTTTGCAAAATATATCCTGCGTCATTGGGAAACTTCGACCGGTCCCAAAGTACTAAGTAATCTTGAGCAATTTGCAAATGTTACAAAGGTTGGAAATGCGAAAGCCTATGAAATCAATCCTTCATCAAATAAAAAATTCGCCGTCAACTTCAGGATACCAACATGGTCAACGAATTATTCACTTATGGTAAATGGTGTGAAACAAAATATTTCAGGCGGTCAATTAATAAAATTAGAGAGGTTATGGAAAGCCAAGGATAAAGTAATTGTGAATTTTGAAATGCCTTTGCAAATTTTGAAGGGCGGCTTATCTTATCCTGGCTTTATCGCTTTTAAAAGAGGGACACAGGTGCTGGCAATGGACTCTATTTTTAATCCCGGATACTTGAATACAATGCCTTTAATTGTTGATAAAAACACCAGGTTTAGCATTATTAATGCTACCAATGTGATTTCAAAAGGCTGGATTGGGAGACAGGCCTACACTCTTACAATAGGTACCGACAAAAAACAAAAACCAATCGTCCTTGTACCATTTGCTGATGCTGGCCAGCAGGAAACCAGACAACAAGTGTGGATCCTTACACACGAAAATTAGCAAACAAAAAAATCGAAATTATCCTTTTCATTGGGTTTGCAATATTATACCGGTCACCATTGAAAAAAAATATCAATTTTTTTGTCCGGTTTTCATTTTTGCCTCTCTCTATATTAAAACTGAACAAAAAAATGAACCTTAATCGTTTCAATTCATATTGCGCGGAGGATTTTGTTGTCGACGAAATATTCTGTGAGATTGCAGGCAGAGGGTCGCTTTCTATTCAAAGTTTAAAAGAACAGTTTCCACTTAAACAACAAGATATTGATTTAGCAGTTGAGATGCTCCATAAGTTACAAAATATGGAATTCCATCAGTCTCCGGAAAAGAAACTTGAACAATGGAATCAAATTCTTAGGAATCAAAAAAAATCAGTAAGACTCCGGTTCTTCAAGTATGCAGCGGCAGTCTTGTTGATCGCCGGCAGCAGTGGTGTGGCTTTCTATCATTTTTCACAACTTAATTCAATCGAAAAATTTGCCTCATCAAATGAGATTAATTATTCTGACGCAACATTGATATTGGTTGATGGGAAACAAATAAATATCAGCCAAAAACAGGCTAATGTTACCTATTCAACCGACGGAGCGGCTGTTCTGGTCAACGATACAGCTGAAATGAAGCAATCTGTGGCAGAAGATGGTTTTAACCAGATGATTGTTCCTTTCGGGAAACGTTCGAATTTAATTCTTTCTGATGGAACCAAGGTTTGGGTTAATTCAGGCTCGCGACTTGTTTATGCACCGGTATTCAAAGGGAAGAGCCGGGAAGTATTTCTTGAAGGAGAAGCATATTTTGAAGTTGCAAAGGACGAAAAAAAACCATTTTTTGTTCGCACAAATGCATTTAAGGTGAAAGTTTATGGAACGAAGTTCGATGTCCAGGCCTATCGACAGAATAATGAGTATAACACAATTTTAATTGAAGGGAAAGTTAGCCTTCAGGGAAATAATGGGGGCATCCTATCCAAAGAACATTTTCTTTTTCCCGATCAAAAAGCCATGTTATCAGCAGACAAGGACGATTTTCTTGTCACCGAGGTGGCAAATATCGATAATTATACTGCATGGAAAGATGGATACCTGGTTTTCAAAAATGAGGCTTTTCAATCCATTTTAAAGCGTGTATCCCACTATTACAATATTGATATTGAACTTAATGAAGAGATTCAAATTAGAAGGTTGTCCGGAAAACTTGATTTAAAGGACGACCCTGAACGCGTATTGGAAGGTTTGGCCTTAATTTCGAAAATCAGGTATGTAAAAAATGTTAATAAATATCGTTTTTATGAGTAAATAAGTCTGCATAAAATAAAAAACCGGCTAATGCCCGAAACATTAACCGGTTAAAATTAAATCATGCCGCAGGGCAACATGTTTAACTAATCATTACAAAAGTATGAAAAAAAAACCAGACGATTGCTCTTTCCATTTCGGAAAGAAGCCAAAAATTAATTGGCTAGCCATGAAATTACTGACGTTTTTGCTTTTTGCTGGTTCGATGACACTATCGGCGAGCATTTACTCTCAAAAGACAAAAATTGACCTGCATCTTCAAAATTCTTCATTGGCAGATATCTTTAGCTCAATTGAAAAATCAAGTGAATTCATCTTCTTCTACAATGATGAGATTGTTAATGACAAAATCATAAAATCTGTTTCTGTGGAGGGTGAAAAAATTGAAAAAATTCTGGATCAGCTATTCGGGGGAACAAATATTGCCTATAAAATCGATGACAGACAAGTTTTCCTATACAAAAAGGATGATATTAAATCCCTTGAACCTCTTGTTTCTTCAAGTTTAATTCAACAGGTTCAGAAAAAAGAGATTTCCGGTAGTGTAAAAGACAGCAAAGGGCTGTCTTTACCTGGAGTAACCGTCCTCGTAAAAGGCACAACAATCGGCACAATTACCGATGCAGATGGGCAATTCAGAATATCTGTGCCTGCCGATACCAAATCGCTTGTCTTTTCTTTTGTGGGAATGAAATCTCAGGAGATAACCATTACAGGGAAAACATCAGTTAATGTCATAATGGAAGAAGAGACAAAAGGGGTGGAAGAAGTCGTTGTCGTCGGTTATGGGGTTCAGAAAAAAATTGCCGTTACCGGCGCTATTTCAACTGTTGGGTCCGAAGATATATTAAAATCCCCTGCATCAAATGTCGCAACAAGCCTGGCCGGACGTGTCAGCGGTTTTGCTGCCGTACAGAATAGTGGCCAACCAGGTAACGATGATCCTGCCATGTACGTAAGAGGGGTTGGTTCCCTTAGTGCAGGCAGTTCCGCTCCTTTGATCATGGTTGATGGTGTTGAGCGTTCATTTAACAGGTTAGACCCTAATGAAATTGAGTCAATTTCTATTTTGAAAGATGCTTCGTCGACTGCAGTTTATGGTGTGAGAGGGGCAAACGGGGTCATTCTTGTAACGACAAAGCGGGGGAAGTCGGGTCGCCCCCAGATTAGTATTTCCTCCAACTTTGGTGTACAGCAACCCACTCAACTGCCACAATTTGCTGACAGTTATACCTACGCATTACGTTTCAATGAAAAACAAACCAATGACGGCGTTTCTCCTGACAAACTGAATTTCTCTCAGGAAGCAATTGAAGCATTCAGAACTAATTCCGACCCAATCGTATATCCTAATACTGACTGGGTAAATTATATGCTGAAACCTTTCACTACCAATTCATCACAAAATATAAATATCAGGGGCGGTGATGAAAAAGTCAGGTACTTCGTTTCATTGGGGTACAGGGATGAAGAAGGAATATGGAACAGGTTATATCCTAAAAGGGGAGATCATTCTGCAATGGATGACGGTTTTTGGTACAAACAATATAATTTACGCGCCAATCTGGATATTGATTTAACAAAAACCACATTGCTGTCAATTACTTCCAGTAGCCTGGTAGGGAATAGGAATCAAGCGTTCAGAAAAAATGCGACAAATATAAATGACCTCTTTCAACGCATGTACTGGGGGCAGCCGTATGCATCACCGGGTATTATAGATGGACGTTCTCTCGAAACAGGATCTCAGATCCCCGGCAACAAAGTGACCGGGATTGATTTTAATGGTGGTTCTGGTTTTACCTTCATCCGGAATAACAATTTGAATTTTGATGTCCAATTAACACAAAAGCTGGATTTTATTACAAAAGGGATGAGGTTAGGAATTAAGGCGGCATACAATTATGCTCAGTCACAAACTAAATCCTTTGGTTATACCGCGGGAAGATTTTTTGTCTATCCTTTGTATCGTTTTGAGCCGAATGCACCTGCTGAAACCCGTATGACACCAGCGTTACAGGAATATAATCTACCTGATAACTTAAGCTACAGTGAAGCAAATTCCAAAGCCATGAACTGGTACGCGGAAGCAGCCCTTAATTACGAGCGCAGTTTTGGAAATCATAATATAACCGGCCTTTTAATGTATAACGAAAGCAAGATATACTATCCTGCTACTTATGCAGAGTTTCCACGCGCTTATGCAGGTCTGGTCGGACGGGCAGCTTATAATTACAAGTTAAAATATTTTTTAGAATCCGACATTGGTTACAACGGCTCTGAAAACTTTGCAAAAGGGAGACGTTTTGGATTTTTCCCGTCTGTATCAGCCGGCTGGATGGTGTCAGAAGAAAGCTTTATGAAAAAAATTCCTTTCATTAATTATTTAAAGCTTCGGGGTTCTTATGGTTTTGTCGGAAATGATCAGATTGGCGGCCTCAGGTTCCTCTTTCTCCCTGATACATACAATGCCGGCGCAGGCGGCTATAACTTTGGCGATCTTGTTCCTCAAAATCAAATAACCGCACGTGAGGGCGCACTGGGAAACCCCCTGGTAACCTGGGAAAAGTCAAAAAATCAAGATTATGGGATTGATCTTAAATTTTTTAAAGGAAACCTGGGAGTTACTTTTGATTATTTTTATAATTACAGATATGATATACTCATAACCCGAAATACAGTACCTGCTTTTATTCCGGTAGCATTACCCGCGGTAAATCTTGGCAGGGTTTCAAACAAGGGTTATGAAGTGGAGGTGGAATGGCATCAAAACAAGGAAAATTTTGGCTATTACATTGGCTTTAATTTATCATATGTCAAAAACAAAATACTTTTTAATGATGAACTGCCACAGCCATTTCCTTATATGGCAAGAACTGGACAACAAGTAAGCCAGAATTTTGGATATATAACGGATGGTTTCTGGTCAGTTGAAGACGTTGCGCATCTTGCAGATTTTCCCAAATATTCCTACACTCCAAAACCCGGGGATTTAAAATATAAAGATCTGAACAGTGACAAAGTTATCAACGAAAATGATCAAAGGGCAATAGGTAATCCTGCAAATCCACTGTACACCGGGGGCCTTAGGCTTGGAATGAATTACAAAGGGTTTGATTTCTCCATCTTGTTTAGTGGTGCAGCGAAAACCAGCAGATTATTACAGGCCCTATATTCCAATGCTTTTTGGGGCAACGCGAATTTCTCATTGACCAAATGGATTTCGGATGGCAGATGGACCCCGGAAACGGCTGCAACCGCGACATTTCCCAGGTTAACGTCAAATACATATAACAGCCAGAACTCTGATTTTTGGCTAAGGGATGCCTCTTACGCGCGATTGAAGAATGCTGAAATAGGATATAGTATTTCAAACATTAACCGTCTTGGAATTTCCAAATTGCGGGTATTTGCCAGCGGGTCTAATCTACTGACTTTTAGTAAGTTTAAAGAAATATCCGATCCTGAAGCAATCTCACAGGTACAGTATCCATTAATGATAATATATAATTTGGGCTTAACCCTCACATTCAAATAAAACTGATTAATAACTATAATATTATGAAAAATACATTGATTTGTTTTATTCTAACAGGGATAATTTATTCATTCTCATCATGCGAAAAGCTTAAAATTGGAGGCGATTTCCTCACAAATCCGCCTGATGCGACCACTGTAAATAAGGATACTGTTTTCTCAGATATCAAATACGCGGAGCGTTTTTTGTGGGATGCATACGTAACACTTCCATGGGGTATCACGGGTAACATTTTTGGGAATAATTATCTCGAAATGATGACAGATCTGGTTTCGACCAGTTATAGTAAAACCAATGCATGCTATTCCGGAACTTACAGTTCAACATCTGAAAACTCCCCGGATGGTGGTAAGTATTATTATTACGGATCAGGATGGAGCGGGATAAGAAAATGTCTCATTTTTATCGCCAACATCGGTCGGGTGCCTAACACGGATAAAGCCTATAAAAGGCAATTAATAGCTGAGGCGTGGGCCATAATTGCCACTCACTATTCTATTATGTACAGGCACTATGGAGGCCTGACGTGGATAAACCAGGATTTGCCGGTTACAACGATTGGCCAGTTTCCGAGGCTTACCAGCCTTGCAACCATGGATTCTATCGTGGCATTATGCGACAGGGCGGTTCCCGATCTACCATGGGTAATCGCTGATCAGGTAAATTGGTCGGGGCGTTTTACAAAAGCCGGTATAATGGGAATAAAAGCGCGCACGCTTTTATTCGGCGCCAGTCCGCTTTTTAACAGCGCTACTCCCTATAGAGAGGGTGAAGCTGCAACACAAAAATTGACATGGCACGGAAGTTATAACGCGAATCTATGGGTAAAAGCCAGAGATGCTGCGAAAGCATTAATCGCGAAAGTTGAATCCGAAGGGGCATATGCAATAAATACAAGTACCGGGAATTCACGACTGGATTTTCGAAATGCATATATTACCAGAGGGTACGGCGAAACCTTAATCAGTACAAGAAGAGATTACCAATATCCGGGCAGTGATTATTCTTATGTTCTTTGGTTTCAGGGTAAAAGTACCTGGAACCAGGAGTATGTCGATATGTTCCCCATGGCCAGCGGCCAGGAAATAACTGACGCTGTATCCGGTTACGATCCAACTAATCCTTACATTAACCGGGATCCAAGATTATATGAAACTGTTCTTACAAACGGGGATACTTTCCGGGGCAGAATAGCAGAGCTTTGGATCGGAGGCCGTGAAAGGCTAAATTCGTCTGACTGGCCAACCGGAACCGGTTATGGTCCCAGAAAATTCTACCTTGATGATACAAACCTACAAGGACAGGTCGAGCAATGGCCACTGTTAAGACTGGCAGAAATATATCTTTCTTATGCCGAAGCTGAAAATGAAGTTAATAACGGACCAGACGCGGAAGCGTACCGGTGTGTTAATAAAATCCGCAACAGGGTAGGGTTAAGCAATTTACCGTCAGGCCTCTCCAAAGAAAATTTCCGTGCGGCAGTATTAAAAGAAAGGGCATGTGAATTTGGCCTCGAAGAGGTACGATGGTTTGATATTGTACGCTGGAAAAGGGACGATATTTTTAAAAAACCTTTTCATGGTATGGATATCACAAAAAACTTTACTACCGGAAAACTTACCTATACATTATTCCCTTTGTGGGCCCGTTATTGGCAGTCCAATTGGGATACAAAATGGTATTTGAGCGCATTCCCGTTAAAGGAGATTCAGAAAGGTTATGGTTTGGTTCAAAATCCTGGCTGGGAAAATTAATTATTAATCGCTTAGTAATAACTCTAAAAACTTAAAATATGAATAACCATTATATAATCAAATTCATATGCTTTTGGCTTCTATGCTTATTCACAACTTTCGATGGGATAGCCCAGAACCAAATGATCAGAGGAAAGATTACGGATGTTTATGGCAATCCTGTTCAGGATGCAATGATTTCGGTTTTAAATATACCCAATGAGGTTACCAAAAGCGATCAGGAGGGTAAATTTGTTATCAACGGACAAATAGGACAGCAAATCAAAGTTGCAATATCTGATTTATACCAAAAGACCCTTAAGATCGAACATGATACAATGACTATTTCCCTTACCGGGAATGATGGGTATATTCCGCTGGGATTCGGATTGAAACGACCTAAAGAAGAATTGACAATGGCAGTAGGGATTGTTAAATCTGATGAGTTATCGAAGAGTACGGCAATAAACCCGGCAAATGCCCTTTATGGTAAGATAGCCGGTCTCACGGTTTTACAAAACGGGAACATTCCCGGGGCTGATGATCCTACCCTGCTAATGGGAGCTCCCGGAACAACCAGAAATAACTCCCTGCTGATTTTAGTAGATGGATTCGAACGTCCGATTTCTTTTTTGGCGTTGACTGAAATCGAGAGTGTTGTACTGTTGAAAGATGCTGCCAGTATTGCCTTGTATGGCGTGCACGGTGCGAATGGCATCTTGTTGGTTACAACCAAAATGAATAATGGACTTAGCCGTAAGCGCCAAATAAACATAGGTTATGAAAGTGGGATTACCCAGGCATTTCGAAAGCCGGATTTTTTAGATGCTTATGGTTATGCCAAGGCTTATAACGAAGCATCAACCAATGATGGCCTGCCAACACGATACCCACAAAGTGATTTGGATAATTACAGATCAGGTACCGCTTCCCCTTACTTTTATCCAAATGTTAATTGGTATGATAAGGCCCTCCGTGATTTTGGAAGACAGGATAATATTAATATCTCTTTCAGCGGGAATAGCAAGACTTTAAAGTATTTTACCCTTTTAGATTATCAAAATGATGATGGTTTGCTGAGACCGGTTGATTTGAATAACGGTTACTCTACCCAATTGAAATATAACAGGATAAATCTGCGTACAAATCTTGAAATAGATGTGACACCATCTACTAAATTTGAGGTCAAAGTCGGCGCGGGTTTAATAGATAATAACCAACCGGCGCAGGGCGCTTACAATATAATGAATGCCATTTACGCTATCCCGGCTTTGTCATTCCCGGTAAAAACCATTGATGGCAGTTGGGGAGGAACGTCAAGTTATAGTAACAATCCGGTTGCCATGATAGCAGCGAGAGGGTATACGGTGTACCGTACACGGGGAGTGATGGCAGACATCAGGATAAAGCAAAAATTGGATTTTCTGTTGAAGGGATTATCTTTTGAAGCAGCATATTCCAATGACAATGTTATCCTGGTAACTGATAGTAAAACCCAAACATTTAAATACCAGCAAATCAGTTTGGTCAAGGATGCGAACGGGATACCAATTGATACTGCTATAACCAATTACGGCACAAAGTCAACCTTAAGCTTTGGTAGCAATGTTAGCGCTATCAGGAACGCGTCGACGCTCATGGGCAAGCTTAATTACAAAAAAGATTGGGGCAGCAACGCGTTAAACGCTGCATTGTTATTTCAGCAGGAAAAGTTGGTAATGGGGGGAAGGTACAATACTTATTACCATCAGTTAATTGCAGGAAATGTTCATTATTCCAATGATGGCAAATATTTCGCGGATCTTTCAATGTCATACGGCGGTACCAATACATTGGGAAAAAACCACAGATATGGTTTTTTCCCCGCGTTTTCTTTAGCCTGGGATTTATCGAAAGAAGATTGGTTCAAAAGGGGCGGTGCGATTAACGATCTAAAAATAAGGGCTTCTTATGGTATGACAGGGAATGACATTGTTCCTCCAAATATGGAGGTATCAATTGCCTATAACGGCCCAGGCTATTCGCTAAGATCTTCTGAAAACAGATGGTATTGGGCCGGTATAAGAGAAATGGCATTGTCGCCGGGTAATTTATCTTTCGAGAAATCTTATAAATCCAATATAGGTATTGACGCGAATCTATTTAAAAAGTTAGATATTGGCCTGAATGCTTTTTATGAAACCAGGAAGGATATTCTGGTTACCTCAATTGGCACAGTTTCAAGCGTTTTAGGGAATACCATAGCCTACCGGATGGGGGGGATTGTTAACAAACAAGGAATTGATGCCGATCTGGGGTTTCATGATATCAAAGGCAATTTCACCTATTATTTTAACGGGCAATTTTCATATTCGAAAAGCAAAATTGGTGAAATGTTTGAACAATTCCAGCCTTACGATGCTTTGAAAAGAACGGGGAAAAGTATAGGCCAGGCTTTTGGGCTGCAGGCAATTGGCTTTTTCAGGGATGCGTCCGATATTGCTGCAAGTCCGGTACAGCGGTTTGGCGTAACGGGCCCCGGAGATGTAAAATACAAAGATCAGAATGGCGATCATATGATTAATCAATATGACGAAATTCCTTTGGGATATAGCACCTCATATCCTGAAATATATTGTTCAGGATCAGTAGGATTAGCGTATAAGGGCTTTGGATTTGATGCCCTGTTCCAGGGAGTGGGGAACTATTCTGTTTATGCCAATACCCGCAATGTTTTCTGGCCGGTATATGGAAACGCCAATATTTCCACTTTTTCCGATAACCGGTGGACCCCCGCAACTGCTGCAACAGCTACGCTTCCCAGGATTGGCGTTAATCAAAGTCTGAATAATTACCGGCCAAACAGCATTTGGGTAATGAACGGATCGTACCTTAAATTAAGGTCACTGGAGCTTTATTATGATATTCCCAAAGAGCTTGTCACAAAGTTGAAATTAGCCAATGTGCGAATTTACCTGAGAGGGATGAACCTCTTCACACTCGACCATATCAAAGTTGTTGATCCCGAAGCAATTGGCATCGGTTATCCAACATTGACTTCCTATAATATGGGTATAAAACTTGGATTATAAAAAAATTAAACAAGATTTTATTATGAGACGAACATATTTTGCAAACAAAAACAAGAATATGAAAATTCTACCGTTCAATTCTAAAATGATTTCTTCCTGCGTCAATAAAATAAATAGAAAAACCGGGGAAAAGTCTGCAAGGTTCCTTGTTCCATTGATAGTATTACTGCTGGTTTTACCCTGTAGCTGTAATTATTTGGATTATACCGAAACCAGCAATTACACTAAAGATGAGATTTTTTTAGAATTTGGCCGGGTTCACGCTGCTTTAGACAACATCTATAGTTATCTGCCTGATTATTTTCTTCCAATAGACGGATCGACGAGAGCTTGTGCTACCGATGAGGCCGAACAGGTATTATCCACATCATCTGTCCAAAAATTCAACGATGGTTCCTGGGATGCATCAAATACTGTTGATGATGTTTGGGCAGATATGTACACCGGGATCAGGGCCGTCAACTTTTTTCTGGTGAATATCGAGGGTCAGACTTTCCCTCTTCAAAAATATCAGACTGATTATGCCCAACAACAGGCAGGTGCGGCTTTTTGGCCTTATGAAGCAAGATTTTTGCGCGCGTTTTTCTATTTCGAGTTAGTTAAAAGATACCATAATGTTCCGCTTGTTACTAAGGTACTTACACCGGAAGAGGCAAATACTGTTGTACCCGGTTCATTTAATGATGTTGTTAATTTCATTATTTCCGAATGTGATGCAGTGATTCCTAACCTCCCTGCATCTTATGCAACTGCCGGTGTCGGCTACCTTAATGAAACAGGACGTGCAACCCGCGGGACAGCTCAGGCCCTTAAGGCACGAATGCTATTGTACGCCGCGAGCCCGTTGTACAATACTTCGAACGACCTGCAGAAATGGAGCGATGCTGCTAAAGCTGCGAAGGTAATAATTGATGGCGGCCTCTATTCACCACTGCCCGACTATAGTACCATTTTGAACAACCTCACCTCAAAAGAACTAATTTTTGAAAGAAGACTTGTGAGCGCTGAAAATTATTTTGAGGCCGCAAATTTTCCTATTGGTTACGAAGGAGGAAATACCGGTACCTGTCCTTCTCAAAATTTAGTAGATGCCTACGAAATGAAAACTACCGGGTTAGATATAAATGCGCCGGGTTCAGGTTATGATCCTGCTTATCCATATGTTGACCGCGATCCCAGATTAGCAGCAACAATCATTTATAACGGATCTGCCTGGAAAGGTTTACCTGTTCAAATCTGGTACGGTGGGAAAAATGCCCCACCTAAAGTTAATGCCACAAAAACAGGGTATTACCTCAAAAGGTATGTTGTGGAAGCTGTTAATCTTGCAGAAGGGCAGACAACAACAGCAAAACACAACGGGGTTATATTCCGATATGGCGAGGTGCTGTTAAACTATGCAGAAGCTATGAATGAAGCTTATGGCCCCGAAGCCGCAGGGCCGGCCCCCCTTACCATGACAGCGCTGACGGCTGTAAATTTAATCCGGACAAGGGCTGGAATGCCTGTCTTTTCTCCAGGAATGAGCCAGGCCGCTTTCAGAACTAAATTAAGAAATGAAAGAAGAGTGGAACTGGCTTTTGAGGATCATCGTTTCTGGGACATCAGACGTTGGAAAATTGGCAATACCACCACAGCTATTTATGGGGTCGATGTCGCAAAAGATGCTTCCAATAATATTACCTATACAAGAAAACTTGTTGAACAACGTGTCTGGAACGACAGAATGTATTTTTATCCAATTCCACTGGGAGAAATATATATAAACAGCAAATTGACGCAAAACCCGGGTTGGTAATATGAGTTATAAGTTCAGATGATATAAAAGTGTAAATATTAGTCCGAAATTTATGTAAAGTAAAAGAATTTAACAATATCAAATATGCGAAAATGATCACACGTAGAAAATTTGCCAAAATAAGCGCACTTGCCGGTATAGGGATGGCTACGGGCATCCCTGCCCCAATAGTCAGAAGCCAGGCAAAAGCCATTTCTGCCAACGAGAAAATAAATGTGGGGTTGATTGGTTGCAAATCAAGGGGTTGGTCTGTTCTTCAGCAGTTTATCAAAAGTCCGGAGGTTGAATGTATCGCACTGTGTGATGTGGACGAAACTGTTCTTAATAAAAGATCTGGAGAATTATTTGGGTTAACCGGGAAAAGACCGTTCATGTTTAGCCATTACAAAAAGATGCTGGAGTTAAAAGAGATTGCTATTGTAATAATTGGCACGCCCGACCACTGGCATTGCCTTCCATTTGTAGATGCCTGTAAGGCAGGGAAAGACATATATGTTGAAAAACCTTTGGCCAACAGTATTGCAGAGTGTAATATCATGTTGCAGGCAGCAAAAAAATACAACCGTATTGTTACAGTTGGTCAGCAACAACGCTCTGCTACGACCTGGGCAAGCATCATGGAATTGATCAAATCAGGAACGCTGGGGGATGTTAAAAGGATCAACGGTTGGGCCAATTTTGGCTACGGTGCAGGAGCGCCAAGAGTTCCGGATAGCCCACCTCCACAGGGTGTTGATTTCGATCAATGGCTTGGGCCTGCCCCACTCCGTCCGTTTAACAGAAACCGGTTTCATGGTTCCTGGCGCATGAATTGGGATTACGGGGGAGGTTTGATGACCGACTGGGGCGTTCATTTGCTGGATATGGCTTTATGGGCCATGGGCGACACCAGGCAATTTCCGGAAACAGTTGTTGCATCGGGAGGCATCATGCGGTTCCCCGGAAACGAAATCCAAACCCCGGATACTTTAAATGTGGTTTATAACTATGGCGATTGTATAGTGCAATGGGAAAATAACGGCGGAATTCAATCCGGTCCATGGAACCGCAATTATGGTGTATCATTTGTTGGTTCAAAGGGCACCGTGGTAGCAAACCGCGAATCGTGGGAGTTAGTGACGGAGGGGAAAAGCGATAAACCATTAACAGCAGATCTCCCGCCTCAGCCTATCCAACAGGATGCAAATCAAACGCACGTCCGTCATTTTCTTGATGCGGTAAAAAACAGGAAGCAGCCGGATTGTACTATTGAAATCGGCCATGCCGCCGCTGTTACCGCACTTTTAGGAAATCTTGCTTACAGAACTGGAGAGATACTAAAGTATGACCCCCAAAAGCAGGGTTTTATGGATAGCAGCAAAGCGAATAGTATGATGACCCCGATTTATCGCGGGCCTTATATTTTTCCTTCTATTGATTAAATAAATTACTTTAAATTTTTGGAATATGAGAATTACGAAAGAATACCTGTTACCAATGCTAACGGTAACATTATTAATCATCTCAATAAATTTATTCGCTCAAAAGCCGGATAAGGAACAACAAAATCCTGCTA
This sequence comes from Prolixibacteraceae bacterium, assembly GCA_023229575.1. Classification (GTDB taxonomy): domain Bacteria; phylum Bacteroidota; class Bacteroidia; order Bacteroidales; family Prolixibacteraceae; genus CAINVV01. The sequence goes on from JALNYZ010000010.1 coordinate 89,616, forward strand.
CGCCTGAAAAATCGGATACAATTCCGAAAAAAGTTTTCCCTGAAGGTACAGGTACACTTCCTTCCGATGCGATTGTCCTGTTCAATGGCGACAACCTGAATGCCTGGGAAGACATCAAAGGAGGAAAAGCGCGATGGCCGGTTGTTGGTGAGATAGCTACGGATGCGGCAGATTCGGGCTCTGTACGGACCAAAAGGGCATTCGGGGATTGTCAGTTACATGTAGAATGGAGAACAGCTTCTGATATCATCGGAGAAGGCCAACGTCGGGGAAACAGTGGAATTATTTTACAGGGCCGCTATGAAATACAGGTGCTTGAAAGTTTTGAAGGCAAGACATACTCAAACGGTCAGGCCGGCGCTGTTTACAAAGAACACCCGCCAATGGTCAATGCCAGTAAAAAACCCGGGGAATGGCAAACTTACGATATCATATTTACAGGGCCACGGTTTAATGAGCAAGGCAAAGTTGTTATTCCGGCGCGTGTTACCGTGCTGCATAACGGGGTATTGATCCAAAATAACGCCGAAATACGGGGATATTCAAATCTTAATCTTAAAGCGCCACTGATGATCCAAAACCATTCAAATGAACATAAAAATCCGGTCCAATACAGAAATATCTGGATAAGGGAATTGTAAAACATTTAAAATTATCTTACCATTTAAAATTATCTTATTATGAAAAAACATTTAAAAATTGTTCTCCCGTTAATATTATTGTTTTTCACATTCAGTTGTAGTAAACAAAATATTATACAAAAAGGTAGTGACCCATCTACCCCTATGACTTTAACCCCTACCTTAAAGGGAGGGTCCCTTGCAATTTATGAGGCAGAATCCCTTACAGTTACGACCAGTGGCCAACACCCTGCCTTCGTGCAAGCAGATGCAGGCGCCAGTGGCGGTAATTTCAGCATGATGAATTCTACAGCAGTTGGTGAGTGGATTCAATACACCATTAACGTGGCGACGGCAGGTACATACAATATTAAAGTAATGTCGGCTAAACAGAATAGCCGGGCTATTTGCACACTTTATATTGATGGCACGGCAAAAAGCCCGAATATAGACCAATATAGCAGCACTGGCCTTATTTACGGGTTGACGGATTTTGGTGATGCTACATTGTCGGCAGGCAGTCACACCTTCAAATTTACGGTAATCGGTAAAAATGCTTCTTCTATTAATTATAAGCTGAGCTTCGATTACATAGATCTGACACCGAGTAGTAGTAAGTACGAGGCAGAATCCCTTACTGTGACCACCAGTGGCCAACACCCTGCCTTCGTGCAGGCAGATGCAGGCGCCAGTGGTGGTAATTTCAGTATGATGAATTCTACTGCAGTTGGTGAGTGGATACAATACACCATTAACGCGGCGGCGGCAGGTACATACAATATTAAAGTAATGTCGGCTAAACAGAACAGCCGGGCTATTTGCACATTTTATCTCGATGGTACGGCAAAAGGCCCTAATATAGACCAGTTTAGCAACTCTGGTCTTATTTACGGGCTGACAGATATGGGAGATGCTACTTTGTCGGCAGGTAATCACACCTTCAAGTTTACTGTCATCGGTAAAAATGTTTCTTCTATTAATTATAAGCTGAGCTTCGATTACATAGAACTGACACCTGTCGCGGGAGCCAGCATACCTACACTTGCGGCGACCACCGCTGCTTCAGCTATAACCGGAACCACCGCGACAAGTGGCGGGAATGTAACGGGTGATGGCGGAGCAACTGTTACAACCCGCGGGGTTTGTTGGAGTACATCAGCAAACCCGACAATTGCGAACAGTAAAACTACAAATGGCACTGGCACAGGAACATTTACAAGTTCAATAACCGGATTGACAGCCGGTACATTCTATTACGTAAGAGCATATGCTACCAACAGCGCAGGAACAGGTTATGGTACCCAGATATCGTTTACCACTGTCAGCGTACCTATACTCGCGGCAACCACCGCCGCTTCATCCGTAACCGAAACCACCGCGACAAGTGGCGGGAATGTAACGGGTGATGGCGGAGCAGCTGTTACAGCCCGCGGGGTTTGCTGGAGTACATCAGCAAACCCGACAATTGCGAACAGTAAAACTACAAACGGCACAGGCACAGGAACATTTACGAGTTCATTAACCGGATTGACAGCAAATACCCTCTATTACGTGAGGGCTTACGCTACCAACAGTATGGGGACAGGTTACGGTACCCAGGTGTCGTTTACTACTACTTTCGAAGTGAATGTGCTTACTACAGGTGCAACGCCTAATGACGGTACCGATGATACCGGGGCAATCCAAACAGCAGTAAATCAGGTTTCTGCTCACGGGAGTGGAACTGTTTTAGTGCCCGATGGAACATATATGATAAATGCACTTGTCTCTGTGAATTTAGCAAGTAATATGACATTTAAAATGACAAGCGGGGCTATACTTAAGGCGATACCTAATGCAGAATTAGGTTATAGTATTATTAAAATATCAGGAAAAACTAATGTTCAAGTCACTGGAGGTAAGGTAGAAGGAGAGCGGCATGAACATCTTACCCCTGGAGATTATATTAGCAGCCCAGACCCATACTTATACGGTCAATGGGGGTATGGAATCGACATAGGCAATTCAAGTTATATATCTATCTTGGGCGTTACTGCTACAGAATGTTGGGGAGATGGGTTTTTAATCGGCGAAGGACCTGGGCCCTGCAGTAACATCACACTTGACGGGGTTGTAGCTGATGATAATCGTCGTCAGGGGATATCAATCACTTGGGCGGATGGCGTATTGATTGAAAACTCTATCTTTAAGAACACTATAGGTCAAGCACCCCAGTCAGGAATGGACATAGAGCCTGATCCCGGCGGCGATTATGTGCGTAATGTACAGATATTAAATAATCAATTTCTTAATAATCATAATACCGGGTTTGTGATATTTTCCGCAGGCACTCCGGAAGTAAGTAATATAACCGTGACAGGTAATACCATTTCTGGTAATTGGTGGGGTATAAGCACCTTTAACTCAAGAAGTGGAATTACAATAAGCAATAATACAATAACATCCAGTTCTTCTGTTGATGCGATTACAATACAGGGAAGCACATCTATAAATAATACGTATAATTATAACACAATATCAGTTAGTCCTACTCTCACTGGCTCTCAGGCAGGAATAAGGTTCATAAATGGAGCAACCGGCAACACTGCTATTCACAACACTATTTCAGGCTATCCTTATACAGTTAAGGATGACGTTGGCGGCAATACGATTAGTCCCAATCCGTGAAATAGTTTTCCATCAAAATCTAGGAGGGGTTCCATGTTGGAATTTCCTTAAAAAAGTAATTTGAAATGCCGGAAAGTGATGTATGTTGCTTGTAATTAAAGTGTTAAAGCGGCAAATGCAAACAAGGAACATCACTTTCCTGATGAAAAGCCAAAGAAAAAATTAAGTAATCAATCCATAGTTGTTAAGTCCGCTTTTAAGGCAGCAATCTTTAAAATTATTTTGATCATGAAGAAAAGATTAATAATTGTTCTCGAGATAATATTATTGTTTTCCACGGGCTGTCGCGGGAAAGAAGATATACCTGTTGCCGTGCCCGGCATACCTGTACTCGCGACAACCACAGCTGCTTCGTCCGTAACCGGGACCACCGCGACAAGCGGAGGGGATGTAACGGGCGGCGGCGGAGCGGGCGTTACAGCCCGCGGGGTTTGCTGGAGTACGTCGCCAAATCCGACAATTGCGAACAGTAAAACCACAGACGGTACAGGAACAGGAACATTTACAAGTTCAATAACCGGATTAACAGCCGGTACACTCTATTACCTGAGAGCTTACGCGACCAACAGGGCGGGAACAGGTTATGGTACCCAGATGTCGTTTGCTACTCTTGCGGACAATATCATCAATGTGAAGAATCAGCCGTATAACGCGACCGGCAATGGTAGTACTGATGATACGGAAGCTATTCAGGCAGCTATAAATGCTTGTGTATCTGGCGGAACTGTTTTTGTGCCGGATGGTACGTATATGATTCAGCAGAAGTTTTACGGCAGTGGCAACAATAGCAATGGGAACGGAAGGTGGCTTGAGGGCGGGGTGGAATTAAAAAGCAATATGACATTCAAGATGTCAAGTGGAGCTGTTCTCAAGGAGATTACAAACAACTCCGGTTCATACGCAATTATTAATATCAGGAAGGCTCAGAATGTCAATGTCATTGGAGGTACCGTGCAGGGCGACCGTGCGACGCACTCAAGAGAATATGAATATAACGAGACGATGGATTATGGAGGCCAGGATGGCAATGGTATTTCAATAGAATTCAGTCAAAATATTTACATCGAAGGAGTGAAGGCGATAGACTGCTGGGGCGATGGATTTATGATGGGTGGCGATTATGGAGGTGTTTGGGGCTTTATGCCCAATAAAAATATCACATTTGACTCTGTAGTGGCTGATAATAACCGCAGGCAGGGATTATCTATTATTGCTGGGGAAACAGTGGCCGTTAAAAACTCCGTTTTCAGGAACACGCACGGACACGCGCCACAGGCCGGTATAGACATTGAACCGAATGTGGGTAAGCCCCGCCAAAACCCGCCGGATGGTGTGATGACAACCGGTGATATTGTCAAAGATGTCCTGATTGTTAACAATCAATTTATAAACAATAATGGTTGTCAGATAGATGTTTTTAGCTGGGTTGGACATACATCCTATGTTACCATTACAGGAAATACATTCGCGACTTTCTACGGAGTGGGGACTTATGGTGGTAACCCTAAGTTTAATTGGAATTATGGAACCGGGATACGTTTAGATACTAAGCCTGGTGACGGCGTCGCAGCAACCGTTACTGATAATTGGATAGGAACAGGGGATGTCGGAATTCAGATAGGTCCTGATTTTGGGGCGACAGGAAATACAATCACCGGCAACCACATAGGCGCCCCTACTCCTATTAAAGGAAACCAATCCGGAAATACTGTGGGTAATAATACTTTATTGGTGGGAAGTTATCCAAATGGTTATCCTGGCGCCCCTTAACAATATGCCGGTTGTTAAAAAAAAATGCGCTGCAACAATAACAATCAAATGATTAATCTTTAAAATTTATTATCATGAAAAAAAACAGAAACGTTACACAGAAAACAACAATGTGGCCGGTATTAATTATTTCAGTAGCGCTAAGTTTGCTGGTGAGTATGAGCTGTACCAAGAAAACCTTACCTGTACCTGTCATCACCAGCCCGCTTACCGCTTCAGGAATGGTAGGTTCAGCTTTTTCATACACGATCACGGCATCGGGTGATCCGATTGGATTTGGCGCAACGCCTCTGCCTGCCGGACTATACATTAACAATACGACCGGCGTTATTTCGGGTACACCAACTACACCAGGAAGTTTCAATGTACCAATTAGCGCTACGAATGTTCCGGGTACGACCACCGGTTCAGGGACAGCAACGCTGGTGATCACGATTGCACCTCAGGTGCCTGTCATCAACAGCATTCTTACCAAACAAGGGACTACAGGTTTAGCCTTTTCATACACTATCACAGCATCAGGCACTCCAACATCTTTTAGCGCTGCGCCCCTGCCTGCAGGACTATCAATTAACACCGCGACCGGCGTTATATCGGGTACGCCGACTACCGCTGCAAGCACCAATGTAGCAATTGGCGCTACCAATGTTAGCGGTACCGGAACAGCAACGTTGGCGATTGCTATTGCAGCTTCACTTCCACTACCGGTCATCACCAGCATTCTTACCAAACAAGGCACTATAGGTTCGGCCTTTTCATACACTATCACGGCATCAGGCACTCCAACATCCTTTAGCGCGACGCCCCTGCCCGCGGGACTATCATTTAACGCCGCGACCGGCGTTATTTCGGGTACGCCAACAACCGCGGCAACCACCAATGTAACAATTGGCGCTACCAATGTTACCGGTACAGGATCAGCAACGCTGGCGATTACGATTGATGCTGCCAATAACTCCTTTGTCGTAAAAAAGAACGCTAAAACAATAACAATCGACGGGACCCTTTCCGAATGCAGTTGGACAAATGCAAATTCAATTACATTTACCAACCCGACATTTAGTAATAATGCAGTAAAAGTAAGGACGTTATGGGACAACACCAATCTTTACATCGCGTATGAAGTAACGGACAGCCAAATAGAAAATCCAGCTGTTAATCCTTGGGAGCAAGATGCCATTGAATTGTTCCTCGATATCGGGCATGAAAAATCAGCTACGATGGATACAAACGATTACCAGATTATAATCACTGCATTAAATTCAAATCCCGTCAATTATTATGCTGCTGCAGCTGGTAAAACAATACAGAAGGCCATTACCACCTCAGGATCCGGTTATATTGTTGAGATTGCGGTACCATGGGCACAGATTGGCACAACCCCTGTTCCAGATAAAACGCTGGGCATCCTCTTCTCCAATGATGACATGGATGGCGGTGTTACAAACTCATTTGACTGGAAGAACCTGATAGAAAGCGGTGGGTTTAAACGTCCCAATTTGTGGGGGGATATTAGTCTTTCAAGTGCAGTGGCATGTCCATGATGGTGATGGTATCCACTTCACCAGCCCTAAGAGTCCAGGTAAAAGACCGTTAAGGTCCATTACTCAGGCTTTCCAGCGGTAGGCAGACGAACTTCTCAGTCATATATTATATATGATTGAGAGGTGAGTCTGTGTTATAAGAAGACCATAATTATACAGGGACATTATTGGGCAAAATCATCAGTCGGAACAGATTTCGGCCTGGCCCCGGCCCTAGCAAAGAACAGATGTGACAGTTCAAGCGGGTCAGTACCTTTACGAGGACAATAAACATTAAAAAACAAATTATTTACACGTGAATATAATGGGATTATATAGTTTCAATTTTCGATTTTCTTTGAGAAGGGATATCCGGCTAATAACCGGAATTATGTGTTTTATGGTTTTCCCGGCAAGCGCAAGTATCATTGCCACCGACTTAGTTGTCAATAATGATAAGGAATTACCGTTTTTGAAAATAACAAATGATACTTATATTTTTAATAATAAATCATCGCGGCTTATTATCGATAAACATACCTGGCAAATGAAGCTTGCCGATACTGAAGGCCGGGAGCACTATACTGATTATCAAAAACCGTCTTTCTTTGTTCAGGGCAGTTGGATTTCTGCTGAAGGGAATTCGAAAGTCGAATTAAAAGGGGGAAAGGATATTTTGATAAGGATTTCGGGAGAAAAGGGGGTAAATTTTGAAATCGAGGTAAATAGTGTCAGTGAATACGGGTTCCGGATAAAAACGAGAAGTCCGGGCCAGAAGATTTCAGGTATCCGTAGAGTTGTTAAACTAAATCCGGTAGAAGAAATATACGGATTCGGTGAGATGTGGAATGGGCATGTGGCGCAAAGAGGCCAATCTTTTGATCTTTGGGATAAAACAGGGACCCCTGACGAGTGTGCTTATATGCCATACTTTGTTTCTACAAACAATTATGCATTTTTTTTGAATTATGGAGGATTGGTGAAATTTGATATTGGTAAAAGAAAATCAGATGAATTGGTTATTGAATCCCCTGTTGGAGAACAGGATATTACACTGGTTTTGGGTGAATCAATTCAATCGGTTATCCGCAATTTTCTTACCATAACCGGAATGCCCGCGAAACCGCCCCGTTGGTCATTTAAACCCTGGTTCTGGCTGGAAGATAACCCTTTTGCCCCGGGGGATTCCAGTGGTAGTCCCACTTCCGGCAATAATACCAGACCGAAGAGTGATTTAAATCCGATAAAAGGGGAGGATTTTATAAAAATGGTAAGGAAGCTTCATGAAATGAATATCCCTATAGGGGTGACCTGGTTTGAGCCATACTGGCAGGATGCGCGCACCTCAATGATTCCTGATCCGGCATTTAGCCTTAATCTTAAAAGATTGATAAAAGAATTAAGTGATTTAGGGGTTAACACGCTTGCATGGACTGTACCCTATACTACCAATGAAGCATCAAACTGGAAAGAAGCGATTGAGAAAGGTTATTTAGTAAAAAAACCAGGAAAGAATCCTGATGAAGGGAATGTTAAAATATCAAAATCGGGAGAACTTGAAGGGGAATATTACAACTTTATTGATTATTTCAATCCCGAAGCTTGTCGCTGGTGGCAGAAACAGATTGATCAGGCGCTTGCTCTGGGACTGAAAGGCTTCAAGCTGGATGCAGGGCAGGATTTGCCTGCAGATGCAGTTCTTTACGGTGGGCGAATGGGTAAAGATGTTCATAACTCTTATGCACTGGAATACAATCGAATATTTTATGAAACTTTAAAGAAGAAATACGGAGACGATTTTCTAATGATCCCACGCGCTGCCTGGGTTGGATCCTCGGCCAACACCAATTCCAAGTGGCATGGCGATCTGACCGGGAGTTTTACCAATAATGGACTTCCTTCTACTATCTATTCCGCATTATCGCTTTCTTTTAGCGGGCTTCCTTTTGTTTCAACTGATATAGGAGGTTACATGAACCGATATGTAACCGAAGATGTCTGGGTGCGCTGGGCTCAATTTGGAGCTATGTTGCCAGGTATGCAAACATTGCATATGCCTTGGTGGTTCTCTGAAAAAGCACAGGATCATTATCGCTATTTAAGCTGGCTGCACACCGATCTGACTCCTTTGTGGAACACACTTGCCAATGAAGCCCATGAAACAGGGGCCCCGGTAGTTCGACACCTTGTATGGGGTTTTCAGGACGACCCCGACACCTGGCGGGTTGATGATCAGTTCATGGTAGGTTCATCGATATTAGTTGCTCCTATAATAGATACCAGGGAATCAAGGGACGTTTATCTGCCTGAAGGTAAATGGATTGACTTCTGGGATGAAAATAAGGTTATTTCCGGCCCAAAAAAAATTACCTGGTCGGGTTTTAAGGAAACTATATGGAAATTCCCCTTGTTTATCAGGGAAGGGGCGATTATCCCGATGGAAATAAGTAACAGTTACAGTGGATTCGGGTGGTCTGAATCAAAAGGTTACGTAACTATGTCTATTTGGCCTAAAATGAAAGGTAAAAGCCAATTCGAGTTAAATGATACAGGAGACAAGGTACAATTTGACGTTGAACAGACTGAAAAGGATATTATGCTAAAATGGAATAAAACAAACAACGATTATTTGTTTAGAATAAATTTCACAGGAGGAGCAGCTCCTGTGAAGATTGAAATGGGTGAATTAAATAAAGAATTTGTTCAAGAGTTTAAAGACATTGAGCGATTCAAAGCAAGCCAGGAAAATGGATGGTATTTTGATCTTATAACTCAAAAAATATGGATAAGGATTAAGAACGATAATTCCCTGGGATGTATTACAGTGTTTAAAGTCTGACTAAAACAGTTTCTAAAAAATCACATTAAATAAATTTGAAAAATATGACTAATAGAATTTTAACAGGATTTTTACTTATACTATTTGTTACAAATCTGTCTTTTGCCCAAACGCAGGACCCATCAGGAAAAATTATTCTTGAAAATGGCGAAAAGGTATGGGCCGGAGTTATCAATGACGGTCATCTCATGCCCTTTCAGGGCAATTATGCTATGGATTTTTCCGATGACAATAAATATAACCAGCTTCAGCCGCTGATTCTTACCAGCAAAGGCCAGTATGTGTGGAGTGATCAGCCCTTTAAATTCGAAGTGAGAAACGACAAAATTATTATCACAGATCCGAATAATGATGTAATTACCGGTAAATCGGGGACAACACTGGCCGAAGTGCGGCGATTTGTTTCGAAGAAATATTTTCCAGCAAGCGGATTGCTTCCTGACACCATGTTATTTGCTGCACCACAGTACAATACATGGATCGAACTTAATTACCATCAGAGTCAGGCCGCTATTTTGAAATATGCTAAAGCAATTATTGCCAACGGATTACCTGCCGGTGTTCTAATGCTTGATGATACCTGGCAGGAAGATTATGGTCTTTGGGATTTCCATCCCAGACGATTTCCAAATCCCAAAGATATGATGGATCAACTTCATAAAATGGGATTTAAGGTAATGCTATGGATCTGTCCGTTCGTTAGTCCGGATCAAACACTTATTTACAACCAGTTGAGCAGTGAGAAGGCATTTTTGTTAGAGAAAGCCAAACCAACAGATACCTGGGAATCTGTAGTAAATCCTGTAATGATCCGCTGGTGGGATGGTGTTTCTGCAGAACTTGATTTCTCTAACCCCGCGGCAGTAAAATGGTTTAATAGTCAATTGGACAGGCTGGTAAAGGATTGCAAGGTTGATGGATTTAAATTTGATGCCGGGGATATGCTCTTTTATCCGCCAAATGCTTTAAGCAGGGGAAAAATTACTCCAAACCAGCATTGTGAATTGTATGCACAATTTGGTTTGCGTTTTCCGCTCAATGAATATCGCGCCTGCTGGAAAATGGGTGGTCAACCACTTGGCCAGAGACTTACTGATAAAAAACATACATGGGAAGATCTTCAGGCACTCATACCTAATATGATTGTTGAAGGCCTTTCCGGTTACACTTTTTCCTGTCCGGATCTGATTGGCGGCGGACTGCTCGCTTCATTTGAAAATCCAGAATCAATCAATCAGGACCTGATTGTAAGATCAGCCCAATGTCATGCTTTGATGCCAATGATGCAGTTTTCTGTTGCACCATGGAGGATATTGGATTTGCAGCATTTTGAGGCTGTAAAAAAGTGCGTGCAATCAAGAATGAAATTTACCCCAATGATAATGAAGCTGGTAAGGGAATCGGCAATAACAGGCGACCCTATCCTGAGGAACATGGAATTCGTTTTCCCCAATCAAGGCTATGAAACTATTAACGACCAGTTTATGATGGGCGATAACCTGCTTGTTGCGCCAGTAGTTCAGCCAGGGACAAACGGAAGAAGCGTCGTGCTCCCTAAAGGAACATGGAAATCTGATGTCGGGATAGTCTATAAAGGCGGAAAGTCGATTTTTATTGATGTCCCTTTGGAAAGACTCCCCTATTTTGAAAAGGTCAAATAAAAAATTGATAGAGTATATGAAAAGAAGGAATTTTATTGCCCTGACCGGGGCAACAGCGGCAGGATCATTGCTCAACTCCCCGTCGTGGGCCCAACCCTCAAAGAATGGGGCAAAAAAGCGTTTGGCTCTTGTTGGCACCGGTGACCGCGGATCTACATTTTGGGGCCGGCGGGTTCAGGCAGATTATGGTGATATTGTAGAGTTTGTGGGGCTTTGCGATGTTAATCCAGGTAGGGCAGGGTACGCCAAAGATTTGATTAAAACCAACTGTCCAATCTTTACCGATTTTGATGAAATGATGAACAAGGCAAAACCGGACATGGTCATTGTAACCACAGTAGATGCCACCCACCATATTTACATCATTAAAGCGCTGGAATACGGGGCAGAGGTACTTACAGAAAAACCACTGACCACAGACGAAACGAAGTTGAAACAGATCCTGGATGCCGAATTAAAATCGGGGATAAAGGTTAAGGTAGGGTTCAATTACAGGTATGGTACAATATTTTCGGAGCTTAAAAAATTGCTGGCCGCACACAGGGTTGGACAGGTTACCTCTGTCGATTTCCACTGGTACCTGAATGTCTTTCATGGCGCCGACTACTTCCGCCGCTGGCACGGGCATCGTGCCAATAGCGGTACGCTGCTGGTACACAAAGCATCCCATCATTTTGACCTTTTGAATTGGATGATCGACTCCGATCCCGTTGAGGTCAATGCTTACGGGATGCTCGAACATTACGGGAAAAACAACAAATTCAGGGGCAACAACTGCCGCAATTGCCCGCACACCAAAGAATGCAAGTTCTATTGGGACATGACCAAAAATTCCCATTACATGAAACTGTATGCCGAAAACGAAAAATACGATGGTTATCTGCGCGATAACTGTTTGTGGCGCGGGAGCATCGACATCTTCGACAAGATGGCCGTGCAGATCAAATATGCCAACGGCGTACAAGTATCCTATTCCGTGACAACCTACTCGCCGTACGAGGGATGGCGGATCGCCTTCAACGGAAAGAGCGGGCGTATCGATGCCTCGGAAGGCATCCCGTATAACAGGAAATCCACTGCCGACCAGGCGGCGCTCCACCTGCAGGAGATGTCACAAAAAGCCACAGAGGTCAACGATGATGAAGAGATTGTAGTAATGGACAACTTTGGTGAATTTCAGCGCATCGAAGTTCCGGTTTCACGCAGCGGCCACGGTGGTGGCGACTCCAGGCTCCAGGACAAAATATTCCGGAACCCAGGGATGGAAGATCCCTTCAAACATGCAGCCGGGACCCGCGATGGGGCGATGGCCTGCCTGATCGGGTTTGCAGCGCGAAGGTCAATTGATGAATGCCGTACAGTCAAAATCTCGGAGTTAACAGATATCAAACCCAATGTTGACAGAAGTTAATATTTGAACTTCATAGGCATAGGAAAAATAAAAAAATTATGAAAGATTTATTATTGATTTCCATTCTGATTATTTCATTGTCTCCATTAAAGGAACCGGTAACTGCTGGAGAGGTTACAAAAGAGATCCAAATTATCCCTATGCCCAGTGAGATTATCGTTTTAAACGGGACATTTGAAATGACCGGTAATACATCAATACAAGCAGGTCATAATTTACTTCTAAAAGCAGAACAATTACGGGCATATCTTTCGCCGGCATCTGGATACAAGCTCCCGATAAACAAGGAGAGTGCCGGAGGAAATTATATCGAGCTGAAATTATCGGATGAACTTTTGCACCTTGGTGATGAGGGCTATCAACTTAATATCACCCATGAAAAAGTACTGATTACTGCGTATAACATGCGAGGGATATTTTGGGGTATCCAAACATTGCGCCAGTTGTTCCCCCATGAAATATTAAGGGAGGCTACAGTTGATGGGGTTAAATGGATTCTTCCCTGTGTAAACATTGTTGACAAACCACGCTTTAGTTGGCGAGGTTTAATGATCGACTATAGCCGTACTTTCTGGAATACGCGTCATACCAAAAAGTATATTGATGCCATGGCGTACTACAAATTGAATAAACTCCATATGCACCTGACAGATGATCAGGGGTGGAGAATTGAGATAGATAAGTATTCCGCCTTAACTGAGAAGGCATCAAAATTCGATACCATCTATCATGAACCTAAGGAAAGGGAAGGTTTTTATTTAAAAGAAGATATACGTGAACTGGTCCGGTATGCAGAAGCGAGGAACGTAGAAATTATCCCTGAGATAGAAATGCCTGGCCACACATCAGAAGTATTCGCTGCATATCCTGAATTATCCTGTACCGGGGAGACTTTATCAGTCTCTCCATTTTTTAAAGGACCGGGTATCCAAAATGTGATATTTTGTGCAGGAAAAGAAAGGACATTTGGGTTCCTTGAAAATGTTCTTTCTGAAATAATTGAATTGTTTCCGTCAAAGTATGTCCATATAGGTGGTGATGAAGCTCCGAAGGAAAAATGGAAAGCCTGTCCTGACTGCCAAGGAGCAATAAAGAAATACGGATTAAAGGATGAGGATGAGCTTCAAAGTTGGTTTACGAAACGAATAGAAGTATTCCTGAACAGTAAAGGTAAAAAGCTCATTGGATGGGATGAGATTTCACAAGGCGGACTCAGTAAAACAGCTACCGTGATGTTTTGGCGCGGTGGAATGGAAAATATAGCTTTAGCTGCTATCACCCAGGGGAATGATGTTATTATGGCCCCGACTTCCCATTGCTATTTCGATTATAGCTATAAAAACATATCAACTGAGAAGGTATACACATTCGAACCATTATCTGATAAACTTGAAAGTGTTAATCCTGAACATATTTTAGGAGTAGAGGCTTGTTTCTGGTCTCATATTGACAGGACTGAACCAAAGATGGACCGCCAGATTTTTCCGCGTATACTGGCACTCGCTGAGGTCGGCTGGACGGAAAGTCCGAACAGAAACTGGGATAATTTCAGCTTGCGGCTTAAGCATCAGTACAAATCTTTGGACCTGATGAGTATTTATTATATGGACACCAATATATAAATGTAAAGATTTAAGTTAAATTATATTTTATGAAAAAGAACAGAGTGGGAAAATTGATTTTAGTATCAATATTATTATTCTTTTCCTGTAAAACGGATAAAGATATTTTTATTGTTAATAATGCAGATTGGTTAGATATAGATGGAAAATTAATTTCTGCACATGATGGTGGTATTTCTCAATTTGATAATACATTTTACTGGTATGGTTCTGATTACAGAAATACCATTAAGGGTGAATATGGCAAACCAGCCGCAAAATTGAATCCCGGAATAAATGTTTACACCTCAAAAGACCTGGTTAATTGGAAATATAAGGGAATTGCATTGGCTTATCCCGATTCAGGATGGGGTTCCAACGGAACATCTCACAGGGCGCATGTATTATATAATAAATTGACTAAAAAATATGTAATGTGGTTTTTTCATTATGCAACAAGATATCCTGACAGAATGGCAAGTGTTGCTGTATCTGACAGTCCGGTTGGCCCATTTAAGATTTTAGGATTCAGGGAAACAGGAGCTCCCGAAGCTTATGAAAAAAGATCTGAGGATGATGAACGTTTTGGTTCTCCAGGGTGCGCACAAGACCTTAATGTTTTCAAAGATGATGATGAGAATGCTTACTTAGTTTATGATGATGGAAGTAGAAATATAAGAGTGGATTTATTGACAGATGATTATTTGTTTTCAACCAAAAAAACAGTAATTGCGCTTGGGAAAAGACATGAAGCCCCGGCAATGATAAAATTTAAAGGCAAATATTTAGTTGCAGGTTCAGGGGTGGAAGGTTGGAGTGCAACTGAAACAGATTATGCGGTTTCTTCGTTTCCTTTGGGCCCATACAGTAAACAAATGTGTATGTCAGAGAATAAGACATGGAATTCTCAGATCACTAGTTTTTTGTTAATTAAAAAATCAGGCATTCTTCTTGGAATGTTTGATCAGTGGTGGGTCCCTGATTCTGCTAACTTAAACAGATCACACTATTTATGGCTTCCGGTTTCATTTGATCCGGAAACAGAAATTGCAAAAATTTCCTATTTAAAAGAATGGAATCCTTTTACAAAATAAAACATACCCAAATAGTTCAACAATATAATTGAAATCTATATAAATTTTAATATCTCATCGGCCAACGTCATGAAAAAAGATTCTCTTGATCGTCGAAAATTCTGTACTATACTGGGTGCAGGGAGCGCAGCGCTTGCAGTTAAACCTCTGACTTTATTTGCATCTGAACCATTTCAGGTTCAGGAAAAACCTTCTACCAACATTGGTGATGCTACAAAGATCCCCAGAAATTCCTTTTCAATGCCAGGTAAATTTCCGGGTAAAGTGGTCCATATTAAAAATTCCAAAGCGGTTGTCAATGACAAACCGGTTGAACAGGAAGCTTATATGATGATAGAAAAGGCAATGCTTGAACTTACAGGACAAAAAAGCCTCAAAAAAGCCTGGAGATCATTTGTTAATCCGGGTGAAATAATAGGTTTGAAAGTTAATCCATCTGCAGGCAAACTACTGACTACCAGTCATGCTGTAGTCAAGTCGGTTGTCAGACAGCTTACTGAAAGTGGGATAGATAAAAAGAATATTATTATATGGGACAGAAGGGGAATTGAACTTATTGATACCGGCTTTAACTCTGAGAATTACCAGGGGATTAAAATAATGGGTACAGAGCAGCAGGATGAGAAAGGATCGTATTTTGACAAAGACGGAAAACTTTATAGTGAGGGAAATATTGATAAAGAGTGGTTCTACTGGGCTGATGTTGATGGTGTATATGATAGCAAAACAATGCCGTATATGGTAAACGGCGGGAAATATTCCTATTTCTCGAAGATAGTTACCAAGGAAGTTGATAAGATAATTAACATTCCTATCCTGAAGAATGTAGGTGGCTCTATAACAAATGCGATGAAAAATCTGGCTTTTGGGTCAGTGTCCAATACCGGACGGCTCCATGCAAAACTCTTGAATGACACGTGTGCTGAGGTATGTGCTTTCCCTCCATTACGCGATAAAGTTGTCCTGAATATCTGTGATGGTCTCCGGGGCTGTTTTAACGGCGGCCCTGGCGCTAATCCTCAGTTTATATGTAATTATTATTCTATTCTTGCCGCGTCAGACCCGGTGGCAATGGACAGGATTGGTTATGATATCATCGCTGAAAAAAGGATTGCTGAAGGGCTCCAAAAATCAGCTGCTCCGGATTCGCTTACCTTTCTTGCAATGTCATCGAAACTTGGATTAGGTGTCTCAGATAAAGAAAAGATTGACCTTAAAGTATTTGATCTGGGCTGAGTAATTCAATGCATAATGTTTGACATTCAATTTCCAAATTACTGATTATTAATTAACCATGAATAAATTTACTTTCGTGCTATTCTTTCTTCTTTCCCTTTCAATTAATTGCTTTCCGCAAATGGAGGGAACATTTCCGGCTATTGATAAGAGCGACTTGCCGGATGGTACGTTTCAACCTGCCAGGACATTTACAGGAGCCTCTCTGTTCGGATATATTGATGGAGGCGCCGAGCTTTATCTTGAGTATGGGTTTTCTGCTGCATGGATTTCCGAGATCGATTTTATGGGAGGTAAGTATAAAACAGAAATATTTAGGATGACCGGTCCCGAAGAGGCGTTCGGTATATTTTCCGTATCAAAGCACCGTTGCAGGAATATGCCGTCTATCTCTTCCTATACCTGTCAGACCCGCTACCAATTACAGATATGCGCAGGATCTTGCTATATAAGTATTGTTAATAGTTCGGGAAGTGAAACCGACAGTATAGCATCTTTAAGAATCGGAGAGGCTATTATTCGTAAAATCAGGGAACCATCAGCCGGTTTCTCAAATTATCTGCCAGGTGTGCAACCTGAAATCATCAGGAGCAATGCCATCCTGGCAAAAGGTAAATTAGGTTTAATGAATGGCGCTCCCGACTGGGAAGATTACTTCAAAGATGTAACAGGATATAGTGTAGTAATTCTTTCAGGTATTGAGAATACTGTAATATCGGTAAAATTCAAAACCCGGGAGGATTTAGCAAAATTTGAGTCTAAACATAGCTGGAACCCGGAAAATATTTCAGCCGTACCCAATAAATTACTAAGCGGTGAGACTGTCCAAAAACTTTCGGAAAATCATCTGTTGATCGGGATACCTGAATGATCCCGCTGAAGCGATCTGTAGACAAGTCAGTTGCAGCAGGCGTTTTTGCCAACGAAGGCAAGATGGTAAAGAAAGCAGTTTAAAAATATAGATAAAATTCATTTTATACTCTAAAAAAAATTCAATGAACACAAAAAGGATATCTCATTCCCCTCTGATCGTTATTCTATTTTTACAGTTTTTTATCCCACTGGAGAATACGAATATTGGTGTACAAGCACAAGATAGTTCAACTTATCTTACAAAGAATGCCCCAAATTGGATAAAAGACGGGTTTACCGTTGCTGGCAAAGAGGTCCGTCAGCAGGTTCTGGAGTACGCCCCGGCCCCGGTGGACAACCCGCTGAAGGGGCTGGTACCTTATGTTAGGGATGGACGCGGAAAGTTTCCCCACAGTATGGAGTTTAACTACATTCCTTTATCGGCACTCGTTACCGGCTACGACCAATACGACTGGAAACCCCTTGAAAACCTTCTCGATTCCATCACCAGCCGCGGACATCAGACTGTCTTCCGGGTGTACCTCGAATTTCCCGGCTGGAAGGATGCGATTCCCAAATTTCTCATCAGGGAGGGGCTGAAAGTCCACAAGTGGGGGCAGGGGAAGAAGCCTGCCAGCGAAACTCCAGACTACTCCGACACCAATCTGCAAAAGGTGTTAAAGCATTTCATCGCGGAACTGGGAAAAAAATATGATGGTGATCCCCGGATAGGTTTCATCTCTGCCGGGCTGTTAGGCAGTTGGGGTGAATGGCACAACTGGCCGCGCAACGATCTCTTTGCAAGCAAGGAAGTGCAGGTCGAAGTGATGGATGCCTACGAAGCGGCCTTCAAGACGACGCCGGTCCTGTTGCGCTATCCACAGGGCGAGTGGGGCGAGTGGCGCGAACGGTGGGCCCCAAATTCAAGTCGCCGGTTCGGCTATGAGGATGACTCATTCGCCTGGGGAACCCTCGAAACGGGTAGGAAGGAGGATGGGTGGTTTTTCATGGCAATGCTGAAGGGTGCCGGTTCTGAAGCGCTAGGCAAATGGAAAACGCAGCCAATTGGCGGTGAAATCAGGCCGGAAGCGTGGGGCGAAGTCTTTGATCCGGATCATGACCTAAAGCAAATCCAGGACTTCAGGAAGTGCGTTGAGTACACCCATGTAAGCTGGTTGATGGACAGCGGAATGTTTGGGAGCGAAAAGGAACAGAATTCGGAACGAATCAAACGGGCCGAGGAGGAAGTGCGGCGGATGGGTTACGAATTCCATGTATCTTCGGTCACGATCAGCGCAGTGACCAACGGAAGGTTCGAGGTAAATGTGGAGGTTGAAAACCGTGGAGTGGCGCCGTTTTACTATGACTGGCCTATCGAGTTTGGGCTGTTAAGCACCGACGACATTGTTGCAAAGACTTTCAACAGCACCAGCAAACTCATTGGTCTGCTGCCTGGCGACAAGCCGCGTGTTTGGAACGAGATGCTGAACCTGCAAGGCCTAAAGGCCGGAGCCTATATGTTGGCACTGCGAGTTCCCAACCCCCTCCCGAAGGGGATGCCGGTCCGATTCGCGAACGATACCCAGGATCAGCATGCATTCGGCTGGTTGACTCTGATGCCGATTACGGACAATTGACTGACAATAAGAGGCAATAGACACAACCTCCAAACGTCAGGTGGCACACCGTTCTTCTATTTGGGGGATCAGAATTGTACTAATGCTAAAAAAACGTTATATGACAAAACGTGATGTGATTAAAATGGTACTTAATGGAGAAAAGCCTCCATACGTGCCCTGGTCTTTTAAATTTACAAAAGAACCAACCGATCTTTTAAAAGATTACTTTGGGGTTGATGACCTGGATATGCCTCTTGACAACCATATCCTTCAACTTGGAGGCGATATTGGTTTTTTTGATTATCTGGGAGATGATCAGTACAGGGATGTTTTTGGTGTGGTATGGGACAGGAGCATAGATAAAGACATTGGCAATGTAAAAGGATGTGTCCTTGAGAATCCCACCCTGAATGGTTATACCTTTCCCAATCCTTTGGACCCACAATTTTTCTCGGACATTAAACCTCAGATTGAGGCCAAACCCGACAGGTTCAGAATGTTTCAGATTGGATTTTCGCTTTATGAACGGGCCTGGACATTGCGCGGAATGGAAAATCTTCTGATGGATTTCATGATAAACCCCGATTTTGTCCACGAACTGTTAACCGCAATTGCAGATTACAATATCGCGCAATTCAGGGAGGCGCTGAAATACGACATTGATGCGGTTCACTTTGGCGATGATTGGGGACAGCAACATGGTTTGATCATGGGGTACGATACCTGGAAAGAGTTTATTTATCCGCAGTTGAAACGCATGTATGATGAGGTGCACGCTGCAGGTAAGTATGTATCAATCCATTCCTGTGGTGATGTGGACGAGTTGTTTGACGACCTGGTTGAAATCGGCCTGAATTGTTTCAACCCTTTCCAGCCCGAAGTGATGGATATCTGGACTATCCTTCCCCGGTACCGGGGTCGACTGGCCTTTCATGGTGGTTTGTCGATGCAAAAGACACTGCCTTTCGGTACTCGCGAAGATGTTATTAACGAATCAAGAAGATTAATTGATTTAGGTAAGGATGGCGGATATATTTTCTCGCCCTCCCATTCGGTCGAAAGCGATACCAGCCTCGAAAATATCCTGGCATTTATAGAGGTTGCGCAAAACCAAATTAAATAGATGATAGCAAATAATATGACATCTAGAGAGAGACTGATTAAAACATTGAACCACGAAACGCCCGACCATTTATGCGTTGCATTTTCCAGGGTTTCTGGTTCTGGCGTTAACGGTTTTGGCTATTGCTTTTTATTCGTTCTCCCTTGCCCCCATTGTCTGGGTATTGTTATCCGAGATTTTCCCAAACAGGATAAGAGTGGCAGCCATGTTGGTAGCCGTTTTAACCCTTTGGATCGGAAATTTTACTTTGAGTTATTCTTTCCCGGCGCTTAACGAAAGAATCGACACCACATGGACCTTCTGGATATATGGTATAATCTGCCTCACCGGATTTATGGTCATCCGCAAATATCTCGTCGAGACCAAAGGAAAGTCGCTGGAAGAAATTGAAAAGGAAATGATCAAGCGGGAGTAAAGAATAAACTACTACCTTTTGATGGACAAGAAGGTAAAAAAGAACTGTTGACAATTATATCCGGTTCGCCATATAGCCAAAAACAGGTAGAAAAGGAAAAACAAAAATTGAAAAACTATTTGCAAAATAATGAAAAGATATATTTTGATTTTAACAAGTCTGCTCATTTTCAGTCAAAGTTCTTTCTGCAATAATTACAATATCAGAGATTATGGGGCAATAGGTGATGGTAAAGCTTCAAATACAGAGATTTTTAAAAAGGTGATAGGTATTGCTGCACAAGAGGGAGGGGGAACCATTTACGTTCCGGCCGGAAAATTTCTTACCGGGACAATTGAACTAAAGAGCAATATCATCCTTTATCTTGAAGTTGGTGCTGTTATTATCGGAAGCCGGAATTTTGACGACTACCCGATTGTATTATTGAGATATCAGGGAGAAGAATGTTTTGGACACGCCCCGCTGATTTATGGCAGAGACCTGGGAAATATTGCTGTACAGGGTAAAGGGACCATTAACGGGCAGGGCGAAGTCTGGTGGAATCGTTTTAAATTATTTACAAATGGAGGAAAGGAGAAGCCAATATTGAATGATGGGGAGAAATTAACACTTGAGCTAAATAAAAAAACTAATAACAATAACCCTTTCACAAGACCTTGCTTGATTGAGTTCATTAATTGTAAGAATATTGAATTATCGGGGCTTACTCTGATAAATTCTCCAGTGTGGACAGTCCACCCCGTCTATTGCGAAAATGTCAATATTACTGGAATTACCATAATAAATCCTCCGGAAGCTCCAAACACGGATGGTATCAACCCCGATTCTTCAAAGGATGTTCGTATTTCAAACTGCTATATTTCAACAGGGGATGATTGTGTAACAATTAAGTCCGGCCTGAATGAAGATGGCAGAAGGGTCGGAAAACCGTCGGAAAATATAGCTATAACTAATTGCATAATGATGCGTGGGCATGGAGGAGTTGTTCTTGGCAGTGAAATGTCAGGCGGCATAAGGAATGTAGTTGTTTCAAACTGCGTTTTTAACGGAACCGATCGTGGGATCCGGTTCAAAGCCCCCAGGGGAAGAGGCAATGTAATTGAGAACATATCGTTCAATAATATAATTATGCATGACATATTGAAAGCTGGCATTGAAATCGATATGCTTTATTTTGATAGTACAAACAAGCCTATACCTTTTGATATAACAACTCCAACTATAAAAAATGTTTTTATCAGCAATGTGAGCGGAGAAAATATAGTTGAAGCATTAAGCATTATAGGGATTCCTGAAAGTCCGGTTCTCAATGTCAGAATCAGTAATTTAAACTTTATGGGAAACGGGGCAGGCAAGATTGAAAATGTAAAGGGGTTGCTTATTAAGGATAGTTATATACAGAATGCGGGAAATAAGCCCCTTGAAGTTTCACATGTTGCATCTGCAATGTTTAATAATTTCGAAATTGAAAATAAACATATTGAAATACCACTGCTCTTATTATCAGACATAGAAAGGTTTTCTTTTTATAAAATTGGGATTGATACTAAACCACTCATTCCATTTCATTTGCAAGGAATGATTAAAGACCTGGAAATAACTTATGCCGGGAAAAATATGCTTTTCAAGGAGTTTAACTTTGAGAAAGTGGCAAAACTAAATCGCGAGCTTAATCTGCTAACGGATTGAGAACAACAAAAATTTCTAAATCATATGAAACTCTCACGAGCAAAAGTTCTCCAAAGAAGATGAAAATCTCTGCGGGTTCTCCCGCATTTGCAGGAACCATAAAAAAAAATATTTACACATGAAAAAGAAAAATTTCAAACAGAGGACAATCGGGATGACTGGTGTATTTGTGAGCCTGTTCGCAGTTTTCACCAGTATGTCAGAACCGGCAACAAACAACGCGATAAGGAATGATCAAGTTCAGACCTCGTCATCCAGCGACAGGGCCAATTTAGCCTCACCTGTGCTTTCTAAAGATGCCATGGTTCAGGCATTCTCAAAGGATGTTCCGGCATCGGTGTTTTTCAACTGTGTAGGTTTTCGCGCTGGCGCTGAGTCCGTGCCGTTCGTCCCGGCCGTCGTGCGTGTGCAGGCGACCGGGAATGACGATACCGGGCTTCTCCAGGCGGCGATCGATCATGTGGCGGCGCTGCCAGTGCAGCCGAATGGCTTTCGTGGCGCGGTGCTTCTGGACGGGGCAAAGGGATTCTTTCAGGTATCGGGTCAATTGAGCATACGCGCAAGCGGCGTGGTTTTGCGCGGCACTGTTGAACCTGTCGCGGGGATCACGGCCACTGGGCACAAGCGCCGGACTTTGATTGAGATTGGCGATAACAACAGACCAATCACGACTGCAGGCGTGGCTGTGACAGGCGAGGTCGTTCCGGCAGGCAGCGTGGTGATATCGGTTGCTGAAACAGCTCCGTTTTCCGCTGGTGATCGCGTGGTAGTGACACGCCCGAGCACCAGGGAATGGATCGCGTCACTGGGGATGGATCAGGACAAGAGTCATTTTGCCAAAGTGCGGACGCATTGGATGCCGGGATCGCGTGATCTTGTGTGGGATCGACAAGTGGTCTCAGTCGATCCCACCGCGAAGATAATCACGCTCGATGCTCCAATCACTACGGCGCTGGAGCAGCGATTCGGTGGTGGAATCGTAGCAAAGGTTACCGGGCATGAGCCAGTGCAAAATATCGTCGTGGAGGATCTCGAACTCGAAACGAAGGCATCCGGAATTGACGAAGAACATGCTTGGATCGCTGTAGCTGTTCACCGTGCCGAGGATGTAGCAGTTTTGCGTCTTGTGTCGCGGGGGTTTGCCGGGTCTGCTGTGCGCATCGGCCCACGGGCGCGCCGGGTAACCATACATCGTTGCATTAATCAGTCCTTTGCCTCCGCGATCGGTGGCTATCGGAGGCAGACTTTTTTGGTTGAAGGGCAGCAGGTGCTTGTGGCAGAATGTAGGTCGGATTCCGGTCTGAATGATTTTGCGGTCGGGCACTGTGCAGCCGGGCCAAATGTTTTTCGTGATTGTGAGGCCATTCACGCGCTTGGACCGAGCGGTTCATTCGAGAGCTGGGCCTCTGGAGTGCTTTATGAAAGGGTTAAGATCGATGGT
This sequence comes from Prolixibacteraceae bacterium, assembly GCA_023229575.1. Lineage (GTDB taxonomy): Bacteria > Bacteroidota > Bacteroidia > Bacteroidales > Prolixibacteraceae > CAINVV01. The sequence continues at coordinate 113,177 of JALNYZ010000010.1, forward strand.
GCGGCGCTGCGTCTCACACGTGACGACATAAGGGCGCAGGGCGGGGGATGGACAGCCGCTAACTCATTTGTACGCGATTGTGCCGCTACCGGGATCGTGATTGATGGGCCGTCCGGTGCGCCAAACATTGTCTTACCGCCTGATACAACCCGGATTCCCATGCTCACAGACGAAAACGGACGGACAACAGAAAACAAGAAAAACATTCCGTTATTTTCGCCCCCTCCTCCGGCAGGTGTCAGTGTCGTACCGCGCATCTTTGCAATCAGCGGCGGGCGCTTCGTTACAGAGGATCGCGCAATGTGGGGCGGTCAGTTCAGTTCGGAATGGTGGAGAGGCCAGATTCCGGCGTCGGTTGCGGTATCGGTTGGCAGCCGCAGCATTACAAGATTCGTGCCTGGCCGTGAAGGACCCGGACTCACGGAAAATATGGAGCAGCTCGCCGAGGATATGATGGCGGCGGGAAAACCTTTTTTTGAGTCGATCCCGGGACTCTGGTTTGATCGGCGACGAGACGATCATCTTTTCATTGCCCGGCCGGACGCAAATGTCTGGGCGCCGTTCTTTGAGATGCCGTGGTTGCGCAGTGGGCAGGGCATTGCATTTGACGGACTCAGCAAATTCGACCTTAATAAATTCAATCCCTGGTATTTCGACCGGCTGCATGAATGGGCCCGGATCAGTACTGAACGCGGTTTCGTGTTCACTGTGTATTTTTACAACACGCATAACGTTTTCGAGACGCTGGCACACTGGGCTGACTACCCCTTCCGTCCTGCGAACAACATCAATGAAACCGGTCTGCCGGAACCGCCGCCTGTAGATGAAAACAACGCGGTGCATCTCGCCGATCAGGTTTATGACGTCGCACATCCTGTCCGGCGCACTCTCCACCGTGCACTGATTCGCCGGTACCTCGATGAGTTGGGGGAAGAGCCCAATGTGATTTATTCCCTGTCGTTCCAGTTCGCCGGGCCGCTTTCATTTCAGATATTCTTTTTAGACATCGTCGCGGAGTGGGAACGCGAGAAGGGTAAGAACGTAAAAGTCGCGCTCGTGACCAGCAAGGATATTACCGACGCCATTTTAGCTGATCCTCTTCACGAGCCTCAAGTGGACGTGATTGATATGCGCTACTGGCAGCGGCTTGAAGACGGCTCCATGTGGGCTCCGCGCGGAGACCGCAACCGGGCATTTCGGGAACAAAGCTGGGAACAGTTCGGCGGCGAGTCGCCGCCGAACACAAAACCACTTTACGTCTACCGTCAGGTTCGCGAGTACCGGGATCGCTTTCCGGCCAAAGCAGTCATCGCGTGGCCCGGAGGCTGTGGTTCGATTCCGATACTGATGGCGGGAGGTGCCTGCAATCCCTTCGAGGGTCAGGTAAAAAACAGAAATGGCAGGTCGGCATTTAGTGAGTTTGTTCACGACCATCTTGCAGACGTTATGCCGCAAATGACGCCATGCGACGGCTGGCTCGCGGAGCCCGACAATAATTGGTGCCTTGCTGATGACGGGCGGAAAAACGTGTTGATCTACTCATTGAGCGGACACACCATCGGTTGGATGCAGTCTTCGCCGCACCCCATGACTGGGCTTTGGTTCAATCCCCGGTCAGGTGAAACAACGCCGGCAAAGATCGAAGCAAACACAACCATCACCAAACCGACGGAACAGGAGTGGTTATTGTTGCTCCACGAACCACATTAACTTTTAAACAAAATGTATTTAGGGTCTGCTGAAAAAGGTATTACTATTTGATTGTGTGACAATTATAACGATATTTGGGATAATAAGTGCAAAGATATATGGAAAAAGCTACAAGAAAGCATGCACCTGTCCCCATTTACATCAGTCCGAAACAACTATCATTGGAGGCATTTAAAAGTCCGTTTGAACGGGAATTAAACCCAAAAAACAGATGGGTTGTTTTAGCCGGATTGATTCCGTGGGACGAGATTTGTTCACTCTATCTCAAAAATGTTACGGTGAGCAATACAGGCCGTCCGCCCTTAAATCCCAGAATTGTTATAGGTTCTTTGATCATCAAACATCTTTGCAATCTTGACGACAGGGAGGCCGTGGACCAAATGGCCGAAAACATTTATATGCAGTACTTTCTGGGCTATACAAGCTTCACCAATGAACCGCCTTTTGATGCATCATTATTTGTTGATTTCCGCAAGCGACTTGGAATGGATAGCATAAATTCCATTAACGAAAAGTTAGCCGAACTAAAGGCAAATTTTGCTTTGCAGGAGAATGCAACAACAAAGAAAAACAATAAGGATACATCAGATTCTGACAATCATTCTGAGCTGGCTGAAGTTCAAAATAGAGGAAGGATCACATTTGATGCAACAGCCTGCCCGCAAGACATTGCCTATCCGACTGATTTGGGCCTGCTCTCTGATGCAAGGGAAAAATCAGAACAATTGATAGACGAGCTTTATGATCCGTTGCTTCAAAAGAAAAAACCCAGAACCTATCGGGAAATTGCACGAAAGGTTTATTTGAAAACTGCGCAGAAAAAGAATAAGACGCAGAAAGAAATACGCGTGGAAGTTGGAAAGCAGTTACGATATTTGAGGCGTAACCTTCAAACAATCAATAATCTGTTAGACTCATACAATGCTATTCCTCTCTGTGCCAAAAGCTACAAATATCTTTTGGTGCTTGACACTTTCTTTGAGCAACAGAGGGAAATGTACAATAACAGGGTTCATCGTATTGAAGATCGAATTGTTAGCATCCATCAACCCCATGTTCGCCCTATCGTCAGGGGAAAGAGTCAGGCAAAAGTGGAGTTTGGTGCCAAGATCCATGTCTCGCTCATTGATGGCATTTCTTTTCTTGACGAGCTTCGCTGGGACGCCTTCAATGAGGGAAGCCACATGATGGAGTACATCGAAAAATACCGCAAACGCTTTGGGTTTTATCCAAAAGAGGTATTAGCCGACCAAATCTATTGCAACCGTCTCAACCGCGCAGCACTGAAGGAGAAAGGGATTAAACTCCTGGCCAAGCCCCTGGGAAGACCATCGGCAGTGCAGAAACACGTAAGTCCGGGAGAGCGTAATCCGATCGAAGGCAAATTTGGTCAGGCTAAAAAGGCATACGGTTTAAACCGCATCAAAGCCAGGCTGCCGGACACAAGCGAATCGTGGATTGCATGCATCATTTTGGTGCTCAACCTGGTCAAGTTGGCCGGGGCGGCACTCCCGTCTCTTATCTTTAAAATCGCTGTGAGTTTTTCAGCACGATGGATAAAAATAGCCTTAGCTCGTTTTGCTGAAGAAAATCGTAAACAATTAATATATATCAATGAATTTTTCAACTCTAATCAAGTTGAACTAAAACACATGGCCTGAGTTTAACAGCAGACCCTACATAGGCGTTTTCAATTCCCGTAATTTGTTTTCGGGTTTTGTTTTTACCACCAATTTCAAAGGCTTTTTTTATCATCTATCGGAATCACTCATTTGTGCCTTCAACCTTACCTCCTGTCAGAAAGATAGACCTATCGAAAATTATTCATTGTAAATTTTTATTCTATTTTAATATGTTGATATATTGCATATAAATATTTAATATTATTGCATAGTACTACCAAGAGGTTCGTCTATGAAAAAACACCTTGATATTCAGTTTGAAGAAAATCCTTCGGTTCCCAAATACCGGCAAATTATTGCAGCAGTTCAGCAACAAATAGAGGCAGGAGAACTGAAAAAGGGCGATAAAATACCATCGCTCAATATGCTATGCCGGCAATATTGCCTGTCTCAGGACACTGTTTTAATGGCCTACAACGTATTAAAAGCGAAGGGAATCCTTACTTCTGAAGTGGGGAAAGGGTATTTTATTCAAAATGAAAATACTGATTTCAAACACAACGTATTGCTTGTTTTTGACCGGCTGACGGCTTACAAGGAGGAACTGTACGATGGGTTCAAAGAGGCATTGAAAAGAGATGGCAGCGAGCAAATCTTTTTTCACCACAACAACCTGAAGATGTTTCAAACCATCATTGATGGTGCAATAGGAGACTATTCCGAATATGTAATTATGCCCATTGACCATTCGGATGGCTTTGCGACAATAAGTAAACTTCCCAAAAATAAAGTGTTTATCCTGGATCAGGGCAGAAAAAAGTACAAAGACCTTTTCCCTTATGTCTGTCAGGATTTTGAACGTGATATTTATCGAATTCTGAAACAGCATGCCCAGCTGGTAAGCAAATACCAGCGAATGGTTTTGGTCATCAGGCACCAGAAATCGCATTTTCGGGATATCGTTACAGGTTTCCGCGACTATTGCAAACAACATCCGATCACCTTTGAAGTGGTATGCGATTTGAAATCAATTGACATCCGGCATGGCGATGCTTTTATAGTGGTTGATGACAGGGACTTGGAATTTTTAGTTCGTTTTTCCATTGATCATCAGTTAAAATTGGGAACAGATTTGGGAATTGTTTCCTACAACGAAACCCCGCTCAAAGGGATTGTCGCAACCGGTATCGCCACTATTTCGACCGATTTTGCCCAAATGGGAAAAACGATGGCCGAAATGATACTGAACCATCAGAAACTGAAACTGGACAATCCATTTTTGATGAATGAAAGAAACTCATTTTGATTACAATAGACTAAAATTCACTGTAGAATGAAGCACTTGAAAATGTTGAAATCACCGGTTGAATTGGGGATGAACAATGAGATCCTGAAGGGAGAGCCAATCATTAACCAGTTGCGGTTTTTAAAAGACATAGCCGGGATATTTCATGATCGGGAGACTTTGTCAGAGATAAATCCGGAAACCCCGGCATACTCAGTCCAGTCGTGGTTGCCAGTTGCAGAAGGCACGCCTGGAGGACTTTTCTTTGGTATCTCTACCATAATGCCCGGCAAAGTTGGCAAGGAATACTACATGACAAAGGGCCATTTCCACGCACAATCCGACCGGGCCGAGTTTTACTGGGGTATTCAGGGGAATGGGATGTTGATCCTGATGGACCGCGAACGGAATACCTGGACCGAAGAGGTCTCTCCTGGTAGCCTGCATTACATTGGTGGCGAGATTGCGCACCGTTTGGCCAACACGGGCGACGAAAAGCTGATTGTTGGTGCATGCTGGCCGTCGGATGCTGGTCATGATTACGAGGAAATTGCAGTGAAGGGATTTTCTGCGTGTTTGGTCGAAGTTGATGGAAAACCGGCACTGGTAGAAAATAATATAAAATAATCATAGCTATGAAGGGATATGTTGTTCTGATATCAGTCGTTGCTGCATTGGGCGGACTTTTATTCGGTTTTGATACCGCAGTCATTTCGGGTACGATCAACTTTATTCAGCCCTATTTCGGCTTGTCTGAAACTGGACTGGGCTGGACGGTAAGCAGTTTGCTGTTTGGATGCATTGGAGGGGTTTTCCTGGCGGGAAAGGCTGGTGACCACTATGGACGGAAAAAGGTATTGATGATGGCAGCCCTTTTGTTTCTAGTTTCGGCGGTCGGGAGTGCCTCTGCACACACACTTATTTTTTTCCTGGTTGCACGCATTCTTGGCGGACTGGCGGTTGGTGTGGCATCTATCCTTTCGCCCATGTACATTGCCGAACTTGCACCGGCCAAATACCGCGGAACACTGGTATCCCTGAACCAATTGGCCATTGTGATTGGCATTCTGGTGGCATTTTTCAGCAATTATGTGCTGGTTGGAACCGGAGAAAACAACTGGCGGTGGATGTTGCTGGTGATGGCTGCACCCGCAGTATTGCTGTTCTTTAGCTTGTTTCTGGTTCCTGAAAGCCCGCGCTGGCTGGTTGCCCGTGGGAAAGACAATGAGGCGCTTCAGGTATTGATAAAAACATCAGGAAAAGAATTTGCTGCTGCTGAATTAAAAGCGATTGAGAAAACATTGAATGTTCAGGAAGAATCCAGGTTCAGTGAGTTACTGGAACCTAAAGTTAAACCGCTATTGTATATCGGTATTGTGCTTGCTGTTTTTCAGCAAATTACCGGGATCAATACGATCATGTATTACGCTCCCAAAATATTTGCCAATGTAGGGCAGTCGAACAATTCGGCCCTGTTGCAAACCATTCTGATTGGTGGCACAAACCTGGTTTTCACATTGGTGGCTATGGCTTTAATCGACCGCTTTGGACGTAAAATGTTGATTCAGATTGGCTCTACAGGAATGATGCTGATGCTTGCCGGACTTTCGGTCCTGTATTTTATGAACCTTACTTCGGGAGTTCTGGTGCTAACATTTATTCTCGGGTACATTGCCTTTTTTGCGGCTTCGCTTGGACCGGCAACATGGGTGGTGGCTACCGAATTATTCCCCAACCGCCTACGGAGCAAAGGAATGTCGATTGCCATTGTATCGCTTTGGATGGCTTGCACTGTTGTAACCATTGCCTTTCCTATCATGCTCGAAAAACTAAGCGGGGGGATCACCTTCCTGATTTTTGCGCTGATTTGTCTTGCAAATTTACTGTATGTACTAAAGTATGTCCCTGAAACCAAAGGCAAAACTCTGGAGGAACTGGAAAAAGAATTTTCCGAAACAGAAATCAAATAAGAAATATCGAATTTTCAATAACAAATATCCAAGGCATTGGTCATTGCGACCGGAACTTGTAAGCTGAAATTTGGAACTATGAACTTTACTATTGCCATCGATTTAGGCGGAACGATTATAAAAATCGGTTTATTACGGGAAGGTCGGCTCGTTGACCGGAAAGAGTTAATTGCACAATCGGCATCAGGACTAAAATCGCAGCTTCCTGAACTGAAAGAAACTATTGATCAAATGCTGCAGTTAAACTTGCTTCAGAAAAAAGATGTGTTGGGCATTGGGTTTTCGTTTGCGGGATTGGTTGATTCGTTGAAGAACCGGATTCTTTCAACCAATAAAAAATACGACGATGGACCGGAAAACGATCTGGTGGGCTGGGCGAAAGATAAATGGAATTGGCCGCTTTTAGCGCTAAACGATGCACGAATGGCTTTACTTGGCGAGTGGCAATATGGCGCAGGAAAATCTTGTTCAGACTTAGTCATGATAACCCTGGGCACCGGGATCGGGATGGCAACCTTGATCGGTGGAGGGTTGCTGATAGGGAAGCACTTTCAGGCCGGAAACCTGGGTGGACACTTCACGGTGAACCACAGGGGAACGGTTTGTACCTGTGGAAACGTGGGTTGCGTGGAAGCTGAAGCATCCACATGGCGTTTGCCTTTGTTGTTGAAAGAACATCCGCATTTTTCGGAATCCTCCATAGCCAACGAAGAAGTTTTGGATTTTAGAGCCCTGTTTTATCATGCTGGGAATAATGACCGCGTGGCCAAAGAAGTGCTTGATCATTGCCTATCGGTTTGGGCAGCCGGAATCATCACCATGATCCATGCTTATGATCCCGAACTGATTATCCTGAGTGGCGGGATTATGAAAAGTTCCGGGATTATCTTACCTACACTTCAGGAAAAAGTAAACCAACTGGCATGGACACCTTGGGGAAAGGTGAAACTGGTGGAGGCCCGGTTCCCTGATTCTGCGGCCCTGTACGGAGCTGATTATTTGGTTCGCTCATCCATAAAAAGTGTTGAATAATAACGAAAAACCTCACTGGCCCTGCTACAATAAAAATATTCCTAGGTGCAGCGCGGTGAAATAAATAGATAGATGAAGAAGAGATATTTAAACAAACCATCAAAATTCAATAACCATCCGGTTGTGGAGGTAAAAAACGAATCGTATAAAGTTGTAAACGGCTGGGAAGGAATTTGTACAAGGTTGAACAAGGAAATATCAGCTTTGGGTGGAAGAAGCAAACTGGTTGTCATTGAAACCTATCAGGGGGTGATTCATGAGGAACTGATTGCTAATTTACAGAAAGGATTGAATTCTGCCCGATTTATTCAGGCTGCTGATTATATGATTCCTGAAGACGAGATTAAGCAACTTGTTTTTCAGGATGTGACCAACGACCGAATTTTTGGTTTCCTGACACGATTAACAATGGATGCCTTTTTCGATTCTGATAAAGTAAAAGCCATTCGATCTGAAATTGCAACGATAAAGGAGGGGGCAATTATAATATATGGCAGTGGAGCATCATTACTCTGTCAGAATCCCGATTTGCTGGTATATGCCGATATGGCCCGTTGGGAGATTCAACTCAGGATGCGCCAACATTTAGTGGATAACCTGGGCTTGAAAAACCGCGATATTGAGGACTGGATGCTGCTTTATAAACAAGGCTTCTTTGTGGACTGGCGCGTGTGCGACCGCCTGAAAAAGACGTTATTCGACAAATGGGATTTCCTACTCGACACCAACCGAATTGGTCAGCCCAAACTGGTTGAAGGGAAAGCCATTCTGGAAGGAATGAAGCAGGCGACCAATCGTCCGTTCAGCGTTGTCCCGTTTTTTGATCCGGGGCTGTGGGGTGGTCAGTGGATGAAGGAAGTCTGCAATTTAGACGAATCTGCTTCCAATTACGCATGGTGTTTCAACTGCGTTCCTGAAGAAAACAGCCTGTTGCTGAAATTTGGAGATGATGTGATTGAAATTCCTTCCATCAATCTGGTGTTCCGTCATCCGCGCGAACTGATGGGCGATCCGGTTCACGGGCGATTTGGCGACGAATTCCCCATTCGCTTCGACTATCTGGATACCATGGAAGGTGGGCACCTGAGTTTGCAGGTACATCCGCTCACCGAATACATTCAGGAGAAATTTGGCTTGCATTACACGCAGGACGAAAGCTATTACATGATGGACATGGAAGACGATGCCATCGTTTACCTTGGCCTGCAAGAAGGGGTAAATCCGGAAGAAATGTTGGGTGATTTGGAAGAAGCTCACGCAGGAGGAAAACCGTTCGAGGCCGAAAGACATGTGCAAACCTGGCCAGTGAAAAAGCACGATCATGTTTTGATTCCAGCCGGAACGATTCACTGTTCGGGTAAAAACAGCATGGTACTCGAAATTAGTGCAACCCCCTTCATTTTTACTTTCAAATTATGGGATTGGGGTCGATTGGGAATGGATGGAAAGCCGCGACCGATCAACATTGAACACGGTAAAAAGAATATTCAATGGGATCGTACGACCGAATGGACGCGCCAAAATCTGGTTAACCGGATTGAAAAGGTTGCTGAAGGCGATGGCTGGGTCGAAGAACGAACCGGTTTGCACGAACGCGAATTTATTGAAACCCGTCGCCATTGGTTTACCAAAAAAGTTGAACACCATACCAATGGAGGAGTTGATGTGATTTGCCTTGTTGAGGGCGACGAAATAGTTGTTGAGAGTCCGACCAATGCATTTGAGCCTTTTGCAGTTCATTATGCCGAAGTGTTTATTGTTCCGGCTAAAGTTGGAGCATATACCATTCGCCCTTACGGAGCAGGTGAAGGCCAGAAATGTGGCACGTTAAAAGGATATGTTAGGTTTTGATTTAGGCAAGAACAACTGATCCGATGACTTCAGATTTCGGATCAGGTAAATGTAAAAAAAAAGAAAGATGAAATTTTACCCTGGATTTGATATTAAGCCAACCACCGACCCAATGGGTTTTGAATACGGGTTCAATGTTTTTGGTCCAAGCGTTGAGAACCGCACAATCGATTCCATTCGCAAAAGTTTGCGCAATCCTCTTTGTGCCGGACCTGATCCGGTTTATTCCATCGCAATGGATGTGGGTAAAAAGGTGCATTTGCCTTTGTTGAAGAAACTTCATTTATTGTATGGCTGTGTAACTTATGCTGCCGGGAAACTAGGTGATGAGCCGGTCCGCAGCCAGGGACATATCCATAAAGTTTCGCCGCTTTCGGGCTGGTCAACGCCGGAAGTTTACGAAATATGGTCAGGGAAAGCCATCATTTACATGCAGGAAAAAGCGGAAGATCAGCCGGGGCGATGTTTTGCCGTGGTAACTGGTCCGGGTGATGTGGTCATTGTTCCGCCATACTGGGCACATGCCACCATTAGCGCCGATGCGGAGCAACCGCTTACTTTTGGTGCCTGGTGTGATCGCGAATATGGTTTTGAATATGACGGAGTTCGTGCCCATAAAGGATTGGCATGGTTTCCGGTTATATCAGAAAATGGCGAAATCGAGTGGCATAAAAATCCCAATTATAAGGATTGTGAACTAATTGTGAAAAGTCCTGAAATTTATACACAGCTTGGCATTGAAACTGGAAAGCCGATTTATCAACAATTTGAGGAAAATACTGAAAAGTTTCTTTTTGTACCACAGCCCCAGTTGGTAAAAGAGCACTGGAATAACTTTGTTTGTTAGGAAAGATAACTAATTCGAAATGTTAATTAAAATCCAAGAATAAGGTAATGTTTCAATAATTCGCATTTAGTGAAATACCTAATAGAACTCGTTTTTATGAAGTGAATAATGTGAAAAGTGAAAGAGTGAACGGTTATAGAATCGGGTGGATGGATTCAAAATATTAATGGGCATTAAAGCAGCCCAATTATTATTAACTGTTTAATCTTTGCTATGAAATCATTTTGTGAAATTATTCTGTATTTGGAAAATGAACGGTCCAGAATGAAAGAAGAATAGGGACAAGAGAAGTATGCCATTGGAGTACTAGCGCATAAGGTAATAATAAAAATTCATTTAGATTGGTAAAGAATGGAGAAAAACTACAATATTGAGTGGTTTGATTTGCTTGTAACCATCACTCTTAATCCAGGCAAAACTGATTTTTTATCAATGGAGGAGGATCAAATCAATACGGTCATAACCCAGATAGCAATAGAGAAAGAACAGTTTAAATCCTTATTGAAAAATCAGGTGTTTGGATTAACAAAGGAAAGCCAGATCGAATTATTAATCAAGAAGTATCATTCAGCACTTATATTCCTGCTTGATGAAGCATTTGCAAATAAGGAAAAGCTTCCAGAGAAAAATGAGCTTATTGCAAAAACATATGATAACCTTATTTCCTGCCTTGACGAGTTGCTTTCTTTCATAGAGGTCAGGTTTTCGTCTTATTTAAGTCTCGACGAGCGCGTACCTGCGACATATTTAATTGTTACCAAGAAAGAACTGAGTCAGCGCCTCGGAAAACTAAAGACAAGACTGTATAAACTTGTCCCGGACCGCCGGATCGTGGATATTGTCCTGAACACACTGTATTCATTTACCAACCGTCCACAGGGAGGATACCTGGTTACATTCCGTGATGTACTTTATAAAAAAGAACTTACCAAGGAACTGGAAGTTTTGGAAGACCCGGAAAAGGAAACCTGTATCTATACCGCGTTAAATGAACTTTTGATCTATCTCAACTTTAATAGTAAAGCTTTCGCCAATCACTTTACCGAAAGACTAGCCGAAAAAATCAACGGTCTGGAAAACCTTTCGGAGAAGCAGGATCAGTTGCTGGTGCATTTTAAAGATTTTAACCAAATGCATAGAAAGCCGGGAGTCATTTTTAATCCACAATACCGGGATCTGAAAACTGTTTTAAGCAACTGGTTTGTCCAGGAAATTTTTTACCTGGAAAAGAAGATGCGTCTCTCCGTTACGCCATTGCAAGGCAATACAGAATTGCCTAAGCCAAAAGTTTTCTCAGAGAAGCCTAAGCAAAAAGTAATGTGTATCCTTTCCACTGATCAAACGGGACTGATATTAAGAGCGTCAGATGAACTGCGGATATTGGTTGCAAAATCTATGAGTGAGGTATTTAAAACCATTGTTCCGCATTTATCTACGCCTTACAAAGAAGAATTATCCTATGATGGCATGCGCAGTAAATCTTATGTTGCGGAGGAAAGGGACAAGCAGATCGCCATTGAGACACTGGAACGGATCATCAGAAAGATTAAAGAATATTAATCCATAAAACAGATTGCCATGGGAAAGTTATTATTCATTTTGATTTCAGCAGGCATTATCCTCTTTGGATGTAATCCTGTGCGGGAACTTAAGAAGGATGAAGCTTTAAAGATCATCAATAAGGAACTGAACTATCCCAGGGTTTATGATTATGATATTTTTTGCAGCGACCCGGAACATGCAAAAAGCTTGCTTGATACGGGATTAGAGTCTAACGGTATGGTGACCGTGCAAAAGACACAAAAGTTGAAGGACATAGGAAAACCTTTGGTGCAATTCACTGAGAAAGCTAGGCTTTATCTTCTGCCTACTCCGGATAAAGACAAAGCGCTCGATGTGCAAAAGGTGAAAATTGCAGATGAAGAAGTGATAGACCTTAGTATAACTCAGGATGATGAAAGTAAGAATACTGTTTGGGTGGAATACACATCTGTTTACAAAAATATCACTCCTTTTTCTGTCCTGATGAAAAGGAATTTAAATGAACCGGTAAGGCATAGGGTTAAATTTTCTTTATCAGCCAACGGGTGGATTTTGCAGAAGCCTGTTCTCTGATATTTTAATCCCTATCCTAAATATTTACAGTGAGCCTCCGTAACGGGAGGCTTTTTTTATTCAAAAAAAATTACCTTTCAAATACCCTTATTTACCTGTGGTTCCAGTAGTTCCAAAAAGGGTACAACAAGAAATTGGACTTGTAGGCGCTTTCATTCCATCGTTCTTTTGTCCTGTAATTGTAAACAATCCGTCCAGCGGCGAAGAATCTCCCGGCTCCGGATTGAAGGATTAGTGTGAAACAAAAAAATTGAAAGCGTATGTTTACCAACATTTCATGGATAGACTACTTTGTGGCAGTCGTCCTGCTACTGGCTATTTATTATCTTTTTATTGGGGTGCGGTATTATTCCACCAACCTCAAAGACCTGTTTTCTGGAAAACGAAAACCTGACTTCTGGGCAGCTTTGCCCAATGATACAGGCGGTGAAGACATCTTGTCCACCGAAGAGAATTACCCTAACGAAAGTCCTGCTTTTGAAACAACCACGGATGAAGACTTTGCAGAAGTGGAGCACCTGATTGAACGCTTAAAAGGTGTAATTGCAGATGCTTCCGACAAAAAACTTATCCCGCAGGAATTCAGGCAATACCTGCACCTGGTACTCCGGGAATATCCCAATATCAAAAACTCTCCCCTGCGTTCTTCCATCAACGAGCTGGTCGCATCGGAATGTGAAAAATACGGCGCTGTTACGTTGAGCGAAGATGAGGTAGATCTGTTGTGGAAGGATGCAATGTGACAGCCCTTAGCGGAGTGTGTTTCCCCGTCCGTCCCGGTGCCGTATGGCAGGATTAGCGGGCAATGAGACGGCGAAGCCTCTCCGCTTTTTTTATTCCCTTTTTTAGTGATTTCAAACTTTAATAAACGTGTATTATGGAAATGTTCAGATGGAAATTAAGAAAGTTAAACCGTAAACAATTCACCGAACTAGGTGCAACCCTGGTATTAACAGCCCTTCATTTTGCGGCAACGGCCCAGGATGGTATAGCGGGTATCAATGAAGCCAACCAGAAAGTACGCAGCTATTTTGCGGCAGGCACCCAACTGATGTATGCCGTAGGTGCACTGCTTGGACTGATCGGTGCGGTTAAGGTCTATCAGAAATGGAATGCAGGAGACCAGGATACCGGCAAGGTAGCTGCCGCATGGTTCGGTAGTTGTGTCTTTTTAGTGGTTGTTGCCACTGTTATACAATCCTTCTTTGGTGTTTAAAACCGGGAGCTATGCAAGAGATGCTGAAAGAAAAGCTGTGGACGTATATAGTGCAGAACAATGCGGACCTGATGCTGAATTTGCAGCAGGATTTTTCCGTAACAGGCTATCTGGAACAGAAAGTATTTAACGTACAACCCCTGGCATCCCAACTGCTGGCTGAAAACAAGCCTGGCTACATCATTGAGGAACTGTGCATGGAAGAGCTAACCAAAGATCTTCGTCCCTCTAAGTTCAACTATATCCACAGCGTACTGGAAGATGAGTTTGGGCAGAATTTTCTGCGCATAAAAGAATCCGGTTTGCTCACTTACGAGATCGTGAACCTGATCAGCGAAAGTGAAACGGTATTTGAAACATTGGGATTTACTCAGGTCAATGAGCAGTACCGGATGCTGCGCTATGCGATTGCCGGGACGATCCGGCAGTACATGGAAAGCAAGTAATGTAACCGGCATCCTGATCTTTCGGATGCCGGTACTAAAGAGATAAGAAGCATTGGTGTGGATTGAAAACGCGAGGTATGGCTTATAATGCTTTTCAAAAATTAACCGATAATATATCGGCTATCCGGCTTGCATTAGAGTGGGACAAGAAATCCCGGCTTTATGCAACCGATATTGCAACGCTTCAAAAGTATTCCGGCTTTGGCGGGATAAAGGCGGTATTATATCCTCCAACAACCCGTGAGCAGTGGATAAAGCAGGGTGCAACGGATAGTGACCTGCGGTTGTTTCCGGGTATCCTGGAATTGCATGAACTATTGCAAAACCATTTTGACTCAAAACAATACAGGGAAGCAGTTCAGTCGGTAAAAAATAGTGTACTGACCGCTTTTTACACACCTGAGATTGTACCGAAAACTTTGTACCGCATTTTAAATGAACAAGGCATCAGGCCGAGGCGGATCTATGAACCCTCGGCTGGTTCGGGCGTGTTCATCACGGAAGCCGAAAAAGCATTTTCCAGACTTGAACAGGTAACGGCCATGGAAAAAGACCAGCTGACGGGTTCAGTGCTATCGGCACTAAACAGCAGCCTTTCTATAAAGGTCAAGACGCATATTGCAGGATTGGAAGAAACGCCGATTACAGATAACGGGCAATATGACCTTATTGTAAGCAATATTCCTTTCGGGAATTTTCCGGTTTATGATGAAACTTTTCCTGATAAGGAACTTTCCGGAAAAATTCACAATTACTTTTTTGCCAAAGGACTGGACAAAATAGCCAATGGAGGCCTGCTTGCCTATATTACGACCGATGCTTTCCTGAACAGCCCTTCCAACCGTATGGCAAGGGAATACCTGTTTAAGCGGGCGGATTTTATCAGTTTATCTGTCATGCCCGATAACCTGATGAAAGAAACGGGCAACACCCAGGCTCCTAACCATTTGCTGATAGTACAGAAGAATGAAAGCAAACCGGGGCTTACCAACGAAGAAAATGAGTTGGTGGATACCGTGCAACAGGAAAATGAGTTCGGGCAGTTCCAACTCAATGCGTTCATCCACCGCCATACAGAACTGGTCACCGGCAATGAACTCAAAGCCGGGAGAAACCAATATGGCCATGCGAACCAAAGCGTGTGGCAGCATGGCGACATAAATGGTATTGAAGAAAAACTGGCGGTAACCATCCGGGAAGGGATCAGAGAGCGTTTTGACCAGAACCTGTTTTATCACGCACAATTGATGACTGCTACCCATGAGCCGGAGGAACAAAAGCAAAGGTTTTCTTATTTGCCTATGCCTCAAAGCAAGGCCGCGTCCATTCCTGTGCAGTTGGGCTTGTTTGATACTGCCCCGGCAGAAAACATCGGACGGGCAATGGATTACCTTAACGATCTGGATAAATCAGTCATTCAGAAGCAGACGGTCCGTCTTATCAGCACGATAAAGACCAGTGATAACCCTGCACATGAAAGCATTGTCCTTTTAACGGCCAAACAGGGAAAAGCCAACCGGTATTTATACAAATTGTATTCCAATGTAAAGGAAGTGCAGTTTTCTTCCAGTTGGATAAGCGCCTCACTGTTAAGCCATGAACTGGCGGCACTTGCCAGAGGGTTGCAGCAATATGGCCATGCGTATATCTATGAGGGTGATAAAAGCCTGGAGCAGGCTTTTGGATTGGATAGTGGTCTCCAGAATTTACACGCATATCCTGAACTGAAACCTTTTTATAAAGAAGGCACATTGGTGGTGCATCAAAACCAGATTGGTATCCTCAGCAATATGGATGCGGAGTTTAAGCATGCCGGATTCCAGCCATTGCACCGGCAGGGTGACCTGGCATTTTACCAAAGCTACACCGGACTTCGTGACAGTTACCTTGAATTGTCCGCAAAGGAGTTGTCCGGCATAGTCCTGGCTGAAAAGGAACGTATATCCCTGAACCAGCGCTACGATAGTTTTGTAGCGCAATATGGTTTTCTGAATAGCCCGGCCAACAATAAGCGCATCACCGGTGATGCGGCCTTTGGTTTTACTATCCTTTCTTCACTGGAACGGAAAGAAGGCTCTCAGCTTGTCAAAGCCGACATTCTCGTGCAATCTGTTGCCGGGCAGCAGGAACGGTTTATCACCGATAACCCGCTGGATGCCCTTGCCCGCAGCCTGAATGAGAAAGGCCGGGTGGATATGGGCTATATGGGAACGACAACCGGATTGAATGAAAAGGAATTAATCAGCAGGTTGGGCAATCATATCTACCTGAACCCGGTGACGGATGCGTGGGAAACTGCCGACAAGTATTTAAGCGGCAACGTGGTAGAGAAATTACAGCAGGCCGAAGAGATATTAAGGGATAATCCCGGAAACCTGCAATATCAAAAGAGCCTTGAAGCCATTGAAAAAGTACAGCCCGAAAAGATTCCTTTTGAGTTGCTGGACTTCAACCTGGGCGAACGCTGGATTCCCCTTCATTATTATGAGCGGTTCGCCCGGCAGTTGTTTGAACAGTATACCAGCATCAATTATTTTACATCGCTCGATACGTTCAAGGTCAATACCTCCGGGCATAACGCCAAAATTGACCGGGAGTATGCCGTTACACCTAGGAGTGGAAGGACAACCTATGGTTACACCATGCTGGAACATGCGCTGGAAAATACCACGCCCTTTTTCACCTATGAGGTAACGGGGCCGGATGACAAGACCATTCGCCTGCCCGACAATGAAGCCATACAGCTTGCCCACCAGAAGATTGAGAACATACGCACCGGTTTCACGGACTGGTTGCGGGAACTTCCGGACAGTGACAAGAAGCACCTGGAAAGCCTGTATAACCAAACCTTTAATTGCTACGTGCTGCGGGAATACGATGGCAGCCACCAGCGTTTTCCGAGGCTGGACAAAAAGGCCCTGGGCATTGAGGAGCTGTACAGCTCGCAAAAAAATGCGGCATGGCGTATCATTCAGAACCGTGGCGCCCTGATCGATCATGAAGTGGGGCTGGGAAAAACACTCACCATGATCATTGCCGCTACTGAGATGAAGAGGCTGGGCATCGTGCATAAGCCTATGATCCTGGCGCTGAAGGCCAATGTGAACCAGATTGCAGAGACGTACCACAAAGCTTATCCATTTGCCCGGATCCTGGCTCCGGGAGAGAATGATTTTACCCCGGACAAACGCCTGCGCCTGTTCCATGAAATCAAGAACAACAATTGGGACTGCATCATCCTGACCCATGACCAGTTTGGTAAAATACCCCAATCACCACAGATACAGAAAGAGATTTTCCAGGCAGAACTGGATAATGTGGAGCGTGACCTGGAGACCCTGAAAGATTTGGGTGGCGATATTTCCAAGCGAATGCTGAAAGGGCTTGAAATACGCAAGAACAACCTGGAAGGCCAATTAAAGGGCATACTGAAAAATATCGAAGAAAAGAAAGATGCGGGCATCAACTTTCAGGAAATGGGCATTGACCACCTGTTTGTGGATGAAGCGCATAAATTCAAGAACCTGACCTTTACAACCCGGCACAACCGGGTGGCCGGGCTTGGCAATATGGAGGGGAGCCAGAAAGCGCTCAACATGCTTTTTGCCGTGCGGACCCTGCAGGAAAAATTCAATGCTGACCTGTGCGTTACCTTTTTATCCGGTACGCCCATCTCCAACAGCCTGACAGAAATGTACCTGCTGTTCAAATACCTGCGGCCAAAAGAAATGGAGCGACAACGTATTGAAAACTTTGACGGGTGGGCTGCGGTGTTTGCCCGCAAAACCACTGATTTTGAATTTTCGGTTACCAATGAGATTATTGCCAAAGAACGTTTCCGTCATTTCATCAAGGTCCCCGAACTGGCCCTGTTCTACAATGAGATCACTGACTACAAGACGGCCAGACACATCCGTCTGGACAAACCGGAAATCAATGAAACGCTTGTCAACATCAAACCCACACCGGAGCAAAGTGAGTTCATCAAAAACCTGATGCAATTCGCCAAAACAGGTGATGGAACGCTCATTGGCCGGGGAAAATTAAGTGATGATGAGGACAAAGGGCGAATGCTGATTGCGACCAACTACGCAAAAAAAATGTCAGCGGATATGCGCCTGATTGATCCGTGGAAATACAGCGACCATCCCGACAACAAAGTTAACGTCTGCGCCCGGAAAGTAGCGGAACTGTTCCACCACAGCCATGGCCATAAAGGAACACAGATTGTCTTTTCGGATATTGGTACGCCCAAGCCCGATGACTTTAATCTCTATGATGCCCTGAAAGAAAAGCTGGTCCGGGATTTTAATATTCCTGCCAGGGCAATCACTTTTATCCACGACTGGACAGATAAACAAAAACCCGAACTATTCCGGAAAATGAATACCGGTGAAATCCGCATCCTGATTGGCAGTACGGAAAAGGCGGGTACAGGACTGAACGTGCAGCAACGTGTGGTTGCCATGCACCACCTGGATATACCATGGAAGCCTTCGGAACTGGAACAGCGCAACGGACGCGGGGCCAGGCAGGGCAATGTGCTGGCGAAAGAGCAGTACTATAACAAAGTGCATAATTACATCTACGCCGTAGAACAGTCACTGGACAACTACAAGTTTAACCTGCTGAAGAACAAACAGACATTTATCAGCCAGATGAAAAACTGTGAACTCAGCGTGCGCAGCATCGATGAAGGTTCGGCAGATGAAAAAAGCGGGATGAATTTTTCGGAATACATCGCCGTGCTGTCAGGCGATACAACCCTACTGGAAAAATCAAAACTGGAAAAGAAAATAGCGGTCATGGAAAGCCTGAGAAAAGCGCATTTCAAGGAAGTATCCCGTTCAAAAATCCAGTTGGAAGAGCTGCAAAAAGAAAAGGCAGCCACGGTAAAAACCCTGGAAAAACTGACCGCCGATGACTCCTGGTACAAAGGCAGGCTGCAATTGGAGAAGGACGGTACAAAAGCTAATCCTGTGATGCTGGATGGTTTTAACGGAAAAGATGCCGAAGCAATAGGCAAATACCTGATCGAACTGTACGAAACTTGGAAGCCGGGAGAAGACAGACCGGACGAACAGAAAATAGGTACGCTGTACGGTTTTGAACTGTACATCCGCAGGCAGCGGGAGTCTTATGAAGAAAAAGGCATGTTTGAATACCGGTATTCAAACAGCTTCTATGCCCGGCGTTCACCGGATGGCATCAAATACACTTATACCAATGGAATACCGAATGTCGACAACCCAAAACTGGCGGCACGTCATTTTCTCAGTGCCATTGACCGGGTGGATAGCCTGAAAGAAAAATACAGTAAGAACTTACAGGAGCTGGGAAAAGACATTCCAATGATAGCGCAGCTCACAACGAAACCTTTCGGCAAAGAAGCGGAATTGCAACAGATGAAAAGCGAACTGTCCCGGCTGGAAAGGGAGATCACGATAAAAATACAGGAAAACCAGCTAAGGCAAAACAACCTGCCCGGTCAAAAGCCGGAGCCTGACACCGCAGTGCCCGTTATCAAAAGGGTTCCGGAGGAAGTGATGCCCGATTTTCTTACCCGGTTAAACGGGACCAGAGTAACGAATAGAGAAGCTGTAACGCTTAACATCACTACCACCGAAGGGCCAAGGTTGCAGCGCAGCAGGATACGATTATAACCCAATAAAAATACAGTTATGGCAAACAGTGTATATCAAATCAATAAAGGCATTAACAGGAGTATCGAGTTCAAGGGGTTGAGGGCCCAGTATATCTGGTACCTGGGCGGCGGGGTTGCTGCCTTGCTCATCCTGTTTGCCGTCATGTACATCATCGGCATACCCTCCCTGATCTGCATCGGGGTTATCCTGGTTGCCGGGACAGTGCTGGTCGTGAAGATTTACGGCATGAGCGGCAAATACGGGGAACATGGTCTGATGAAAGCCATTGCCCGGCGGCAGGTTCCCAAAGTCATCAAAACCTACAGCAGGAAAGTTTTTCTTCAAAAGTGATAAGAGATGAAGAGGCGGAGAATTCCTTATGAATAGAAAAATAACAAGGTAAAAAAGTGCATATGGAAAAGTTGCTGGATGATATTTTGCCCATTATGGGCGTAGAGCATGATTGTATCCTGTCCGGGCAGGGCGATGTGACCATCGTGTTCCGGGCGGAGCTGCCTGAGATATTCACCTTATCAGATCAGGAATATGAAGCCTTTCACCAGACCTGGGTGAAGTCCATTAAGATACTGCCCCGCTTCAGTGTGTTCCATAAACAGGATTGGTTTATTGACAGCAAACACCAGCCTGATTTTACAAAAGAAGACACCAGTTTCCTGACACGAAGCAGTGAGCGTTTTTTCAATGAGCGCCCCTTTCTGGCACATACCTGTTACATCCTTCTGACCAAAAAACCGGCAGGAAGAAAACCGTCCAGCTCACTGTTTTCAAACCTGCTCAGAAAATCAATTGTGCCGGAGGAGACATTGAAACCTCAATTGCTACAGGATTTTCTGGATAGTGCAGGACAGTTTAAACGGATACTGGAAGACAGTGGATTTGTCAGGCTGACCCGCTTAAAAGAGGCTGATCTTATGAGTCAGGGCCGAAAGGCCGGGCTGATCGAACGTTACTGCCATCTGCATGAAAAAGATTCCGCTATTGTTTTTAAGGATATGGAGCTGGGCGGCGATATGCGCATCGGTGACCAGTACTGTCAGCTCTATACCCTGGGTGATGCGGCCGATCTGCCAGCCCTCTGCGGTTCGCGCATCAATTACGACTGCTATTCTACCGACAAGACCAAGTTCAGCATCGGCTTTGCCAGCACCCTGGGGCAATTGCTTTCCTGTAATCACATTTACAACCAGTACATCTTTCTTGAGGATGCGCAGCAGACACTGCGCAAACTGGAAAGCAAGCGGCTTCGGCTCCAGTCCCTTTCGGCCTATAGCCGGGAGAATATGATCGCACGGGATTCAACGAATGATTTTCTCAATGAAGCCATCAGCCAGCAACGCCTGCCTGTCAAATCACACTTTAACGTACTGGTGTGGACCGAAGATAAAGGAGAACTGAAAGACCTGAAAAACAGGGTGTCCTCTGCACTGGCGCAGATGGATGCGGCGGCCAAACAGGAGACCGCAGGGGCCGCACAGATCTTCTGGGCAGGCATCCCGGGCAATGAGGCGGATTTCCCGATGAATGACACCTTTGATACGTTTGCCGAGCAGGCTACCTGTTTTCTGAACATGGAAACGGGCTACCGTTCTTCGCTCAGCCCGGTAGGTATCCGGCTGGGCGACCGCCTGACCGGGAAACCGGTGCATGTGGACATCAGCGATGAGCCGGTGAAAATGGGTATCTGCACCAACCGCAATAAATTCATTCTCGGGCCAAGCGGCAGCGGTAAATCTTTTTTCACCAACCATATGGTGCGCAGTTATTACGAACAGGGTACGCATATTGTGCTGGTGGATGTCGGGCATAGTTACAAAGGACTGTGCGATATGGTCAGCGGGTATTACTTCACTTACACCGAAGAAAAGCCCATCCGCTTCAACCCGTTTTTTATCGGGGAAGGCGATTCTCTGGATACAGAGAAAAAAGAAAGCATCAAAACCATGTTGCTGGCGCTCTGGAAAAAAGACAATGAAGAATTTAAGCGCAGCGAATACGTGGCCTTGTCCAATGCTATCAGCGGGTATTTTAACTACCTGGACACCCACCCGGAGTTGTTCCCCTGTTTTGACACCTTTTATGATTTTCTGAAAAATGAGTATGTAAGCGTGCTGGAATCCGACAAAGTGAAGGACAGGGATTTTGATGTGAACAACTTTCTGTATGTACTTCGCCCTTACTATAAGGGCGGTGAATTTGACTACCTGCTCAACGCAACGGAAAACCTGGACCTGCTCAAGGAAAGGTTCATTGTCTTTGAACTGGATAATATCAAAAATCACCCCATTTTATTCCCGGTCGTGACCATCATTATCATGGAGGTTTTCATCAATAAGATGCGTAAAATGAAGGGGATACGGAAGATGATATTAATAGAAGAGGCCTGGAAAGCACTGATGAAGGAGGGTTTTGCAGAATACATCAAATACCTGTTCAAAACGGTGCGTAAGTTCTTCGGGGAGGCCATTGTTGTCACGCAGGAAGTGGAAGACATCATCTCGTCACCTGTGGTCAAGCAAGCCATCATCAATAACAGCGACTGTAAAATACTGCTTGACCAGTCAAAATACCAGAACAAATTTGACCAGATACAGGAGCTGCTGGGGCTGACTGAGAAAGAAAAGGCGCTGGTACTGTCTGTGAACAAGGCCAATGACCCTTCTAAAAAATACAAGGAAGTGTTTATCTCGCTGGGAGGTATGTTATCGAAAGTGTACCGAACGGAAGTGAGCCTGGAGGAATACCTGGCCTACACTACGGAAGAAACGGAAAAAGTGAAAGTACAGGCGTATGCCGCAAGGTTTGGCGGTGACATACAAAAAGGCATCGCTGCTTTGGCCAATGACATGAGAAGCAATAACCCTAAAAAATAAACCCTAAAAAATAAAAATGATGAAACGGTATATAAGAATTATGGCCATTGTATTGTGCTGTTCCCTGACCGTGTTGCCTGCAAGCCCGGTGAACGCCACACCTGTTGCCATACTAGAAATCATTAAGGCTGGTATTAAAAAGGTCATCAAAGCGGTTGACCTGCAAATACAGCGGTTACAGAACGAAACCATCTGGTTGCAAAACGCCCAGAAGGCCCTTGAAAATACCCTGTCCAAACTTAAACTGGATGAGATTTCTGACTGGACACGGCGACAGAAAACGTTGTATAAAGACTACTTCGAAGAACTGGCAAAAGTAAAATCCATCATCTCCTATTACCAGCGTATCCGGGAAATTTCCCAAAAGCAGGTAAGATTGGTAGAACAGTACCAGAGGGCATGGAACCTGCTGCGGCAGGACAAATATTTTACCGCGGATGAACTGGGGTTTATGGCAAAAGTATATTCAGGCATACTGGATGAGAGTGCCAAAAACCTCGACCAGATATTTCTGGTCATCAACTCCTTTACCACTACAATGAGCGATGCCAAAAGGCTTGAAATCATCAATGCAGCAGCCGACCAGGTGGATGCCAATTATTACGACCTGACCCGCTTTAACAAGCAAAATATCATGCTCAGCCTGCAACGGGCAAAGGAGAAAAATGATGTGGAGGTAGTGAAAAAGTTATACGGTTTACCAACCAATTAAAACAGAGACCATGAAAAAATTACTGATTTTGTTCCTGCTCACAACAATTGTAACAACAACGCAGGCCCAGACTTTCGCCGAATGGTTCCGACAAAAAAAGACACAAAAGCAGTACCTGATCCAGCAGATTGCAGCCTTGCAGGTGTATATCGGTTATGCGCAAAAGGGGTATTCCATCGCCAAAGAGGGGCTGAATGCTATTGGTGATTTCAAGAGGGGCGAATTTAAACTGCATACCGGTTATTTCAATTCCCTGAAAAGCGTCAACCCGAAAATAAAACAATATGCGAAAGTGGCTGACATCATGGCTATGCAGGTAACGATTATACAAGGCTATAGCAGGACCCGCCGCCAGGTGCGGGAAAGCGGTGCATTCAACAGGAAGGAACTGGACTATATCGGGAGGGTATTGGGCAGGCTACTGGATGACTGTGAAAACACTCTGGATGAACTGATCACTGTAACCACGGACGGCAATCTGGAAATGAAAGATAATGAGCGGCTAAAGCGAATTGACGTCCTGTATAAGGATATGACGGATAAATACACATTCTCCCAGAGTTTCAGCAATGAAACGATGGTACTGGCCGCATCGAGAATAAGGGAAAACAATGATGTACAAACCAGCCGTGCCTTGTATTGCATTAGAAAAGCCTGACCATGAAAAAGCTAATAATCATTTTAGGAATAGCACTATTCAGTTTGCCTGTGGCAAATAAAGCCTCAGCGCAGGCAGATGAAATCGCCCAGCTTTTGCTGAACGTGGAAAAACTGGCACAGTTCAAACAGATTTTGTCAGACATGGAAAAAGGATATGAAATTCTCAGTGGTGGCTACAATACCATAAAGGATTTGTCACAGGGTAATTTCAGCCTGCACAAAACCTTTCTTGACGCATTGATGGAGGTAAGCCCGAGAGTGAAGAATTATAAACGGGTGGCCGACATTATCAATTACCAGGTCATTTTGGAAAAGGAATACAAATCAGCCTTTAACCGGTTTAAGCGGGATCGTAATTTCAACCAGCAGGAACTGGCCTACCTCGAAAGGGTGTATGAGAACCTGTTTAAGCAAAGCCTCAATAACCTGGACGACCTGGTTACCATCATCACCGCAAACCAGCTTCGCATGAGCGATGATGAACGGCTGGGGGCGATTGACAAAATATTTGCCGATATGCAGGACAAGCTGCTGTTCCTGCGGCATTTCAACAACAATACCTCCGTACTGGCCTTGCAGCGTGCAAAAGAGAGGAACGATGCGAATACGATGCGCCACATTTATGGCATAAACAACTAAAAAGATTACAAATATGGCAAAATGGACAAAGACTGCATGTGTTGCAGTGGCGGGCATGATATTGCCCTTTATCAGCCGGGCACAGGGACTGGCAAATGAAATGAACGGGTTGCATGGTGTGCTCGATCAGCTCTACGATGAGATGATGCCCTTATGCAGTAAACTGATCGGCGTTGGTCAGGGCATAGCCGGTTTTGCGGCCACCTGGTATATCGCGTCCCGCATCTGGCGGCATATTGCCAATGCGGAGCCGATAGATTTTTATCCGTTATTCCGTCCGTTCGTCATTGGCTTCTGTATAATGATTTTTCCGTCTGTACTGGCCATGATAAACGGGGTGATGAAACCAACTGTCACCGCTACTTCTGAAATGGTAAAGGATTCGGATAAAGCCATTGCCCTGCTTTTGCAGAAGAAGGAAGAAGCCATCCGCAAAACGGATGCCTGGCAGATGTACGTGGGTGAAAGCGGCAGCGGTGACCGGGACAGGTGGTACAAATACACCCATGACAATGCTGACCCATCGGGCGAAGGCCTGTTGAATGGAATCGGTAACGACATCCAATTTGCCATGTCAAAAGCTTCCTACAACTTCCGCAACTCGGTCAAGGAATGGATGAGCGAAGTGCTGCGTGTACTCTTTGAGGCGGCTGCCCTCTGCATCAATACACTAAGAACGTTTCAACTCATCGTACTGGCCATACTGGGGCCTTTGGTATTCGGCATTGCCGTCTTTGACGGGTTTCAGCATACCCTCACAGTTTGGATCGCCCGCTACATCAATATCTTTTTGTGGTTGCCCGTGGCCAACATCTTCGGCTCTATCATCGGGAAGATACAGGAAAAGATGCTGGAACTAGATATTTCACAGGTCCAGGATTACGGAGATACATTTTTCAGCCGAACGGATATGGCTTACCTCGTGTTCATGATTATCGGTATCGTGGGTTATTTCACCGTACCATCGGTAGCCAATTATATCGTCCACGCAGGTGGCGGCGGAGCATTGGGACAAAAAGTAACCAGCCTGTTCAGCAGCTCTTCCCGAAGCGTGGTCGGTATGGCATCAGCCGGGGCCGGCATGGCAGCAGATGCAATGGGCAATGCGGCGGGGCGGATGTCTCAGAGTATGGCCGGTTATGGAGCCTCCTCTCCTTATTTCAGTGAGAATACCAATTCAGGTTCAGGTTATATGGGCGACAAGTTAAAAGGCAATTCCTGAGAGCTTAATCATTAAACAAAAAGACGATGTTTAAAAAAATGAAAAATATTGATACAGCTTTCCGCCATGTGCGGGGCTTTACTATGCTGATTATTGTGGGTTGCGTACTCATTTGTTGCTTTGCCATGTACAAAAGCTTCAGCCTGGTATCACAAATGCAGGGGAAGGTGTATATCCTGGCAAACGGCAAGGCACTGGAGGCGTATGCCTCGGACCGGAAAGACAACATCCCCGTAGAAGCAAAGGACCATGTCAAAACTTTCCACCAGTTGTTCTTTACCCTTGACCCGGACGATAAGGTCATTAAAGTCAACCTGACCAAAGCACTTTACCTTGCTGATGCAAGTGCAAAACGTGAGTATGATAACCTGAAAGAAAACGGGTATTATTCGGGCATCATCTCCGGTAATATCAGCCAGGCCATTAAAGTGGACAGTGTCAGTATTGATATTGACCAGTACCCTTACCGGTTCCGTTGCTACGCTACACAAAGCATCATCCGCACCACCAGCATTGTTTCCCGCAGCCTGATTACTGAAGGGGCCTTGCGCAATGTTTCCCGTAGCGATAATAATCCGCATGGCTTTTTGATTGAACGCTGGAATACCATTGAAAACAGGGATCTTAAAACAGAAAACCGCAGGTAACGCATTTAAACAAAGGATTATAAAACGATAAAAAATCATGGCATTCTTATTCAGAAAAAAGAACAAAACGGAAGCTTCCGGACCGGATCAAATCCATGACAGGATTCTAAGGCAAATGGTAAATGCCTGTTTCCGGATGCAAACCGGTTGGGCTCGGTGGATGGGCAGAAGGACGCAGCACCTGTCCCGCAGGACACTGTTTCTCTTATTGCTTGCTTTCATTGCCCTCTCCGGTGGCTACAGCATTTATCTGATCAGGCAAAGTTTCTCGGGCAATCAGGCCACTACTTTTTCCGTAACGCCAATCTTAAAGCCGGGGCATGTCGTGCAAACGGGTGAAGCTGCATCCCAACCAGATATGCTTATCAGTAAAACTGACTACCAACGGATCATCCGGTTCAGGGGATATATGGACAGCCTTGCCCGAAGTCCCGCAGGGAAAGCTGTGTATGACAGCATCCTTCTTCGCCGGCCGGGTTTGCCGGACAGCATCCGGCTGATTGAAGAAATTTATCAATCTCAAATTAAAAAGTAAAATCGTATGGAACAGAAAACACAATCCCCGAAAATGCTCAGGCAGCGTAAATTTTTGCTTATGCTGCCCCTGCTCGTATTGCCATTTATCACCCTGATGTTCTGGTCGCTTGGCGGTGGAAAGGTAGAGAATGTCAGTGCACAACCGCTGACGAACAAAGGGTTCAATATGAAACTGCCGGATGCCTACCTAAAAGATGAAAGACCCTTGGATAAGATGAGCTATTATGACAAGGCTGCCTCCGATTCGGCCAAACTGGAAGAGTTAATGAAAAATGACCCGAATTACAGAGGGCGTACCTCACTGCACCACGAGACAGATGGAATTCAATACGAAGATACATCTCAATCTAAATATCATAACGAAAGCGGATCATTAATTACCTCGCCTTATGGAAGCGGTTTGTCCCGTGATTCAAATGAGGTAAAGGTATATAGAAAACTGGCAGAACTGGATGAAGCAATGAACAGGGCCGCAAATCCGGCAATGGGACAAAAAGATGATACTTCTTATAACCGAAGTGAAAATACTCAGGTGAATACAGCCGATATTGACCGCCTGGAGCAGATGATGCAGTCCCTGAAACAGCCAGAGGGGCAAGACCCCGAATTGCATCAGCTTAACGGGATGCTTGAGAAAATATTGGATATCCAGCATCCCGACCGTGTGCAGGAAAAGATCAGGCAGACATCCCATGCAAGCAAAGGTCAGGTATTTGCTGTGTCCGTTATCGCGAAAGAAACACCTGTATCGCTA
This sequence comes from Prolixibacteraceae bacterium, assembly GCA_023229575.1. Classification (GTDB taxonomy): domain Bacteria; phylum Bacteroidota; class Bacteroidia; order Bacteroidales; family Prolixibacteraceae; genus CAINVV01. The sequence goes on from JALNYZ010000010.1 coordinate 140,978, forward strand.
CTGGACAATACGCCTGACGGTAGGGTTGGTATTAACAGCACCTCAATAAATCAGTCACAACAAAATGGCTTTTATTCATTGGATGAACCAGTCCTGATTGATGATACGCAAAATGCCATACAAGCGGTCATCCACGAAACGCAGACCCTTGTTGCCGGTTCGACCGTAAAACTGCGCCTTGTAAATGATGTCTATATCAACGGGATGCTGATACCAAAAGACAATTTTCTCTTCGGAGAAGCTACGCTCAACGGTGAAAGACTGGATATTAAAATTGGCAGCCTACGCTACCAAAATTCCCTTTTCCCGGTGGAGCTATCCGTGTATGACATGGACGGTATGAATGGTATTTACATTCCGGGGGCCATTACCAGGGATGTAGCCAAACAGTCCGCAGACCGTGCCATTCAGGGTATTGGACTGACCACTTTAGATCCTTCATTGGGCGCACAGGCTGCCAGTGCGGGAATAGAAGCAGCCCGGGACCTGATCAGCAAAAAGGTCAAATTGGTTAAAGTCACCGTGAAAGCAGGCTACCAGGTACTGTTAAGGGACGAGAAGCAGAAACAGAATTACTAACCCTCAACAAACAAAAGTTTAAGAACAGATTATTTAACAATTAAAATTTCAAAAGATGAAAAAGATCAGTACAGTATTGATAACAGGGATTTTCCTTTTTCTCGCAAGCATTTCCGCATTTTCACAGAATGCAAATCCGGTAAACACAACATCCATTGAGCCGTATCCTCTGGCCATTGCGTATGATAAGACAACCAACCTGGTATTTCCCTATGCCATTAAAAGTGTGGACAGGGGGAGCCAAAGCGTACTGGCACAAAAAGCCAAAGGAGTGGAAAATATCCTTCAGATAAAGGCAGGCAGGAAAGGGTTTGAAGAAACAAACCTGACTGTAATCACCGCAGAAGGAAAGCTCTACTGCTTTCTGTTGAACTATGCCCCGCAGCCCCCCGTGCTGAACCTTGCTTTCGGAACCACGAAACCATCCGCGCAGGATGCTTTCTTTTCATCAGAAGATCACAACGAAGGTGAAATACAAGCTTATTCAAAGTCGGTAGCCGTTGAAAAGAAAAAAGTACATGGTATAACAGATAAAAAGTATGGCATGAAGTTCCGGTTGGACGGCCTTTTTATCCATGATAATGTGATGTATTACCGCATAAAAATTGAGAACCGATCCAATATCAATTATGATATTGACCAGTTACGCTTCTTTATCCGTGACCGGAAGAAAGCCAAACGTACCGCTACGCAGGAAATCGAAATAAAACCTCTGTATGTTCAGAATGATACCCCAATGGTAAGGGGGCAATCGCAGCACATCTTTGTAGTCGCCCTGCCAAAATTTACCATCCCGGATCAGAAATACCTTGCCGTACAGCTCATGGAAAAGAACGGGGGCAGACATCTGGAACTCGATGTCCATAACAAAGCGCTTGTACGCTCAGCGGTACTTCCCTCCCTATAAAAAACTCTCAAATAATTCATTTTTATTCATTTATTAAAACAAACATCATGAACCAGAAAAATTTTGAATACCTGCGTGACCAGGTTAAGTATACCGGCTTCGGTGAAGGACTGGAAAACGATTTAAGGGGAAAATTAAGCAAGCAAACAGCGGATTTCACCCTGAAACACAATGTCCAATATGGCAACGACATTGCAGCTTCTGAACTGCATTTCAGCAAGTCCAGTCAGAGTGATATGTATTTTTTCAACTCCTACAAAGTGAGTTTGAAAAGGGAGAATGTTCCCGATAGCATGGAGCAGACCTTTTATATCAACAAGGGCAATAATATTACCCTGAAGGAGGCCTACAACCTGATGAGCGGGAGGGCGGTCAATAAAGACCTGACCAACAAGGACAATCAACTGTACAATGCCTGGGTACAGATGGACTTCAAACAGGCGGACAGTAACGGCAATTACAAGCTGAAGCAATACCACCAGAATTACGGTTTTGACCTTGATCAGGTACTGGCCAAACACCCGATAAAGGAGTTAGGGCATGATCAGCACAAGTCCAACCTGCTGGATTCCCTGAAAAAAGGCAACCGGCAATCCGTCATCTTCATACGGGATGGGGCGGAACAGAAAAGTTACATCGAAGCCAATCCGCAGTTTAAAACCATCAATATTTATGACAGCAATATGCATCGGTTGGGCAACAGTCAGTCCAAAGCGGAAAAACAGGCTGAAGGTGAAAGCAGTTCTGTAAAGCAGGATAACAAAAAGGAAACTCAACGTAACGATGACGATGGCCCTGCATTACCTCAGGCGGCGAAAAAAAAGCAGAAAAAGCAATCGATCAGCTAAAGTGATAAGCAATGGAAACCCTGAACCCTTTGTCCGGTTTTTTTTCAGCCATTGAAAAGGATTACCGTATCAGTACCACGCATATCAGTATCTATGCAGCACTGCTGCAATACCGTCAGGAACAGGGGTTTGCCAACCCGGTAACGGCATTCAGTTATGAAATTATGCGCATAGCAAAGATTTCAGCACCGGCCACTTACCACAAATGTGTAAGGGAATTGAGCGAATACGGATATATCAGGTATGTGCCCTCTTTTAAACGCAACCAGGGAAGCCGGATATATTTTCCTGAAAACGGATAATTAATAAAATAGTGATTCTGCAAATACAGTAAAAGCCCGTTGCCGGGCTTTTACTGTCAAATACAGGAGGAGCGGGATGGGAAACTGTGAGATAGAGAGGATACCACCTGATAAAGCAATGGAGCTTTTGAAAAAAGACGGTATAGAAGTAACAGAAGAACAGGCAAAGGTTATTCTGGAATTTTTGTATGAAATCGCTGGTATTGTGGTCGATCAATACCTGTCCAAACCGGTATAATTTTGTAAATTTACAGGGATAAGCAACGGCAGTTCCACCTTATTGTAAGATTATGAAAATTGCAGATTTATATATCCGGGTAAGTACCGATGAGCAGGCTGACAGGGGTTATTCACAGCGAGATCAGGACGAAAGATTGCGCAAATATTGCGAAATAAATTCATTGCAGGTTCGTAAAGTGGTCTATGAAGACCATTCAGCAAAAACTTTCAACCGTCCGGCCTGGACGAAACTATTAACTGACCTTCGAAAACATATGGGGCATTCAGACCTTATCCTCTTTACCAAATGGGACAGGTTCAGCCGGAATGCAGGAGATGCCTATCAGATGATAAGTACCTTGAGGCGCTTGGGCGTAGAACCGCAGGCCGTTGAACAGCCTTTGGACCTGTCAATACCGGAAAACAAGATGATGCTGGCCTTTTACCTGGCCGCTCCCGAAGTGGAGAATGACCGGAGGGCTTTGAATACCTTTCATGGAATGCGCCGTGCTAAGAAGGAAGGCCGGTGGATGGGGACGGCCCCGGTGCGATATGTGAACAAAATAACGGAAACAGGAAAGAAATATATCGCACATAGAGATAAACAGGGTGATATTATGCAATGGGCTTTCAATGAACTGGCACTTGGAAAATTCAATACGGAACAGATATGGAAAATGGCGAAAGGGAAAGGGCTTATCTGCAGTAAGAACAATTTTTGGAAGGCTATACGAAATCCTGTTTATTGTGGTAAAATTTTTATTCCAAAATATAAGGATGAAGAAAGTTTTATGGTTCAGGGACAACATGAACCGTTAATTTCGGAAGCTTTATTTTATGCTGTGCAAGACGTATTGGACGGACGCAAAAAAGTAATTCGGACTAAGATCGTTGCCGATGATAACCTTCCTCTAAGGGGTTTCCTGATATGTCCCAATTGTGGATGGATGCTGACAGGAAGTGCATCGAAAGGACGCACACAGCATTATTACTATTATCATTGTAGTTCCGCCTGTGGTATTCGCTATAAAGCACCGGAAGCCAATGCAAAAATTGTGGATGAAATCCGGAAGTATGTACAGCCGTTGCCCCGGCTTCAATTATACAAAGAGGTGATTAGTAGTGTTTATAAGGCTAAAACACACGCTCAGCACATTGAAGTACAGCAGCTGAAAATACAATTGGAAGAAGCAAACAAAAGACTTTCAAAGGCAAGGGAATTGTTGCTCTGTGGGGATATTGAAGCTGCTGACTACCGCACCATAAAAGCAGAATGTGATGAAAGGATAAACAGGTTGGAAGTTAAATTAACAGCGTCGGTAACAGATACAACCAATATCGAACCCTTGTGGGATAAAGCCATCAGTAACATTTCACAACTGGATGTTTTGTATGAAAATGGGACAGTAACCCAAAAAAGAAAAATCATTGGTTCAATGTTCCCAGAAAAATTAACTTTCGACGGATTTCAATATCGAACCACCCGCGTTAACGAAGCATTGATCCTTATGCTATTGATAGGCAACAAAATACAAAACAAAAAAAATGGGACAAATCCATCATTTTTGGACTTGTCCCATCAAGTGACCCCGGAGGGGCTCGAACCCTCGACCCGTTGATTAAGAGTCAACTGCTCTACCAGCTGAGCTACGGAGTCTTTTTTATTTGAGGTGCAAACATACAACTTTTTTTATTTCCAGATGGTTTTTCTGCAAGGTATTCGCTAAACAATTGCGTTCAATTGTCTCAGAATATTTTTTGTGATCTCCTTTCTGCTGGCGCCGAAGTTTGGATTAACAACCTTCCGCTCCTTGCTGATCCTTGTAGCAAAAAAATATTCATTGTCTTTCCTTTCGACATAGCCAACCCACCAACCACAATCCATCCCGTTCGCCCTGGTCCAGCCTGTTTTTGAGCGGACGATGTACCTGTCGTTTTGCTCAGTGACCATTACCCGCTTTACGATTTCAATGGTCCGTTTCAAAAATGGCAACTTCCCTGAACTCCGCAGTCCTTAAATGGCTTTACCATATCCGGTTGACAGAAAGCAGTCATAAAGTAAACAAGGAATATGGACGAGATTAACAGACGCATAATTTATGGGATTGGATGATTTGGAAATAGCTTGAAATAAATAGAAATATGAAATTAATGGAGCCATCGGTTTCGGTGCCAACAGCTACGGCGCAAAGGTTGGCCGAGACAGCTGCTCCCGAGCCGGAACTCGATCTGCAGGGGGAGCGATCAAGTTCAGATTGTAATGATGCTAATTCCTTACCATGAAATCGAACAATATTCCTAATTTTAAGTTCCATGCTGTTGGTTACTTTTTCAAAAATTGGCCTCGATAAAGATTCGCGATGGGACATGGTGACAGAAACGGAGTTGTTCAAGGTTATTCAGGAATTGATCGCCAACATTATCAAGCATGCCCAGGCCCGTAATGTGCTGATTGAACTGATTGCCGATGAAAACATGTTATACCTGACGGTTGAAGACGATGGCATTGGGTTCGATTTAGCTGACAATACCCGTCACCGTTTTGGGTTGAACAACATCGAAGCACGCCTCTCGATACTGGGAGGGACGGTCAGCTTCGATTCTCAAACAGACCGCGGCACCACCGTAATGATTAATGTTCCCACAGCATAGCGCCATGATAACTATTATTATTCTCGACGACCACCAATTGTTTATCGACGGCATTGTCCATTCGTTCAGCAACGATCCTGAGATAGCCGTTACAGGGTTTGCCCTCGATGGATCTTCAGGCCTGGCAATGATCGGGGAAAAGCTACCCGACGTGGTTTTGCTAGACATCGACTTTTCAAAAACCCGGGAAAATGGGGTTGATATCCTCAAGTCCATCCGCAAGTTGCCCCAATCGCCTAAAGTAGTTGTTCTTACAGGCCACTGCGAAGCTAGCCTGATCGAACAGCTTCAGCGCGAAGGGGCCAACGGGTACCGGTTGAAAAACATCGACATGGGCGAATTGCGGCAAACCATCCTGGATGTTTATTCGGGTGAAATGGTTTTTAAATACGATTCGAAACTAGCCAACGAAAACCGGAACCTATTTTTTGATACTCCACCAATACTCTCTGATCGTGCTGTTGAAATCATCCGTTTGCTCTCGCAGGGGTTTATTGTGAAAGAGATTGCCCATAAACTGGGCATTGCCGAAACCACTGTAAACGACCACCTCGAACGCACCAAGCGAAAGCTCGGGGCTAAGAACAATGCGGAGTTGGTTTATTTGGCAGGGAAAAGCGGGGTGATATAAAAACAGATCACAGTGCAGCCACAGCTTTCCGGATTTCGGCAAGGCGTTTGCTCAATTTGCTGTCCTTTTGTGCCACTTGTAGGTTGTAATCTGCTTGCATACGGATAAAAATTCCGGCATCTATTCCTAGAGCTGCTTCAAAAAATAAAGCATATTCTGTAGTTACCGGTCGCTTAGAATTCAATATTTCATTGAGAACAGAATATGCCACCCCCATTTGTAAGGCAAGTTTGCGTTGCGAAATACCACGGTATTCTATTTCTTCTTTCAATATCTCTCCCGGATGTATCGGACGGTATGGCGATAAATTATTTGCTATCATGCGTGGATCAACCCCTTCAATTTTAATCATAGTAATGTCTATTTATAATGATTCGACAATTCCAATATATTACATACAGTAAAAACGGGTTCATTACCCTCGTTTTTTTCGATAAATTCAATCCTGTATTTCTTTGTTGCCCTTATTGATGAAATACCTTTCTTGTAACCTTTCAATTTTTCGTAATTAAGCGACCGATACCTGTATAAATCTTCCGGATTTGAGGCTTTCTCCAGATAATATATCCCTTTCACATATCCTTCAATAACATCCGGTTGAAAACGATGCTTTTTGTCCGTTGTCTTGCCGGTTTCATACAAATCGCGCAAGTATTCCTTTTCAAAAGTAACAATCATATATCAGCACTTATTTCCGGTGTAAAGATAATACAAATTTTTAATGTTCGCAAAAAACAGAACATTGATTAGGTTGATAAGCACACAGCAAATACGCCCCTGAAAATTCAGGGTGCTGCTACCCCCTTTTTTTACAGTAGCCCTTTCTTTTGAAATGGCCATCTTTCAACTGTAAATTTTACAGCAACATCCAATTGAAGAATTCCGATACATCAGAAAGTTCGGCCAATAAAACAAGGAAAGGTCTATTTCTTTCCCAGCAAGAAATCAACATCCTGGAGGAGACGGTGGCTTGCCCATTGGTTAGGGTCGAAGCCAAAGAGCTACTGCTCCATTTGATCCATTTCTCAGGGCAACCTATGCTCAACCAGAAAACACGGACTGGCTTCAGTTGCGAAATATGGGCGATGATCGACAAAACCATCGGGTTTACCTATCTGGCAACCGAAAACCAATCGCCCAGCATGGTTAAATACAGCTCCTCGGCCATTGGCAAAACGGTAGCTTACCGGTTGCGCTGGACTGATAAGCGTGGAAACGGTGGCTCCTGGAGCGAAACTCACTATGTTACTATTGAATAACATGAAAAAATATCCCTTACTGATTTCAGCCCTGCTTTTTACTGCACAACTGTTTGCGCAAACAAACCCGACCACAAATATTGAAATTACTGCCACCTGTATACAGACAGATCCTACGGCAAATTTTGAAATCGTAAACAATAATCTTTTTACGCTGGATATTGATTATGTATCCGGTGAGACATTTCAGGGAAAAATTAACCTGGAACCCGGTGTTATATTTCAGTTATATGTTTACAAAAACTCGATGGTCAACTTTTACTATAATAATTCAATTTTCATTACGCTTTTAACAAACAATGTTCTCTGCGGGGATCCGCAGCAGGCTTATGGTAAGATTCATGCGTACGGACTGGGACGTTTAAATAGTATTTATTTCTTTTCAGTTGTGAACCGGAATAATTTCCCGGTTACGGTGACTGGAGATGCCGTTAATGTTGTAGATTCATTTACAGTGCCTGCCAATGGACAAGTTCGGATAATCTCAGATATAGGCGATTTGGTGTTGGCATGTAATGGTACAACTTTTTCTTTGCCCGTTGCAAATGGCAATTATGGAATAGAAGAATCCGCCTTTATTTCTGTAACTCCCGTATGTATGGATGCTACCACAGCCACATTCGTTATTCAGAACAACGACGGTAACCCACATGACGCCATATTACGCAATGCATCCGGAGTTGAACATCGTTATACCCTTGCCGCTTACGCGAACAGTACTGTAGTGGTCGAGAATTGCAACTGGGATATTTATTTGGCAGTATCCGGATTGGTTAATCTTAGCACCCAGATGATCGGTGACCATTTTAAGGTGGGTTCTGTAAGTCCAGCCAATGCACAGCTTACTGTTTCAGAAAATGCCATAGAGATAAACAAAGATCCCTATTCACAAACAATTACTGTTGCATCAAATACAACATGGACAGCAAGCAGCAACCAGCCCTGGCTAACCTTGAATAAAGCCACTGGAACTGGAAACGATGAGTTTGTTTTCTCTGCTTCGGCAAATACAAGCGGCACCATGCGTACTGCCACAATCACCCTTACTGCGGGATGCACGGTTCGAATGGTTACAATGGAACATTAAACAATTTTGCATTAACCGGCTCCACTTCAAACTGGGTTGAAAGTTATGCCATGGTGGTGCCAACGGCTGCTACTGCTTATGGTATCACCACTTCGGGCTTTACCGCTAACTGGACGGCTCCGGAAACAGGTCCGGTAAATAACTACAAACTCTATGTGGCCACCGATGCTGCTTTTGCCAGCTTGGTAAGCGGGTACAATCCATTAACACTGGCTTCAACCTCTACATCATCGGCAGTTACTGGTTTGGCCACCAACACTACCTATTATTATCGGGTACAGGCCGATAAAACATCCCTGACCGGACAGGGAGCCTATTCAAGTAGCATCACGGTTCAAACCAAAACCAATTTTACCTGGAGCGGCACAGGTACCTGGAGCGAAACTGCCAAATGGTCGCCTGCTTCATTGCCAACCACAAATGCCAATGTAACTGTATCGGGCGGTACACTTACCATTGACCAGGATGCAACAGTTTCAAGTGTTGTAATTAATGCAGGTGACGCGGTAACCATTGCCGCGGGTAAAACACTAACCGTTAATGGCAACTTCACCCTGAAATCGGATGCCAGTCATACCGCTTCACTCATCAACAATGGAACGCTCACCGTTACTGACACAACCAAAGCCGAATGTTACCTGACTGGCAACAAATGGCACGTGATTTCACCAACTGCCGAAGGTAGTAGCGTTGGTGCGTTTATACAAGCTGCAGGCAACGCAATTCCATACAGTTTACTCCCGCCATACAAGTTCATTCAAGCGGAACAGCGCTGAAATCGGGAAAGGTTTCGTGGCCGGGATTCGAAATAACCGCTACCACAGCGCAGTCCAAAGCCTCGACGGTGTTGACATTTAACAATTCCATGACCAAAGGTCTTGATCCAACTTACGATGCCGGTTTACTGCGGGGTAGCTCAGGGATAAGCCTATATACACGACTTGTAGAAGACAACGGGGTTGATTTTGCCATCCAGTGCCTGCCTGAAAATTTCGGCAATTTGATTATTCCTTTGGGTGTTGACAGCAAAAATGGTGGTGAAATCACTTTCAGTGCAGAGACAATGGAACTGCCTGCCGCATGGAGTGTCACGCTTGAAGACAAGACTACAGGAACTCTTACATCACTTAAAGATAATGTTGTCTATAAAGCTATAGTAGCAGCAGGGAGCAGTGGTATGAGGCGTTTTTATCTCCATGTCCACGGCATAGAGTCTTCTGTGCCGCAAACAACCGGGACATCAGGCATCAAAGCTTACCTTGAAAATGGTTTGATCGTTGTTGTTGGGGAGGTCAGTAGCACTGCGAAGGGGAATTTGTTCGATATGAGCGGCAGGAAACTTGCTACTTTCAGCTTTAAGGAGGGTAGCTGCAACGTCATTTCTGCCGGAGAAGTGGCAACGGGAGTTTACCTGCTAACTGTAGTTGATGGGACCAATAGTTATACTACCAAAGTGGTACAGTTTTAGATACATTTTAATTACTAAGAATATGAACCACGAACAGGATCAGGATAAAGAATGTGAAGGGTTTAGGGAAAATGAGGTAACGAGGAATCGTACCATCGACCGCAAAGAAGCCATAAAAAAGGCGGGCTACATCGCTTTGTCGGCGACAACCATGATGTTGCTGCTGGGCAAACCTGACAAAACAGTGGCCCAGTCACCGCAACCTCCCCCTGCCTGGCCATAAACACCCGGCATTCTACTTCGCCTTAACCGGTTGTAAAACCCCTTTCACCTTATAAAACAAAACCTATTTTTGAAATTAAATGACAGTCCTGCATCTGAATAATAGTGCTGGTACGGCACAAGGTTATCCTAAACTTCATGCATGGGTTTATGTCCAGTGATGTGAAGCAAATGCATATTGTTTCGTTTAGGAATATGGTTGATTTGCATTTATTGTCGCATCGGGTCGATGTGTTTGAGATACTTACAAACCAATCCCAATACTCCTAAAAGGCAATGGTTTATGCCAATTTTGTAAGTCATGCCTTGGGATGTGGCGCAAGGAATAGATTGGGCTTACGATCGAAATTTTTCATTTGGAAACACAATTCGTTTTCAAAATCAAAATTCTGTTATGATTTGGTTTGGATATCAACCTTTCTTCTTAACAGGATTTGGACAAGTTACCTGAAGAATATTGCAGGGGTATTTTACAGTAAAACCATACGCCTTCATGTTTTTTGCAGTCTCAGTTCACCTGCCTGGTACAAGAACCACATAAAATCATATACCGACAGTTTTAATATGAATCTTTGAAAAATTGAGATGTAGCATTGGCAAAACTACAATGCCCTTCCCGCCTTCCAGGTTGTAGCAAATGTAGCAAAAGCCACCACCGACACTGAACTAACCGGCATCAGAATAGCTGCAACGACCGGTGAGAGCTCTCCCGATAGGGCATAGGAGAGTCCGACCAGGTTGTACAAGAAAGAGATGGCAAAGCTGATACGGACGATGGAGAGTGATTGACGGGCAAAAAGGATGAAACGGTAGAGTTGCCCAAGTTTAGCCGCCTCAACGATGGCATCGCCTGCAGGGGAGAAGTGGTAAATGTCGTCGGCAATGGAGAGGGCCACTTCACTTTGCAGGAAGGCCCCGGCATCGTTAAGGCCATCACCGGTCATCAGTACATTTTTGCCCTGTTGCTGCAGGTTGTGGATGAAATCCATCTTCTCCTGCGCCTTCTGGTTGAAATGCATTTTTGCAGGTTCAAAATAGTGCGACAGCTTCTCCCGCTCAGCATCGTTATCGCCCGACAGGAGGTATATATCGAAATGGCCTGTCAGCTCTTGCATCAGGTTGTCAAATCCTTCGCGGTACTGATTTTGGATAGTGAAATATCCCTTGATTTTGTCATCGATCGACAGATAGACATTGGAGGTTTGTTGGGGTGAATTCCCGGCAGATCCGGTGACATATTCCACCGAACCCATCTTGCAGCTTCTGTTCTGCACTTTTCCAAAAATTCCCCTGCCGGGAATTTCGACAAAACCTTCCGTTTCTGCGGGTTCTATCGACTGGAAATTGCGGGCGATGGCATTGCTTAGGGGGTGGGTGGATTGCCTGGCAAGGGAATAGACAGCTGCGATATCCTCCCCTGTTAATGTATCTCCTACGAATTCAATTTTGTTGGCGTCCGGCTTGGTAATGGTGCCGGTTTTGTCGAAAACGATGGTATCGATCTTCACCAGTTTTTCTATGACAGTTGTATTCTTCAGGTAGATCCCTTTTTTTCCGAAGATGCGCATGGCCGTGCCCAGCGTGAAAGGTAGTGACATGGAGAGGGCGCATGGACAGGCAACAATAAGTACTGAGGTGAATACTTTTAGCGCTTTTTCAAGCGAATCATTCCATATCCACCACGAAAAACCAAGCAGTGCAAGCGCCAGGATGACAATGGTAAAGGAGACACTTAGCCGGTCGGTCAGGTTGACAAATGATTTGGCGGCATTTGATTTCTCCTCCTCCTGGTTCCAGAGCTGGGTGAGGTGGCTCTGCTTGACGGTCTTCTCCACTTTGACCGTAATGGCTCCACCCGTCTGTCTTCCTCCTGCATAGATAAACTCTCCAACACTTTTTCGGATGGTGGTGGATTCTCCGGTAACGAAGCTATAGTCGATCAGGGCTGTACCACTTACCAGGATAGCATCGGCCGGAATTAGTTCTTTGTTCCGGATCAATAGCTCGTCACCGACAGCGATCTCTTCCAGTAATGTGCTCTGTTCAAGGTTTTTCACCATCTTGCTGACGGCAACCGGGAAATAGGATTTGTAGTCGCGGTCAAAGGCGAGCGCCTGGTAACTCTTGCTTTGGTACCAGCGGCCCAAAAGCAAAAAGAAGAGAAAGCCTGCCAACGAATCGGAATAACCCGGCCCCTTCAAGGTAAATACATCAAAAGTCGTCACCGTAAATAGCGCGATAATTCCCAGAGCGATCGGAAGATTGATGTTGACAATTCCTCGTTTCAGGCTCTGCCAGGCTGAGATCAGGTAGTCGCTACCGCTGTAAAAAACGAGTGGTATCAACAAGGCATAGCTCATGAAATAGAGGAAGGTTCCCAGTGATTCCCCCAGGGGCTTGTGGTTGAGGTATTCGGGCAGGCTGTAAAGCATCACATTGCCAAAGACAAATCCGGCTACCCCAATTTTGTACAAAAGGGATTTATCTCCGGTAGCTTCCTGCTTTTTCTCAAGCGTCTGCTGCGAGATATCCGGGATATAATGAATGGCCACCAGCAACTCTACCAGTTGGCGAAGGGTAATTTCGTCAGAATTAAAGGTGATTGTGACCTTCTTCGAAATGAAATTGACAGTTGAGTTAAGGATTCCCGGATTGATTTTATTCAGGTGTTCCAGCAGCCAGATACAGGAGATGCAATGGATAACCGGAATGTAGAGTGTAACCTTGGCAATGTTACCTTCGTAAAATTCTAATAGTTTGGACTTTACCTCCTCCTTGTCCAGAAAAGCATATTTGCTGTCGTAGGACAAATCTTCAAGCTTGATACCCGGAGTTTTTTCCAGGGAATAGTATTGTGTCAGCCTGTTTTCATGCAGGATCCCAAATACAAGACTACAGCCGTTGCAGCAAAATTGATTGTTTTCGACCACAACAGGTACTTTCCCGCAATCGGAGCCACAGTGGACGCATTGGTTATCGGATGACATAGAACGATCGGTTTTTCGGCGGCAAGCTTTTACTGCACTTTTAGTGTATCTTTCTGACAACAAGAATGTTGGATTTCTTTGGTGTCACTGGTTTTTCCCATATTCATTTGAACCGTGGGGGAGAGTTTCTCTTTTGGCGGACTCAGATAGGGAATTCCCAGGCTTAAACCTCTGAGGATAAATATCATCCCGATCAATACAATGACAACAGGTATGATTTTGTTGATCTGGTTACGAAGGCCTTGACTGATGACATTTCCCAGCAAAGAGATCAATAGCAACATGGGCAATGTGCCAAGTCCGAAAAGGGCCATGTATCCGATGGCCAAAAACAGATCGGCGCTCGCAATGGCCCCGGCAATAGCAAAATAGACCAACCCGCAAGGCAATAATCCATTGAATATTCCAATCAGAAAGAGCGCCCGGTTATTCTTTTCCTGAAACAACCGCTGCATCCCTTTTCGGATGGGGTTAAAGATGGAAGGCAATGCTCCAAAAGAGAATTTCTTAAAAAGCGAAGGGAGGAAGACAGAAAGAATCATTCCCACACCAATGGCAATTGAAATAATCTGTTGATATCCCAGCATCTTAAATCCGGCGCCTATCAGTCCGAAGAGCGCCCCAATAAGGCTGTATGTTACTATTCTGCCGAGGCTCCAGAGCGTGCCTCCCCAGATTTTCTGAAGGATTGTATTGCCCCCCAGCGGCAAACTTAAGGCTATGGGCCCGCACATGCCAACGCAGTGGAGGCTTCCCATCAGGCCAAGGAGGAAGGCTGTTATCAGGATTGTCATATAATGATCATTTGTTATTTTTTCATTGAGTGCCTAAAGTATTTAAAGTGCCTAGTGTTGTGTTAATTGTAAATTGACGGATATAATCGTTTTAATTTTATTCTTGCGTCCTTATTTGTGAACTGCCAATTTATCTTGCAGTGTTTATCATTCCGATGAGTTTTCCAAGCTTCAACCT
>JALNYZ010000094.1 GCA_023229575.1 Prolixibacteraceae bacterium
ATGTTTCGCACATCACATTTATCGGTCAGCACCACCCCAATAATGGTGGCCAGTTCCTTATCTGTATAGTGCCCTATTTCCTTCCCCATCACCTTGGTCTGCCCGTTCAGTTTAGGCTGGAAGGCAGAAAGTGTACGCAACAAGGTAGATTTACCCGCACCGTTGGCACCGAGCAGGCAAGTTAGTTCGCCTCCGTGAATGGAAGCGTTTATATCTTCGGCCACTACTTTGGTCTGCTTCTTTCCGGCATAGCCGATGGAAAGGGAACAGAGCTGGATGGTATGTAGATTGGTTTGCTTACTCATTGAGGTCGTCTTTACGTTTTCTGAATAATACCGAGGCCACCACGGGAGCTCCCACAAGGGCGGTGACCGAATTAACAGGGAGCGCCCCTTCCAGTCCGGGCATGCGGGCAATCAGGTTGCAGATCAGGGCCAGGGAAGCGCCGGCAAACAATACGGCCGGCATCAGGATGCGATGGTCCGATGTATGAAAGATGGCCCGGCACAAGTGCGGAACCGCCAGACCCAGAAAGACAATAGGTCCGCAGTAAGCGGTTACAATGGCTACCAGTACACCCGACGAGGTGATAACGAGCAACCGCGAACGCTTGATGTTTAGTCCCAGGTTACGTGCATAGCCATCGCCCAGCAACATGAGGTTCATTGTTTTTATCAACAGGAAGGAGAGCGGAATGAGCACCGCCATGAGGATGACAAAAAGGACAACCTGATCGCCGGACACCCGCGAAAAGCTGCCTAATCCCCAGATTACATAAGCCCGGATATCCTCCTCCACGCTGAAATACTTCAGTACCCCGATAATGGCATTGGCCACATAGCCAATCATCACCCCGATGATAAGCAGGGTTACGTTTCCTTTTACCTTTTGCGATACGTAAACGATAAGGGCCATGATAGAGAGGGCTCCGGCTATGGCAGCAACCGATAAGGCAATTTCGCCGACGTAGCCCAGTTTGCTGAGGGCTATTCCTCCCAGACTGCCGGACAGCAGCACCACAAAGGCAACACCCAGACTGGCTCCGGAACTGATACCCAATACCGAGGGACCTGCCAGGGGATTGCGGAATACGGTCTGCATCTGCAGTCCGCTGATGGCCAGTCCGGCTCCTGCCACAAGGGCGGTGAGCGCCTGCGGTACGCGCGACTTCAGGATAATGTTCTGCCACACCTGGGATTCGTCGTTTGTCTGCATCAGGATGTGCCAAACCGACTTAAGGGGAATGGCAACCGAGCCCAACAGCAGGTTAAGCATAAAGAATAAAAAGACGGATGCCACAATCAATAGCATGAACAGGGTGGTAGGTCGCTTCATGCCGGATTATTTCATTAATTCGTAATATACCGGAGTATGATCGGGTAACAGGTCCGGATGAAAGGCCCGGATCAGATCGGCCAGTACCACTTCGGGTTGGGTAGGCGACGATTCATAAAAGGCCCTTTCGCGCAGGTTGCAGTAAACCACCCCCTTTTCACGAAAGTCGGCATACCGCGAATCTTCGGCTTTCAGGGCGTTATAGGAGAAGTCGCCGGGATAGCTATTCAGTATCCGCCAGAAATCGGCTTTGTCGGCCTGACTATACACGGTCTCAAAGTCGAGGGTCACTCCGCCCGAACGGTTGTCGTCCTTCAGGAAGTAGTCGGCTTCCGCATCGCGGAACAGCTGAGCAAGAAAGCTTTTGCCGCCCACAGCGTACCAGTTACCGCCCCGCAGCTCGCCACTAAACACAACCGGACGCTTTTTTACGCTGGCCGTTAGTTGCAACAGTTCGTTGTAACGATGTTCGATGACTTCAAATTTGGCATTGGCCTCGTTTTCCAGTCCCACCAGCAGACCGATGCATTTGATCCACTCCGCCTGACCAAGGGGTGTCATTTCTTTGTATCCCAGATGGGGCAACAGGGGGATGCCCAGCTCTTTCAGGGAATCGTATCCTCCCCGTTTGAACGGAGAGATCAGAATCAGATCGGGATTTGCACTCATGATCACTTCGGCGTCAAAGTTGCCTTCCATGCCTATTTTTTTTGTTTTACCCTCCTTAAGACGTTGCTTCATCTCCTTATTAAATAAGAACCGGCTGCTGGTGATACCGATTACCCGGTCCACCGCCTCCATGGCGATGAAGTTGGAAAGCTGAAGAGCGGTCATACAGATCACACTGCGCACAGGCGTTTCGATTACGGTATAGTCCGACGGAATACCTTCGGGTTTGGTACCCCGGGGAACCAGGGCGAAGTGGTAAGAGGTACTCTCTTCCTGCTGCGGATCCTGTATATCCAGCAAGCGGTAGCCCGCATGGGAGGTAACACGGAACCCCTTGGCATAACTTGGATTCATGGGTGAAGAGATGGAATCCTGCAGGGCGGAAGCCGACTTACTATCGGACCTGGACGTATTTGAATGGCAGCCGGATATCAACATAAGTGTAGCTAAGCACAGTCCGGCAAGAACTATTTTCATGTGGGTATTACTTGTTATTTCACTACAAAGATACTTATTATACTTGTTTGTTCGGCGCAATTTGTCCAATTTTGCACACTGAAAACAACAAGCAAGCATCCATGCATACTCCCGTATATTTCGTTTCACTGGGTCCGGGCGATCCCGAACTGATAACCCTGAAGGGTTTGAAAATACTTCAACAGGCAAACACGGTGTTTTATCCCGCTACCCAAAGCAAGCAGGGGGAGGTGGTTTCCCGTGCAGCCACGATACTCCGTGCACTGGAAATACCGGAGTCCGTTTTGTGCCCGTTTATTCTTCCCATGAGTAAAGACCGCAGTCATGCGCAACAGGCTTACGATTCGGTTTACGAGGAGGTGGTAAAGCAACACGACGGAGAAAAACGGCTGGTGATTGTTGCCGAGGGGGATGCGGGTTTTTATTCGTCCATCCATTATATAATGGACCGGCTGAACGATGCGGGTATCCCTTCGGAACGGATAGCCGGAGTGCCGGCGTTTATCGCTGCCGGGGCGTTAGGTGGTATCCATGTGGTTAAACAGGAAGAAAAGTTACTGGTGCTACCGGGAATTGTTACCGGCGAGGAACTGGAACAATATCTGGGAAGCGGACTAACGGTGGTGATTATGAAATTATCGCAATGCGGTGATGTGATTTCGGCGTTTATAAAGGGGCATGCAGGTTACCAGTATCACTATTTCGAGAATGTGGGTACCGAAAAGGAATATTACACGGATAAGAGGGAGGAAATTGCATGCGGGAAGTTTCCCTATTTTTCTTTGCTGCTTATAAAGCCCTAAAAACAAAAAACGTCTGCAAAGAATCTGTTCGGATTCTGTAGACAGCCGTTTTAAGGAATGCAAATTCAAAAAGTGTAGCCTCGCCGGGAATCGAACCCGGATCTAAAGTTTAGGAAACTTTTATTCTATCCATTGAACTACAAAGCCATTTGTATTTGGAGTACAAAAGTATAATCTTTTCCTTTAACAGGCAAACATTAACGGACTATTCTGCTAGTCGAAGAGTGTTTGCATGACCGCAAGGGATTTAATTTCGGGGAAATCGGGCATATGGAGCCGGTAATATTCCAGGATCCGGTGGATAACGAGCAGGCGGTCCTGACGGGTAAAACGGTAGAGGTGCATGTTTTCGTAGCTCATGCGCAGCAATCCGGCAAAAGCCAGACTCTCGGGTTTATCCAGGTAGTGGCGGTGCATGGGGATGTCGCTTACGAATACGCCGTTGAGCATATCGAAGTACCGGTTTTCGGCTATCGAGTCGGTGTTGGGGAATATCCCCAGGTGATGAAGCAGGCGAAGCAGAAAGACCAGATGGAAGTTGGCCAGGCCTTTTTCGGATAGTTCCAGCAGCTGAACGGACTGATAAAGGAAGTCGAACAGGCGTGCATCGGGTTCGGTTTCCTTTACCACACGAAACAGCACCTCGGATAAGAACAGGGCCAGCACGTTTTTTATGGGGTGACTGGATAGCTCGTTCATCGGAAAACAACTTTTGGTTTCCTTAATGCGGTGGAGGTCGCGGTTCTGTTTGTGGTCCACTTCCATCTCGAGCACGGAAAGAGGAATAAACAAGGCACGGGAGATATTGCTTTTTTTACCCCGGGTGCGGGCTACCAGGTACGACACGCGACCGAATGCTTCCGTATACATATATATAATGGAATACTTGTCGCTGTAGGGTATGGAATGTAAGACGATTCCTCTGGTTTTATAAAGCATACTTCTGTTTATTTCGATTACAAAGATACAAAAGTGTAAACCAATTAAGTGGTAAAATGGTTATATAACAATAGAAATTAATTAGTAGCAACATGCAAAATCTTACGCTTACAGATCCGGCCCTGTTATTCTCTGCCATCTCTTTAATATTACTGGCTTATACGAATCGTTTT
>JALNYZ010000095.1 GCA_023229575.1 Prolixibacteraceae bacterium
GGTGTTTGATTAGTAATGAGTATGGATGGTATATTACAACTATATTTATCCTGAGATTAGCTTGTTTCAGTTTATATTCTTAACCCAATTAAAGAGACGATTCCAGCGAATATGTCCATCAAACCAGTTTCTGTCCTTATCAATCGAGAGCCATATTAGCAAGGGTTTTCCCACTACATGGTCTTCAGGCACAAATCCCCTTGAGCGACTGTCGGCACTGTTGTGACGATTGTCTCCCATCATCCAGAAATAATTATATTTGAAAGTATAGGTTGTTTCGGGTTTACCGTTAATATAATATTTTTCGTTCTCTTCTTTAAGGGTGTTACGTTCATAATTTACGATGCAACGCTTGTAAAGTGCCACGTTCTCAGGAGTAAGTTTTATTGTTGCTCCTTTTTTAGGAATCCAAATTTGGCCATAGTTATCGCGTGTCCAGCCTGTATTATAGTTTACAGGATAGTATAAAGATTCGTAAAGGCTGTCGGGTTCAATAATGATTTTCTTAATAATCTTCATCTTTTCAGCCTTGGCAAGAGCCTCTGCTGTAAGAGGAAAATGATAAATAGGGTTATAATTTCTATTCGTGTTAGGCTTGAAACCGAGATAAGATAGGAGTTTTTGATTGTTACTACCGTTAGAAACCAAAACTCTGTCCTCGCTGCTTACATCCAAAATACGGAATAGATCTTCGTTAAGCAGAGCTCCGTCTGTTTCTAAAAAGTAGTTAAGTTGCATCTTTTTAGGATTCTGAAGAGGTTTTCTGTTGATATAAACATTATTGTTTATTACTTGCAAAGTATCTCCTGGTAAGCCGATGCAACGCTTAACGTAGTTTTCTCTTTTATCGACGGGGCGATAGATTATGTCGCCAAATGTATTCTTATTGTTCCATACCTCGCCGCGTCCGTATTGTTGTACGAGGGTATAGTAGTCAGGGTTCTGCATTTTCAGGGCTATAGTATCGCCTGCAGGAAAGTTAAACACTACTATGTCGTTGCGTTTTACATTGCCAAACCCTTTCAAACGCTTATAATCCCATTGAGGCCAGTCGAAATAAGATTTCGTATTGATAATAGGAAAAGTGTTCTGAACTAGAGGGAATGAAAGCGGAGTATTAGGCACACGAGGTCCGAAGCTTAGCTTACTTACATAAAGATAGTCTCCTACAAGTAGAGATTTCTCCAGAGAAGGTGTTGGAATCTGATAGTTTTGAAAAATAAACAGATTGATAAAATAAACAGCGATTAGGGCAAACAGAATATCATCTACCCATTCCAACATTTTTCTTACCTGCGGATTTTTGGATTTCTTCCATGCACTCCATGGAATTAACTGGGTGAGGAACAAATCTACTATAAGGATCAATCCTATAAGAAGCCACCAATTTTGCAACCATATTGCGAAAAGAATATAGAGTATGGTCGCAATCGTGAATTTTATCCACTGTTTTTTTGTAATTTTCTTTATTAGATTCATAGATATTAGTATTAAAAATAAATCGATTATTCAAGATAACTTCTTTTCCTATAGATAATGCCACTTTGCACATAGCTTTTACCGCGAAAACAAACAATTTTCATTTATTCCTTGACGATAATTGCTTAACATAAATGAAGTAGGGCAATGTTTTTTATAACAAATGAACAACAGATTAAAGTTATATATTTTTTTAATAAATCTATAGGTTTTCTCAAATTAATAATTTTTTGAATTCTTTACCCACTTTACTGTAGCCTATAAGCGATTTTTTCATCTTTTATTTCTTAATATAATGAATAATTAGATAGTATTTAATTTTTATGACTGCAAAATTAGTTAAAATAGGTGATTTAAAAGTATATTGAATTAAAAATATTTTCGGGGGCGTAAATTAAACTGTCGTACATTTGTAAAACAACAAAAAGCATGGAACAAGGCAGATAAACTGTTGGGAGATTAGATCCCGTCTGACACGTTTAGTCCCCATGCTTTTACATCTAAATACTGAATAGTTCGTTAGGCGTGTGAGCCTGTGTTTGCGACGAGAGTATAAAGATGTACATTAACTTTAAACGACAGTTAGTATGAAATTTATCGGTATTGACATTGCAAAATCTACATTTGTAGTGGCTTATCCAGACAAGTCGGGTTACAGCACTATGAGTTTTGCCAACAACGTAACAGGCATTAGACGATTTATTAAGTCTATATCTGCCAGTGATTCTCATTGTATCATGGAGGCAACGGGCAACTATGGAATGTTGTTGCTTTATATGTTGTCAGAGGGTGGATACAAAGTGAGCATGATAAATCCGAAGCAAATTAAACACTTTGCCAGGATGATGATGACCGTTACAAAAACAGATGAGGTCGACCGCCAAGTTAATCGCTCTATATGGCGAGAAAATGACACCTGAACCCTATCGAATACCCTCTCGGCCTATCATCATGTTGAAACAAAAAAAGGTAGTGTTGCGACAGTTGCGTAAGCAATTAACAGCTCTAAATAACTTGAAAGAATCGTTTTCTGTGCTCCCTGTGATAGATAAGCAAAGTATATCTGCGATAAATAAGAGTATTACATTCTTAAAGAAGCAAATTGGAGTAATTGAGGAGGAACTTATAAGGTTATCTCGTGATGAATTTGAGAAACAAGTATCATTACTGACATCTATTCGAGGAATAGGCATAACCTTAGCGACATCTTTGATTATTGCAACAGGCGGCTTTACTCAGTTTGATAACGCTAAACAGTTATCACGATATATTGGCATATGTCCAACATATCAGCAATCGGGTAGTTCTGTGAAAATCAAAGGGCATATTAATCGTAATGGAGACAGCGACCTAAGAGCATTGTTGTATATGGCAACATGGTCGGCTTGCAAGGAGTGTTATGAGCGACTTAAATCAAATGGGAAGCCTTCCAAAGTAGCATCGCAGTAGCTAATAAGTTGGTACGACAAGCCTTCAGTGTATGTAAGACAAATACAGCCTATATTGATGGATATATATAAAACGCTCCGCTCGGGGAGCGCCCAGCGGCAAGGGGCGGGAGCACCCGTCCCGAAGAGTGAAAATAAATTGCAAATCATTTGCTTTTTAACATAGTTCGTGTCAGTATGAATTTTCATTAAATACTCATCGCTCGGGAAATACCCGGCGGCAAGAGGCGGAGCAGCCGTCCCGACGAACGACAAATCTATAATATTACAAATCGTTCACTAAATTAATGGTTAATTGTTGAGATGTCGTACCCCAAATTGAAAGTGGCATATTCAATTTCTTACAATTATTCCGATAAGTTAAATAAATGAGCTTATCCAAAACTATATTCCTTTTGGGAATACCCCTTTTTTGCTGATCTAACGTAGCTGACCATCATAACCAGATACCGTATTAGTCGTATAAATCAACCGTCTAATTCCCTCTGTGTAGTCAAAATAAGCTGATAACCGTTCCCAGTTATCCCGCCATGACTTAATTACAATAGGATATTGCTCTCCCCATTTCATTTCAAGATTGTCCAGCATAGATTCTGCCGTATCCTTATTTACTGCCTGATAAACCTTTTTCAGATCTTTAAGAAACTCTTTCTGGTGCTTGCTGCCCACATATTTACAGGAATTGCGTATTTGATGAAACAATACACAGTTGAACAACGGTATCAGGAAACACGCTTGATATAGCCTCTGCAAAGCCTTTAAGGTTATCTATACTGGCTATCAGGATATCTTTTACCCCTCTGTTTTGAAGGTCGGCCAAAACAGAAAGCCAAAAATTAGCCCCTTCACTCTTGGAAATATACATACCCAAAACATCTTTATGGCCATCCTTATCTATGCCCAAAACATTATAAATCGCCCGGGAGACTGCACGTCCAGAATCATCCATTACCTTGTAATGAATGGCATCCATCCAAACGATCGGATAAATACTATCCAGGGGACGGGAACGCCAGGCTTTAATCTCGGGTAATACACGGTCTGTAATTGCACTGATCGTTTCGGCCGAAACACGATTACCCAGATTTTCTTCCATCCAGTCACTAATCTGACGGGTACTGTTTCCTAAAGCATATAAACCGATAATACGGTCTGCAACTCCTTCAGTCAGAATCGTTTCCCTTTTCTTAATAAACTGTGGTTCAAACGTGCTCTGCCGATCTCGTGGGGTAGAAACGGTGACTTCTCCTAGTGCTGTTTGAACCTGCTTCTGCATCTTACCATTACGACGGTTACCCAAATCTCGTTCCTCTTCTGTTAAATAAGCATCCATCTCTCCTTCCAAGGCTGCATTAAGGATACTTTCCAGCAAAGGAGCAAAAGCGCCGTCTTTGCCCAACAAAGACTTACCTGATTTTAACTGTTCCAGGGTTTT
>JALNYZ010000045.1 GCA_023229575.1 Prolixibacteraceae bacterium
TTTTCCTTTTGCATTGACTGCCTGTATCAACACATCATATTCTCCTATTGCGGGAACTTTTCCTGTAATAATCCCGGTTGATGGATCAAGTTTTAATTCAGGTGGCAATCCCTTTACTTTAAAAAGAATAGGTCGTTCGCCCTGACAAGGGATCCGGTAAAGAAAAGGGTGCCCAGGACGGCAGCCGTAAACCAACGGACCGTTGATAAGGGGCTGGGGCTTTGGCTTCGGAGTATAGATTTCATAACTGTCATTGGTTACACCATTTCCTTTTTCGGCGCAATACGATGAAACTGTTGTCATGGCAAAAAAAAACACAACGGTAAACGTCAATACATGGATAACTGATTTCATTTTAATTAGATTGTAGTGTTTTTTATTATTTCTTTTGGTATAAGCGCCAAATCCACCCACTTTAGTATTTGACTTACAATTGATTATGTAACTAAAATTAGAAAATATGACCTCATACGGCAGCCTTAAATCGAATAATTTGAATTTGTTTAATTTAACTTTTAACTTCAACCTGTGCCAATTTTTCGTAAAACTGAACCACGCTACCGTGATCATTTTGCCCTTTCCCGTCAACGCGCAAGGCTTGCATAATTTCCATTATTACGCTTGTCAGAGGCACCGGAACACCAATTGAATGTGCAGTATCCAAAGCGTTGGCCAGATCTTTTATGTGCAAATCAATTTTAAATCCCGGATTAAAATTACGTTCAAGTATCATCGGTATCTTGGCATTCATTACAGTGCTTCCGGCCAAGCCACCTTTTATGGCATCGAAAACACATTGCGGGTCAACTCCGGCTTTGGTTGCCAGTGTGAAGGCTTCTGAAACAGCCGCGATATTAAGGGCAACAATAATCTGGTTGGCCAGTTTGGTAACATTTCCGCTACCAATTTCGCCAGTACGCACCACACTGCTTCCCATGCATTTCAGGAGGGAAACATTTTGTTCGAAATCATCCTCATCGCAACCAACCATAATTGCCAATGTACCATCCTTGGCTTTGGGTTCACCGCCGCTAACCGGAGCGTCCATGAAGCGGATGCCTTTCTTTTTGCACTCATCATACATTTCTTTTGAGACAATGGGAGATATTGAACTCATATCAATCACGATACGCCCAATTACGGAAGCTTCCAGAATACCTCCGGCACCCGTAACAACCTCTTTAACCTGTGGCCCGTTTGGAAGCATGGTGATAATGGTTTCGCATTTTTCAGCCACATCTTTTGGTGACGATGCTGTTTCTGCCCCGGCAGCATTAAGCTCCTCAACAGCAGCATCAAAAATATCGTAAACAACAAGTGAATAACCGGCTTTAATTAAGTTTTTTGCCATGGGTTTGCCCATAATGCCAAGACCAATGAATCCTATTTTTTTCAACATCATTTATTTTTTTAAGAGTTCGATTATTTTTGTTTCGATACTATTTTCATTAAGCCCGTAATGATCCAGTAACGGCTGCATTTCATTTGAACTCTGACCATATTCATCGCAAATCCCATGAAATTCAATACATATTCTTTCGTTGCGCAAGGCTTCTGCAACAGCGCTTCCCAAACCCCCAATTATGCTGTGCTCTTCTGTTGTAAGCACCCTTCCTGTATCTTTCGAGAGTTCAATAATAGCGTTCCTGTCCAAAGGTTTAACAGTAGGAACATTGACAACCCTTACAGATATGCCTTCGGATTTAAGTTTTTTCGCAGTGTTTAAAGCCATTTCAACCATTATTCCCGTTGCAAAAACAGTAATGTCACTTCCTTCGCACATTTTATATACTTTCCCGATTTCAAAACCATCTGTTTCAGTTGTGAGGTCAGTCATATCGCTCCGGGTGTAACGCATGTAAACAGGTCCCTTGTATTTGACCATTGCTTTAATCGCAGCTTTTAATTGAAATGCATCGCAAGGCGAAATTACAGTCATGTTGGGAATACTGCGCATGATGGACACATCTTCGACCGTTTGGTGAGTACTCCCATCCCCAAAATCACTAAGTCCGGCACTACTTCCAATTATTTTCACGTTCAGCTTTGAAAGGCAAATAGCTTGACGTATTTGGTCGAAGGCCCTGCTTGTAAGGAAAATAGCGAATGAGTTCGCAAAGGGTATTTTGCCCGTTAAAGCCAGGCCGGCAGCAACACTGAGCATATTTTGTTCGGCAATTCCCATTTCAACATATTGTTCCGGGAGTTCCTCCTCAATCATACAGGTCATTGTACTTTTACAAAGGTCTGCATCCAGAGCAATAATATCACGGTTTTCTCTTGCGAGTTCCAGCAACACTTTGCCGTATTCTTCCCGTGGATTATGTATAGACATATTAAATTCGTTTTAAAAAGATTTTTCAGAATGAACGGTTAAACTCAATGAGGCAATTTTGTCATCCAACTCCTGCATTGCCTTATTGTATAATTCCTGATTCATTGAATTATTATGGTAGGCAGCGGTATTTTCAGTAAAACTGACCCCTTTGCCCTTCATTGTATTGGCAATTATGGCAGTGGGCATTCCTTTTATGGTTTCAGCTTCATCAAAGGCCTCAGCAATTTGCCTGACATCGTGGCCGTCGATTTCGATGGTATGCCAGCCCATGGCTCTCCATTTACTTACCAGGTCGCCGGTATTCATGCGCTCGCAGGTTGGTCCCATGGCCTGAATATTGTTTTTATCAACTATTGCGACCAAGTTGTCAATTTTACGCGCAGGGGCGAACAGCATTGCTTCCCAGATCTGTCCTTCGCCATGTTCGCCATCGCCAATAATAACATAAACCCTCGACGACAATCCGTTATGTTTTAATCCGATAGCCATACCACATCCAATTGACAATCCTTG
The DNA here is from genome assembly GCA_023229575.1 of Prolixibacteraceae bacterium. Taxonomy (GTDB): domain Bacteria; phylum Bacteroidota; class Bacteroidia; order Bacteroidales; family Prolixibacteraceae; genus CAINVV01. The sequence continues at coordinate 2,852 of JALNYZ010000045.1, forward strand.
CCCTAACGAGCCTGTATTTGCTTCAACTCCGGGAGTTTTTAACACATCAGGGTGGCCCTGTAAATGAGAGCCTAAATTTTTCAAAGTTGGCAAATCGGATTTAGGGAAATAACCGGCTTCGGCTAAAGTTGCATACAATCCGGGGGAAGAGTGCCCTTTACTCAGCACAAAACGGTCGCGGTCAGCCATCCCCGGATTATGTGGATCGTGCTTCATTTTATAAAAATATAAGGTGGCCATAATCTCAGCGATACTGAGCGAGCCTCCGAAATGACCTTTGTGGCCAGCCCCAATGGCTATAAGGATATTCTTTCGTATCTGATACGCCTTTAGCGCTAATTCTTTGTAATCTTTCATTTTATGTAATTTTCTCCGGTTAAGATTCATTTCTCGTTCCGGCAGTTTATCTTTCCGTTTGAAAGGCAATGGGAACTATCTCCTTGATTATCATTTTATTGCTTGACTTTAATAAAAACAGGACAGTATCGGCAATATCCCCTGTGCTCATCCATTTATCGGGTGCAACATGTGGATCAATGTCACGAAGCATTTGAGTATCGGTGAAGTGAGGATAAACCACACTAACTTTAATGTTATATTCTTTACAGGTTTGATATAATGCCTTTGAAAACCCAACCAGCCCCAATTTTGAAGCGCCATAAGCCGAATGGAATGCCGGAATTTCGAGGGCAGCGGTAGAAGATATATTAATAATATGGCCTTCGCCATTCCCTTTCATCGCGTTCAGTGCATATTGCGTTAAAAAGAAGGGCGCTTTGAGGTTAATAAAAAAATGTTTGTCGTATTGTTCTTCAGAAACCTCTAAAAATTCAGCAGGGACACAATAACCTGCGTTATTGATTAGAATATCAATCTTGGTGAAAATTGCCAAAGTTTTATCGACAACTTGTTCCAGGTTGCTCATTTTCTCCATGTCCAGGGCAATGGCCAAAGCTTGTACCCCAAGAGTCTTTGCCTCGGCACATACCTTGTTTAATTCTGTCTCACTCCGCGAAACGAGGGCAACATTGCATCCTTCGGCAGCGAGAGCCAATGCGATGGCTTTTCCAATTCCCCGACTGGCCCCGGTTATGATCGCATTTTTATTTTTTAAATCCATGCCTGCTTAATTTGATTCATAAAATTGATAGAAGCTTTTGCATCTTCATAAAAATCATCAGTGAATGCTTCCACACTAACCCTGCCATTGTAGTTTATTCTTTTCAGTTTCTCGAAAAACAGTTGGTAGCTATGATTTTCGTTCCATGATTTTGGAAAGCCACGACCCGCCGGATTGGCCAAATGGACATGACTGATGTTTGACGCGGCTTCCAACAGAATATCCGGCGATTCATTTTCAGCATCTAAATGGTAAAAATCGACCAGCAACTTAATATTTTTAGTGTTGGAAACTTTTATTAATTCAAGCCCTTCAGCTACCGAATTAACAATGTTACATTCTGCTTTCCGCAATGGTTCCAAAACGATGGTTATATGATTTGCACCGGCAACCGGATCGAGCGCCTGACAGAGTGAAACCAATTGTTGCCATGCCAATTCTTTCGGAAAGCCATCGGGTACATTTTTTGCCTGACCGCTTCCGAAGACCACAATGGATGAGCCCAGTTCAGCGGCCCGTTCCACTGCTTTGGTTGCATACAAAAGTATTGACGGTAAATTAACTTCGGTACCTGTTAACTTTAGATGCGGTGGAAAAAAATTATTACAACTTTCACATGGAATTCCGGCAACAGCTAACATCCTTTTCACGGAATAAAAGTCTTCACCGCTTAGTTCAGTTAAATGAGCCAGCGAAAGTTCAATATAATCGTACCCCAATTCTACCAGAACCGGGGCGACTTCAGAACCTCCCTTTCGGAGGTCTTTCACGACCATACTTCCGCAAAGCCCAATCCTCATAATTTATCCGTTTATCAGTTCCCGTAAAAAAGTAGCTGTAGTTTTTGCGCAGGCATCGGCATCTTCAGAACGTACCAGGTTCTGACTGAGAAATCCGTTGTAATTTATAAGTTGAAGGATGCTGATGAGCTGTGGAAAATTGACTTCCCCATTGCTGTTTCCTGCAGGCCATCGGTCAGTATCGGTAAAATGAAAATGCTTAACAATGTTCCGGCAGTAAACAATTTTTGAGAGCATGTCGTCATCTTCCAGGTACATGTGGTAAAGGTCCAGCAAAAGTCCCAGGTTCGTTCTATTTACCCGGTCAATGATGTCTAGTCCATCATTGGTGGTATTAATGAAATTGATTTCGTACCTGTTGGTGGGTTCAAAATTGACGTTGACGTTATATTGGGCCGCGTAGTCACAGAGGATTTTAAGAATATCCACGAACATATCGCGGGTATAAGTCACGGGCTTGCCACTGATGGCCGGGCCACGGAAAATCCCAATATTGGCGTCACAATTAAAGCGGGCCGAAACACGTATAATTGATTTGAATTTTTCAATCGCCTTTTCCTGAATAGCTTTATCAGGATGAATTAGCGTTACGCCATATTGTGAATACAACCTGCCCGAATTAATACAAGCCAAATCCATTTTATATTCTTTGAGCGCTTTTTCGAGTCTGTCCCATTCAAAAGTATCGGGGTCAGGTGTAATCAACTCAACGGCATCAAAACCTGCTACTGCAGATTTTCTAACATTTTCTTCTATCTCATCCTTATAAAGATGTACATAATCAACATCGGGCATGTCAGGTGTTGCGATGAAAAGGGATGTTTTTATCATGGTTTTTATTCGTTATGTTTTAGAAAATTAATTATTCGGCTTTAAACAATAACGCCCAATCTTCATTAGTGGGGGGTATAAATTCTACTTTACCTGGTTTGTGTTCACCTTTGCTTATATACTCGCCGGTGCGTGGATTAAACCATTGGGCAGTTATTTTCGACCCTTTCAATTGGGACAAGTTAACCGACACAGGTACACTTCTAAACATGTATAAGGCCGCTGTCTTTTTGTCTTTGGTTATTGCCGCTGTTGCATAATCGGTCTTAGAATACGTTCCATATCCGCTAAGCACAAAGTCATGTATTTGGTCGGGCACAAGTTGCCACCAGGCTATCGAATTAAAAAACTTATTTGCATATTGTACTTGCTGCGCCCCGGGCCATTTCAAAATATCGCGCCAATTAGGCGGGAAGTTCCATATTTGTGATCCATAAGCATGCCCGGCGCCACCGCTTAACATGACCCAATAAAATTGCCGCCTGACAATTTCGGGCGTGCCGTTGTCGTTGCCCGAAAAACCCTCATACTGTGATTCACCCAATATGAAAGGCATAACAAATGATTTGTTGTATTCCTTCAGGCTAACTTCGTAGACCTCAGGCATCTGGTCAAGATTCCTTTTTTTTGCAGGGTTGTCGTTCCATTTGTCTTTCCAATACGTGTAAACCATTGAAAATCCGAGCCATTTGGCATGTTGAAAAATATCGGTACTGGAATGTGTTGCTGAAGCATGATATGTTAAAAGCTGGTGTGCGGGCGCTGTTTCGCGCAAACCTCCTGCAAATGCTTCAATCTCAGCCAAATCGCCTCTCGGATCGTTATCTCCGCCAATAATCCAGAACAGGTTGTTACAACCGGCAAATTTTTTACCCAGGTATTTTCCGTAATTGCGATTTTTTTCTGCCCCATTCATTCTTATAGGCTTGTCCAGACTGCCTCCAAAGGCTTCTAAGCAACAGCCTACCCATGGCTGCGACATAACAACCATTAATCCCAATGAATCAGCAATGTGGATAACCTCAAGTATATGATGGTGAAAAGCTTCGTTTGGACGTGAGAAATCGTTATCGCCATCAAAAATATAATTGCCATCGCGATTTTTAAGGTTTACGAACATCGCCAATTGTGTCTGGATGGTGTTAAAACCTTGATTTTTCCGGGTCGTTAAATACTCTCTGGCTTCCCCGGTGGTGAGCTTGCAAAAGATCTGCCAACCGGTATCGGCATTATACAAAAAAGGTGTCCCTTTCTGATCGACAAAGTATCTCTTATCAGGACTTATCTTTAACGGAAATGCGGGATGTTGCGCCATGCCTACAAATCCCGGTAACATCAGTACAAGAGATAAGCAAATTGTTTTTACATATTTTAAAATTGATTTCATAGCATTTTATATGTTCTTTAATTTCTTTATGCCAAATTTTCCAAATCTCCTGTTCTTCATCTCAAAATTCAATAATGACTTTTCCCTCGCTTACAATATTTGCAGCAGTATAATTAAGCGCACTCACTATATCCTGAAAAGGAAATCTTTTTGTGATCAATATATCTGAATGAGTTTTACCGGAAGCAATGGAATCAATAACCGCGGGAAATGCACGGGCGCTGTTTCGTGTCCCCATAACTGTCATTTCGCGGTTGGTAAATTTTATGCCGGTAAAAGCCACCTTTTCATTGGTCAACCCGGCAATAACTATGCACCCACCGGCGGCAACCAGGTTTTCCGTATTTTCCATTACTTTGGTATTACCTGTAGCTTCAATTACTACACTGGCACCTTCTCCATTGGTAAGTTCAAGAATTCCATTTACCGTATCTTCCCTTGAAGGATCAATAATTACATCGGCGCCAAATTTCCTGGCCATATTCTGCCTGAAGGGCGAAACTTCGGCCACATAAACTACAGCTCCAGCGAGTTTTGCAAAATCGATTGCCGTAAGTCCAATGGCTCCAGCACCCAGAACCAGGACTTTGTCTGCATCTGTTACCTGAGCCCGGTGGATGGAATGATATCCAATGGAGTAAGGTTCGCAGGTCGCCGCCAAGTCGAAGGGCATTTCACCAGGTATTTTATGCACCAGGTAACCCGGCACTTTCACATATTCGGCAAATCCCCCGTCAACATGTGCGCCTATTACCTGGAGGTTGACACAGCAATTGTATTTGCCTATCCGGCAAGGGTAGCATTTTCCACAATAAATCAGCGGTTCAACGACCACGTGATCACCCACTTTAACATTTTCAACTCCCTTACCGGTTTTTTCAACTATTCCTGATAATTCGTGACCGTGTATTCTGGGATAATTGCGATAAGGATGACTCCCATCGAAAAAGTGGACATCGCTACCACAAATTCCGGCAGCCTTAACCTTTACCAAAACTTCATTATGCGTTATTTCAGGAATGGGGCGTTCTTCCAACCGAAGATCGAAAGGACTATATAATACTGCACATTTCATAGTTTACAACTATTTGTAATAATGGAAAACTTGCGGGAAGCTAATTATTATTTAAAACGTAATGACACGATTGCTTTTGGCAGATTCATAGCCTGCAAAAACCAATTCAACGGTCTTTATATTATCATCGCCGGTAGTTTCTGCTTTTCCTTTGCCTAAAAGGTCATTTAAAATATTCTCGTTGCAGGCAACTATACTGGGAGGTTCATTGGTCAATCTTTCAGTCTGCCATTTGTATTTCTTTAGGGCTACAACTTCCGGACATGTACCTTTTTTTGTTGTCGTACAAATGACCATGTCAGGGTCAAGCCTGATGCTACCCTCGCTGCCTTCAATCAATAATAAAGTTTGTGGAAATACTTCTTTTTGGAGTATTGAGCTGAAGGAAATCTCCTGAACACAGGTGACGCCATTTTTCATCTTTATTATTGTAGTCGCAACATCTTCCCCTTTTATTCCTGGATTAACCTGCTGAGTTATACAATACAACGACACAGCCTCGCCAAAAAAGAAGCGTAATACGTCAAACTGGTGCGATCCCTGGTCAGTGAGGGCAAAACGCTCGAGTTGTGCCAGGAAAGGTTGGGTTTCAAATACAGGAAAAGCTGTATTGAAAAATGTTCTGCACCTGAAAGGTTTGCCAATGATACCTGAATCCATAATCTCTTTAACGCGTCTGAACTGTGGCTGCCAACGGTAATTTTCATGTATGAAATACCTAATACCGGCTTTCCCGGTTGTCTCCATCATTCGTTTGGCCGATTCATAATCAGTAGCCATCGGCTTTTGACAGATAACGTGCTTTTTATACTTTGCGGCAAGTGTCACAAATTGCTCATGCGTGTCGACATCGGTAATTATATCAACAACATCAATTTCAGGATGATTTTGCAATAACTTTTCAGCATCGTCATAATAATGGTTAACATTGAATTCTTTGGCCCTTTCTTCAGCACGCGACAATGTCCTGTTGTAAAGTGCGACCACCTCGGCATTTGGCAATTCAGACCATCCGCCTATCTGAAATCTGGACCAGAAGCCACACCCAAAAACGGCTATTTTAATTTTACTCATTACAGTATTTATTTGTGTTTAAATTACGCTCTTGAAAGGACAACTATGGTGAGGCTTATAAGGTAAAAAACGAACATATAAAACAGCAGCCTCTTTATGCCTGTTGTTGCCCCTTTAAATTCATTCCAGACAAATACCCCCCAGATGGCAGCTACTAATGGTGCTGCATTGCTCAAACCGTATGAAATAGCAGATCCGGCAGCACTGACAGCCATAAATGAAAAGGCATTCCCGGAAGACCAGATCATACCTCCTGCAACCCCCCATACATGCGCTTTTCTTGTACCTGAAAAATATTGTTTCATTCTGACTGAGCCACCTTCAATACTTCTTCGCATAAAAAAAGGGTTGAGAATTATTGTACTGACAAAAGCGCCTATCGAAAAGAAAACCACCGCGGTATATGATGTAAGTTTCCCTGAATTCCCGGCAGAAAAATCGGGATCTAGGGCCCTAACCATGATCACATAATAGAAGGCAACTAACACACCTACACAAACCGATAATAGTACAGCCACAAGGGTCGGTTTCTTAAGGGATTCGGATTGCCTTTTATATGCAAAATAACTCGCTAGAAGGGTTATGACTATAAAACCCAAACCTATATAAAGCAGGGTCTGGCTATAACTGGCAGGGTTTTCAATATAATTGAGTATGATCCCCAACAACCAGGCTAAGCCTCCGCCAATGGTGAATGCGGTTGCCATACCTGCAATAGCTATTGCCCTTACCAGCAATAGCGTTCCGAGGTTCCAAATTATACCTGCAAACACGGCATACCCAAGATATTTATAGGAGGCTTGTCCTATGTCATCAATAAACGAGCGTCCCGAACTTCCAAAACTCCCTAAAGTGAAGGCATAAATTACAGACATAAGAAGTATGCCAAGAGCAAAATCCCAATAGTACAATTCGAAATTCCAGCCCTTGCCTGTAAATTTTTGTGTGTTTTGCCATGAACCCCAACAAATCATTGCCAGGAAACAAACTGCAACTGCTAACGGATAATTTGTAATTTCAACCATTTTTGAAAGTTCTTAATTGTTAACTTATATATACATGACCATATAATTGTAATGACAAATATATAAATGTTTTTAATATTTTATCTATCTTTGGAAAATGTTTTAAAACTCCGTATTTTTAAATTATATTAAATTACCGATTATGATTTTTTCAAATGGTATAGATACTAGCTCTGCTTTACCTATCTACAAACAGGTGATGGAGATAATTATTGAAGGTATTCGGGATAAACATCTGCAAAAAGGGGACAAGCTACCCTCAGTAAACGCAATCAGCCGTGAATTGAAGGTTGCACAGGGAACTGTTTTAAAAGCTTATGAAGGATTAAAGAAGCAAGGTATCATTAATTCCCAACAGGGAAAAGCATTTTATATTGCAAATGAGAACGTGGACAATAAACTCAACATATTCATCTTGGCCGACCGCTTAACCCCATACAAAGAAATTCTCTTCAACTCTTTTGTTGATTCATTTGTAAAGGAAGTTAATATTGATTTCAATTTTTACAATTACGATGTCCGGAAATTTGAAAAATTAATTTCGGCAAGTATCGGGTATTACAATTACTATGTTGTAATGACTCACTTTAACGAGGATGTTTCTTATATATTGGAACAAATTCCATCTGACAAATTATTGCTGCTTAACATTATGCCCAATAACCTGAATGGTAAATATGCGGCGGTTTATCAAAATTTCAAAAAAGATGTTTATCAATCCCTGAAGCAAGGTATTGAACTTATCAGGAAGTATAAAACAATTAATCTTGTTCTGGATACCGGAAATCGATTCCAGTTTGTGCCGGAAAGCATTGTTGAAAGTTTCAAACAGTTTTGTAAGGATTATTCCATAAAACACAAGGTTGTCGATTTCCTCGAAACAAAAAATCTAAAAAAAGGAGATGCCTATTTTGTTATTGTGGATGCAGATTTAGTGAAAATATTGAAATATATAGATGAAAAACAATGGAAGCTGGGTTCCGATATTGGAATATTGGCTTATGATGACACACCGGTGCGTGAAGTCCTTGCCGGAGGGATTACCGTCCTATCGACCGACTTTAAAGAAATGGGATTGACAGCAGCCCGGCTCATAAAAGAAAATTCAAGGGAAATTATTGAAAACCCTTGCTCTCTTGTTGTCCGTAACTCACTTTAGTTGGTTTCAGTAAGCGATCAAACTGTACGAAAACAGAAAAGATTAATTTCCGTGAGATTGTTATTTGTTTTCCTTAAAAAAAATGATGCCCTTTCGATTGGACCTTTCGCTTGAATAGCTTATCACCGCATGATGCATACAACACATTGAATTCCGGGCCACCGAAACAGAGACCAAATATGTGAGCAGAAGGAGCAGAAATGATACACTGATTATGGTAGGGTTGGTCGGAACCAACCCAAATTCCTATCTTGGTGGATGCAAAAATCCGGCCTGTTGAGTCCATGCAAATGGCTTCAGCACCACTGTTATCTTCGTTGTCCGGGATATGAAGCCAGATGGAATGTTCTTTGCCTGAAAGGTCACCGTTGGTACCAATCATGTATGAATATATAAAATGAGAACCGCCGTCGGCCACATGCAACAGCATACCGTTAACAGAAATGGCGCATCCTGTTGCATTTTTAAGTCCTGTGTCGACAACCCGCACTTCTCCACTCATACTGATGTGCCATACTTTACTTATCCCTTTTTCGTTCCCTGCGGCATAAAAACCTCCACCGGGGCAAGCGACTAATGCAGATGCTAACACGCCTTTGGCAATTACTTTGCTATCGCCATTTTCATCAAACACCTGTACCTTTCCTGTCACTTTTGAAATCCCATATATTCGCCCATCTGTCCCGGTTGTAAGACCACAAACTTGCTTTGCATTCGAAGCGTACAAGATTTCTTTGCCTTCGGGATCTATTTTATAGAGGCGGTTGGCCAGAGCGTCACAACCGACAACCTCACCTTTGGATGTCGCGGTAAGGCTTCCGGCACTATGATATCCTTCTCCAACCAGGGTCCATTTCTCTTCCGGGATCAGGATATTTCTGATATAAGGCTGCTCCAGACTGGGCGACACCGGGGCTGGATAGTCATTCCACAGAAAACGCATAGCATCTTCAAAAGCCTCTCCATACCTATCCCCATGTTTGCCTTCGCTCCATTGCGCTTTGTAATCATATCCGGCAAAGGCCAGTGCATTCTCCATATTCAGATGGGTGAGCCAGAAATTTCCACCGGCATTGTCCAAATCATTCTTCGCTCCGTGTAGAAAAATACGGATTGGCTTGGCCTCACATTTACGAATGAGCACTGGAATAATATCTCCACCACAATATGCAACGAAGCTTCCGCTATTGCTATATACGCGCCTAAAGTCATTTGGTCGTTCCCATGCAACATTGAAAGCACAAATGCCTCCACTGGAGACTCCGCCGATACAACGATCGTTCCCATTCTCAGACAAATTCAGATTGTATTTTTTGGATATGAAGGGAAGAACATCCTCAATAAGGAAACGGGCATAATTGTCTCCTAGACTATTGTACTCGTATCCACGGTTTCCCCGCGAACCGCCCGAGGTTAAAAGAGAGGGCATCGTTCCCGGGGATATGAAAATCCCAACTGTAACAGGCATTCCCTTACTGTTAATGAGAATATCCATAGCATCAGTGAATTGCTGCTTATGTCCATCCTGCGATACATATACGCATGCTGGTTTGGACTGATTAATTTGTGCAGGGATGTAAACTGTTATATTGCGCTCTGTTCCCGGATAGATTTTACTTTCCTTAAACTGGCACTTTTCAATCGTACCTTTTGGAATTGAATTCAAATTAGCAGTTTGGGCAATACATAAAGTTGCTCTAATTGAAATCACAATAATGAGCAAAAGATAAAATTTAGAATTCATAGGTTCATTTTCAGTTTTAAATTGTCTTTATAAAAACGCATCCATAAGGTAATATCGTAATCTCCAATCCTTCCGGCGAAGGATTCAACTCCTCCCAATTCGAATCAGTCAGCCATTCGCTGTTTTTGATGGCATTACTAAAACTGGTTTCATTGAGATGCAGAACTTTTGTTGGTTGCTTGTGTCCTGATAAATAAACGGACTCTGGCAAATGAGTTAAATTGAATAAAATAACTTGCAGGTTATTCTTCCTTTTTATAACGAGAGAATCGACTCGTAGTGGATCTGAACTAATACTGTTTATAATTTCTGCATCCTTGAATTGGGCAATAAAAGCCAATACATGAAACATCGGGAAAAGCGTGTCCTTAGCCGCATAATAATATTCAGGCCAACGCGAACTTTTTTCACCCATCAAAATGCCCCTTTCCCCGGTTGTTTCATAAAATGTAACTGAAGAGGCCCCTGATTGGGCAATGTATTTAAAGCTGGCAGCGGTCCAGGCAGCGGCGAATAAAGACATTTGCCTTTCATCAACCTGCCAGGGCATTCGGTCTCCCAGGGAAGGAGCTTCAAAGTTTTCGATATTGGCATTGAACCTTCTTTGGATGGTCACCGGGGAAATAGCAATCTCTTTGCCACCGGCAAACTGTTTAGCGCTTTCTACCGCGTATGCCTGAGCCTGGAGATTTTCCACAATTGTCAGGTTATCTGATGCATGTTCCTGCGGATGAATTGCAAATACGAATCCATCAATCAAAGCATTATTTGTCCTTGACCTATTTAGTTGGGCAAAATTACAGTTGGTCCCGGCAAATATTTTCGATCCGGGAATATTTTGCCTGATTATTCCTGCCACTGCTTCTACCAGTTCATTCGTTGTCACCTTGATTTCATTATGAAATATGAATATCGATTTAATCACCGAATAAACTTCTGAGTACAAAGAAAAAAACAATTCAACCTCTTTTTTGGGTTCTTCACCAAAAAAGAGCGCCAACTCCAAAGGGCTGTTAAGCTTTTTTGATTCTTCGGCAGCGCTCATATATACTTCTTTCCAATTGGTCTTATGAAAGTAGATATCTGTCCGGTAATGGCCAAAATGTAATTTTTCTAATAACGCAACATCCGTATCAGATAATGCTGAATCGCGCGTCGATTTGCCAATGCCTAAGGATGGCAGAGGTCTTTTCTCATCCGGATGGAGCGATATTTCTATTTTACTTTTCATGCTCTTTTCATTGGCTACACTTCCAGTTATGATTAATTCTATTTTTTGGCAGATAACTGTACCTTCTTCAATTAAAACGGGGTAAGGAGTATCAAGCGGCGTGCAATAGGTTTTAAACGAAGCGTCTGTCCAGTTGCGGTGGTCTTCTGTTTCAAAAACGTCTCCATGAAAATTTAAGGTAGTCTGTAAACCTTCTTCAATATTCCAATTCATGGACTGAATATTCTTGAACGGGATACCGGGGTCGATATATTTTGGGAATGGCTTAATCTCCACGCTGCCATCGGAATGGACGATCCGGCAATCAACACCGGCACAGCCTGTTACCGGGTGTAATATACAAAATCCAATCCTGTTTCTCAAGAATGTGGAGAGCGCTTTCCCTTTCATCTCAAATGTAATGTGCCCATTGGCATGGCCATCAATGTTATAACCAGCGCTGAAATCGATATCGTTTAACTTGTACCTGCAGTTGTATGAGATATGAAATGAGTCAGATTTAATTTCAATAATCTCATCGGTTATTTCCGGAGCGGCAGTCAGCCATGCTCTATCTCGTACTGCCGCATAGATCATCCTTATTATTTCAGTACCATTGCAGTCGATATACCTTAAATTGCCATCCTCATAAACAACATTCAGGCTACCTGCATTCAGCAACCTTTGCTGAGGTAATTCATCATTTTTCCCATAATACTTAATATTGACAGGAATATTCATAATTTTATTATATTTTGGTGTGAGTTCACTACAACCCGCATGATTCGCTCCGAAGTTGAGGAAAGCAACTCTTTGGCACGTGCTTTTGACTCCCCGAGACTCATTGGTTCGTTTCCTATTGCAAAAACCGAGGTGACACCCTGATTGTAAAGTTCTGTAAGGTCGTCTTTAAACATTCCGGCAAGGGCAATTACAGGGACATGATATTTTTTAGCCAGTTGTGCTACTCCACTGATTGTTTTACCGAAAGCTGTCTGCGAATCAATTTTCCCTTCGGCAGTAAATACCATCGAAGCTTGCTGAATATGATCCTCCAAATGGGTAAGTTTATTAATCAGTTCGAAACCTGACCCCATCTCTGCCCGACAAAAGGCCATCAATCCGGCGCCCAGGCCGCCCGCAGCGCCTGTCCCCGGAATTTCGGCAATATCCACCTTAAATTCCTGTTGAAGTATTTGTGAGTAATGAGCCATATTAAATTCAAGTGTTTCGAGCATTTCAGGCGTTGCCCCTTTTTGGGGACCATAAACACGGGTCGCCCCGGAATGGCCTAATAGCGGATTTCGGACATCGCTTGCAACCGTAATTTTTGCTTTTTTGAGTAGAGGATGAACATGGGAATGTTCAATTGAGTGAAGTTTACCCAAAGAACCACCTCCCGGGCCTATAGACTTCCGGTTTTTATCCAGAAGACCGAACCCAAGGGCCTGTGCCATTCCAGCTCCTCCGTCGTTGGTGGCGCTTCCGCCAATAGCAAGAATAATTTGCGTAAAGCCAGCTTCAATTGCTGCTTTAATAAGCAATCCGGTTCCAAAAGTTGACGTAATGAATGGATTTCGCTCTTCCGGCGTGAGCATTTCAATTCCGGAAGCGGAAGCCATCTCGATCACGGCCGTTTTGCCGTCTCCCAAAACACCGAAGAATGACAGGACGGGGCGATTTAGCGCATCAACTGAAGGAGTAATAATCATCTTTCCACCCGTGGCGGCAACAATTGCTTCAACGGTGCCTTCACCGCCATCGGCAACCGGTATGCTAATAATTTCGGCTTCAGGAACAACACGCCTGATTCCTTCTGAAATAGCGGTAGCCACCTGTATGGCAGTCAGACATTCTTTAAACGAATCGGGAGCAATTATAATGCGCATTGTAAAAAAATGAGTTTAATTTTTGTGCCTTTAATTCTGTTCCGGGCTCGTCTTCGCTTTCGGTAAAATTGGTACATAGATTAAAATATAATGAAAGCACCCTTGCGAATGCTTTCATTATACCATTATTAGTGTGAATTCAGGAGAATCTATGGCTTTTTATCCCACCAAAGTTTTGTATTGGCCTTATCTCCCTGAGGATTGCTACTTTCGGCATTCAGCATGGTAATTGCTTTCAAAACTTCCGCGTTGTTAGTATTATACTCATTGGACCAATAAGTCAGCCTTGCCGGAATTGAAGTTTTAGGAACATCAGGATTCTCGCTATCAAGGCGGTCGAACAACTTTGGATAACGTGTTCTTCTTCTCTCGGCATAAGCCTCCCCGCTGTCGGGGTACAGTCCGATCCATTTCTGGGTAATGATCTGTTCCAGTTTTTGTTCTTTGGTACCGCCTGTCATAAATGCGACCGGCACAGTAGATACAGGCGCCTGGATAACCGTAGGAGCGGAACCATCAGCACCGGGACTGGCGGGGACTAAAGTGCTTGTTGAATAAACTTCACCTTTAAGATTTTTCAGATTTGCAAATCCATTCTCAGCAAGAGATGTTTCTATTCCGGATTTATATAAAGATTCTGTGGTACCACCCATGTTCCAACCTTCAAGTGCGCCTTCAGCCCTAAGGAAATAGCATTCAAAAGCTCTCATAACAAACATATTTGGACCTTTATCTCCAGCTTTCAGGTAAGGTGCGGCCATATCTGAATTCATGTTATTAAAGTTAAAAGCGCTCCTGTCATTTTTTGACTGACCGTTTCTCATTCCTTCGAATTTAAATACCAGGCCGGCAGGATCATCCGAAAGATCAGGAGCTTTCGCTTCTGAAAAGTATGCACTAACCCGTGGGTCAGCATAACCTTTAAGGAAACTTTCCATATCTGCACTCATCCGGAACTCGCCCCATTGGGTTATTAATGTATAAGTATTGTACCAATCGGTAGTTGTTTTTACCCATCCATTGTCGGCATTTGAAGTCATAACCCCTTCAGCAATTGCCTTTTCAGCCTGGGTTTTTGCCAATTCAGGTTTTACATATTTAACCCTCAAAGCCAACCTGAGCCGAAGTGAGCTGCCAAATTTTTGCCAAAGATCAACTTTCCCGGCATAAATAGGATCATAAGTGGCAAATATTGCGGATGTTTTCCCGGCATTTGCTTTTAATACAGCATTGGCCTCATCCAGTAATTTAAAGAAATTGGTATAAATATCTTCCTGTTTATCATAAGGAACAGATTTTTCCATATTGCCAAACGAAGAATAAACCATAGGGCCTACCAGGTCAGTATATCTATTGTAGGAATAAACCTTCCATATTTTCATCATTGCTTCCTCAACTGCAAGATCATTTTCCTTTGCATAGTCCAAAGCATATTTGAGGTGAGTGGCAGACCTGACGTAAAAATTATTAAAAATGCCACTTAACCAGCCACCAACCATTACATACCTGTCGGAAAGGAAGTTTGGAGCTGTTGTAGCGAAATAGTTCGCGTACACATCCAAATAAAGATTTTTCCCGGTCTGAAATGACAATTGATTACCCAACCACATTTGGAAGTAGATAGTTGTTCTTATCACAAAACCATAAGTTGACGCGTCAAGGTTGGCAGTAGTCAGCGTTTTGGGATTGGTATTTATTTCATCAAATTTCTTAGTGCAATTACTGATTAAAACAGTAATTATTATAAGAATTGTAAGCAGTTTAAATATATTTTTCATTGCTTTAATTTTTATATGTTATAAATTAAAAACCAAAATTAAGGGATACCCCGTAGGTACGTGTAGTAGGCAGGGCAAATTCAGTTTCACCTTCTAAAGTATTACTAGTACCCTTTACAACTTCAGGGTCGGCATACTTGCCCTTGTTCTGAATAAAGAATAAATTTCTTCCGACCAGAGAAATCCTGGCAGAGGATAGGAATGTTTTAGCAACCAGGTTTTTTGGCAACTCATATCCAAGAATCATTTCCCGCATACGGATGTTCGAAGCGCTCCTGACAAAAGGTTCCCCGGTTGGGTTATTCCTGCCTCCAATGTTATTCCAGAAAGATTCAGCGTCAGTAGGAGTCTTATTGGGGGTGTATGTGGTTACAGCGTCCACGGTTGTAGCATTAACACCGACTTCACCTTTGAAAACGTCCCTGCCAAAAAGTAAGGAGCCAGGCGCCCGGCCTATTGTCGTGTAATCCTGGATACCACTTCCCGATGTTACAGCTTCGGTAAATGAAACGAATGTTCCACCCTGTCTTATATCAACAAGAAAGCTTAAGTTGAAATTTTTATACCTGAAAGAATTACTAACGCCCGCTAACCAATCAGGATTGAAATTGGCAGCATTCACAGTAAAACCGGGGGTAATTGCCGGAAGGCCATTGGCCTGGATAATAACCTCACCTTTATCATTTCTGAGCCATCCTTTCGTGTACTGGTCGCCGAATGGGCGCCCTGCCACTAATTTATACCTCTTGATCCAGGTACCGCCCATTTCCAATTCCTTAAGTCCTTCTGCAAGTTCCAGAATTTTACTATCGTTTTTCGACCAGTTGACATCAATATCCCATGAAAAGTCTTTTTTGGAAACTACACCCACGCCAAGTGTAATCTCAAGTCCTTTGTTTTGGACATCCGCACCATTCATAAATACAGCGCCTACCCCTGAAGTTGAAGGAACCGCTACCTGGAATAACTGGTCGAATGTATTTGTTTTGTAGTAGGTAAAATTTAACCTGATCCTGTCGTTGACCATCCTCAGATCAAATCCGGTTTCAAGAGACCTGGTCGTTTCAGGTTTCAGGTTAGCATTTGGCATTGTAGTACCAAGTAAAACAAGCCCACCGGTTAAGACTTGTGCCGACCTGTCAAGACTATATGGATTTGTGTCATTACCTACCTCGGCAAAAGAGCCCCTTAGCTTAACATGGGTGAAAACCGAAGGAAATTTAATCAGGTCGCTAACTATCGCGGTTAAACCAACCGATGGGTAAAAATACGATCTGTTTGCAGCAGGCAAGGTAGAACTCCAGTCATTTCTTCCGGTAACGTTCAGGAACAGGGCGTTCTTATATGAAAACTCTGCAAACCCATAAGCCGAATTTACAACTTTTTTTGAGAAGCCCTCGCTGGGCCTTGGATTCTCCGTATTGCTCAGGGCAAACAGGTTCTCAACAAAAAAATTATTTCCAGATCCGCCAACACTCTGAGATTCATATGCCTTGTGGTTTGCCCCACCATTCAAATCAAGGGTAAAATCAGAGATAACCTTATGGTAGTTTAAAAGCACGTCACTGTTCCATTCTCTCGAAGTAGAATTGCTTTTAGAATATTTTCCTTTAGGGGCATCAATGTATGTATCATTATGAAACTTCTCCTCCGACTGTGCAAACGCAGCATCCATTGCCGACCGGGCCATAATCGACAGACCTTTTATAATCTCATACTTCAAACTTACCATTGACAGTACCCTCTGTCTTTTTACCGGGTTTTGAACATTATTTAATATCCAATAAGGGTTTCCTGTTCCATTATCATTCGGCTTCCAGAAATGTTGCCTGTTTTGTCCGCCAGCATTGAGAAACGTATATTCACTAACATCCTGTGTGCGAATATTTCTTGGAAGTATATATAGATATCTCATCGGATTATTGTATTCCGAAGCAAAGGCACCGCCTGTAGGAAGTTGATTTTCAAAATCCTGGATAATAAAATTTACCTTTGAGTCAAGAGTTAATTTTTCAGAAAGTTTTGAACCAAATCTGAGACCAAGGTTGTGGCCCTTTAGATTATTGGTAGCAACTATACCAGAAGCGTCTGTGTTTGTATAAGAAAATGCTGCATTGCTTTTGGCTGTATTTATACCAACCTGGATATTGGAAGTATATTCGTTTCCTCTCTGGAAAAAATCTTTCACATTATCGGGTTGAGGAGAAAACGGATAAGTTTTACCGTATAACTCATTATCCGGGTTATTTGTCCAATGGGCAACTTGTTGCCCTGTCATTTCCGGTCCCCATGAAAATGTTGATCCCGCGGCGTATATGCCTTTTGCGCCCTGACCATATGTGTTCTGCAAGTGGTCCAACAAGATAGCGGAACTACCTTGCCAGGTAAATCCGGCATTAACGGTTACCCCTTCTTTGGCTCCCGCTCCCGATTTTGTGGTAATAATAATAGCGCCGTTGTTAGCCCTGCTCCCGTACAAAGCAGCCGAGTTAGCGCCTTTTAATACTGTTATTGACTCAATATCATCGGGGCTTAAATTTGAAATCCCCCCGGCAAGTGTAATTCCATCGACTACATAAAGTGGCTCGCTGCTTCCGGCTATTGAACGGGTACCCCTTAAGAGGACTTTAGCTTCAGCGCCAACCCCTGTACTTGATGGTGTAATTGAAAGTCCGGCAATCTTTCCGCTTAGACCGGAAATGACATTCAGACTTCTTGCCTCAGCAAGCGCATCTGTCTTCACATTCTGGGCGGCATACGTAAGGGCCTTACTTTGCCTCGTAATACCTAAAGCTGTTACTACAACTTCATCTATTCCGACATTTACGGATTCCATTTTCACATGGATAATCGTCCTTCCATTAACAACTTCTTCTACAGGTTTCATCCCAATAAATGAAAAAATTAATGTTGCATTTGAAGAACTCACATTAACAAAGTATTTTCCATCCGTATTACTTGTTGTTCCATTCGTTGTGCCTTTCTGGACAATAGTTACACCTGGAATACCGTTTCCGTCAGGATCGGTAATGGTACCATTTACTTTCACCTGTGCCATTACACTGGCACAGGTGGTAAACAGCACAATCAAAATAAGATACATCTTTTTTTTCATAATGCTAAATAATTTAGTTTAAAAATCAGTCATTACAAGTATAGTCAATGTTTGCATACTTATACGTACATATCCATATAATTGTTACCTCAAATATATAAATATTCCTAACATATTCAATATCTTTCGAAAATATTTTTGAAACGGTTTAAAAAAGTGATATTTAGGTTTTAATGAACATGTCGTACCCGGAGAATTTTCATTTTAGCGACTTCACGCAATGAATCAGGATACTTTCCATGAGTTTCGTCAATGAAACTTTTGAACTTCTGCCATTAACGGCATGGTTGCTCACTTTGACTTTCGAATCAAAGTAGTTTTTCTAATGATATTTTTAGGATTAGGTACTATTCTTCCAATATTTTATATGTTCGTCCAGCCTGCGTGGCAAACGAAATGTTTTTGCCCGACTTTTCTGTTTTTATTTCAACTTTTTGCATTCCATCGTATGCATCGAATACATTAATGTACATCCAGTCTTGAGGAATTTTTAATGTGCAAATGTTCCCATTCCTGGATTTTATCTCTATGCTTTGTGTTTTCCCATTATTCCAGGTTGCGGATACACTAAAGCCTTTATTTGCCCGAAGATTTCTGAAAAGCAAAGGTTTTTGAGTAAACATGGGCATTACGCATGGGAACACCTGAAGTGTATCGTTGAACGACTGAAGCAGCATTTCGTTTACACTGACATTTAACATTCCATAGGGCATAATGAAGTACCCGGCGCCCTTTCCCTGTCCCGATTCGCTAAAAGTATTGTACTCGGCAGTATCAAGCCTGTTCCTGATATTTAATGCGCTTTTTGTTAAAAGCCGTTCCAATTCTGCGGGAATTTTGAGCCGTGCAGCAACATCGTATAATTGCAGGTTGTAATTAAAGTTCATCCAAAGCAGGTTTTTATCCCTGATTATCCGATAGGTATTTAAGAGCTTGGATGTATCTATATTGCCAAGAGATGTTGGATAAACGCAATTAAATTGAGCACATGCCATCACCTGACGTTTTGGAAATGGATCAGGGTTATATTGAAGCGAATCGGTGCGGTTCCGGTAGGTTAAGTAAACCGAATCGGTTTGAGGAAGCATTAACCGGGTATTACAGTCATCCCATTTTACCCTTAAGGGGGCGTCAATATTTCGCTTTTTTGCCAAAGCGGATGTGGTTTCCAGTGTCCATTTGGCAGGCGCTACGACATCGAAAACGTGATCACTTTCGCCCCAATTGTAGTTTTTGCCATATCTAAAAACATTTTCATCGTACGTGTGTACTTCCCAGATCTTGTTATTGTATTTTTCTCTTGTCCAAAAACCGAAAGAACCACCTGTATCGTTTGCATACCCGGCCCAAAAATTACAAAACGATTTGAGTTGAGGGTACAATATGTTGTTGAGAAAAGTTGTATCCCCGGTTACGCTGAAGTACTGGTGCATCAGGTAGGCATAATTGCCCGATGAACTACATACCATGGTACCCCATGGATTAGGGCCAAACGAATAGTTTAACTGGTTCCCAAAGTTTTCAGGATCGGCAGGCATGGTTTCACGAAAATGCTTAAAAACGTTTAATACATAATCTGCACGGCCGGTTTGCATCAAAAAATCGTATACAGGGACATTGTCCATCCCCCAACCAAAGCCGGTATATGAACTACTTGTCAACATCGACACACAGGGGTAATAATCACCATACCTAAGGTTTCCGGCTATAATCATGGCCGAACGGTAATACAACTTGCATAAATCTTTCCAGGGCAGCAGCACATAAGAGCGGTTCCAGAATTCGTGAACGCTGTTGCAATGATCCTTGAAAACTTTATCGTAATCCGTTTTGGCCAATCGGTCAATTTCTTTGGTATTGGCAAGTACCGGGTTATTCGCATTTTTTGAGGTAATAATTCCCTGATATATCGTAAAAGAGGATGAATCTCCCGGTTTTAAAGGCGAATTTATATAGATCTTACCTGTTTCCTTAACTGTATACGTGCGGATACCTGAAATTCTAAGGTAAACCGATAGTTCATGCAACAGCCAGTCTTCTTTTAAATGCAAACTTAAACCTTGCCCGGCCTTGCTGAAGTTGAACCTCTGTCCATGATACGATACAATAGGCTCGGCAACACAACCGGCATTTACCGGCATCGCAGATATATTTTTTATGTTGTAATGAAAAACAGCAACCCGGTTATTGGCCCAATGGGTATAGCTTGTAATTTGCACCTGAAGTTGCTGCTTATACGAAAATTCGGTTATACAGGAATTGTCCCATAAATCCATGCGTTGATTGTAATTGGTAATGGCGGTATTATTTGCCTCAAAAACATTGTCAATAGTAGGAAAAATAGAGTTGCGGATACTTAAATGGCCCCGTCCGTATTCGTTCCCGTGTTCCTCCCATCGACTTTTGACCCAACTCTCATTGTAATTAATGGTTGGATGCTGGTTGGCGCTATAATGGTAAAAATCCGATTTTAATTCGTCGCTTTTGTGTTTGCCAATGGTAACATCAATCGCATCCCTGTCCTTCTTTTTGGGGTAACGGTGATTAGTCGAGTCTATTTTGAACGGTAGTGTTTGGGCTCCAAGAGCATCTACAAACATGCCCAACTGACCATTGCCCACATAGTAATTGTTATACCGGAACTGTAAGTCTGTCTCTTTCAAAAAGTCATGGTGGAACATATCGAACTGGCTTAAAATACTGCTCAAATCGCCCTTGTCCATCTTTTGAGCATCAGTGTCACTCCACCATTTGCCCGTATCAAAGCTAAAAGCAGAACCGGGCAGCGTTTGGGCATCGGCAAAGCTCGCTAAACAGATAAATGCCAGGAAAAACCGAATTCGTAAAATGGAAGCGTTCATGTCAATATATTTAAGTGTGATTTGTGACAACAGCTTGCTGAAATTAAATTACAATTACCTAATCAATGTCGTTTAGCCCCCGAATCAGGCCAAACAAAGGAAGCTGGGATCAATATCCTGAAATCTACTGACCCAAAGATGGTTGTCATTTTATGGATTGATCCACCATTTCAAACTGTCCGATAATTTTTCGGTAGTCCCGGCAGGAACATGGCCGCCGTTACATACAAACCGGGCTGTGATTCGTATACAATATTCCGGACCACATACGAATCCTTTTCAATCGTTTTTGTAATCCGGGCATTTAAAGGCGTTTTTTCGGGGAGAGGCCCCACTGCTTCCATAAGGGTTTTGCGTACCCACTCCTGTCTGTGTTGTATCTTTTTCATGTATATATAATTCAATGTCGGTTTGTCAGTGATTATTTATAACCGTTTGTAATTCATCGAGTAAAGTTTTTTTGTTTTTTTATTTCTCGGATTACTTCTCCCGGGATTGTTTGTTACTGTAATTTCAATTGATTATTCAACTGAAAGAGTCCTGAAAGTGAAATCACCCGAAACTGTTTCTGCCCCGGCCTGGTTCAATGAGTGGACCCGGTAGTGGTAAAGGGTGCCCGGAGTTAACCCTTTGAGCATTTGTTCGTGCGAGGTGTTGATAAATGAGGCTTCCTTCTTCCCCATCTGTCCATATTCCGTCGTTGGTCCGAATTCAATCTGGCCTGTTGCAGGAACATTCAGCGTCCAGCTAACTTTAGCGGTGGTCTGGGTGATGGCATAAGAGACAACACTTACGATTGCAGGAGTTGTGGCGCCTGGAGTCAATGTAAGGTCAGGGAGAGTGGTGAAAGTAAAATCATCAGAGACTGCTTTTGCCCCTGCCTGGTTCAATGAGTGGACCCGGTAATGGTAAAGCATACCTGGAGTCAGACCTTTGAGTGTTTGCTCGTGAGAGGTATGGATAAATGAGGCTTCCTTCTTCCCCATCTGTCCGTATTCCGTCGTCGGTCCGAATTCAATCTGGCCTGTGGCTGGAACGTTGAGCGTCCAGCTAATTTTCGCGGTAGTCGGGGTGATGGCAAAAGAGACAACGCTTACGATCTCCGGCTTGGTGGCCGTAGTACTTGTGCAGCTTGTGAAAGCTGAGAATGTGATTACACTGGAAAATGAAGCAAGTAATAAGATAAGAATACGATACAATCTGTTTTTCATACTAATAATTAATTTAGTTTAAATATTATTTTTTCTTCGGTTGACATTTAAAACTCGTCGCAAAACTGAGCAACAGGGGCAATTTACAGGATAAATTATATTAAGTTTTTAATTTGGATTTTTACCAGTTGTAATTTTCTATCCTTTCCATTCACTGGGAAAAGTAACCAGGTCAGCAATTTTTATTTTCTGGCCAGTCTGTATCGATTGTCGCGCCGCAATCCCGATCAGGCTCGACATGATCCCGGCACGGCTGCCAGCCTTACTTCCAAGTGGGTCAGGCGTTTCAGGAAGGAAAATGGAATCTTTAAGACGTTCATCTGCACCTCCGTGCCCTCCGGGAGAAGCTTCCAAAGTCCAAAATTTGGTCGTTTCCATGTCCTTGGTGAGCCGAAATTCTGATCTGCCTTCCACTTTCCAGGGTTGCTGGTTATTATGACGGACTTCCAACCTGCCATTTTCGCCCGAAAAACAAATCAATTGCCCTTCAAAAGGAAGGAAAGTGTTCATGGTATAGGTCAGTTCTGTGCC
>JALNYZ010000046.1 GCA_023229575.1 Prolixibacteraceae bacterium
TTTCACTGATTTCCGTCATTGGTGTGAAATATTAGTTTAACCACTTCGTCACCTCATCCATGCCCGGGTTAGGGAGACCGAGCTGGTTTTTCTTGTTGAAACCGCAAAGATCGTTGAACAATTTTGAGGCTTTCACCTCTTTCAATTGTGCAATCTTCCTGAAGTTCATTTTTCGAAGTACCTCTACCCAGACTGAGGGTATTCCCAGGGCTTCGAACATTTCTGCACTGTCTTCCTCAGCTCTTTTTTCAGGTTTCATCTGAGGAAACAACAATACATCCTGAATGGAGGATGAATTGGTCATCAGCATCGCCAATCTGTCGATCCCAATCCCCATGCCGGAAGTGGGAGGCATACCGTATTCAAGCGATCTGACATAATCCATGTCTATAAACATCGCTTCATTGTCGCCTTTCTCTGATAATTTCAGCTGATCCTGAAATCTGCCCAGCTGGTCGATCGGGTCGTTCAGTTCCGAATAGGCGTTGCATAGCTCTTTCCCGTTGACCATAAGTTCAAATCGTTCAGTCAGATCAGGATTATCACGGTGTTTTTTACACAATGGTGACATCTCTACCGGATAATCAAGAATAAAGGTGGGCTGAATGTAGTGACCTTCGCACTTTTCACCAAATATTTCGTCAATTATTTTTCCTTTGCCCATCGTTTCGTCTACTTCGACGCCAATTTTCTTGCAGGTATCCCTTAGCGCAGTCTCATCCATCCCAAGAATATCAATCCCCGTAAATTCCTTGATGGAATCGGTCATCGTAATTCTCTTGAAAGGCCGTTTGAAGTCGATTACCTTGTCGCCGACTGTAACTGCTGTGGTACCATGGAGGGTCAGGGCAATGCGTTCTATCATCTCTTCGGTCATCGACATCATCCAATTGTAGTCTTTGTAGGCCACATAGATCTCCATAACGGTAAATTCCGGATTATGGGTGCGGTCCATCCCTTCGTTCCTGAAGTCTTTCGCAAACTCATATACCCCTTCAAAACCGCCTACAATAAGTCGTTTCAGGTACAATTCGTTGGCAATTCTCAGGTAGAGCGGAATGTTGAGGGCATTGTGGTGTGTAATGAAAGGTCGAGCGGCTGCTCCACCCGGAATAGGCTGCAAAATTGGCGTCTCGACCTCAAGGTATCCTTTTTGGTTGAAAAACTCCCGCATGTTGTTGATGATCCGGGTGCGTTTGACAAAAACCTCCCGTACCTGAGGATTAACGATCAGGTCGAGGTAGCGCTGGCGGTACCGTTGCTCGGGATCCGTGAAGGCATCGAACAGGGCACCATCTTTCTCTTTCACAACGGGTAATGGACGCAACGATTTACTCAGCAACGTAAGGGTCTTTACATGGACGGAAGTTTCACCCATCTGGGTAATAAATACATATCCGGTAACACCAATGATATCACCAATATCCAGTAATTTCTTGAAAACATCGTTGTAGAGGCTTTTGTCCTCCCCGGGACAGATTTCGTCCCTGTTAATATAAAGTTGAATTTTACCACTTTCATCCTGAAGTTCGGCAAAGGAGGCCTTCCCCATGATTCGCTGGTTCATCAGCCTTCCGGCAATGGTAACATCCCGAAAATTGTCCTTATCAGGATCGTACTGTTCTAATATTTGTTTGGTGGAAGTATTGATCTTGAACTCGTTTGCAGGGTAGGGGTTTATCCCTAATTCCCGGAGTTTCTGTAAAGAATTTCGTCGTATTATCTCCTGCTCACTTAAATCTAAATTGCTCATCTTTGAATAATGATCCTATTTTTTATGGAAAAATCAGGTGCAAAGATAAGAAAAGATATCCTTTTTTTTATCTTGGTCGCTAAGCGCCAAAAAGGTATATTTGGGAAATTATTCATTAAACCTGCCGGGCGAAAAGAGCGAGATGCAAAAAATCTGGAAACTGAAGGAACAAGCTGATATTAACGATATCAAGCAACTTTCGGCCGCGTTGAACGTAGACATGGCCATTGCCAATCTGTTGGTCCAGCGTGGGATAAAGACTTTTGCCGCAGCCAAAACATTTTTTCGGCCTAAGCTTACCGATCTTCATGATCCATTTTTAATGAAGGACATGGACAAGGCAGTTGACAGGCTGGAAAGGGCCATCGGGAACAAAGAAAAGGTAATGGTTTACGGTGATTATGATGTAGATGGCACTACCTCAGTGGCATTGATGTACACCTTCTTATCAAGGAGGATCACTGATCTCGAATATTATGTCCCCGATCGCTACATGGAGGGGTATGGGATATCCTTTATAGGGATTGATTATGCCGCGTCCAAAAATATCTCTTTGATTGTCGTCCTGGACTGTGGTATCAAAGCGGTCGAAAAGATTGCGTACGCCAAAGAACTCGGTATCGACTTCATTATATGTGATCATCACAATCCGGATGACAAGGTTCCAGATGCAGTTGCCGTGCTTGATCCCAAACAACCAGGATGCAATTATCCATACAAAGAACTATCAGGATGTGGAGTAGGGTTTAAGCTCATTCAGGCCTATTGCATGAAGCACGACCTTCCCCAGGATATTGCCTACGACTTGCTTGACCTGGTGGTTGTCAGTATTGCTTCCGATATCGTTCCGTTAACCGGGGAGAACCGGGTACTTGCCTATTTTGGGCTTCAGAAACTAAACTCCAATCCATCTACCGGGCTTAAAACCTTGATTGTCTATTCGGGAATTATCGGCGAGATTAAGGTACAGGATATTGTATTTAAAATAGGGCCGCGTTTAAATGCATCAGGACGGATCGAACATGGCAAAAAATCAGTACGGATTTTATTGGCGGAAGACAGTGCAGAGCTGGAAGAGCTTGGTATTGAGATTAATGCCTACAATGAAATTCGCAAGACACTCGATCGCGACATTACCCAGGAGGCCCTTGAGATGATCTCGCAAAGCCAGTTTTATGAGGGGCGTAAATCGACTGTCATTTACAACCGCGACTGGCACAAGGGAGTAGTGGGTATTGTAGCATCCAGACTAACAGAGTATTATTACCGGCCAACTGTTGTGTTGACCGAATCCAATGGCATTGCAACAGGATCGGCCCGATCTGTCGGAGAGTTTGATTTGTACGAAGCAATCGGCCAATGTGCCGATTTGCTGGAATCATATGGCGGGCACATGTATGCTGCCGGTCTTTCCATGAAACTCGAAAACGTGGCCGAGTTCTCCAGAAGGTTTGAGCAGGTGGTTAGGGATTCAATCTCTTTTGATCAGATGCAGCAGACCATTGATCTGGATGCCAAGATTTCACTGTCTGACCTAACACCAAAATTTATAAGGCTGTTGAAGCAGTTTGAACCATTTGGCCCTCACAACATGACCCCGGTTTTTCTTACCGAAGATGTGATGGATTATGGTACCAGTAAGCTGGTTGGGAAAAATAATGACCATGTAAAACTGGACCTGATGGAGGCCAACCGTTCTTCATCGCGGTTTTCCGGAATCGGATTTTCGTTGTCCAACCATTTCGATATGATCAAGCAGTCACTTCCTTTCGATATCTGCTATTCCGTTACCGAAAACCAGTACCGCGACAAGACTTATCTTCAATTAAATGTGAGGGATATCCGTTCCAGAATGGATTACTGATCAATTGAAAATTGAAAATGCACTTAGTGATTCCTTAATTGTCAATTATCAATTTTCCATTGTTAATTATATAGACGCAATACAAAATTAAGAATACTATACCGACCGATGGACTCGAACCTATCGCCTGACATCTGGATCAAAAAAGTTAAGAAGCGGTTGGAATTGCTGTTGCCGGGGAGTGTCTCACATGTAAAAATGCTTCCTCCCGGAAGGGCACTGATGTTGCCTTCCGATCAGATAAACTACCATGAAAGCGCTGTTCTGATTCTTCTTTTCCCGTTAAAAGACAGGATACACATTTGCCTGATCAAAAGACCTTCCACGATGAAAAATCATGCCGGCCAGATTGCGTTTCCAGGCGGGAAAAGGGAAAAGGAGGATAGCGACCTCGTTCATACAGCCTTAAGGGAAGCTCAGGAGGAGATTGGTATTGAGGCCAATGCTGTTGAAATACTTGGATTTATGAGTGATGTTTACGTACAGATCAGTGATTTCCTGATCACTCCTGTTGTGGGTTGGTTGAATGAATTTCCCGAAGCGGCAGTCGTCTCTTCCGAAGTGGATGAGATTATTTTTATCTCCCTTGAAGATTTGGCTAATTCAATGAGCAGGTGTGAAAGGGAGATGGATACCCGAACAGGTCGAATCAAAGTACCTGGATACGAAATCAATGGTTGTTTTATCTGGGGTGCAACAGCCATGATGCTGGCCGAATTGGTGGATATTTTCTTAGATGATGTTCAATTGTAAAATGACCATGTGAGTCCGAACAGCAAGGTAGATACGGGTGCGGGGTAACTTGGTGATGTGAAATAGCCTCCCTTAACATACTGCGTGGCAAGGTTTGTGTATTTCAGATAGAAGGCTGTCCGCTTGATTTTTAGGTTGATAAATGCGTCAATCCAGGCATAATCCCCAATTTTATCTTTGGTTTGACGATAAAACATACCTGTTGCCGGGGCATACTGATCTGCATAATAGGAAGTCTCATATCGGGTGTCCAGGCCAAATTGAAAGTGCAGTACTTTTGCATACATGCCTTCGTAATAGGTCGAATTTCGAACAGAGACCTCAGGCAAGGCAAGGTACAAATCCGTTGTTGTGTGCTGCAGCACTACCCAGTTCCGAATATTCAGACCGCCGAATTTAAAATCTTTGTTCACCATGGCCGAGGCTACCGAGAATTCGGATTTTGCCTGCTCCGGCAACGCTTTTTCATTGAAGAAGATGAATTTGTTGATGATGCTGTAATTGACCGCTGCCTTAAGACGCCATCCCGGTTTGTCCAAATTGGCCCCAACCCTCAGGGTATAAGTCTTGTCAAATGCATTCTCCCATTTGTAATGATTTGAGTAATAATGCTCTAAAAAATAGTTGGGGGTCCGGTTCGTCATATTGGCAAAAATCCTGATAAAGGAGGTGTCTTTTTTTGTCCTTAGCGGCTTTTCTATGGAACCGGAGAGGTCGTAATCCAAGGCGTTACGTCCCTGAATGTATGACTTTCCGGCTACGGTCCAACTCCAGAACCGGCCATCGGTACGGAAAGCTGACCCTCCGATGTATGTGTTGGAGTAGTTGCGCGACTGTGTTAGTCCCAATGGGGGATGCATCACACCAACACTGTCAGCCACGAGCTCTTGTTGCGGAAATAAAAGGTTGACCAGGTCGTTGGAAATAAAAACCTGTTTGCCAAAAGTATATTTGCGATCCGGGGCCTCCATGAATTTAAGCACAAAGCGGTTTGAAACGGTCGTCTGCCCGGACCTGTCAATTGTGCCCGGAGAAGTAGCCGTTCCGGTTACCTTATTGATATAGGGCACATTGTCTTTACCGTAGAAATAGACGGTGCCCTGATCTGTTGTGTAGGTGTAAGACGGATTGGGTTCCGCTTCAGTGTATAGACGGGTAGATTTTTCAATATCCAGCACATGGGTCAGGGCTACCCTGGGGATGAACACATTGTAAATCTCCTTTTTCTTCTCATCTTTCACCTCTTTCCAGGTTCCTATTTTGAACTGGTGGGTAAGCGTTCCAAAAATATTGTTGTTGATTGATTTGACATCGGTGAGCCAAACTGTAATGTTTTCGGGTTTGATATCCGGATTCTCGATATCTTTTGGATTCGGCAGTCCACCGTTTTCCTGGTTTTCAAATCTGTTTTTTCCAACGGAGAACCAATAATCGTACCGGTCAAAATTACCGCTGGAGAAGAATCCGACACTACGGTCTTTCGCCTCCTGGTTGAGGTATTTGCCCTGTGAGCCAATGGAGTTGTAATAGAATCCAAAATTGATGTTTTTGTTGATATTCTCTGTGTGCAGCACTTTAAGGATCGTTTCTCCTTTGGGCTTATTGGCAAACCATTGACCATACGTGAGCAGTGTATAAGGTTTCGTGACGTTGTAAAATTTGATGCCACCAGGCCAAGAGCCGTAATCGAAATAGTTTCGCTGGAAAAGGAACTCTTTTTCCGGGCTCCTTCTTTGAAAAAAATCCGCTGATTGGTAAGAGGCCCCTACGTTTCCAAGGTTTTGGACAGACAGTGAATTTTTGTAAATGGGGTTGTAAACATGAAAATCGGTGATGGAAGTATCTACTTTTACCTCTTTGATCCGGGTAAGATCTTCAATCAGAAGGTATTCGTGCATTTTAAAAACAATGGAATCTTTGACTCCTTTTGATATTTTGGCCCCCTTTTGCGATCTTTGCCCCCCGGAAGAGGAACGCTGTCCGCCCATACCCCGGTTCATACCACCCATCTGTTGGCCGTTTGTAATCAGCCATCCCAGCAACAGCAATGAAACAGAAAAGGATTTTAGCTTAAAATTCATGCGGCAAATATAGACATTTCGATAGGAACAAAGAATTTTGGATTTTGGATTTTCGAATACATTTAGCTTGATTCACGCAATCATTCTTGTCACACAGAGATACACAGAGCAGCACGGAGTTACACAAAGGGAAAGGAATAATTTGACATGTTGAAGCTGATAACCTTCCGACAAAGCTCAGAGACCCGCATAATTTTCACATTTCTTATATAGTGATCTGTTTGTTCGCCACAACTAAGGCCTTATGGTAATTGTCGTTTCATATCCTGCAGAGACGGATCCACTTCCGGAAATTATGATTGTTTGACCCAACATGCCGGTGAAATCGCAGTCTGCGTAATAAATACCGGGATATAAGTTTAGAAATACGACTTGTCCACTATTGTCCGTAATTCTGGTTTGAGAATAAAGATTGTTGTTAAAGTCTGCCTGATTGTTGTAAAGATAAACGGTATGACCCACCAAAGATGCTCCGGCGCCATCCCTTGCATTAACCACCAGATCTCCTGTTTCTACAACGACAACGATCTCTTTTCTGCAACCAGCTACAGTTAATAGTGTAAAAAACAGAAAGAAATATAGAATAGCCTTTCTACTTGTATATATTTTTTGCATTGTGTAATATTTTATTGTTTACATTATGTCGATGTAAAAATAGTTCCCTGGTATCCGGAGAATATTACACAATTCAGGATATGTCTTACATAATTCACATACAACGGACAGTAGCCTTTCTTCCTTCAGCTCCTCTTCCTGGTAAGTTTGGCAAATAGCCTTCCAACCTCTCCTATCCAAAGTACAACAGATGTGGCTCCTACAATGACTATCCAATCTTTCAATGGCAATGGAACAGTCCTGAAAACATCACCACCAAATGTGACGATCAGTATCTGACCGGTTAAAATCAGCACTGCCGTGATGATGAAGCCTATGCTTTTGTGCAGTTGGTGAAAGGCTGAATGGCCAGAAGCGAATGCCTTGGCGTTGAAAAGATTCCAAAATTGCAGCAGGACAAAAATGGAGAAAAATTTGGATAGGTTCTCACGGGAAATGCCTAAGGTTGGATCCGTTAAATAGTAAAGCAACCAGAGCAGAAAAACCACAAAAATGGCGGCTACAGAAAGGATAAAAAGTCTCATCTGCCTGGTGATGATAAAATCTTCATTTCTGCGCGGTTTGTGTTGCATCACCTTTTTGTTGGGCGGCAGGGAGGCCAGGGCGGCTGCGGCAAAGGTATCCATGATAAGGTTCACCCAAAGCATCTGGGTGACCGTCAGTGGCATTTCGCGGCCAAAGATGGATCCCAGAAAGACAATCACCAGCGCCGTCACATTGATGGTGAGCTGAAAGAGTATAAACCGTTGAATGTTCTGGTACAACGATCGTCCCCACATCACGGCAGTGGCAATGCTTTTGAAGGAGTCGTCGAGCAGGGTAATGTCGCTGGCCTCTTTGGCCACGGAAGTGCCAGAGCCCATTGATAATCCGACATGGGCGAAGTTCAGGGCCGGGGCGTCGTTGGTGCCGTCGCCGGTTACAGCAACGACCGATCCGGCCCGTTGCAACAGTTGAACGAGCCGCTGTTTGTCAGTGGGGCGGGCGCGGCACATGATCGTCAACTTCCGGATACGCTGGGTAGCCGCTTCATCCGACAAAGCGGCAAATTCCACGCCTGTGATCAGCTGTTCTTCGCCAACCCCATCTTTCCAGATCCCAATCTGACGGCCGATTTCACGGGCTGTACCCGGAGTATCACCGGTAACAATCTTGACGTCAATTCCTGCATTCAGGCACTCTGCCACGGCGTCGGGAACATCCTCCCTGACCGGATCAGAGATGGCTGCAATGCCAATAAATTGCAGGTTGGAAACTTCCACCTTTCCGTTGACAATGCGTTCGCGGTCATCCTCAATGACCTCATAGGCAAACCCAAGCGTCCGCATAGCCTGACCCTGGTAGCCGGTCAACAGGCTTTCGATCTCATTCTTGTAGTCAGTAACCGGTACATTTTTGTCTTGTAAGCGGACAGACTGGCAGAGGTTCAACACGATTTCGGGCGCACCTTTGACGAACAGAATCTTTTTCCCTTCCGCTGATTCGATGATGGTACCCATGTATTTTCGTTCAGTCGAAAAGGTGAGTTGCTCAACCACGGTCGCCTCATTTCTGACTTCAAGGTAATTGATGCCCTGGTCGTGCAACCAGAAAAGAAGTGCGGCTTCTGTCGGATTACCTATTGAACTGACGTTCTCAGGATCGGTAAAATCGAGATAGGCGGTAGAATTCACAGCAATGGCAATCCGTATTTGGTCGCTTATTTCGTTATTGGACAAGGTTTGATCCGCGAGTGCAAAAAAGTTGGTCCGGTAAACCTTCATCTTGTTCTGCGTAAGCGTGCCGGTTTTGTCTGTGCAGATAACAGTGGTGGCTCCCATGGTCTCGCAGGCGTGCATCTTCCGTACCAGGTTGTTCGACTGC
Organism: Prolixibacteraceae bacterium; assembly: GCA_023229575.1. Lineage (GTDB taxonomy): Bacteria > Bacteroidota > Bacteroidia > Bacteroidales > Prolixibacteraceae > CAINVV01. The sequence continues at coordinate 8,930 of JALNYZ010000046.1, forward strand.
AGCATGCGCCGCATGCTCAATGCCAGGCTAAGGGTCACACTCATGGGTAATCCTTCAGGCACTGCAACAACAATCAAGGTAACGGAGACCATGAAATAGGAGAGGATTTTGCCGGCAGTAATCAGATTGACCCATGCTTCGGGTGAAGTGAGGTTGATGCCAATAGGATAGACGATCCCTGCCAGCAACAAAAAGGTGGCAAATCCAGTCAGAATCCATCTGATCCAACCACCCTCTTCTATCGATTCCGGGATTTTAGGATATTTTTTGAATAGGGCGATACCATCGTAGACGATCGGAACCCAAACTTTGACCAAGGCCACCATAATAGATAGGATCACCAGGGAAGTAGAAAACTTTTGAATGTTTGTAAATTGCGTATCGCCAGTGTGAATTCCTTTGATAAATAAGACCAGGAAGGTCAAAATAGCCAGCAAGAAGCCGATTACCCCAATCAATTTTGCAAGACTGTCGAGTTGTTTGTTCAACGGCGTCTCTTCTCCGCTCATTTTGGTCGCCTCGCGGGCAACTTTGCCATATTCGGTCTGGTCGCCGACTTCGGTAATCCCAACCGTGGCATGACCATCTACCACGGAGGTGCCACGGTAGACCATGTTAGAGGGATAGGTCGCCTCTTCGTCAAAATCCGATTCGTGGGTGGTTTTATTGATCACAGGTTCCCCCGTTAGGGACGACTCATTGATTTGAAGCGAAACAGCCTCCAACAACCTGCCATCTGCGGGCACTTCATCACCGGTGTTGAGGAGAACGAGGTCCCCTACAACGATAGCCGATTTGGGTACTTCACAGATATTGCCATTCCGGATCACCTTCACGAGTGTCTCGTCATTGATTTTGTTGAGCAGGTCAAATTTCTTGTTGGCATCCAGTTCGAACCAGAATGCCACTCCGGTTGCCAGAAAAATAGCGAAAAAGATACCGATTGTCTCGGCAAATTCCTTGTGAACGAAGGAGATTCCCAGCGAGAGAAATGCGGCAATCAACAATATCCGGATAATTGGATCTTCAAATTTTTCAATGAACAGCTTCCAGACCGAATCCCTTTTTGGGGGAGTCAGCACGTTGGCTCCATGAATTCTCTTGCTTTCGGCAATCTGAGAATCCGTAAGACCGATTAGTTGTTTTTTAGGTTCCATCCAATCAAGTAAATTGTAAGGTATTTTGTACGCCTTTATGATTTATACTCTCCAAAGATACAGCAAGTAATTTAAAATTGTCAGTTGGTGTCGTTTAGTTAAGATTATGTTTCTGCAAGTGGGAACAGATTGCTTCTCCGCCAGCCGGCGGATCGCAATGACGAATCAAAATCAGGGTGTTGAGGTGAGCGGAGAGAAGGATGGCGGGAAGCGCTCTACTTATTTCAGAAACTGATGTTCCCGCCTTTCTTCTCTCCGCTCACCTCTCAATATCAACAACATATCGTCATTGGTAACGCGAGGGACGAAGCGTGAAGCAATCTCAAGTTTATTATGAAAATTCTGACAAGTTGAATCGTGAAATACGACATTATACAACAGTACAATCGAAAATTTTGAAAAAATGTAGCTAAGTGGAAAATATTTTTGCAAATTTAACCATTTGGTTAAACTAAATGGTTAAATTTGCAAAAAGTAATTCTGAATATGGGTTCAGACAGTACCAAGGAGAAGATCATTCAGGCTGCCCAGCAGGTTTTCATCCGGAAAGGAATGGATGGCGCAAGAATGCAGGAGATTGCCGATGAAGCAGGTATCAACAAAGCCCTGTTGCATTACTATTTTCACACCAAGGAACAACTTTTCAATGAGGTCTTTTACGGGATTCTGAGTCAGCTAATACCCGGCCTGATCGCTATTTTTAAAGGAGAAGCCCTATTTCTCGTCAAGATTGAAGCCATTATTACCCAATATGACACCTATTTGTCGGAACATCCCTTTTTGCCTCAGTTTGTCATCAGGGAGATCAACCGTGATCCGGAGCAGCTTTCCAGATTCATGTCTGATCAGGGGCTTGATTTCAGTGTGGTTGAAGCGTTGATTGAAAAAGAGGTAGCCATGGGTAACATCCGGCCGATTTCTTTTCCACATTTATTTGCCAACATGATAGGAATGATTGTGATGCCTTACATCGGCAGGCCATTGTTTCAAAGAAAACTGTTCAGAAATGATCCTGTAAAATATGATCAGTTTTTAAAGGAGCGGAAGGCGGTAGTCAATTCATTTGTCAAGCAAGCTATGGGAGTGGAGAGTTGAAATTCGGGGAATAGGCTTTGTAGTACAAGGAATTACGAGTTAAAAAATTACTCAATATTTAAGACTAGAATGAAGAGAACATTGATTTTTTTATTGTTATTCTGCGCAATGACCGGATATGGGCAGGTAAGTTCTATAAATCTGGAAATGTGCTACCGGTTGGCCCGCGAAAATTATCCAAGGCTTTCAGATACGCTCAGGCAAAAGCAGATTACAGATCTAAAGCTGAAAAATTTCGGAACAGTCTGGAATCCTCAGCTTAATTTGAACGGTCAGGCCACCTACCAGAGTGAAGTGACCAAGGTGAGTGTTCCTATTCCTGGTGTGAATATCCCTTCGCCATCGAAGGATCAGTACAAAGTCTACCTCGACCTGAAGCAGACCATTTACGATAGAGGTGCCACCAATGCAAACAGTCTGGCAGAAAAATCAGGTTTGGCAGCCGACCGGCAGAATCTTGAGGTGGAGCTGTATGCCCTGAACGAAAAGGTCAATCAGATCTATTTTGCAGTTTTGCTGATGACGGAGAACGAATCCGTGATGAAACTGAAACAATCGGTGCTGGACGAGCGGATCAAGGTAGTGGAATCGGGTTATAAAAACGGAACTGTTACCTACCGGGACCTTGAGCTGTTGAAAGCAGAAAGGCTGCTGACAGACCAGCAGATCGGTGAGATTGAGTCGGAAAGAATTTCCGGACTGGGGGTGTTGGGTATTTTAACCAATCAGGCGTTTGACGGAAATACTATTCTGGCTGAACCTGTTGTCATTAAGAAAAGTGATTTGATTACCCGCCCGGAACTGAAATACTTCGATCTACTAGGAAATAAGATTGATCAGAATTCCCAGCTGCTTCAGAAAACAAGAAATCCTAAAATATTTGGGTTCGGTCAGGCTGGATACGGTCGCCCGGGTCTCAACATGTTGAAAAACACTTTTGACCCTTATTACCTGGTTGGATTGGGTGTTTCCTGGAACATCCTGGACTGGAAACAGACCGGTAGAAGCCGTGAAATACTGGAAGTTCAGAAACAGATGATCGGGAGTCAACGAGCGGTTTTTGACCAGAATCTCTCCATCGCACTTTTCAGGGCCAACGAGACCATTAAAAAAGCCGAACAGCTTCTGAAGGCTGATGAAGAGTTGGTATTGCTTAGGGAAAGCATTGCCAAACATTCGGCATCTCAGCTGGAGAACGGCACCATCACTTCGGCTGATTACATCGTTGACCTGAATGCTGTGACACAGGCAAATATCAACAAAAAGAGCCACAAGGTACAGCTCTATCAGGCGATAGCGAATTACAATACCCTTGCGGGAAAGCCGTGATTGGAATGACGGAGACGACTGGGACGACTGGGACGACGGAGATGACGGAAGAAGACTAGGGGACTGAGGGACTTGGAGAAGGGGCGATCGGAACTCAAAGCATTTCGAAGATTGAAACGGGGAAATGACGAAAAGGAGAAAATGAGAAGATGAGACGAAGAACCGGTTCCTGAGTTGATTCGCCGGGGAAATATTGAAACAGAGAAACGGTGAAGGGACAAGTGCAACTCCTGGGTTCAGCCACGTAGTGGCGAAATATTTGTTAGCCTGGGGTGCAGCGCAGCGGAACCCCGGGTAAAGAGAAGAAGAAAGACCACCGTCCGCGGTAGCATTTTCAAAGAGGATTTAATATCCTTTCGGACGGAAGGAACAAATAATTAAGGAAACCACAGGCCAACGGCTAATAGCTAACAGCCCAATGGCCAATTTTTTATAAAGGGAAATAAATTGAAATAAGATATACATAGTTTAAACAAAGAACAATGAGAACCAATAAATTACAAATTTTGATAGTCCTTTTTCTTGGGCTGGCCATTTTCTCCTGCAACAGCCAGAAGGATGGCTCCGATGCCTTTGGTAATTTTGAGGCAGACGACCAGCTCATCTCCTCCGAAATTGCCGGAAAATTGCTTAGCTGCAATTTTGAAGAGGGAATGACAATCTCGAAAGGGGCGGAGATCGCTGTAGTTGACACCCTCCCGATACAACTACAGATTTCGCAGTTGAAATCGCAACAGCTAACCATCCTTGCAAGGAAACAGAGTGTAAAGTCGCAGCTGGCGGTTGTTGAACAACAAAAGAAAAATCTTGAAGTGGACAGAGCCCGCGTCGACAATATGTTGAAAGATGGCGCTGCCACCCGGAAACAGAAGGATGACATTACAGGTAACCTGGAGTTGCTCGACAAACAAAAGGAGAGCACCCGTTCGCAGGAGACGGTTCTTACAGGCGAATCTGAGGTGTTGGATACCCAGTTGGCCCAACTGCAGGACAAATTGAACCGGTGCCGGATAGTTTCGCCCATCAATGGATTGGTCCTGGAACGTTACAAAAAGATCGGTGAGCTGGTTGGACAAGGGCAATCCCTTTGCCGTATAGCGGATGTGTCGAGCCTGAACCTGAGGGTTTTTGTGAGCGGGGACCAACTGCCACATCTCAAAATCGGACAAACAGTGAAAGTTCTGATCGATGCCACGGCTACCAAAAACAGAATGCTTGAGGGTACCGTTTCGTGGATCTCCTCCGAAGCCGAATTTACACCCAAGATCATCCAGACCAAAGCAGAAAGGGTTAAATTGGTTTATGCCGTAAAGATAAAGGTTGCCAACGACGGCGCCCTGAAAATCGGAATGCCGGGCGAAATTAAGTTTCTTGACTGATTATTCCATGATAAAAGTTTCAAATCTAGAAAAGAGCTACGGTGAGCTGAAAGCCCTGAAAGGGATCTCCCTGGAGGTTGAAAAGGGAGAGCTCTTCGGCCTGATCGGACCGGATGGCGCGGGAAAAACTACCCTGATGCGCATCCTGGTCACTTTGTTGCTCCCGGATAGTGGCTCCGCCACAATGGATGGGTTGGATGTCGTAGCTGATTTTCGCAAAATCAGGAAGATGGTTGGTTACATGCCCGGAAGGTTCTCTCTTTATCAAGATTTAACGGTGGAAGAGAACCTGCAGTTTTTTGCGACCGTGTTTGGTGGAACCATCGCGGCCAATTACCACTTGATCAAAGATATTTACATTCAGATTGAGCCTTTTAAGAACAGGCCTGCCGGAAAACTCTCCGGTGGGATGAAGCAGAAACTGGCGCTCTCCTGCTCCCTGATACACGCGCCCAAAGTGCTCATTCTGGATGAACCTACGACCGGCGTAGATGCTGTTTCCCGCAAAGAGTTCTGGGAGATGCTCAACAATCTGCGCCACCAGGGAATCACCATCCTGGTATCGACCCCGTACATGGATGAGGCCAACCTGTGCGACAGGGTCGCCCTGATCCAAAATGGGGCTATCCTCTCCATCGATTCGCCTAAAAATATTACCAAAAGCTTTGCAAAAAAGCTGTTTGGGGTGAAGGTCGAGAGAACTGCGCAAAGATTTGAATGCGTTGGTCTGCTAAAAGAAATGAAAGGGATCGATTCGGTTTTTTCTTTTGGGGAATCGATTCACATCACCAGTAATCAGAAAGATATCAATGAAGGCAGTGTTAAGGAATACCTGAACAACAAAGGGCAGCAGGGAATTGTGGTCAAAAAAATTGAAGCAAGTATTGAAGACGTATTCATGGAATTGATGCAAAGTAATGGACAATTGACAGTTGACAATTGACAGTTGACAATTGACAATGGACAATTGATTAAATATAGGAGAAATGAAAGAAAATGTAGTGATGGATAAGTCGTTTAAATTCGCATTGAATGTGATAAAAGCCAGTAGTTTCTTAATTCACGAGAAGCGCGAATTTATCCTTTCTAAACAACTGGTTCGAAGCGGTACTTCCATTGGTGCACTGATTAAGGAGGCTGAACATGCACAGTCGAAAGCAGATTTTATCAATAAAATGAACATTGCCCTCAAAGAGGCTAATGAAACAGAATATTGGCTCATGTTAATTAAGGAAAGCGATTACGGCTCAGAAGTCAATTATAAATCTTTATTGGAGGAATGTAAAGAGTTGATTCGCATGCTAGTAAGCATTGTTAAAACATCAAAAGATCTTTATGGCCCCAAAAAATAAATTGTACAAAACCCCTCATTGTCAATTGTCAATTTTCAATTGTCAATTAAACTATAATCTATGAACGTCGTAACCCCAGATAATAAACCGATAATTCGGGTAAAAGATTTGGTAAAAAAATTTGGCTCTTTCACCGCTGTCGATCATATATCTTTTGAGGTTAACAAAGGAGAAATTTTTGGTTTTCTTGGAGCAAACGGTGCAGGAAAAACCACTGCCATCCGGATGTTGTGCGGACTGCTTGAGCCAACTTCAGGAGCCCTCCGGGTCGCCGGTTTTGACGGATACCACCAGCGTGAAGCCATCAAAAGAAACATCGGTTACATGTCGCAGAAATTTTCGCTGTACGAAGATTTGACCGTCTACGAAAACTTCAGGCTCTATGCCGGTATATATGGTATTCCCCGGAAGGAAAGAATCCGGAAGACAGATGAACTTTTACAGAAATTAAACCTGGAGGAGAGCCGTAACAAGCTTGTTGCAGGTTTGCCATTGGGATGGAAACAGAAACTGGCTTTTTCATTGGCATTGTTTCACCAACCGGCCGTTGTTTTCCTGGATGAACCCTCCGGTGGGGTAGATCCGTTGACGCGCCGCACCTTCTGGGACCTGATTTACGAAGTTGCCCATCAGGGTATTACCATATTTGTTACGACCCACTACATGGATGAGGCTGAATACTGTAACAGGGTCGCAATCATGTCGGAAGGTAAGATCGTTGCGTTGGATACCCCGGCCGCACTAAAAGAGCGATACAAAAGCGATAGCATGGATGGGGTGTTTTTGAAGATTGCAAGAAACAAGGAATGAAAGAGTGCCTAAAGTATTTAAAGTGCCTAAAGTGCCTAGAGTACTTCGCCTCAATCTCAATTTGTTTGGAGTCCTTAACTTTAAATACTCTAGGCACTTTAAATACTTTAGGCACTTGTATAAGGAGGAAATAATTCAAAATTGAACGAATGAACCAGCTTCTAGGATTTGTCAAAAAAGAGTTCACCCATATTTTCAGGGATCCGCGCACCATGGTCATCCTGTTTGGGATACCCATCATTCAGCTGATGTTGTTTGGTTATGTCATTACGACAGAGATCAAAGATGCCCGGATTGCCATACTCGATCATTCGAACGACAATGTGACGAGAGAGATCAAAAACAAGATCCTATCGTCGGGATATTTCCGCCTGGAGGCCAATCTTATACAGGAGAATGAGATAGATCCAATTTTCAAGAAGGGTGATGTCAAAGAGGTGATCGTTTTTGAAAAGGGGTTTGCAGAAAATCTGGAACGGGAGGGAAAGGCCAATATTCAGGTTATTGCCGATGCATCCGATCCCAATACGGCGCAGATGCTTTACAACTACACCAATGGAATTATCCAGGATTACACCAAAAAGAAGTTTGCCGGGTTTACCATTCCTCTTCAGATAAAAAGCGAAGTGCGGATGCTCTACAACGAAAACATGGTGGGCGCCTTCATGTATGTTCCCGGCACCATGGCGTTGATCCTGATGCTGATCTCTGCGATGATGACCTCCATCACCATAGCCCGGGAGAAGGAGATGGGCACCATGGAGATCCTGCTCGTTTCACCTTTGAAAGCCACGCACATTATCCTCGGGAAAGTGGCGCCCTACCTGTTGCTTTCCCTTATCGACGCTTTTGTCGTTGTTTTCCTGGGGAATGTAGTGTTCGGGGTACCCATCCGGGGAAGCCTCTTTGTATTGGCATTTTTGGTCATCCTCTACATTTCCATGGCCTTATCGCTGGGGATTCTGATCTCAACAGTGGCCAATAGTCAGCAAGTAGCGCTATTTATTTCCGGATTTGCACTGATGCTGCCCACCATCCTGTTATCGGGCTTCATCTTTCCAATTGAGAATATGCCGGTGCCACTACAGATTTTGAGTAATTTCATGCCTCCCAGATGGTTTATCGATGCCCTTAAGCAGGTGATGCTCAAAGGGAATGGGTTTGCATATATTTGGCCAAATGTGTTGATATTAAGTGCTATGACCCTGTTTTTTCTGGGATTAAGTGTGAAAAAGTTTAGACTAAGATTAGAATAACAGCCTTATGAGAACGATCTTCTATTTGCTTCAAAAGGAGTTTATTCAGGTTTTCCGCAACAAAGCCATGTTGCCAATCATTTTCATCATGCCGCTGGTACAGATGCTGGTATTGGTGTTTGCAGCTACGATGGAGATTAAAAAGGTGGATATCACGGTAGTCGACCTGGATTTGAGTGAAACCTCTACCCGTCTGACTTCTAAAATTGAAGCCAGCACCTTCTTTCACCTCACCAGGGCCCAACTGTCGCCTGCCGAAACAGATCAGTTGTTGCTAAAAGGGAAGGCCGATCTGGTCGTCACCTTTCCACATGGATTTGAGCTGGACCTTAAGCGAAATGATCAGGCATCCATACAGATTTTGGTGGATGCGATCAACGGGTCGGCTGCCGAACTCTCCAATGCTTATCTGCAGACGGTGATCGGAAGTTATAACATGAAGATCAGGGCCGAGATGATGGGTGTTCCAAAATTTACCCCACCTCAGCAGGTATCGGTAATCCCATCCTACTGGTACAATCCGGAGTTGAATTTTAAATTTTACATGGCGCCCGGCGTATTGGTTATCCTGGTAACCATCATTGGTCTGTTTCTCTCTTCGCTCAACCTTGTCAGGGAGAAGGAGATGGGCACGATCGAACAGTTAAACGTTACTCCCATCAAAAAATACCATTTTATTATCGGGAAGATGATGCCTTTCCTCATCATCGCACTTCTGGACTTGACTTTCGGTTTGCTCGTAGCAAAACTGGTCTTTGGATTGCCTTTCAGGGGGAACATCCTCACACTGTACATCTTCACCTCGCTCTATCTCTTCCTGGTTATGAGCCTGGGACTTTTTGTGTCGGCCATCTCAGATACCCAGCAGCAGGTTTTGTTTGTGAGCTTCTTCTTTATGATTGTCTTCATCATCATGAGCGGTCTCTTCACACCGGTCGAGAGTATGCCGCTATGGGCCCAGAAACTCGATATGATCAATCCGGTTTACTACCTGATCAGGATCATCCGGAACGTTGTGCTGAAGGGCTCAGGGTTATTCGACATGACCAGGGAGCTGCTGTACCTCTCACTCTATGGATTGACCATGTTTTCACTGGCTGTCTGGCGTTACCGGAAAACTGTCTGATATTGATCTTTTTGAAATGGAGGCAGTATTGATTTTTTCTATCTTTACCACCTCGGATTCTATCAACTATTGACAGTGTTATGACATATAAAAAATATATTTATCTGCTGATAATCAGCATGATTTGTATTGGGCATTTCTCTCTAAGCGCCACTGATTTTACATCATCCGGTAACCGGAAATCCAGAAATTCCGGTGCAATTCAGGATACCCTTTCGTGGAGCCTCTCGATGGTGAAGAAGGTTCTCAATGGATCGGGTGAGTGGTTTATTACCAACCCATCGTTTCAAAAAAGCGTCAAAGGAGTAGTTAATTACGCCGAAAATGATCCCATTGACACGGTGATTGTGAACATGGGCCAGTTCTTGAAGTCAGATTCCATTCCACTAATTTTCAATCGTAAAGCCGAAAATATCCCTGACAAACGGGTTGTTCCAGGGTATCTTTTTTCAGAGGAGCTCGATCGGTTGGTGGAGAGCAGGCGTAAATCGGTAACAGACAGTCTTCGTAGGAGTTTGATCATAGTTCCCGAAAGTTATCTTTCTGAAGGTCTGTTGAAGACACCGGTTATTCCGGATAGAAACCCGATGCAAATGATATCGGACATGGAGAAAACCTTGCCTGCCGGATTTAACAACAAGTTCAACCGAGGTTGGGCAATGGTGAAACTTCCGGATAATGCCACAGTTGGAGAGATCGATACGATGAAAATGAAACTTTTCGTCTCAGTCCGGCAATTCTACAATGACTCCGTCCTTTTCTCCAGAAGGGATTCCCTGATACAAAGCTACCGCGAAAATGTCATCAACCAGAATGCCGGTGATGCGGCATCTCAGCGGAAAGGCTTTCTTCTGGATAAGAACAGGGGGTTATTGAACGCTTTCAACGAAGCAGAAGTTTCGAAAGTAAATGACAGTCTGCGGATAGCGTTGCGGTTTCTGACGGATCGTGCTGCCGGCGACTCATCGTTGGTGACCATTACCAACCTGAGCGGCTTGCAGGCAAAAATATGGACAGCGAATCAACCGATGAATCCAATACGCTTCTTTCTGAAAAATGAGCAAAACGATTCAGTCAGCGTGATGTTATCCAGCAATGGGAAACGCGGTATACGCATGGTGATCGATGATGGCGTTAAATTCATGCGTTTTACCCAGTCGCAAAAAAAGGAGATCACCTTCAAAACTAAAAAGCCGGATTCAAAATTGCAGCAGGTTAACCTCAAGCAAATTGATCCTCTCCCCTGGAAGCTTTTGGGAATGGGTACAGTCGGATTCACACAAACTTCGCTCTCCAACTGGGCCAAGGGAGGTGAAAGTTCATATTCGATGCTCTTGATCGAGAAGTATATCGCCAATTACAGCAAGAAAAAACTCAAATGGGAGAGTATGGCTGAGTTCAGGCTCGGGATCTTTAAATCCCAAACACGTGGGCTGGAGAAAAATGATGATAAGTTTGAGTTTCAGTCAAGGGTTGGCTATGAGGCATCCAAAAATTGGTATTATTCCGGTGAGACCAACTTCAGAACTCAAATTGCCAAGGGGTACAAATATCCTGATAAGGACAATCCCATTTCAAAGTTTATGGCTCCTGGCTACCTGACCACTTCGTTGGGTATGGATTACAAACCCAACAAGAATTTTTCTTTGTTTCTTTCCCCTTTCACATCAAAAATAACCTTTGTGAACGATACGGCTTTGATTAATCCAACGCATTACGGATTGGACCCTGGCAAGAGGCGGTTGTGGGAACCCGGCGCCATCGTGAAGCTGAACTGGCACCATACCATCATTGAGGACGTTATTTACGATACGCGGGCCGAAATTTTCAACAACTATAGATTCCCTTTCCAAAAATTCAATGTCGACTGGGAGCAGACCCTCGTATTGCAGGTTACCCAGCGCATCAGTACCCGGATCAACACCCAGCTGGTGTACGATTACAATGTCAAATTCCCGATCAAGGATGCCAATGGCGTAGAGGTAGCGCAACAAGCCAAGTGGCAGTTCAGAGAGCTGTTTACGGTAGGGTTTAATTACAAGTTCTGACGGATAGTAGAGCCGTCTGGGCGGACGGCTTTTTTGCCAGAAATTGGTATTGTACAGCCGTCCGGTTGGACGGCTCTTCAGGAGCATGGCTCCAATTTTGATGTGGCGACTTGAATATCGCAGCTGTGATGGTGAGTAGCCGCCCAACCGGGCGGCTGTACAAATTCTCATTTATTTCTCATTTTAGCCGTCCCGCCGGACGGCTCTACCTGACAATCGACCCCTTCGACCCCTTCGACAAGCTCAGGGACCGGTCCCCGCAGGTCTATTTAATTGCTCAAAATTCCCTTCGACCCTTCGACGAGCTCAGGGAAGTCCAAGCTCAGGGAAGTACAGCAAAGGGAGCATCCTCTTCACCAATATGGGGTTTAGCCACGTAGTGGCGGAATGTTTGTAGCCCGGGGTGAAGCGCAGCGTAACCCCGGGTAAATGAATGACGAAGAAAGAGCCGTCCGCGGTAGCATGCAGAGGAATGAGATTTGATCGTTTCGGACGAAAGGATCGAAGGATGGTAGAGGCGCCACCTAAACTCGAACCTTTCAACCCTTCGATAGTCTCAGAGCCCGGCAATCGAAAATCCAAATTCCAAAATCGTAACTTTCATTGCAACTTTCTTTGTACATTTAGCGAAACCAAACCCACGGCTGCAAAATAAATGGATTTACACATTCTAAAGCCCCGTAAAGCTTTAAACAAAGCGTTTCTGAAAGTGAAAACCAACAGAAACGAGATAGAGCTTTTCAAAGCCAATTTGATTGGTTTGCTGGATCAAATTGATGAAACCGAATCGGAGGAATTTCACAAGAACCTCGTTTCTGATTTTCTTAAAAACACCTGGTACTCTGCCACCCATTTTATCAATACCAAAGGCCGCAACGATCTTGTCATACACAACGCGCTCAATGCCGGGAGTACCGTTGGTGTTGTAATAGAAGCGAAGAAACCCACCAACAAGGCCGAGATGCTCCGGACCGACAGCATCAACACCAAAGCTTTTCAGGAACTTGTTTTATATTATTTGCGGGAACGAATTACCGCTAAAAACCTCGAAATAAAATACCTTGTTGCCACCAATATTTACGAATGGTTTATTTTCGATGCCAACCTTTTTGAAAAGGAGTTCGCGCAAAACAAAAACCTTATCAAACAATTCACCGATTTCGAAGAAGGCCGTCTTTCGGGCAAAACAACCGATTTCTTTTATAAACAAATTGCCGAACCAGCCATCGAAGCCATCAAACATGAGGTAACTTTTACCCATTTCGACATTCGTGATTACGATAAACCATTGCGCAATGCTGATAAAAAGGACGATAACCTATTAATCGCCCTTTACAAACTCCTTTCGCCCGAGCATCTTTTAAAGCTTCCGTTTGTCAACGACAGCAACAGCCTCGACAAAACTTTTTACGCTGAGCTTTTGCACATTATCGGTCTAACCGAAACCAAAGAGGGAAGCAAGAAGCTCATTCAACGCAAAAAGGAGGGCGAGCGAAATGCCGCCTCGCTCATAGAAAGCGCTATATTTCAATTGGATAACCTCGACAAAATCTCGCGCCTCGACAAGCCTTCGCAGTTTGGTGGAAGCAATGCCGAGCGACTGTTTAACGTAGCTTTGGAGTTGTCAATTACCTGGATTAACCGAATCCTTTTTCTCAAGCTTCTCGAAGCGCAACTGATAAAATACCACAAAGGCGATCAGTCGTTTGCTTTTCTCAATTGCGAAAAGGTCCAGAATTTTGATGATTTGAACAACCTGTTCTTCTCCGTGCTGGCCCGGAAAGAAGCCGACCGCAACGAGGAAGTAAAGAAACAGTTTGCCAACGTTCCCTATCTCAACAGTTCGTTGTTCGAGCCTACCGGGATTGAACATGCTTGTCTGTTTATCAGTCAGTTGAAAGACATGAAGCTGCCCCTTCTTTCTTCGACCGTTATCAAAAACAACAACGGACAAAAGCGATCTGGGGAACTGCTCACCATTGAATATATATTTGAGTTCCTCAATGCCTACGATTTTGCCAGCGAGGGCAGCGAGGAGATTCAGGAAGAGAACAAACGTCTCATCAATGCCTCCGTGTTGGGGCTTATCTTCGAAAAAATTAACGGGTACAAAGACGGTTCGTTCTTCACCCCTGGATTTATCACCATGTACATGTGCCGCGAAACCATCCGGCGCGCCGTGGTGCAAAAATTCAACGAAGCGGGTGCAAACCTTCAAGGTTTTCAAAACCTTGAAGGTTTAGATGACATTTATAATTCTATCGGACAGCATTTCACCAAAGACCAGGCCAACGATCTGATTAACAGCCTGAAGATTTGCGACCCTGCCGTGGGATCGGGGCACTTCCTGGTATCGGCGCTCAACGAAATGATTGCCATCAAAAGCGAGCTCAAAATATTGCGCGACCGGGAGGGGAAAACGCTCAGGGATTACCATGTGACGGTCGAAAACGACGAATTGATCGTAACCGACGACGATGGCGGACTGTTCGAATACAATCCCAAAAGCCGCGAGAGTCAGCGTATCCAGGAAACCCTTTTTCACGAGAAGCAAACCATCATCGAAAACTGTCTGTTTGGCGTGGACATCAACCCCAATTCCGTCAAAATCTGCCGCCTCCGCCTTTGGATCGAACTGCTGAAAAACGCCTATTACAAATCAATCCCTGAAATTTTGCCGGGAACGCCCGTACAGACGTTGCGTGCAACGTCTCTACCTTCGCAATTTCCTGAATTGGAAACCTTGCCCAACATCGACATCAACATCAAATGCGGCAACTCCCTCATCAGCCGCTACGCCCTCGATGCCGACATCAAAAAGGCGCTCAAAAGCAGCAAATGGACGATCGACAGTTACCGTCTTGCCGTTATGACCTACCGGAATGCCCAAAGCAAGGAGGAGAAGCGGGAGATGGAGAAACTCATCGCCCAAATAAAAAATGATTTCGAAAGCGATGTAGCCGCCAACGACAAAAGGGTTTTGAAGCTCAACAAGGCCAAAGGCGAACTGTTTGCCCTCACCACCCAAACTACCCTGTTCGACCGCACCAAGTCCGAAAAAGCCATTTGGGATAAACAGGTTAAAGCCCTCACCGATACCATTTTCAGCATCGAAACCGAGCTGGAAGGGATCCGCAGCAACAAGATCTACGAAAACGCCTTCGAATGGCGGTTCGAGTTTCCGGAAGTATTGAACGAGGAAGGTGATTTTGTGGGGTTTGATGTGGTGATCGGGAATCCGCCGTATATTCTCTCAAGGGAAACTTTTAGTGATTCTTATAAAGAATATTTTTATTCAAACTATTTTCTAATTCATGAGAAACCTAATTTGTTTTTAATTTTTATTGAAAGAGGATTCAAACTATTAAACAATATTGGAAAATTTTCATTTATCATTCCTAATTCATGGACAGGGATGGAATCTGCATATAAAGTTCGGGAGCATTTATTAAAAAACAGCAAAATAGTTAGAATTCTTAATTTGTTAGGTGAGACTTTTGAAGATGTTAATGTTGAAGCTAGTATCCTTATTTTTGATAGAAATATATCCGCTTCTGAAAAGACTAAATACGGAAGTGGTATAAGTAAAATAACAAATTTTGAAGAATTAACAGATGTTGAACAGAGTATCTGGTTAGCTAATAGAAATTTCATTATTGATATTACAAGTTCGAACGCAGAATCAATATTGTTGGAAAAGATTAAGGGCAACTCTGTTCCACTTGAAAATTATTATAATGTTAGAGTAGGACTTCAGGCTTATGAACAAGGTAAAGGTATTCCAAAACAAACTGCTGAAGATGTAAAAAATCATATTTATGATTATACCTATATGTTTGACGATTCTACCTTTAAATACTTGGGTGGAGCTGATGTAAAAAGATATTGTATTGTTTGGTCTGGACAATGGCTTAGATATGGACAATGGTTGTCTCAGCCAAAATCATTCGACCAGTTTTCAGAACCAAGAATTTTAATTCGAGAAATAACATCAAAATATCCACATGTAATTGAAGCATGTTATATTAAAGAAGTGTTTCTTAATAATAAAAGCATTCTCAACATCATTAAAAAAACTGATGATGTTGATTTATTCTCATTATTAGGGTATTTAAATTCTAAATTAATTAGTTTCTATCATATTAGGCAAACTGTAAAAGGCAATAGAAACTTATTTCCCAAATTAGTGATTAAGGATTTAAAAAATTATCCTGTTTTAGTCAATGAATTTTATTTGAAGATTTCTCCTTTGGCTAAAATGATTTATGATAGTAAAAACGTAAATCAACAATCCGACACTACCGCCCTCGAATCCGAAATCGACCGTCTCGTTTACCAGCTTTACGGTTTAACCGACGAGGAGATAAAGATTGTGGAAGGGAGCTAAACTGCTGATTTATATAACCTTATTTTTCCTCCTGAACCTTAGTAGAGAAAAAATTGATGGTTGATAGGATCAAACCTTATTACCTTATTCCCGGATTTCAAAAAGAAATAATAGGAAAAAATTTTGGTTTTTAGCCTCATAAATAAGGTAATAAGGTTGGGGGTAGTCTTTTGAATCGGCTTTTCTACTAAGGTTTCCAATTGAAGATAAGGTTTAGAACAGCCATAGATAGAACATTTCCCATCAGGACGATTTACCATCGGTTGACGCGTCATGCCATCCCTTCGACCCTTCGACAAGCTCAGGGACCGGATTCCTTTCAAACCTTTAGCCTCACCCTTCGACAGGCTCAGGGCAGTGCCGCTCAGGGAGCATTCTCTTCACCAATATAGTGTTTAGTCCCGCGGGTACGGGAGAATCCCGGGTAAATGTATCCCCAACGACCGCCGTCCGCGGTAGTATGTAATCTCAACAATGTATCGCATGTATCCCAGTCCCTAAGCGAAGCCGAAGGGAAAAAATAATATGAAAATTGGGAAATGTGCAAATGTGAAAATTGGCAGTGGCACAATCCGAATTTTCCCGACCACCAACTGCATCCTTCTCGAATCCTACCCCAGAGGGGTTATATGTCAAGTGTGTCGGGCATGGTTTGGTTCAATGGAGTGAGAATCTCCTATACGCCGTTATGACCGGAAGTATTAGCGAAGGACAAGGGTGTTCGGGGTGACCCGAAATCTGAAGGAAGTCCTAAGC
>JALNYZ010000011.1 GCA_023229575.1 Prolixibacteraceae bacterium
GGTTGAAGCTTGGAAAACTCATCGGAATGATAAACACTGCAAGATAAATTGGCAGTTCACAAATAAGGACGCAAGAATAAAATTAAAACGATTATATCCGTCAATTTACAATTAACACAACACTAGTTTAGCAGTTATTTCATATTGCCAAAATACAACGATAGCAGTTAATGAGTTAATAAATAGCTATCGTGGCAAAGCGTCAACAGCTTGTATCGATTATTTCCAGCGGGATTGGAATTACTTTGTAACCTGCATTAAACTCAACTTTTCCAAAAGAAGCATTAACCCAAGTTCACCATTCGATACAATTAACTTAAAAGGCAGTCGTGATGAATACTATTTGGCAGTCGATACAATGCCTATCTTAATGAACCCATTTGAATGGAATTATTCATACCAAAATTTTATTCAATTATCACAGACCTATAAACAACTCAGATCTGTTTCTCACATTAACAAAAGAATTTTTTATTATTTTTCATTGGCAACATTAAGTGGTTATCCACTTTACAGGCAATTAGCCAATTCTATTAATGGTGAGTTTAGTACAGGATTAACGAACAACATTAACTCTGAATCCTATTTTTACGATTTCATCAACAACTGCGCTGATCCAGTATTGACTGAACCTTTGAAAAAAGCTTACGAAACAGCTGGCCGCTTGGAAATCGGAAATCAATTCCCAATAAACTCCTTTGTTTTACAGGATAGTTCAATTTTTAATCTACAGAAATTGAAAGGAAAATCGATCTGTTTAATCATGCTCGAAGGACCAAAATCAAAAATTAGCGCATACAAAGATGTAATCCCTAAATTCAGTCAGGATGAGGTGGAGTTTATCATTGCCCGACTCCCGGGAGCATGGATGGAAGGGAAAATGGATAGCACCATTCTAAAAATGCCAAATGTAACTTACATCGAACTTGCAGATAAGAGCATAAAATCGAAGTTGTTACTATACCGAAATAAAATCTTCATGCTTGACAAATGGTTCCGGATTGTGGAAAACAATGCAGAAGACCCAATGACTCACAAATACTATGGACGTGCTTCAGAGTTTGAAAAGTCACTACGGAAAACAATTGAAGCCAAACGTTTTTCGAAGGCTGAGAAAACAGCCATGTTAAAAACTACAGGGTGGAGCTTAGGCTCCATCCTTTTCACGTTTCTGGGAGGATTGTGGATTTACAAGATTAGAGTACGACGGATAAAAATGCAGGAAGTTGCCAAACGCCGTATCAAAGAGCTGGAAATAAAGGCCATCCGCTCGCAGATGAACCCGCATTTTATCTTCAATGCGTTGAATTCCATTCAGTCTCTCATTAACGGCAACCAGTTTAAAGAGGCAAATATTTACCTGGCGAAATTTGCGATATTGCTGCGCGGGGTATTGAACAACTCGGAGAAAAGCAGGATTTCGCTGTCCGACGAACTTCAGGCTGTTGAGTTGTATTGCCAGTTGGAGCAACTGCGATTCGAATTCAAGTTCGGGATAACAATTGATCCTGAATTAAATTGTGATTTGATTGAAATTCCGGGAATGATTATTCAGCCATTGGCCGAAAATGCCGTTGTGCATGGTTTATCGGGGAAAGGAAATCTGGGAAACCTAGACATTCAGGTTAAATGGCAAAACGGCAACCTATACATTTCTGTGTCAGACAACGGCGTTGGATTACCAACGGAAATAACAGATACGCTCAGTCAGAAAGGATTTGGCCTGAAGCTGGTGGAAGAAAGGATAAACATCCTAAATTTAGACAGGAAAGAGGCAAAATTGACGATCGAAAACCGAATCAACACCGATGGAACCATTGCAACTCTTATTATTCCAATTGATTAACTTATGAAGATCAAATGTATCATCGTTGACGACGAACCCAAGAGCCGAAACAACCTGCGCGATTTAGTTCAGGAATATTGCGGGCAGGTCGAAATTTCCGGCGAAGCTGCATCAGCAACCGAAGCCTTGAAACTGATCAAACATCAAGCGCCTGACCTGATTTTTCTGGATATTGAAATGCCTGACGGTTCTGGCTTTGATTTACTAAAGTCGCTAAACGACCAAAACTTCGAAGTAATTTTTGTAACTGCCTTTGACAAATATGGCATTCAGGCGGTGAAATTTTGTGCCATCGATTACATTTTGAAACCCATTGATATTTTTGAGTTGTCGAACGCGGTAGAGAAAGCTCAGGCGCAGATTCTCCGGAAAAAGGAAAACCAGCGTCTGGTTGAACTCGTGGCCAATATGGACCGTTCAGAAGATGAAAAACGGATTGCTTTGCCCCTGGCCAATAAAATTGAGTTTATAGCCATCAACCAAATCATCCGCCTGGAATCCGATAGCAATTACACACGCATTTTTCTGGAAGGGAAAAAGGAGTATCTGGTTTGCAAAACCCTCAAAGAATACCAGGAAATACTTGAACATCACAGCTTTCTGCGCACACACCAGTCACACCTAATCAATTGCCGGAAGATTGCATCCTACGTTAAAACAGATGGTGGTTACATCTCTATGACCGATGGCAGCAGTGTTCCAATTTCCCGGCAGAAAAGAGACGAAGTAATGAAACGTATTCTTTAATCAATTTACCTACATTTGAACTTTTTAAAATTCTAAAAGTATGAGCATGACCAGGGTTTTTAGAAAATTCCCCTCCAATTTCTGGTATGCCAATGCCATGGAGCTGTTTGAGCGGTGGGCCTTTTATGGGTTTTACATACTCTTTGCCCTCTATCTGACCGGATCAACCGATCAGGGAGGATTGGGGTTCAGCCAGACCCAGAAAGGGTTGATGATGGGAATCGGAACGGCCATCCTCTACTTTTTGCCACTTATCACCGGTGCAATAGCGGATAGGATCGGTTACCGAAAAACCCTATTTATTGCCTACAGCCTTTATACACTGGCGTTTTTGATGATGCCAATGTTTCACACCTACCCAATGGTCTTTGTCCTATATCTTTTTCTGGCCATTGGGGCGGCGCTTTTCAAACCCATCATCTCGGCTACGGTAGCCAAAACCACCAACGATGAGACCTCTTCCATCGGATTCGGCATCTTTTACATGATGGTCAACATTGGCGCCTTTGTGGGTCCGTTTGTTACCAGTTTCTTCCGGAAATATTCGTGGGAATATGTTTTCTATGCCTCCGCTGCTGTGATTGCTTTCAATTTCGTCCTACTGATTTTTTTGTTCAAAGAACCCGACAGTGAAAAAGGAGATGCACAAACCCTGAGCATATTGGATGAACTAAAAAGGTTATTTGGGAATATCCTTGAGGCGCTGTCTGACCGGCGGTTTTTAGTGTTTCTATTAATCATTGCCGGTTTCTGGACCATGTATTATCAACTTTTTCTCTCTTTGCCCGTTTTTATCGACCAATGGGGAAACACCCATCCTGTTTTCAACTTTCTGAATAGTGTGTGGCCTTGGCTTGCAAGCAAAATGGGATCTGCCGACGGCACTATTCCCGCAGAACTGATGATAAACGCAGATGCCGGCTTTATCATCATCTTCCAAATCATTGTTTCATCCATTGCCATGCGTTACAAAGCCCTGAAGGTGATGACAACCGGAATTCTCATTGCTTCTGTCGCCATGGGTCTTTGTTTCTCCACACAAAACGGGATGCTGATGCTTCTTTTTCTGATGCTTTTTTCATTCGGTGAGATGTCAAGTTCGCCTAAAATCACCGAATACATTGGCCGGATAGCGCCGCCAAACAAGACTGCGCTATACATGGGTTGCTCCTTTCTTCCAATTGCCATCGGATCTTTCTTTGCCGGTTTCGTTTCGGGCAATGTGTACCAGAACCTCTCCGACAAAATTTCCTTTGCCCAGCGCGAAGCGGTATCCCGGAATTTTCAACTGCCCGTCATCAGCGAACATTTTTCCCAAAATGATTACCTTTATGCTGCCGCAAGCAAAATGGGAATGACCAATTCGGAGTTTACACAGTTTTTGTGGGACAAATATCACCCCTCCTCCATCTGGATGGTTATAACCGGAATTGGAATTGGTGCCGCAATCCTACTTTTTCTATATGATCGTTATATCTTTAAACATGTTAATGCCAATGTTTAGATTTCTCAATATCCCGATTCATCCATCTTCCAAATCAGTGCAAAAACTGATGGGCACCTTTTTTTTCTCCTTGCTCTCCCTGGGGGCAATTTCTCAGGAGGGTCCCGGGCTAAATGTTAACTATACTCATGCTGATTCTGCTATGGCAGGAAAACTGCTGGTGGAGATCAACAACCTCAATTTCTTCAAGGACAACGAATTTAAGAGTAAGTACATTGATGGATATACCCTAACGGGGATGTGGATCAGGCCCAAAGTTCTCTTCTATCCTGACAATAAATTTCGGTTAGAGTTGGGTGGTCAGGTTCTGGCCTACAGCGGACGTGAGGATTACAAATTATTTCCATGGTTTTCTGCGGTTTACATGCCTACCAAACACATCGCTTTTCGCATGGGAAATCTGGATCAGGATCGAAATCATGGGTTAGCTGAACCGGTGATGGATAGTGAACATCTATTAAAAGATAGACCAGAGGCAGGTATTCAGGTAAAATTTAACCATGACAGATGGAATGCCGATTTATGGATCGACTGGCAAAAGATGATTTTCAAGGGTGATCCCTATAAAGAGCGGTTTGCTTTTGGAACGGCTGGCGCATTCACTTTGTTCCAAAATGAAAAACGAAAGCTTTCAATGCCGATTGTCTTCAATGGATTGCACGAAGGGGGTGAAATTGATGCCGCACCAGGTCCTGCACAAACACATATTGTTGTTTCGGAAGGAGTTAAATATGAATACGAAACAGGGGGTTCTCTGATTAAATCAGGTCGTCTGGAGTGTTCCTTTCTGCAATCCACTTATCCGCAAAATGAAACTGCCTTACCAGGGAAAAGCGGGATTGGATTTTTCATTCAGACCGCCATGAACACCGATTACGGGACTTTTGCCTCCGGCTACTGGCAAGGAAACCGCTTCTTCACACCGCTGGGAATGCCTCTTTACCAAAATGGTGCCATTGGTCAGGTAGCAGCCGTTGAAGTAAATCGTCTTTTGGTATTCTCCTATCGCTTCGATCACAAAATATTTGATCAGAGCAGATTCGGTATTGTGAGCGACCTCTTCTACAACCCATCTACAAGGAAAATTTCCAACTGTGCAGCACTCTATCTGACGGTCAATCTTTCCTTTTTATGCAGTAAAAAAGCTCTTTAGGTCCTCTTTCTTGCCAAAAGACACTTTAACTCCTGATATTGTACTACTTATTTTTTCAAAGGAGTTGTTGTTTTCAAAAAATACGCTACTTTTGCAGTCCCGATTTTATCCTAATTTGTCGTTGTACGGATTGGAGGCGGTATCAACCTTAGCAAAATTTATCGAATAGTGGAATTCGGTAAACTGATACAGCGCTGATTCGACAGGTGAACCGACAAAAAATGGATTGTATCACATTATAAATTGAACCGAAAGTGGACACTTTAAGTTACAGAACCGTATCGCTCAACAAAGCGACGGTACAAAAAGAATGGGTAGTGGTAGATGCCACAGACCAGATCCTGGGTAGATTGTCAAGTAAGATTGCATTGGTACTCAGAGGCAAACACAAACCGGGCTATACTCCTCACGTGGATTGCGGTGACAATGTTATCGTTATCAATGCTGAGAAAGTTCGTCTGACCGGAAATAAGATGAAAGGCAAAGTTTATATCCGTCACACGGGGTATCCGGGCGGTCAGCGTTTTCAAACTGCTGAAGAACTGATGACCAAACATCCTGCCCGCATGGTCGAAAAAGCCGTTAAAGGTATGTTGCCGAAGAATAGTCTTGGAGCCAAGCTGTTCACCAATTTGCATGTTTATGTTGGAGCTGAGCACGATAACGCTGCACAGCAACCAAAAGTTATTAACCTTGACAATATTAGATAAGTATCATGGAAGTTATTAACGCTTTAGGCAGGAGAAAAACTGCTGTTGCCCGTGTATATCTTACTGAAGGCAAAGGAAATATTACCATCAACAAAAGAGAATTGAACGAGTACTTCCCGGTAGGGACGCTGCAATATGTTGTTCAGCAACCTTTGCACCTTTGTGAAGTAGCCGGTCAATACGACATCAAAGTAAATCTGGACGGTGGCGGTCTGACAGGTCAGGCTGAAGCACTTCGTCTTGGCATCTCCCGTGCACTGTTGAAAATTAGCGCTGATTTCCGTCCAAAACTGAAAGCAGCCGGATTTTTAACCCGTGACCCACGCGAAGTGGAACGTAAGAAACCAGGGCAACCAAAAGCACGCAAGAGATTCCAATTCTCGAAACGTTAATCGATTTAAGCACTTTTTATTTTTAATAACAGGTTTAGCATCTAAATTTCCCGGACTCCCTTTGCGGACTACCGGGGGATTGACTGAACAGAAAGTAAACAATTTATTATGCCAAGAACAGAATTTAAGCAATTGCTTGATGCAGGCGTTCACTTTGGACACCTCAAACGCAAATGGAATCCAAACATGGCTCCCTACATCTTCATGGAGAAGAACGGGATCCACATCATCGACCTGCAAAAAACAATTGTAAAGATTGACGAAGCTGCCGATGCCCTCAAGCAAATCGCCCGTTCAGGCCGCAAGGTCATGTTCGTTGCGACCAAAAAACAGGCTAAAACTATCGTAGCCGAGAAAGTTTCAGCAGTAAATATGCCCTACGTTGTTGAACGTTGGCCGGGTGGTATGCTTACCAACTTCCCAACCATCCGTAAGGCTGTAAAGAAGATGTCGACCATCGACAAGATGATCAAAGATTCGAGCTGGGATAATCTTTCCAAACGTGAGAAACTTCAGATCACCCGTCAAAGGGCTAAACTTGAGAAGATCCTTGGTTCTATCGTTGACCTGACCCGCTTACCTGCAGCGCTCTTTATCATCGACGTGATGAAAGAAAAGATCGCTGTTCGCGAAGCCCAGCGTTTGAGCATCCCAATCTTCGGGATGGTAGATACCAACTCCGATCCAAACGGTATCGATTTCGTTATTCCGGCCAATGATGACGCTTCACAATCCATCGATCTGATCGTTGGGGTGATGTGCGACGCTATTAAAGATGGTCTTTCAGACCGCAAAGTTGAACGCGATGGCGAGGAAAAAGACGAAAAACCTATTTCTACCTTAAAAAAGGGTCGCAAGGCTGTAGCCAAAATCATTGTTGAGGACGATGAAGAGGTAGAAGCTGACGACAATGAAGATATCCTTGAAGAGGAGCTCGATGCGATTCTTGTTGACGAGGATGCAGCTGAAGAGGAAGAGGAGGAAGATCTCCCTGAAGAGGTAAAATAATTATTTCAAATATTTATTCTGAGATGGAAATTAGTACTGCAGATGTAGTCAAATTGCGCAAAGCAACAGGCGCAGGAATGATGGATTGCAAAAATGCTTTGGCTGATGCCGAAGGAAACTTTGATCGTGCGGTGGAGATTATCCGCGAAAAAGGGAAACTGGTTGCCAGCAAGCGTGCCGACAGGGAATCATCTGAAGGTGTTGTTCTGGCTAAAGTATCTGCCAACCAAAGTTTTGGAGCGATTATCTCCCTGAATTGCGAAACGGATTTCGTTGCAAAAAATGAGAACTTTGTTGCCCTAACCCATAAAATCCTTGATCAGGCGCTTGCCAACAAAAGCAACAGCCTTGATGCAGTGAAAGCACTGGTTCTTGATGGACGTACCATTGGTGAACAAGTGATGGAGCAGACAGGTATTATCGGGGAAAAGATTGAATTGCCTTTCTACGAGTCTGTCTCGGCAGCATTTGTTGTTCCTTACATCCACCCCGGAAACAAACTGGCTACGCTGGTTGGTTTCAACAAGGTCGTTGATCTGCAGGTTGGAAAAGATATCGCAATGCAAATAGCCGCTATGAGTCCTGTTGCCATCGACAACAATGATGTGGCTCCAGAAATTGTTGAGCAAGAGTTGAAGATTGCCAAAGAAAAATTCCGTTTGGAAGGCAAGCCTGAAAACATGCTTGACAAAATTGCACAGGGCGCGTTGAACAAATTTTTCAAAGAGAGTACCCTATTAAACCAGGACTTTGTTAAAGACAACAAGATGACAATCCGTCAATACCTTGGAAGCATTGATAAAGACCTTAAAGTAACTGAGATCAAACGCTTTACTTTAAACGTCTGATCAAAGTGTTCCCCCTGATATTAAAGCCTCCTTCGGGAGGTTTTTTTTTGATACAACCTGTCCGGAGTATCGGAATATGGTTTGTTATCAATTATTTTTAATATAAATTTGTATTGAATTGAACAACCCTAAACTTGGGGACCAACATACACAAATAGAGACATACAGGGTAGAATTTAGCCAAAATGATAAAATATAACAGGGTAGTTTTAAAGCTTTCGGGAGAATCCCTTCTCGGAAAACTTCAACACGGCATCGATCAGGAGGTCCTTTCTGATTATGCCCTTCAAATCAAAGAGATTATCTCCATCGGAATTGAGGTTGGTATCGTCATTGGCGGTGGCAATATTTTCAGGGGTTTGAGCGGTACCGCCAAAGGTTTCGATCGCTGCAAAGGAGACCAGATGGGTATGCTTGCCACTGTCGTCAACAGTTTAGCTCTTGCCTCGGCCCTTGAATCACTGCAAATAAAGGCCAGGGTACTTACTGCCATTGCCATGCAACCGATCGGTGAATTTTATACCAAAGAACTGGCTATCAAGGCACTTGAGAAAGGCGAAGTAGCCATTTTTGCCGCAGGAACCGGTAATCCGTTTTTTACTACAGATACCGCAGCCTCCCTTCGTGCTATTGAAGTAGGGGCGGATGTCATGTTAAAGGGCACCCGGGTGGATGGCATTTACACAGCGGATCCTGAAAAAAATCCGGCTGCGATGAAGTTTGACAAAATATCCTTTGACGAGATTTACTCGAAAGATTTGCGTGTCATGGATCTTACTGCAACAACACTTTGCAAGGAGAACAATCTTCCAATTATCGTCTTCAACATGGATAAAAAGGGAAATCTGTTGAAAGTGGTCCATGGTGAACCCATCGGCACCTATGTATACAATGAGTAGCATCATAAACGCAAAATCATATACAAATGAATGAGGAAATTCAAATGTTAATGGATGAAACCATCGAAAGGATGGAGCATGCTTTGACTCATCTCGACCACGAACTGGCGCATATCAGGGCTGGAAAAGCTTCTCCCAGAATGATTGAAGGAGTATTGGTGGATTATTACGGATCTATGACCCCACTGCCACAGGTAGCCAACATCAGTACGCCTGACGCCCGGACCATTGCCATTCAACCCTGGGAGAAGAAGATGATTCACACCATTGAACGAGCCATCATCAACTCCAATCTGGGCTTTAACCCTGAAAACAACGGAGAAATCATCCGCATCAATGTCCCCATTCCAACAGAAGAACGCAGGCGCAATCTGGTAAGGGATGCCCACAAGGAAAGCGAGACTGCTAAAGTCAGCGTCCGTTCAGCACGTAAAGATGGCAACGATTTCCTAAAAAAACTGCTGAAGGGAAAGGAGATCTCTGAAGATGAAGAGAAAATAGCTGTCGATGAGATCCAGAATCTCACGGACAGCTATACCAAAAAAATTGAGACAATGTTACTGGCCAAAGAGAAAGAGATCCTGACCATCTGACAAAACGGACAGGGAACTTAATCCCTTTTATTGTTTTCTGATCAACAACCAAATATCGCTATATTTAGGGAAAGATGACCTTACTTCGGCAATTCTGGCACGGGCTGCAGTTTCTTCTGCATAACTGTTGCCGCAAACCCGGTACATTCCGCTATCATTCATCAAGATAACAGGATGAAAATTTTCAGAAGTAAGTGTCTCTTTCAAACGTTTTGCATTTTCCAATACAGAGAAACTACCCATAATCACAAAGAATTTATTGGAGCCATAATCAGCAATTTCGCCTGAAGCTACAGAAAAATGCTCCTCTTTGGATGCCACGGCCATGGGTTTACCGATAAAGGCTTTGGGCGCTGGCGTAGGTGCCCCAACAACTGCCGGGGTAGTTTTTTCCTCGGCCACAGCTACCGGTTTTGGAGCAATCTTTTGGGTTTTACAAGCGGCAAGTGCAACGACAACGAGGATAAGCAATAGTGATGGGTTCTTCATATAATCTGTAATTATTGAGTTGAATTGTAAGGTCTCCCGATAATTCATCATCATGATACCAACAGTCGACCATTTGACTGGCTAAATTACTATTTTTTTCAATCACTCTACAGAAAAGAGCCCTGATTTAACCCTCTAAACTCTCCAAAAAAAAACAGATTGGGAATGACTACTTTAACGTAAGATTTTTGATATCTTTACATTCATTGTATATTATAATCAAATCAAAAGAATATTTTGTTTAGACTGGACGCTTAATCCCTTAAAAAAATGACCGCTATGCAAAGACGAACTGAACCATTAATTTTCATTGTGGAAGACAATCCCGTTTACAATAAACTGGTTGCAAACTACTTACAATCAAAAAAATTCACTCACGTGGAAAGTTTTTTAAGTGGTGAAGAGTGTTTAAAAAGAATTGATGAAAAACCCGATATTATCATACAAGATTATCTGCTGGAAGGAATAGACGGTATAGGGGTATTAAAACATGTCAAGAAAGTGCTTCCCCACACCGAATTTATCTTCCTTTCCGGCCAGGACAGTGTAGATGTTGCAGTCAATACCTTGAAGCTGGGAGCGTTTGATTACATCGTGAAAGATCAGATGGCGCTTAAAAAACTGACTGACAAGATTACCAAAATACTATCCATGCAAAGTCTTGTAAAGAGCAACAAAAGATACAAAACCGGAATCACGCTTTTCTTTCTTGCCCTTGCAGCCATCATCCTGCTTCTGGTCAGTTTGTCTTTACTTTATCCCCACAAGTTCACCTTATTTACAAGATAATAAACAACACGTTAAATAGCCGTTTCTTTTAAACGGCTATTTTTTTTCGCATTGGTTAAAGTGATAGGTCTTAAAATAGCCCGGTACTCCGCATTGTTCCCGAGGATTGATTTGGCTTTGGCAATATCAGTGTCATCCTTGAAGGATGCTATTACGGCCCCTTTCTGATAATAATACCTAGTAACAATCTCATCTGCCAAAACACTGCTTACCTCTTTTCTGAACTTCTTAAGATCGGCTTCAACATTGATGGTTAACTTTTTCTCGAGGGCGTCAAATTCTGCCTTGGATTCATCGTAGGAACGCTCCTTTCTGGCAGTTTCAATCAATCCTTTCAATACTTGCTCACTTCTGGATTGATAAGTAAATTTTTTATCAAGTAGAAACTGGTGGAAATCGTTAAATATCTGATCGTTAATGTCAAATTGATCAGGTGGGGCAATGGTTGGATGGGCAGCAACAAAATGGGTGGCATAATCAAAAATTATATTCTCCTGAATCAATTTATATGCCAGATCGCAAAGCGTATCCTGATCCAATTTTACATCCGGTACAATTCCTCCTCCATCAAAAACCTTGCGTCCCCCTTTGGTGGCAAACTCATGAATCAACGAATCAGGAATGGTTCCAACGCTACCATCTTTATTTCTGTGCGAATAGTCCAGGGCCTGGATACATCTTCCGCTGGGTATATAGTACTTTGCAGTCGTGACTTTCAATTTGGTGTTGTAACTCAAGTCTCTGGTTGTTTGGACCAATCCTTTGCCAAACGTCCTTTTGCCCATGATGACTGCCCGGTCAAGATCTTGCAGGGCACCTGCCACAATTTCCGAAGCAGATGCCGAACCCCTGTTAACCAACACGATGATTGGCATAATGGTATCTATAGGTTGTTCGGTCGCACGGTACATTTTGTCCCATTGGGCAACCTTTCCCCTGGTATTTACAACCTCTTCTCCGTGTTTGACAAAAAGGTTGACCATCTTTACCGCCTCACCCAGTAATCCTCCCGGGTTTGAACGAAGGTCAATCACCATCGTCGCAGCGCCCTTTTTGTCCCTTAAATCCAGAAATGATTCTTTAATCCGGTCGGCACAACCATCCGTGAAACTAGAGAGGCGCATGTACCCTGTCTTAGCATCAAGCATACCCGCGTAGGTGACAGGATCAATTTTTATCTCTTCCCTTACCAGCTCGATCTCAAATATTTTTTTGGTTTCAGGACGGAGCATTTTCAATTTCAAAGCTTTTTTGGCGGGTCCCTTCAGTCCGGCTGAGACATCCTCCACGGTAGATTTATTAACGGGTTTCCCATCCAGCTCAAGGAAAATATCCCCCGCTTTTAACCCAGACTTTTGGGCAGGAAAACCTTCGTAAGGTTCTGCCACCACTATTTTGTCACCTCTTTTGCTGATTAGTGCTCCAATACCGCCATACTCTCCGGTAGTCATGAATTTAAAATCATCCATATCTTCTTCAGGAATGTATGTAGTATAGGGGTCGAGAGATTCCAGCATATCATCGATACCTGCTTTGATCAATTTCTCAGGCTTTATGTCTTCCACATAGAAAAGATTAAGCTCACGGAAAAGGGTATAGAAAATATCAAGGTTTTTAGAGATCTCAAAATTTTTCTGGTCAGTCTTGAAACCCCAGAACGACAATCCCATGATGGCTACAATCGATAAGGCCAAAGCAACTTTAAGAATCCTGTTCGTCTTCATTGATGGTACAGTATTACTTTTTATTGGTTCTTGTTGAAGTGGGTAAAGTTAATAAAAGCTCATTGATTCAATTCAACCGATTATAAATGAAAAACAAAAAGATAATAAATCGTTACAAATCAGCCCTTAATAATTAGCCCATCCTCACATTAACCAATCATCTCATTGGCAAATTCCTACAATTTGTCTACTTTTGGGAATAAAACCTGCATATTGGAAAAAGGATTGGTTATAAGGTCTACAGGAAGTTGGTATACTGTCAAAAATGATGATGGCGAAATGATTGATTGCCGCATCAAAGGAAAATTGCGCATGAAGGGCGTTCGAACAACCAACCCTGTTTCTGTTGGCGACCGGATCAAATACCAGATACAGGACGACGAAACAACTCCGAGCGGCAGGTCCGGCGTAATCTTTGAAATCGAACCCCGCAAGAACTACATCATCCGCAAATCGTCTAATTTATCGAAAGAGAGCCAGATTATTGCGGCCAATGTTGATCAGCTTTTTCTGATAGTTACAGTCAATTATCCCGTTACGCTTACCGGTTTTATCGACAGGTACCTTATCTCCGCGGAGGCCTACCGAATCCCGGCAGGTATCGTTTTCAACAAGATTGATCTCTACACGGAGGATGACCTCGCCCGTTTGGAAGAGCTGGTATATATTTATGAAGGAATAGGTTACCGCTGTTTTAGGGTATCTGCCAAAAAAAATCAAAACATCGATCAGCTCTTGGAGCAACTCAAGGGAAAAACAACGCTTTTCTCAGGCCATTCAGGGGTTGGGAAATCATCCCTGCTCAACTGTCTCAATCCGATGCTTCAGCTAAAAACAAACGAAATTTCAGACCACCACCAGCAAGGGAAACACACAACAACTTTTGCTGAAATGCATGTTCTTTCCAATGACAGTTACCTGATTGATACTCCCGGAATACGGGGGTTTGGCGTGATTGACATGGAAAAAACCGAAATTTCCCACTACTTTCCCGAAATATTCAGACTGTTGGACCATTGCCGGTTTTTCAATTGTACCCACTTGCACGAGCCTGGTTGCGCGGTAAAGGAGGCCGTTGAAAAAGGTGGAATTTCAACTTCCCGATATGATTCTTACCTATCTTTGATGGGGGAAGACAATGGGAGGTACAGGACGGCTTTTTAGACGGAGAGACGGAGACGGAGAGGGAGACGGAGAGACGGAGGGACGGAGAGACGAGTCAGTCCGAAGGGCGAAAATAATGTGAAAATTGGGAAATGTGGAAATGTGAAAATTGGCAATAGAACCTGATGATATGTTTTTCGTAAAGAACAATAAAAAATAATTTACAATGAACAGCCCCAAACCACACTTCCTGGTCATTTTTGGTGCTTCAGGCGATCTGACCAAAAGAAAACTTATTCCGGCTTTGTTTGAGTTATGCGAACAAAAGCTTTTGCCTGAAAATTTTGCAGTATTGGGAGTCTCCAGAACGGAACTTTCTGATGCGGCCTTCCGCGAAAAAATGAAAGAATTTTTGCCTGTCAGCTCCCAAAATGGCCCTTGTGTTGAGCGATTTTTGGACTTACTCTTTTACCAGTCGCTTGAAACTTCAAACGCATCCGATTATCAGAACCTTAAAACAAGGTTGGAAAAATTGGGGAACCAACTCTCCATTCCTGCCAATTATATCTTTTACCTCTCAACTCCACCGCAGTTGTACCAGGTAATTCCCCAAATTTTGGCGGAAGCAGGACTTAATGATGTTTCGATGGGATTCAAAAGGATCATCATCGAAAAACCTTTTGGAACCGATCTGGCCAGTGCAAAAGAGCTTAACCGGAAATTGCTCACCTTCTATACCGAAGATCAACTTTACCGGATCGATCACTACCTGGGAAAAGAGACCGTTCAGAACATGCTGGTTACCAGGTTTTCGAATGGAATTTTTGAACCCATCTGGAACCAAAATTTCATTCACCATGTCGAAATTACCTCGGCTGAAACGTTGGGTGTTGAAGATCGCGGCGGATATTACGACCATTCAGGAGCCCTGCGCGACATGGTCCAGAACCACCTGATGCAACTGGTTGGATTAATTGCCATGGAACCTCCTGTTGTGATTGAAGCCAATGCTATTCGCAACGAGATGCTGAAGGTGTTCCAATCCCTGCGGCCGCTCCAAAAGGAGGATATTGCCACCCACGTCTTTCGGGGACAATACACCCAATCGCACATAGGCAATGATCTGGTCAAAGGCTACCGCGAAGAAAACGGTGTAGACCCAATGTCCAAGACCGAAACCTTCGTAGCGCTTAAATTTTTCATCGATAATTTCCGCTGGGCTGGTGTCCCCATCTACATCCGCACAGGCAAAAAATTGCCCACGCGGGTAACGGAAGTTGTAATCTATTTTAAAACCACCCCACATCACCTCTTCCAGTACGACTCAGTTAATGAGCCTGTTAACAATCAGCTGGTGCTTCGCATTCAGCCTGATGAAGGGGTTTTGTTGAAATTGGGAATGAAAGTTCCGGGCGCTGGTTTCAGGGTTCAGACCATGAACATGGATTTTCACTACAAAGAGCTTTCCGACAGTTATCTGCCATCGGCTTATAGCAGGCTGTTGCTGGATTGCATGCATGGCGACGCAACTCTTTATTCGCGAAGTGACGCCGTCGAAAAAGCGTGGGAATATGTTCAACCCATTCTGGATGGCTGGCAAAACAACCCCGACATTCCAATTTATGGCTATCCTGCAGGCACCTGGGGACCGGAAAATGTCGACCGGCTTGTTGAAAACAGCATTTGGCGCAGGCCCTGCAAAAACCTGGCCCACGATGGTGAGTATTGCGAATTGTAAACAGATGAAAAGAGAGCTGCAAATATTTTCAAATCCCGAAGCCTTGGCCGAACAGGTTAGTGTTCTGCTAATGGGTTGGATAGAAAAATCTTCCAATAACAAATTTCACCTGGCAATTTCAGGAGGATCGACTCCCAACCTGCTGTTTTCCGCTTTGGCTACCAGCTATTCCGGTTCCACACTCTGGCAGAAAACACACATTTGGTGGGTGGATGAGCGGATGGTTGCACCAAATGATCCTGAAAGCAATTTTGGGGTGGCAAAAAAATTGTTGTTATCCAAAATCGCTATTCCGGAAACCAACATCCACCGAATTTTGGGTGAGCAGGTACCTTACCAGGAAGCTGAAAACTATTCAAGGCAGATCCGGGAGCAGGTTCCGATGAAGGATGTATGGCCCCGATTCGACCTGATATTTCTGGGCATTGGAGACGACGGGCATACAGCCTCCATCTTTCCAAATCAGATGGAACTGCTGCAATCGGACCGTATTTGCGAAATTGCCACCCATCCTGTCACTCATCAGCAAAGGGTAACCCTGACAGGCAGGGCAATAGACAATGCGGATAAAATCTGTTTCCTGGTCACCGGAGCAAACAAGGCTGAACGGATGTCGGAAATTTGGTCGAAAGGGGAAAAAGGGAAAAAATTGCCAGCCGGCTGGATACATCCAACTGAAGGACAATCAATTTGGTTTGCAGACGAAAAGGCAACAACCTATATTCGATGATTGTGCATCCGAAACCTTAGAAATATCCTGACGTAGAATCCTCTGGATGAAGATATGCATGTATTGGCCTATTAATTTTACTTTTGTACACCCGGGACAAGCATACGATCCGTTTTCTAAATAAAAACAGACAATTAAGTTGAATACAATATCATCCTATGCCCAAAAATAGAAAAGCCGGACACCTGATCATGTTCGCGGTGACCCTTATTTTTGGGATCAACATTCCGCTCTCAAAATCTTTGCTCCCCCAATGGATTTCACCCGAAGGCCTCACCTTGTCGAGGATAATTTTTGGAGCGGCTATTTTCTGGATTGCCTCCCTTTTCGTACCACATGAAAAAGTAACATTTAAAGAACATCGTTTTTTTTTAATCGGTTCCTTGGTGGGAGTAGTTTTTAACCAAGGACTCTTCATTTCCGGTTTGAACATGACCTCCCCCATCGATGCATCTATCATTATTACATGTGGCCCACTTTTCGCGATGATTTTTGCTGCCTTCCTGTTGAAGGAACCCATCTCTCTCTTAAAAGTCCTGGGAGTCCTGGTTGGGGCATCTGGGGCTATTCTGTTGGTATATACCGGACATCACGCTTCAACGGCACACACCAGTAATCTAACCGGTAACCTGATGGTTTTCGGGAGTGCCGTTATCTATGCATTTTACCTGGTTTTCACCAAACCCCTGACACTCCGATATTCTCCCACTACAATGATGAAATGGATGTTTTTATATGCCTCAATTTTTGTCGCTCCATTTTATTACAGGCAAGTTTTATCAGCTCCGGTCTTCAGCCACCCCGAACCAACCGCTTTGTTGCAGATGGCTTATACCTTGACCTTTGCAACTTTTCTTGCCTATCTCCTGATCCCGATGGCCCAACAGCGAATCCGTCCGACAACCATCAGCATGTACAACAATTTTCAGCCTTTGGTCGCTTCAATTGTCGCCGTATCTGTCGGAATGGACCATTTCAGTATCATCAAAGGACTATCTGCCGTGCTCATTTTTGCCGGGGTATATCTGGTAACCAGAAGCAAGGCAAGAGCCGAAAACGAGAAAGGGGTTTTGGATGAGTGGGAAGCGCCGGAATCTTACAAATGATAAAATTTTCAATTTTATCATTTGTAAGATTCCAATTATAAATTTTATTGCTATTTTTGCGACAGAATATAAGAATACAACGATGATTTCGAACAGTGCTGTTTATTTTTGGTTTTATTATCCCGTCCTTCAACAGGAGATCGGAAAGTAAGGCATTGTTTGAAACAAACGATAACATACAAAGAGGTCTCCCGGTGGAGGCCTTTTTTTATTAGAGCTATGAGTGATAAGTTATGAGTGATGAGTTGATGGAAACAATTATCTGTGATCAACTACTCATTTTTCATAACTCATAACTTATAACTCATAACTTGAAATACGTTATGAAATTAACAGTAATTGGATTGGGTTTGATTGGAGGTTCGATGGCCATCGACCTGAAAAAGTGCAAATTTGCAACGGAAATTATCGGTGTTGACAACCAACCGGAACATGCGGACGAAGCCCAAAAGCTGGGTATAGTAGACAGGTTGGCCGACTTTGAAACAGGAGTAAAGGCTGCCGATTTGGTTTTGCTTGCACTTCCTGTGGACCAAATCATCGCTTTACTTCCCAGGGTACTCGATCTTATCTCCCCTTCCACAACTGTTGCGGATGTCGGCTCGACCAAACGGCAGGTTGTTGCATCCATTGCCAACCACTCATTACGAGGAAATTTCGTTGCTACACACCCAATGGCCGGAACAGAAAACAGCGGCCCCTCTGCAGCCATTCCAAAACTTTTCGCAGGTAAACTGACCATCGTATGCGACCATGAACAGTCGCGTCCGCAGCATCTGGCGCTGGTTGAAAAGATGTATCAGTCACTTGGAATGTCCACCGCATACATGAGCAGCGACGAACAGGACCATACCACCGCTTTTGTTTCTCACCTGCCGCATGCCGCAGCTTTTGCCCTGGCAAACGCGGTACTTGCCAAGGAGGAGCGGAGCATCATCTTTGACCTTGCTTCCGGAGGTTTTCAGTCCACAGTAAGGTTGGCAAAAAGTTCGCCTGAGATGTGGACCCCCATTTTCCGTCAAAACCGGGATTATGTTGTGGAAGCTGTCACAGCATACATTCACCATCTGAAAGAGTTCAAAGAAGCCTTGAAAAATGACAACGGGGAGCAGTTGTTTCAACTGATTCTGGAGGCGAATAAAATTCGAACAGTACTAAGCGGAGAAAACACCTCCATGACCAAAAATGAAGAGACAATCGTAAAACTTTACACCAAAAAATAAAAACAAAATGGTAACAAATTTGAAAGTAATGCCCATCAACCACTGGTTGCCTAAAATTGACAACCCGTTGCTGATCAGTGGCCCATGTAGCCTGGAATCTGAAGAACAGGCCCTCTCTACCGCCCGCGAACTGGCCAAAGACAAACGTGTATTTGTCTACCGGGGAGGAATCTGGAAACCCCGTACCAGACCGGGAATGTTCGAAGGTGTGGGTTCCATCGGACTGGAATGGTTGAAACTTGTGAAACAGGAGACCGGATTAATGACCGGCACAGAAGTAGCCAATGCCCAGCATGTTGAAGAGTGCCTCAAGGCAGGCGTAGATGTGATGTGGATTGGTGCCCGTTCTACGGCCTCTCCTTTTGTCGTGCAGGAAATTGCAGATGTATTGAAAGGTACCGACCAAATCACCATGGTAAAAAACCCCGTGAATCCGGATGTTCAGCTATGGGTTGGCGCTTTGGAACGACTTAACCAAGCCGGGTTAAAAAATCTTGTCGCAATCCACCGCGGCTTCACCCCCTTCAGCGAATCCAAATACCGCAACTTTCCCAATTGGAAAACGGTGATTGAACTGAGGCGACTCCTTCCAAATCTTCCAATCATATGCGACCCAAGCCATATCGCAGGTAAGAGAGAGTACCTCTATGAAATTTCGCAGAAAGCCTTTGACATTGGATTGGACGGACTAATGATCGAATCGCATATCGATCCATCTTGTGCATTAAGCGATAAAGATCAGCAAGTTACTCCAGCGGATCTGGCAAAAATCCTGGATAAACTGGTCATAAGGTATGCCAGCTCGGAAGACCCCCAATTCGAGAACAAACTGGAGAACCTACGTAGCCGCATCGATGACATTGACCATGAAATCATGGAGGTGTTAGCTCAAAGGATGGGTATCGTCAGACAGATTGGCCAATACAAAAAAGAGAACAAGGTTACTGCCCTTCAGATCAACCGATGGGCACAAATTATGGAAGACAGAAGCCTTCTGGCTGAGAAATTGGATCTTGACAATGCATTTGTACAAGCTATTTTTCAATTGATCCACGAAGACGCTGTACGACAGCAGTCTGAGATTATGGACAAAGAGTGAGAAAGGCCGGAAAGACGGAGGGACTGGGAGACCGGGAGATAAGAACTGACCGGAAACGGAGAAACGATGAAACGGAGATGAAAAAGGGAGAGAAGGGCGAACGGAACACTTGAATTGCCCCAATTCGGGGGTTGTACCCCGGAGGGGTTAAATGTCAATAGCCCGGGGTGAGCGACGAAGGAGCGTTACCCCGGGTTATGTAATGTGCATAGACTACCGTCCGCGGTAGCATCTTGAAAATAGATTTCTGATTGTATCGGACGGAATGTAAGAATCTGGAAAAGAAAGTAATATAAATCGAGAGGCAATGATCAATTGCCCAACTGTCCATTTATCTTTTCAATAGCCTTTACAACTGCCGGCTCAACTTTAGCGAGAGGGAGCTCTTCCTTGGCAATATAGATCATCATGAGGGCAATCCGCTTTTCTGACTGATAGAGCGATGCATACAATCCTGCCTTGTGATGACGGTAGGATTCCCGCATCAATCGCTTCATCCGGTTGCGGTCGACCGCTCTCTTAAACAATTTTTTGGGAACAGAAAAACCAGCCTGGGCAGGCGATTCAGATGGGAGCTCGCCGAAAATCTTCCAGACAATCCTGAGGGGGTAAGACAAAAAACTATTGCCTGAGAGAAACAATTCCCCCATCAATTTCTGACTGCACAACTTTTCATCTTTTCGAAAAGTACGGGAAGCAAGTTCTGTCAAATTCCTACTTGTGGTTTTTGTTGAAATCCGAAATGTATTTATCAAGTGCTGAAGTCATGGAAGGTGTCTCGGGAAGTGGCGCTTCTATGTCGACATTTAAATTTGCATCCCTGACGGCCTTCGCTGTGGCATAACCGAAGGTAGCTATTTTTGTCTCGTTTTGCAAGAAATCCGGGAAATTGAAAAACAAAGATTTGATATCAGAAGGACTGAAAAACACAAGAACATCGTAGTTAACATCCTTTAAATCTGACAAATCACTACAAACGGTCCGGTACATAACGGCTGATTTGAAAGTCAGTCCAGCAGCAGTTAGCTTCTCAGGCACCTCGTCTTTGTGCATGTCGGAAAGTGGGATCAGGAAACTCTCCTCCTTGTGTTTCATCAACACCTCAAGCAGTTCGCTGAATTTGCCGGGTGCATAGAATATTTTGCGTTTCCGGTAGACAATATACTTCTGTAGGTAGTGGGCAGTAGCCTCGGAGATACAAAAATATTTCATGGTATCCGGAATGACTACCCTCATCTCCTGAGACATACGGAAAAAATGATCGATGGCAGTTCGACTGTTAAAAATAACAGCTGAAAAATCTAAGATATTGATCCGATCTTTTCTAAAATCTTTCGCCAAAACACCCTCAACGTGAATGAAAGGACGAAAATCGATCTTTAAATTGTTCTTTGCAGCCAAATCGTTGTAGGGTGAATTTTGGAAATTCGGCTCTGGCTGCGTAACTAATATCTTCTTGATTTTCAATTCTTTACTTATTAAATAATTTTAATTTTCCTCCTTTTTATGCTCCGGCTGCCAATTTACCAACCAGAAGGAATGGAAGAATTTCAAGGGCACAAAGGTACAAAATCAAATAGAATATTGAAATACCCTCACGAATTGCAAAGTAGATACTCCTGAATATGGACATGAGGTAAAAAATCACAACAAGAGCGGGCACCAAAAACATGGAGATGATTCCAAATCCGGGCACCAATAAGTGAATTGTTGCCACAGGCAACAATATTAAACCCAAAACATTGTGGTAAAGCATCATGTTGAATATCAATTCCCCGGTTGCCTCCCTTTGGGAAAAGATTGATCCAAGCATTTTATATATGAATATTTTTAGCATAAAATAGGCATTGACAACAGCGAATACAATAAGGAAAAATTCTATTCCACTTGAGCCCACGGTCATTCCGTTGTCTCTTGCAATGAGATAAAACGGAAAGGGGAGGAACAGGAAGAAAATCACATTCAATCTGAACACGCCAAAATTGTTGCTGTAGCCTCTTTCACGGTAGAGCCGTGATGAAGCGCCGTAATTGACAACACTTTGAAAAACCTGGAGGATGTACTTTGAAAATCCAAATTGCAGCGATGCAAATATCGTCCAACCAATTAAAATCAGGAAAAATGTCCAGTCCTGCTCCATTGATTTGATCGGTTTTCCATCAAATCCATAAGGCTTTCCGGGTTGTTCGACCGTAATTTTTAATACAACAGTCGAATCGACCGGCACTGGGGTTAGGCTCCAGAAGTTGAGCGTATCGCCATCCGCCTGATAAATCCCGGGATTGCCGGTATAGATATTTACGCCCAAATCGCGCTCAGAGCCATCACTCTGAACTTCAACCGCTTTTACACTATTTGATTTGTAATCCGGCCTAGCCTTTTTTTCTACGGCCTTTTCAGTTTTCCTGCCTGTGATCTGCTGGTGGTATTGTTCGGCGGCCCTGATGATGGCATCCTGTTCGCGAAGTTGCTGATCATTAACAGGTGCAGATTTGGAGGTCTGCACCTTCTGATTTTGCGCAGATACTTTTGGCGTTACCTTT
This sequence comes from Prolixibacteraceae bacterium, assembly GCA_023229575.1. Classification (GTDB taxonomy): domain Bacteria; phylum Bacteroidota; class Bacteroidia; order Bacteroidales; family Prolixibacteraceae; genus CAINVV01. Next base: position 22,246 of record JALNYZ010000011.1, read on the forward strand.
TTGAGCGATTGCGTAGATGCTTTGGCTGTGAGATGGGTTGATTTTTGCGATGTCTGCTTGGCAGATTGTTGCATTTTTTTGCCGCTTTTCTGAACCAGCGCCTTGGTTCCCTTGCGAGGAACTTGCGCGGTTTTGGCCTTTACAGCCGATAAAAGTGAATTGGATGGAAGCAGCATCGCACGAATAAATATTGTGGCGCAAAGATAACAAAAAGTGTTTCATCGGTAAATACCAACAACCATCCTTCTGATGTGACAATTGATCCTTCTAATCAATATCTTTGCGCCATGGAAAGAATATATCAACCTGGAATTTATTTTGCACCCTTACAGGAATCAACGGATTTTGTTTACCGGAAGGCTCATGCCTACTATTTTGGAGGCATTGACAAATATTTTTCGCCTTACTTGCGGCTTCAGAAAGATGGTACATTGAAGAAATCCCACCTGCGTGATTCCGCTCCCGAAAACTGCTCCGGTTATCATCTTGTACCGCAGATCATGGCAGGAAACAGCAACGATTTTCTCTTTCTGGCCAAACACCTGACCGATCTTGGCTACCAGGAGATCAACTGGAACCTTGGTTGCCCCTACCCCATGGTAACCGGCAAGGAAATGGGTGCCGGTCTGCTGCCATACCCCGAAAAAATTAGCGAAATACTCAATCAGTCATTGCCTCAGCTCACCTCTAGGATCTCTGTTAAACTTAGGTCCGGATTAACCTCTGCGGAGGAGATCTTTCAGGTACTTCCAGTGTTGAACCAGTACCCCTTATCGGAAGTGATATTGCATCCAAGAATAGCGAAACAACTCTATTCAGGGACAGCTGACCGGGGGTTGTTCCAAAAGGTTGCGGCTTTGATCTCTCACCCTCTGGTGTACAACGGGGATATTGTTAATTTGGAGGATTTTCAGGAGGCTGATAAGACTTTTGAATCTGTCGACAATTGGATGATTGGCAGGGGAATACTTAAAAATCCATTTTTGGCCATGGAAATTAAAGGAGTTCAACTTCCCGGCAGGATTGAAAAGACTGAATTACTTGAACAGTTTCATGGTGAAATTGTAAGCAGCAACGCGACAATGCTGAGTGGTCACAGCCACCTGATTACCCGCATGACCAAATTTTGGGAGTACTTTTGTTTCCAGTTTCCCAACCCGCACAAAGCATTTAAAAGAGTAAAGAAGTCGGTCAATATGTCTAAATACGAGATTGCAGTAAGGGAAAATTTCAGCCAGTTAAGGAATGAAGAGTAATAGGATTGTTTCTCCAAAGCTAGTTAAGGACTCGCAGGACAGCCGGGACAATTAGGACGCTCGGGCTTCGGCAGGCTCGGGGACCCCAAGCTCAGGGATCTCTTTGCTCTGGAACCGGTCTCATCTTCTCACCCTCTCAGTGCTTAATCCCCCCCTTCGACAAGCTCAGGGACCGGCTTTTATTGGATTTTGGATACTACCCTTCGACAGGCTCAGGGAGCATCTGCCAATCTCCCCCTCTCCCAGTCTCCCCTCTTTCTTCCATCAGTGCGCCAGCAGCCAGTTCTCAGCGGCATCCATCTCGACTTCGAGGGGTACAACCATTTCGACAGCATGTTCCATCTCCTCCTTTACGATTTTTTTCACAATGTCGGTTTCTGATTTCAAGAGGTCGAAGTTCAATTCATCGTGCACCTGAAGCATCATCTTCGAAGAAATCTTCTCTTCATCAAATCTCTTTTGAATCCTGACCATCGCCACTTTGATGATGTCGGCTGCCGAACCCTGGATGGGTGCGTTGATGGCATTGCGCTCGGCAAATCCCCTGACAGCAGCATTTTCGGAGGTGATGTCCTTGAGATAGCGCCTTCTGCCCATGATGGTCTCGACATATCCCCGCTTGCGCGCCTGTTGGATTTGTTCGTCCATGTACTGTTTTACCCGTGGAAAGTTGATAAAGTAATCATCGATCAACTGTTTGGCCTCATTCCTTGGGATATTTAGCCGTTGGGCAAGCCCGAAAGGGGAGATACCGTAGATGATACCGAAATTGGCCGTCTTGGCCTTCCTTCGCATATCGGAAGTTACCTCACCCAGCGGGATATTGTAGATTTTGGCCGCCGTGGCCGCGTGGATGTCCTCACCATTGGCAAAAGCTTCGATCATCACTTTGTCCCCGGACAAGGCAGCCATGATGCGCAGTTCAATCTGGGAGTAGTCTGCAGATAGGAACAGGTGGTCTGAATCGCGCGGAACAAAAGCCTTGCGGATTTCCCTGCCATTTTCATCCCGGATCGGAATGTTCTGAAGATTGGGGTTGTTGGAACTCAACCTTCCGGTTACGGCTACCGTCTGGTTGTACGAAGTATGGATTCTGCCCGTTTTGGGATTGATCAATTTGGGCAAAGACTCAACATAGGTCGAAAGCAGCTTCTTCAATCCCCGGTGGTCCAAAATTTTCGCAACGATCGGATGCCGGTCGAGCAGGGTGGTCAGCACCTCTTCGTTGGTCGAATATTGCTTGGTTTTGGTTTTTTTTGCCTTGGGATCAAGCAGCAGCTTGTCAAAAAGAATGTGGCCAAGCTGTTTGGGGGATGAGATGTTGAACAGCTCACCCGCCATTTCAGTGATTTCAAGTTCCAGTTGAATGATTTGTTCCCTCAGTATAACGGCATACTGGTCAAGCGCTTGCACGTCAATTTTCATTCCGGAAAGCTCCATCTCGATGAGCACTTTCAAAAGTGGCATCTCCACATCCTTGAATAGCTTGGCCACATTTCCATCGATCATCTCTTTCTCCAGCAGCGGTTTAAGCTGAAAGGTAAAATCTGCATCCTCACAGGCATACTCCTTGATCGTCTGTAAATCGACAGAGAACATGGATGTTTGATTTTTCCCGCTTCCGATCAATTCGCTTGTCGCGATTTTCTTGTAACCAAGATAGATCTCGCTCAGGAAGTCGAGGTTGTGGCGCAATTCCGGCTGGATCAGGTAGTGTGCTACCATGGTATCAAAGATCGGGCCATGCAGCTTAATGCCGTACCCTGAAAGCACCAATGCATCAAATTTGATGTTCTGGCCAACCTTGGTAATGGTTTCACTGTCGAAGAGTGGCTTGAAACTGGCCACAATCTGTCCGGCCTCCTTTTGATTTGAAGGCACAGGGATGTAGTATGCCTCTCCCTTTTTGAAGCTAATGGATATTCCAACCAAATGATCCGTAAGCGGATCCAGACCGGTAGTTTCAGTGTCGAAACAGAACTCCTTTTGTTTAAGAAGTTCGTTAATCAAATTCGCACGGGCCTCCTCCCCCTCTACCAGATGATAGTTATGCGAATAGGAGTGAATCTGTTCGAGGTTCGAAACCGGAGCAGCGACGCTCTCTTCGGCAAAATCAAAAAGCGATCCCTGAGGATTAACCGGCTTTTGGACAACTACCTCAGCTTTAGGCAATTTTGAGAGCATGTTTCGAAATTCGAGTTCAGAAAAAAGCTCGTTCAGTAACTGCTGGTCCGGCTCCTGCCTGACCAGCTCTTCGGGCTGGTGGTTCAAAGGGACATCCACAATAATTTCGGCCAGTTTTCGCGAGAGTCGAACCTGCTCTTCGAAATTGATCAGGCTCTCCTGTTGCTTCCCCTTTAATTGACCGATGGCGGCATAAACACCATCGATGCCACCAAATTGGGAAATCAGTTGGGCGGCACCTTTGGGCCCAATCCCGGGGCAGCCCGGAATGTTGTCGGAAGAGTCGCCCATCAATCCAAGGAGGTCAATCACTTGCTCCGGCCTGGAAATCTGGAAGTTGTCGCAAACTTGCTCCACGCCCCAAACCTCCATCTCATTGCCCATCCGCTTGGGTTTGTACATAAATATATTTGCCGATACCAGCTGGGCATAATCTTTATCAGGGGTAACCATAAAGACTTTGAAATCCTCCTTCTCGGCCGTCTTGGCCATGGTGCCAATGACATCATCAGCCTCATAACCTATACATTCCAGCGTTGGGATGTTGTAGGCATCAATCATTCTGCGGATGTAAGGTATTGCTGTTCTAATTGCCTCCGGCATCGCTTCACGGGTCGCCTTGTAGCCGTCAAAGAGTTCGTGGCGGAAGGTTGGGCCATGCAGGTCGAAAGCAACCGCCAGGTGGGTAGGCTGCTCCAGTCGCAGGATCTGTTCGAGTGTATTGACAAAGCCAAAAACAGCCGAAGTGTTCATTCCTTTGGAATTAACCCTTGGATTGTTGATAAAGGCAAAATAGGAGCGGTAGATAAGTGCGTAGGCGTCAATCAAAAAAAGCTTTTTCATCGAAAAAAAATATTTGAACCAAAACTACGAAGTAATTGATAATTCCGGTCACAAAATCAGGAATATCAAATTTACTTACGCAAAAGTCGGTTGAATGTTCTACCATGTTTATGGTATATAGAATGCCTGAATAAAGGTATTGTGGGTATAACCATTTGAAACAATATTGCGGGGCGGTTTTGCGATTTTACAGGAAGTCAGAAAGCTCAACGGGAAATACAATCCAACAAATAGATCCACAGGCAATTACAATGATAAACAATGTTTTTCCATCGCCTCTTGGGGCAGAACAATTTGAAAAATTCAGACAACTTACCGATTCACTGAATGAAGTGCAATTGGCATGGATCTCTGGTTATCTATCTGCCTTAACCGCACAAAATGGGGTTCCGGTTTCCCTTCCGGTTAAAAAAGAAAACATCAATGCATCAGCCATTGACACAATAACCATTCTATATGGTTCACGCACCGGTAATGGCAAAGAGGTGGCAATGAAAGCGGTAAACCTGACTACCGAAATTGGTCTGACCCCGACTTTAAAGAGCATGGACGATTACAAACCCCGTGACCTGCAGTCGGAGAAAAACCTGCTGGTGATCGTCTCCACGCATGGCGAAGGTGAACCTCCCTTTGCAGCAAAGGAGCTGCACGAATTTATCTTCGGGAAGCGTGCGCCGAAGCTCGATAACGTAAAATTTGCCGTTTTGGCGCTGGGCGACTCATCTTACCTCCAATTTTGCCAGACAGGAAAAGATTTCGATCTCCAAATGGAAAAATTGGGCGCAAAAAGGTTGGTGCCTTTGGTTTGTTGTGATGTTGATTTTCAGGATACCGCCGACCAGTGGCTGAGATCAACGCTTCCTGCTTTCGCGGTAGCTACAGTAGGAAAAATAATAGATTCTACAGATGCAGTTATTGATACTTCAGCGGCACAAAACTATTCGAAAAAGAATCCATATTATGCAGAATTACTGGATAAGGTCAATCTGCACGGTCGCGGTTCCGAAAGGCAAACATTGCACATAGAACTCGAAGCCGATTTACCTTTCGAACCAGGTGATTCTGCCGGAATCATGCCAGTGAACAATTCGGAATTGGTTAACGAGGTACTGTCGGTCACCGGGCTCAATCCCGACGAACTGATAGAAATCAAAAACTCAAAAATCTCCCTTTTTGATTCCCTTCAACAAGAATTTGAGCTTTCGAAAATAACCGTCGATGTCATCAAACGATACCTCGAATTTGCTCCGGACGAAAAGCTGGCTGCAATTTACCAATCGCAGGAAAAACTGCAGGATTACCTTTTCGGCAGGGACATTGCCGACCTTTTCAGCGAATTCCCTGCGAAGCTATCAGCTCAGGACTTTATCCATCTTCTCAGACCATTGCAACCCAGATTGTATTCCATTGCCTCAAGCCCCAAAGCCAACCCTGGTGAATTGCATCTTGCAGTAGGGGTGGTTGAATACCAAAATGGAGGAAGAATCCGGCGAGGAACCTGTTCGGGCTATCTGTCGGAGATTGATGGCAATGCTAACAAAATTCCCGTTTTTATTGAAAAGAACCCCAATTTCCGCTTACCCGAAAAAGATGAGACTCCCATCATCATGGTGGGTGCCGGTACCGGGATAGCGCCTTACCGCGCCTTTGTCCAGCATCGTGAACAATCTGCAAAACCGGGAAAAAGCTGGCTCATATTCGGAAACCGAAATTTTGAAACTGAATTTTTGTATCAAACTGACTGGCAGAAATTTATGAAATCAGGAGCATTGTCCAAAATGGACGTAGCCTTCTCTCGCGATACGGACAAGCGGGTTTATGTGCAGCATAAACTAGAGGAAAATGCTGCTGAAGTCTATCGCTGGCTTGAAGACGGGGCCCATTTTTATATTTGCGGAGATATGAAGAAGATGGCCACCGATGTGCAAAACACCCTTGTTTCAATTGTAGAGAATCAGGGTACCATGAGCAAAGACAAGGCTACGGTTTACGTGAATAAACTACAGAAAGAAAGGCGGTTGCAACTTGACGTTTACTAACTTCAAAATGTATAAAATGGAAAACGACAATATATCGGCTCCCCCAAGCCAGCTTGAAACAATCAAGACAAACAGCAACTATCTGCGGGGAACCATCACCGAAAGCCTGAACAATCCGCTCACGGGAGCATTGTACGAACAGGACCAGGTGCTGATCAAATTTCATGGCACCTATCAACAGCAGGACCGTGACCTTGACGACGAACGCAAACGGCAAAAACTGGAACCGCTGTACAGTTTCCTTATCCGGGTACGTGTTCCGGCCGGAATTACCACCCCGGCACAATGGCTGGCCCTGGATGGACTGGCCGATAAATATGCCGACAAGACTCTGAAACTCACCACGCGCCAGGCTTTTCAGTTTCACGGTGTTTTAAAACGCAAACTGAAAACCACCATTCAGGAAATCAATAAAACTTTGCTGGATACGATAGCAGCCTGTGGCGATGTGAACCGAAATGTCATGTCTTCGGCCAATCCATACGAGTCGCCCGTCCATTCTGAAGTGGCAAAAGATGCAAGAAGAATATCAGCCCATCTCACACCTCAAACAGCCGCCTATCACGAAATCTGGCTGGATGGAAAGCTTGTTGAAGGCGGAGAAAAGGAAGAAGAGCCGCTCTACGGGAAAACCTATCTTCCCCGGAAATTCAAAACTGCCATCGCCATCCCTCCGCGCAACGACACCGATGTCTTGTCGAACGATCTTGGTTTTATCGCTATTGTAGAAAACGGTCAACTTTCCGGTTACAATGTCACGGTAGGCGGAGGAATGGCCTACACCTTCGGAATCAATACGACTTATCCGCGGGTAGCCGATGTGATGGGCTATATCCCAAAAGAAAAGATTGTGGATACCTCCGAAGCAGTGCTGGTATTTCAGCGTGACCACGGGAACCGTTCCGATCGCAAAAATGCCCGGTTAAAATACACCCTCGACCGTTTGGGACACGACTTTTTTCATGCTGAATTGAAGCGTACGCACAATATACTGCTTGAAGCGGCAAAACCTTACGAATTCACTTCAATGGGCGATCAGTTTGGCTGGTCCCAAAGCAGAGACGGACTTTGGCATTGCACTATTTTTGTCGAAGGTGGTAAACTCGCCGACCGTAACGGATACCCTGCGAAAACTGCCATTCGCGAAGTGGCCAAAATTCATACCGGAAGTTTCATCCTGACTGGTAATCAGAACCTTGTCATTGCACAGGTTCCGAAGGAATTGAAACCAAAAATTGTAAACATCCTGAAAAAACACAACGTGGCAGATAACAACCTGTCGCAGTTACGCAAAAATTCCATCGCCTGTGCTGCTTTGCCATTATGCGGACTTGCCTTTGCCGAAGCTGAACGCTATTTGCCATCATTGGTTGACAAACTTGACAAAGTACTCGAAGCAAATAATTTGCAAAACGAACCCATTACCATCCGAATGACAGGCTGTCCCAATGGCTGTGGCCGGCCTTTTCTGGCTGAAATCGGATTGGTTGGAAGGGCTCCGGGCAAGTACAACCTTTACCTTGGCGCCAGTTTCGTTGGTGAACGCCTTAACAAGCTTTACAAAGAGATGCTTTCTGAGGAGGGAATCATTGCCGCATTAACGCCAATCCTTGAAGATTTTTCCACAAACAGGGATCTAAATGAACGCTTTGGAAATTTCGTCATCCGAAGGGGATATGTGAAAGCTGTTGAAGAGGGAAAAAAATTTCACGAATAAAATCATGGAACGAGAAGAACTTCATTTTCTCCCCATCTCTTTAAATGTGACCAACAAGAAGATTCTTCTGGTTGGCGGAGGAAAGGTTGCCACCCATAAGGGAGGCATCCTGGCCCGGTTCGTGTCGAATGTGACAATTATATCTCCCGAATTTACTGACGAAATCCGGCAACTGCCTTTTACTTTTATTCAAAAAGAGTATGAGAAAAAAGAGATGGAAGGGTTCTTCCTGGTTTATGTGTGTACAGGTAACCATGCGTTAAACAGTCAGATAAAAGCGGATGCCGAAGATTTGGGTATTCTTGCCAGTGTGTGCGATGCCCCGATGCTGTGCGATTTCGTATCCCCAGCCATTCACAAACAAGGGCATTTTACCATATCGGTAGGTTCCAATGCGCAAAATGTCCATCAATCTATTGCAATTCGTAACCGGATTACTCAACTGATAACGGAAGGTCTGTTAAAAATTGATTGCTGCAACAAAATACCTGAAAACAAATGTCCTTCATTTTAAAAGTTATTATAGGAATGGGTAAACCTCATTTAAAACGGATAACCGGTTTTTGGGATTATATTCCCAATATGAAACACTGGTTGAAGGTACTTTTATCAGATGGTTTCCGACACAAAAGGAATCAAGCCGGGAAGGTTACCCTCGTTGGGTTTGGACCAGGCAATCCAGATCTGCTTACACTTGGTGGGGAGAGAGCCCTGGCGCAATCCGATATCATCTTTCATGACGACCTTCTGGATATTGATTACCTAAAAAAATACAGGGCTGAGAAGGTTTATGTAGGTAAACGGAAAGGAAATCACCACGTTGAGCAAAACGAAATTAACCGTTTGCTCCTCAATGCTGCAAAAGCCGGTAAAAAGGTGGTCCGTCTCAAAGGGGGGGACCCAATGATTTTTGCCCATGGTGGTGAAGAGGTCGAATACCTGGAACATAACTTAATTCCTGTTGAAGTTATCCCGGGTGTTTCAGCCGGAGTTGCTGTTTCATCGCTGCTGAAGGTACCGCTTACCCATCGGGGTATCTCCTCCTCTGTGGCTTTTATTTCCGGGCATTCAAAAAATGTTTGCCTACCTGATGCCGATACCTTGGTTGTTTACATGGGTGGCTCAAATATCCGGGCAATTGCCCGAAAAGCCATTGCACAGGGAAGAAATCAGGATACTCCGGTAATGTTGGTTCAAAACCTTTCATTACCCGGACAGCAAGAATTTTTCTTCACGTTAGGTGAGCTAGCGTTAAATGAGCAGAATTTTCCAACGCCCATCATCATTGTCATTGGCGAAGTAGTCTCTTTTCGAAACAGGACGGTCACCGCACTGTCAAAGAACATTCTCAGGGTTTCACGGTCAGCCATCACACATTTTAGTGACCATTTAAAAGAAAAATCATTTGAACGACAGATTTTCACCCATCAGCATATAATGAATTCGTTGGTAGAGGCCGAAGAGCTATCAGGAAGGGACAGCCGCCCCTTAGTAACATCAAAATTAACAGCGGCCGGAAAAAAAACGAAAGAAGCGCTAAAAGAATATGGATCATAGGAAAATCAATCATCTAAAAGAACTGGAATCTGAATCGATCTTCATCATCCGTGAAGTCGCAGCACAATTCGATCGCCCTGCACTGCTCTTTTCTGGAGGGAAAGATTCTATTGTCATGGCCTATCTGGCCTACAAAGCCTTTTATCCGGCAGCTATCCCGTTTCCGTTTGTCCACATCGATACGGGTCACAATTTTGAGGAAACACTTACTTACCGTGACAAACTGATCAAACAACTGGGGGCAAAACTAGTGGTAGGGTCAGTGGAAGAATCAATTCGGCATGGACGGGTTGGGGAGGAAAAGGGATTCTATGCCAGTCGCAACAAATTGCAAACCGTGACTTTGCTGGATACCCTCGAAAAACATGGGTTCGACGCCGCGCTTGGCGGTGGACGCCGCGATGAGGAGAAAGCCAGGGCCAAAGAACGGTTCTTTTCTCACAGGGATGAATTTGGCCAGTGGGACCCTAAAAACCAGCGTCCTGAATTGTGGAATATTTTCAACGGGAAAAAACAAAAAGGCGAACACTTCAGGGTATTTCCCATCAGCAACTGGACCGAAATGGATGTATGGCAGTATATCTTTCAGGAAAATATCCCGCTGCCTTCGCTTTACTACACACACCAGCGGGAAGTGTTTGAACGGGACCAGATCCTTTATGCCGCTTTGCCACCCATCCCCCGTAAGCCTACCGAGAAGGTTGAGGTCAGGAGTGTACGGTGCCGTACCATAGGCGACATCACCTGCACCGGATTGACGCTGTCGACAGCCAATACGCTTGAAGAAATTATTTCAGAAATTGCCGGTTCACGCGTTACCGAACGAGGCGGACGACTGGATGATAAGCGCTCTGAAACTGCGATGGAAGACCGAAAAAAGGAGGGGTATTTTTGAGATAGGAGTTATGAGATATAAGTTATGAGGTATGAGTTACAACTCCATGATTATAACTCATAATTCATAACTCATAACTTATTTATTTTTAGTTGAATTGATAAATTGAGGACATGATTGATAATGTATTGTCAGGTTTGGGCGGGAAAGAGACCGGATATTTGGATATGGAACTGCTCCGTTTCAGTACTGCAGGCAGTGTTGATGATGGTAAAAGCACACTCATAGGGCGGTTGCTTTTCGACAGCAAATCGATCTTTGAAGATCAGCTGCAATCGATGAAAGAGGCAAGCAGTAGAATGGGGGACGACGAAGTAAACCTTGCTTTGCTTACCGATGGTCTTCGCGCCGAACGGGAACAGGGAATTACCATTGATGTGGCTTACCGCTATTTTGCCACACCCTTACGCAAATTCATCATTGCAGATACTCCCGGCCACATAGAGTACACCCGAAACATGGTGACTGGGGCATCCTCTGCCGATGTTGCCATCGTCCTGGTCGATGCCCGAAAAGGCATTGCTGAACAAACCAAACGCCATTCGTACATCGCTTCGCTGCTGCAAATCCCTCATGTAATCCTGGCAATTAACAAAATGGACCTGGTGAATTTTTCAAAAGAGGTTTTCGACAACATTCAGAAGGAATATGAGGAAATAGCCGCAATATTAAAATTAAAGAAAATCTATTTCATTCCCATTTCTGCCAAAGATGGCGACAATGTGGTCAATGCTTCAGCAAATACACCCTGGTACAATGGAGAAACATTGCTGCGCCTGCTCGAAACCATTCCGGTGCATTCCAACGAGAATTCACTTCCTGCCCGATTCCCGGTTCAATACATCATTGGCTCCAACAACGACAAACATCCGGATTACAAGGGATATGCCGGTCGTGTCTCGGGCGGATCATTTAAGGTGGGTGAAGCCATTCTTGTTTTACCCTCAAACAAAAGATCATTTATTCAGGCAATCCATGAGGGTACCAAGGAATTGAATGAAGCATTCACACCTCAGTCGGTCACCATACAACTGGATGGCAATATCGAAATTAAACGGGGAGATATGTTTGTCAAGTTTACTGCAGCATATCCAAGATACAGCTCAACCATATCGTTGCATGTTTGCTGGCTGAATGCAGTGCCGCTTCGCATCGGCGGGAAATACATAGTGCGACAAACTACCGACGAAACAACTGCCGTCATAAAGGATATCCGCTTCAAGGTAAATATCAATACACTTGAGAATATTGAGGACGAAAAGACGGTGAACATGAATGACATTGCACATATCACAATTAATACGCTAAAGCCGCTTAAATATGACGATTACAGTGAGAATAGGATCACAGGTAGCCTTGTATTAATTGACGAAAACACATTTGAGACCGTTGGGGCGGGAATGATTGTTTCTGACCCGGAAGTCTTTTCCTACAACATTTAAATGCAATGAGGTGATCTGAACGCAAATCTGAAGCCTCCCTTCCAAGAGATTTAAAGGGGTCAAATTCTGGAAAAATGTTGGATTAAATTTTTCCCAAAACTTAAAAAGGGAAGGGCCGTGGAATTGATCCTCCGGCCCTCCACCATGATGGGATAATCACCTAATTGTGACAAGTACAATCTTCAACGCATTTGAGGATGCCACTTAGACCGGAGTGCTTAAGATAGTAATAGGTGTTTTTACCATCACGTGTAGATGCCAGAACACCTTTTGATTTCAAAATCCCCAAATGGTGTGAAGTGGCAGATTGTTCTATGCCTAATCGCTCATAGATTTCGGTCACAGTTAATTTTTGCTCGCCTTCCAGAAAACTTACGATAGTGATTCGCATTGGGTGCGCTATCGCCTTGAGCATTTCTGCAGCAACTGTCAATTTTTCTAAAGTCTGTTCGTTGGTGTACATGGGGTATGATTGATAGAAAAATGTGTAATTTAGAAATACAAATATATAGATACTATGCAGTTAATCAATAGAACAAATCGTTAAAATGTTTAATTTAGAACAGATACAAACAATTCCGGGGTGGCCGAAAATTTGTTACTTTTGGCAATAGCAACAGCTTATACTACATGGCATCCAAAAACGAAATTATTGCTCCGGTTGAAGCCGAGTTGAGTCAATTTGAACCCTATTTCAAAAAATCAACCAAGACGACTATCCCTTTGCTGGATACCATCATGCATTACATCCTGCGTCGCAAAGGGAAACAGATGCGTCCCATTCTGGTCTTCCTTTCGGCCAAATTAAACGGACAATTCAATGAGCGAAGCTATCACGCCGCCTTAACCATCGAGTTGCTTCACACAGCTACCCTCGTTCATGATGATGTAGTCGATGAATCGTACCAGCGAAGGGGGTTTTTCTCGGTTAATGCCATTTGGAAAAACAAAATTGCGGTACTGGTCGGCGACTTCATTTTGGCCAAAGGGTTACTTTGGTCGATCGAGCACAAGGATTACGATATCTTGCAATTCATCTCGCAGGCAGTCAGGGAGATGAGTGAAGGCGAGATTCTTCAGATCCAAAAAGCCAGGAAACTGGATATCACAGAGGAAGTTTACTTCGAGATTATCCGTAAGAAAACGGCTTCGCTGATGGCCACCAGCGCGGCTGTAGGAACATGTTCTGTCACGGAGGATGCCGAAATCATTGAACGTATGCGTCTGTTTGGCGAATATGCAGGCATTGCCTTCCAGATCAAGGATGACCTTTTCGATTTCCAGAAATCAAATCTCCTGGGCAAACCTACCGGGAATGATCTTCATGAAAAAAAGATTACCCTGCCGTTGATTTTTGCCCTCAACCAGGGAAGTTCGTCCGAAAAAAAGCAAATACTCGACATTGTCCGCAAGAAAAGCAAAACAGCCGCTGATCTGACGGCTGTTTCAAAATTCATAGAAGCCAAAGGCGGATTTATATACGCCGAAAAGGTGATGCAGGAGTACCACCAAAAGGCACTGGGGCAGCTTAGCACCTACCCGGATTCGGAATACAAACGGGCATTGATAACCTTCGTGGAGTATATTACAACAAGGGAAAGTTAGGAAGAAGTGACTAAAGTGACTAGAGTGACTTGGGAAGGATGCCTAAGTGTATTGTTGCCCGTCAGGGCATTAAGCTGATTTTTACTTCTTCTTGCTGAAATTTACAATCAGGAAGTAGACAATAAATCCCATAGAGATAGAGACCAATTCAATGCCAAATGGCAAGAGACTTTGATGCATGTAATTCCGGTAAGCATCCTCATTGCCCAATCCAGGACCCATTTGGTGAATTAAAATAAATCCCAGTCCGGCAAAGAAAGCGACCAATCCCCATTTAAGGGAGGGATATTTATTGACCTCCTGATTTTCGGCTATTGGTGAAGCAATTTTTTGCTCCAGGATACCAGCACTGTCAAAATGCCCGGCCCTGATTATTTTCCTCCTGAGAAGGAAGTCTGTAAAATTTTTGATAATCTGATAAAAGGCAAAGAAAACAACTGCAGCCATTAATACTTCTGACATAATTTTCGGTTTTAAAGTGTTTGTATCATGTGACAACAGCAAAGTTCAAAATGTTGCAACTCCGACCTTTTTTTTTATTTTAATTTTGAAAGTTTGTGCAACATTTTCCCAAAAATAGTGTCAAACTGTAAGTATGAACGATACTGAACTAATCAGCCAAATACTGGACGGGAACATGAATGCATTTACATTTTTGGTAAACCGTTACCAGAAATTGGTAGTGCATATTTCCGGAAGGTTGATTCAGCGGCAGGATGAACTCGAAGATGTTTGTCAGGAGGTATTTATCAAGGTCTATCAAAACCTTGGCAAGTACCGGAATGAATGCAAGTTATCGACATGGATCGCAACAATCGCTTATAATTCCAGTGTCAACTATCTGAGAAAGTTCAGGAAATTTGATGAGGTTGATCCGGATGACTCCATTTCACTGCGCAATCTCGTGGATTTCAGAATGGAAAATTATGAAACTATTGATTTAAAGCACTATATCAGAGAGCAAATTGAACTGCTTCCAATCCAGTATCGAACAGTTGTAACCTTGTTTCACCTGGAAGAGTTCTCTTACCAGGAGGTTGAACAGATAACAGGGATGGCCGAAGGAACAGTTAAAAGTTACCTGTTCAGGGCAAAAGCGTTATTAAGGGAAAAACTAAAACATATTGTCGACGAAGACAGCTTAAAATTAGTAAAAGAGATATCCAATGAGAAAGGATGAACTGACAGAAATTTTGGATAGGTCGCTCCGTGGGGAGCCTGATTTCCGGTTACCGGCTGATTTTGCTCAAAAAGTAACCATCTCCGTCGTCAGGCGTGAAAGATGGAGGACCGATCTTCACGATTATTTTTTCCTGACGGCAATTTTGGTTGGACTGATTGCAGCGGCTTCAGGAACCTATTATCTTGTGGACAAAGAACTTTTGGTTCGTGCGCTCAGTTTCTGTGAAACGAATTGGGTACCTGTCGCTTTCTTGTTCTTCACTTTAAATTTTGTCCTGTTTGCCGACAAGGTCCTTTTGGGGCTCTTGTTCAATCGTTGGAAGGTAAACTAATTTTAATGTTTTCGGCGGAAGCCGCATCTAATTTTTCCCTTTTTATCCAATCTGTGCGATCATCACCACATAGTTCTTACCATATTTTTTGGCGCATTTCGGGCAGGTGGTGTACCAGTGGTAAATTTTTTGCTTGCTGTATCCTTTTTCAACAAGGATACGATCAAAATCATTGCACCATTTTCCGGTATCCTTGAATGGCCCCTCATAAACCTTACTGAAGAATTTACCTGTAAAAATTTTGCTTTCAAGGGCTGGGACCGGCTTGTCAACATGGATGTACAAATCCATGTTCCATTTCGAGGTGATGTCGGATAGACAGAGTCCCTGCGACCAGTCAGCCCCGGCAGAGGCTATGATCTTGCTCAGTTTTTTCATGACACTGCCAAAATTTAAAGGCATGTAGAAGAAGGTGCAAACGGAACCCCTGACAAATAGCTTGTCGTTCCACTCAAAATTGACGTTGTCCCATGGGATAGGATCGAATTTGGGACAACAAATCGGATCAGTTGTTGTTTCCATAATTTATAATTAAAGTGAGCTAAAGTGACTAAAGTGAACTAGAGTGACTAAAATTATGGCCCCACTACAAAAGCAGGGCAGTGGCATAAGTACTTTAGGCACTTTAGTCACTCTAGTTCACTTTAGTCACTTATTTTTAACTTTTTCACGGGGTCTTCCACGCAGTGCACTCCAGGTTTCATCCAGGGCGATCTGGGAGACCGGACGCAAATGGATCAGTTCAAGCGATTCCCGAATCCCAACCAGTTTCCATTTCCCTTAAAAATACGAAATTTTTTCTTCCGTTATCGAAGTTAACAAATTATTTGCCAATCGGCTGGCGCCAATTCTGAACAGATGTGGATGGAGCCACTCCTCTCCCAAAATACTCCTAACAATGGCCGTATAATAGATAGCATCTGCGCTCTCTACGATTCCTCCGGCAGCCTTAAAACCTACTTTCTTTCCGATCATCCGGTAAAATTCCCGGATGGCGCTGCACATCACCCAGGCCGCTTCAGGGGTTGCAGCCGGTTCCATTTTCCCGGTAGAGGTTTTGATAAAATCGGCGCCTGCCACCATAGCCATAAGTGAAGCTTTCCAGATATTTTCAGGAGTTTTGAGCGCTCCGGTTTCCAAAATGACTTTCAGATGGGCCTCTCCGCAGCTGCTTTTGATCTGCGAGATCTCCTTCATCACTTCCGTACTGTTACCTTCCAAAAAAGTACCGATTGAAATGACAATATCGATCTCACTGGCGCCGGCAGCCACGGCCATAGCGGTCTCCAGCTTCTTCACCTCAAGAAAAGTCATGGAGGAGGGAAATCCCGCCGAAACTGCGGCCAGTGCCACATTGTGATCCTTCAGGCTTTTTCGTACAACCTTAACCAGCGTAGGATAAACACAAATGGCAGCGACATTGGGCAATTCAATGAAATGACGGGGGAAAAGTGAAACCTTTTCTGCCAATAACCGACCTTTCTCCTGCGTATCTTCTGCACCAAGTGTCGTTAAATCGATGCAGGAGAAAGCCAGCTTCATATCCTCTTTGGAAAGAGTCCCTCCCATCTTGGCACGGATGGCCTCCAATCCGTTCTTCACCTCGTCTACTTGGAAAGTGCGCTCGTAATTCTCGAATATCAGACTCATAGCTTAACTCTATTGTATTAAGATAACAAACATCAGAACTCTTTGTTTTTCGAATCGATGACAATCGTGACCGGTCCATCGTTAAGCAGCTCAACTTTCATATCGGCACCAAAAATTCCGGTCTTAACCGGTTTCCCCAATTGCAGAGACACCTTATCACCAAACATCTGGTACAAAGGAACGGAAATTTCCGGAGGAGCGGCCCTGATATAGGACGGACGGTTCCCCTTTTTTGTGGCTGCATGAAGGGTAAACTGACTGATCAGCAGAATTTCACCACTTTTATCCTTCACCGATAGGTTCATGACACCCTCCTGATCTGCAAAAATGCGGAGTTGTACGATCTTGGCGCTCATCCAATCCAGGTCAATTTCAGTGTCGCCATGCTCAAAACCCGCCAAAACCAACAATCCGTTGCCAATGGAAGAGACTGTATCTCCATCAACGGAAACAGACGAATAGGAAACTCTTTGAACGACTACCCTCATAAAAATTTTGGATGAATGGAAATCAAAATTAGCGATTTTTGCCTCTCTTTGTGAAAACCTTCGTGCAACCTTTGTGCCTTTTGTGGCGAATTTTAAAATCTTTACCACAAAGGGCACAAAGGATGACACAAAGGACACAAAATGAAAAATGTACCAAGATCTGCCAATCCAAAAGTTACATCATAAGCTTAATTGTCTCTGCCAGCAGCCAGTAGCGAAAGGCTTTACCGATAAACATGTATAGCATAGTGAGTTTGGGAGAGATCCGAAAAAACCCAAGACCCAAAATCAGGACATCGCCAATAATCGGGACAAAGGAAAGCAGGGCCGACAAAGGTCCGTATTTTTGCAACTTAGGGTTGATGGCATGAATCTTCTCCATTTTTACCTTCCCATATTTCTCGATCCAATTCATGTTTCCGAGGTAGCCTAGGTAGAAAATGGAGATTCCGCCCAGTGTATTCCCGGCTGTAGCAACCACGATACACGATGTGATGTTCACCCCGGCCAGTATGAGCATGGACATGACCGCCTCCGAATTAAAAGGCAGGATGGATCCGGAAAGGAAACCCGCGAAGAAAAGACCGGTGAGCCCGTAATGTTGGAGAAATTCGACCATAGGAAGGGATTGAGTTATGAGTGATGAGTTATGAGTGATGGCATTCTACCTATAATATTGATATCGTGCGTTATAACTCATAATTCATAACTCATAACTTTATTTTCCTACTTTAGGCACTTTCTTTTTAAGATAAAGCCGCTACTGCTGATCCAATCAAATTGGCATTGTGGATCTCATTGACTTTTACCTTGACATCCTCGTGTCCGAGTTCTTCCAGAACTCTTTTGAGATATTTGGAAACCTGCTTGTTGTAAGCTTTACAGCTCTTAACCTTGCTCCAGAACAGACTGCCTTCCGCCGTTAAGCAAACTTTTTTAATTTCAGGATTGTGCGAAACCATCACGGCAACCAATCCGGCCAGTGAAGCAGCTACCAATTTGGCAGAGCGTTTGTAGATACGACGGGCCGCCTGAACATGTTTCTTCTTTTGCTTTTCCGGCTTGTTGATCAGATCGGTGAGGGATTTGGCATCAAATTTATCATCAAAACCATCCAGCGGGAAAAGCGTGGTGAAAATTTTCCCGAGGTACATTCCGGATACGGCCTTCTCAAATCGCTGTGCATTTTGTGTGCCTGAAGCAATATCGACCTGGTCGTCAATGGCTGTCAGGTGCAGCGGATGATAGTTTCCTGATTCGAGGTTTATCGGGGTAAGCCCTTGCCAGTTCAACTCCTTGTCGAGTTTGCCAATGTTGTCGGAATGTATAAAAGTTGCCATGTTGGTACCCGTTCCAACAATAAGGCCAATGTATGCATCATAAGTGCTATCAGACAGTCCCGCAAAAAGACTGGCTACCGTATCGTTGATCACCTTTACTGCGGTAAATTCGGCTTCGCCCTGCGTATTGAGGAACTCTTTCAGCGGTTTGCCTATCGGCTGATCGATCATCTCCTGAATGTCGACCCCTTTGGTCCAGCGAAGAAGTTTAGCATCACCATCCGGCAAACATTCTGCAGGATAGGAGAAACAGTAGCCAATGGGCGATCTCTCGGGCATTTTAAGATCTTTGAGGAAGGAAGCCTGCTCAGCGAACAGATCTTTGGCCGTAAAGCCTTTGGTTTTCATGACGCTAAGATCTTTGCTCCACCCATCAGGTGGGTATATATCCGTTTCACCATCCTTGAAACTGACAACAGAAGCCCTGTAATTGGTACCACCCAAATCCAATACCGTTGCCTGGCCTTCAACACCCAATGTTTTTGGCTTGATATAGGTAGGAATACATTGAATTTCGGTATTGTGGTTGTTCAATCCGTTTTCCACCTTTTGCTGAAGATCAAGTGCAATCTCCTTCAGCTGATCTGCTGACAATTTGAAAATATTTTCCTTCATTGCTGTAAATTTTGTTTGGTTTTCAATGACAAAACTGGAACCGCGAATAATTGGCTTACTGATTAAAGGCTGCTTTCCATATCGTTCTGATTCGTACCAAAAGTAGAATTTTATTTTTTCTAAAATGGCCGGTTAATCATTTTTAACGGGTACAAAATAGAAAAAAATGAAGAACCCGCTGATTTTGCCTATTTTTGTCTAAAATTAAGTGGATCATCATGGAACAATTTTCAACGCGACAGAACAAGATCGGCCGGCTTATCCAAAAAGAGCTGAGCGAATTCTTCCGGCGGGAAGCGCTCACGCTGGCCAAAGGGAAAATGGTTTCCGTTACGGCTGTACGAATCACCAAAGATATGTCTCTGGCGCGGTGCTACCTCAGCATCTTTCCTTCTGAGGGTGCAGCCGAAGTGATGGCAGATATCAAGCTGCACAAAGGACATCTTCGTGGAGAGTTGGGTCATGCCGTTCGTTTTCAACTGAGGCATGTTCCTGAACTGGAGTTCTTTTTAGATGACAGCCTGGACTACATCGAAAAGATTGATAACCTGTTGAAGTAAATCCCTCCCATGCATTACGATCCGATCAAACACCAACTGGGAAACCTCTTCAACAGCTCTCCATTGTTGCGGAAGCTGTTCTATCTACTGTTGGACCTGTTGCTGCTCAGGGCGTGGCATGTGAACAAGGCGCTAAAAACCTTACAACAAAACAACACTGTTTCAGTGAAAAGCGTTCTGGATGCAGGCTCTGGATTTGGCCAGTATTGTTATGGTATTTCGCGCCTATTTCCTTCCTCTGAAATTCTGGGAGTCGATGTCAAACTGGAACAGATTGACGCCTGCAACCGCTTCTTTCAACAAATCGGGAAAGGTGACCAAGTCTCGTTTGCCGTGGCCGACCTGACCCAATACAAAGCTCCCGGCAAATACAACCTGATCCTTTCTGTCGATGTGATGGAGCATATTCTGGAAGATGAATTGGTCTTCCGGAATTTTAGTGAATCACTGCAACCAGGTGGTATGCTACTGATTTCGACCCCTTCCGATCAGGGAGGTTCCGATACGGATCACCACGGCGAAGAGGGTGTGCGCGGTTTTATCGAGGAGCATGTTAGGGATGGATACAACATGGAAGATATTCGCAAGAAATTGCTGACAGCCGGGTTCTCGAGGGTCGAAACCTCTTACACCTATGGCAAATACGGGTCAGTAGCCTGGAAGTTATCGATGAAAGTTCCCATTCTTATGCTGGGATTTTCAAAAATCTTTTACCTGCTGCTCCCCTTTTATTACCTGGTTGTTTTCCCTTTCTGTGCGATACTGAATTATATTGACGTAAATCAAACCAACAAGTCGGGAACCGGATTGCTGGTAAAGGCATATAAATAAATCCCTTTGAACTTCTCTTTTTACATAGCCCGACGGTATCTTTTCTCCAGAAAGAAGACCAATATGATCAACCTGATCTCGGCCATTTCGGTGACAGGACTGATCGTTGGAACCATGGGACTGATCATTGGTCTATCCGGTTTTAACGGGTTTGATGCGTTGATCAAATCGCTCTTTTCCTCCTTTGATCCGGAACTCAGGATAACTGTCAAAGAGGGCAAAAGCTTTTCTGCGACCGGAGCGCAATTTGACGCGCTGAGCAAAATACCCGGAGTTGCATATTATTCAGAAGTCGTGGAGGACATTGCCATGTTGCGTTACAATGACCGGATGGTGGTCGCAACCATCAAAGGCGTCAGCGAGGATTTTGTAGAATATTCGGGCATTGATTCGATGATGGTCCAGGGGGAGTTCAAATTAAAAGATGCGACCAACAATTATGCCGTTTTTGGCGAAGTCATCGCTGGCAATTTACAAGTCGGCGTACAGCAAATGGAGCCTGTCAGCGTTTTTGTACCTAAAAAGGGAAGGGAATCATCGCTGTTACCTACCGGAAATTTTAACCAGAAACTGATCTATCCCTCAGGAATTTTCTCGATTCAGCAGGAGCTCGACTCCAAATATGTTATCGTGCCGATTGCCTTTGCCCGTGAGCTCTTTGAGCAACCCGATAAAGTGAATGCCATAGAACTGAAGCTTAAAGATGGTGTCTCTGAAAAAGAGACAAGAGAATCCATCACAACACTTTTGGGAGATAGTTTCGAAATCAAGAATCGCTACCAACAGCACGATTACCTCTATAAAACCATGCTGAGTGAGAAATATGCCACCTATCTGATCCTGACCCTGATCCTGGTAATTGCCTCTTTCAATATTGTAGGATCACTCACCATGCTGATCCTCGACAAGAAGGAGGACATCGCCATCCTGCAAAGCATGGGTGCAGACAAGCGCACCATCCGGAATATATTCCTCTTCGAAGGGTGGCTCATTTCCCTGATAGGCGCCATCCTTGGAACCATAGCCGGACTGGCCATCTGTCAGGCACAGATCTCGTATGGCCTGGTCAAGCTCTCTGACAAGGCCTCCTCCTTTATCATCGATGCCTACCCAATGAAAATTGTCGCCACTGATATTTTACTGATCGTGATATCGGTCTCCCTGATCGGGTTTTTGGCGGCGTGGTATCCGGTTCGATTTATCTCAGAGAAGTTGTTTGGGAACGAGATGCACTGATGAAGGATAAAGGAGCCTTTGACAGGTCTCTGGGCAAGTAAAGCTAAATGGACAAAGCGGGCATTTAGGGGTAGGCAAAACTGAATAATCCATTAATTAATTTCTGCAAAGATTTGCCCTGTCACAAATTTCATACTGTTGGCTGGAAAGAGATATTTTCTTACTTTTCAGCTGTTTTCCAAACTAATTATACCCGTATGAACAAACGACTTGCCCTGTGGTCCATTACCGTTGGACTGGGTGGATTTCTTTTCGGTCTGGATGTGGCCGTTATCTCGGGCGCTGAGCAAGCGATTCAAAAATTATTCACAAAACACTGAATATTCGTGACTAAAATTTACAAAGGCCTCTACTTCCAGGTGATCGTTGCTATCATTCTGGGTATCATCCTGGGTGTTTACCAGCCTGCATTTGCCGAATCACTGAAACCATTGGGTGATGGGTTCATCAAGCTGGTTAAGATGATGATTGCACCCATCATCTTTGTCACCATCGTAACCGGGATCGCCGGAATGCAGGATACCAAAAAAGTGGGCAGGGTCGGTATCAAGGCTATCTTGTATTTCGAAGTGATCTCTACACTGGCGCTGATCATCGGCCTGATCATCGTGAACCTTTTCCAACCAGGGGCAGGTATGCATGTCGACCCCCTGACGCTGGACCAAACAGCCGTTGCCAAATTTGTAAAGCCGGTCCAAAGCCATGGAATAGTCGATTTTTTCATGAACATCATCCCAGAAAATATTATCAGCGCACTGGCCGAGGGGAATATCCTGCAGGTGCTGTTCTTCAGCGTTCTTTTCGGATTTGCGCTTTCGAAAATAGGCGAAAAAGCCGCTCCGATCCTGAAAGGGATCAAATCGCTCGAAGCCGGGCTCTTCGGTGTGATCAAAATTATCATGAAGGTGGCTCCCATCGGTGCCTTCGGGGCTATGAGCTTCACTATCGGGAAATATGGCCTCGGCTCGCTTGTTTCACTCGGTCAGTTGATGATTTCCTTTTACACCACTTGTCTCCTCTTCATATTTCTGGTACTGGGATCGGTAATGAAACTATCCGGATTCAGCCTGCTTCGTCTGCTTAGCATGATCAAAGAGGAAATTCTGATTGTGCTGGGTACATCCTCCTCCGAGGCAGCCCTGCCGGGATTGATGGAGAAAATGGAAAAAATCGGCTGTTCACGTTCCGTGGTTGGGCTGGTCATTCCGACGGGTTACTCCTTTAACCTCGACGGCACCTCCATCTACCTCACCATGGCAGCCGTCTTTTTGGCGCAAGCTACAGGTACTCCGCTCAATTTATCTCACCAAATCACCCTTTTGCTGGTCTTGCTGATCACCTCAAAGGGTGCTGCAGGTGTAACCGGGAGTGGCTTTATCACCCTGGCAGCAGTTTTGCCCATTGTTGGTACAGTTCCGGTGGCCGCTCTGGCTTTAATTTTGGGCATTGATCGCTTCATGAGCGAAGCGCGGGCCATCACCAATTTGATTGGCAATGCCGTTGCAACGGTGGTGGTTGCAAAGTGGGAAAAAGAGATAGATACGACGGTAGCTATGGAATCAATCGGCTAGATTTTAGTTTCACGTGCAATTGGGTTATATCCAAAACAATACACCTCTTATGATGCATTTCTGACGGGGTGACTCTGAGTGACCCCGTCAGTTGTGTTTTGAACCTGCTTTCAAGAATGCTTCCATCCGCCCTTCGACACTTCGACAGTCCCAGCACGGGGTAGCCAGGGAGCATCGGAGTCGCACTCGCCCCCTCTCCCCTTCGCCAAGTCTCCCCCCTCTTTCTTACTTGACCTCCGCTCCGTCGTTGATTTTCTCAGATGGCTCAACAAACACGAGCTTTCCTTCCTTGCTCTCCGCCATCAGGATCATCCCCTGGGAGTCGATGCCTTTGAGATTTTTGGGAGCAAGGTTGACCAGTATGGAGACCCGCTGACCGATGATCTGCTCCGGTTCGTAATGTTCGGCTATTCCGGATACGACAGTCCTTGTATCGATGCCTGTGTTGATGGTTAGCTTCATCAGTTTCTTTGTTTTGGCCACTTTTTCCGCCGCAACAATGGTGCCTGTACGGATATCCATCCTGGCGAAATCATCGTATTCGATGTGTGGTTTAGCGGGGGCAACAGTTGCCTGTTCCAGCTCGTTCGATTTCTTCGTGGCCAGCAGTTTATCAACCTGACGCTGGATGGCATCATCCTCAATCTTCTCGAAAAGAAGTTCGGGGGTGTTTACTCGGTGTCCGGCCTTGAGCAAATCCCTTCTTCCCAGTTCGCTCCAGTGTAATTTTCCCAGATTCAGGAAGGAGCGAAGCTTGTTCATGGTGAAGGGCAGGAACGGCTCGAAGGCAATGGTGAGGTTGGCCGTGATCTGCAGACAGATGTGCATCACGGTCTTCACACGCTCCGGATTGGTTTTGATCACAATCCAGGGCTCCATGTCGGCCAGGTATTTGTTGCCCAGACGTGCCATTTCCATGGTCAGTCTTAAAGCTTCGCGAAAATGGAAAGTGTCGAGCGCCTTTTCGATATCCGATTTCAACTGAACGAGGGTAGCCAGGGCCTCCTCATCCCGGAGTTCAAGCTTCCCGGCTACGGGAACGACACCTTCGTAATATTTGTTGGTGAGCACCAGCACCCTGTTGACAAAATTGCCGAGGATGGCCACCAACTCGCTGTTGTTGCGTGCCTGAAAATCCTTCCAGGTAAAGTCGTTGTCCTTCGTTTCAGGCGCATTGGCCGTGAGGGTATATTTCAGCACATCCTCCTTACCGGGAAACTCTTCGAGATACTCGTGCAACCAGACTGCCCAATTGCGCGAAGTGGAAATCTTATCCCCTTCGAGATTGAGGAACTCGTTGGCCGGCACATTGTCCGGTAAGTTGTAAGTACCTTCGGCTTTAAGAATTGAAGGGAAGATGATGCAGTGAAAGACGATGTTGTCTTTGCCAATAAAGTGGAGAAGCCTGGTTTCAGGATCTTTCCAATATTTTTTCCAGTCGGGTGTGAGTTCTTTCGTGGCCGAGATGTAGCCGATCGGGGCATCGAACCAGACGTAAAGCACCTTCCCTTCGGCTCCTTTGACAGGAACGGGAACGCCCCAGTCCAAATCCCTCGTAACCGCGCGTGGGTTGAGCCCGCCATCGATCCACGATTTACATTGACCGTACACATTGGGTTTCCACTCTTTGTGGCCTTCGAGGATCCACTCTTTTAGCCAGGGTTCGTACTTGTCGAGGGGCAGGTACCAGTGTTTCGTCTCCTTCATCACGGGAACGTTGCCGCGGAGAACCGATTTGGGATTGATCAAATCCGTCGCGTTGAGTGAGGTGCCGCAGCTTTCGCACTGGTCGCCGTAAGCCTTTTCGAAGCCGCATTTCGGACAGGTTCCGGTAACGTATCGGTCGGCCAGGAATTGACCGGCCTCTTCGTCAAAAAACTGGCCGGAAGTCTGCTCGACAAATTCCCCCTTGTCGTAAAGGGTTTTGAATATTTCGGAGGCAGTTTCGTGATGGATCTTCGAACTTGTGCGGGAGTAAACATCGAACGAGATACCGAATTTTTCGAACGAATCCTTGATCATTCCGTGGTATTTGTCGACGATTGCCTGCGGGGTGGTTCCCTCCTTTTTGGCCTTAAGGGTGATGGGAACACCATGTTCGTCGGATCCGCCGATGAAGAGGACCTCCTCCCCTTTCAGGCGGAGGTAACGGGCAAAAATATCGGCAGGTACATAGACGCCCGCCAGGTGACCGATGTGTACCGGACCATTGGCATAAGGCAAGGCGGAGGTGATCAGTGTTCTCTTGAAATTGCTCATTCGATGAATTTCTTTTTTCTACAATTCAAATAAACCGCAAAGATAAGAAATCGGGTTCATTTAATGAAAAGATTCAATGGCACGTCATGAATAGCCTCCAGCTTCAGCTGGAGGTCAATGGGTGCAAATGATGCAGGGCTTTAGCCCAATATAATTTGGCTAAAGCCCTGTACGATCCAGAATCTATCCATTCCTCCAGCTGAAGCTGGAGGCTATTGATATCATTTCCAAAAAATTAAAAGGTCAAAACCTTGTCGCAGTCAATCACCCAATCGGCCAAAAAGCTCATGGTAGATTTGTTGGCCCCTTCGAAATAGGGATGGTTTTTGTAGATGCCGCATCGTGCCATGCAGGTGCCACACACCTCTACGGGCACTCCTTTTGCAATCAATTCGCGCAGCATTTCCGATAAATCCTGGTCATAGCCTTCAGGCTTCTTGCATGCATCCCTGGCCAAATCGACGGCATCGTTCATCAGGAAAATACCTAACTCGACACCTTTTTTTCTCAATGTTTCGGCCAAACGGAGCCCGTTCCAGGTAACATCGGTTTGGTCGTAAGGCTCACGGTTAAAGATCATTACAATTTTTTGCATGTTTTTGAGTTTTAAATTAAATTTTATTTCTACCAGCTATTTTATAATGAGAGTTCTTTAATAGCTTTGACAAGCACTTCGATGGCAAAATCGATTTCTTCCTCCGTCGTCCTTTTCCCGGTTGAAATACGGACTGTTGAAGCAGCAACCCTGAAATCAAGATCCATCGCCTGAAGGACGGAAGAAATAGTTGTTTCTCCTGAATGACAGGCAGAACCGGTAGAAATTAAAACATCGCTGCTGATGAAAGAGGCCAATGCGTGCGCACTGATGTTGTCAAAAGCCAAACTCAGTGTATTAGGCAGGCAATTTGCCAGATTACCAGTTATGTGAACTTTATTGCCAAGATGGGATACCAAACCATCAAGCAGTCTATCGCGAGAAAGCTGCATATTGTGCTGATTCTGCTTGAAATCGCGCAGCGCTACTTCACAGGCTTTCCCAAGTCCGATGGTGTGCATGACATTCTCTGTTCCGGGGCGGATCCCTTTTTCCTGTCCGGCGCCGTGCATCAGATTCTCGATCTGCGTGCCCTTCCGGATATACAAAGCGCCAATACCTTTGGGCGCATACAATTTATGCCCGGCAATTGTCAGCAGGTCTACCCCCAGTTTATTGACATCCGTTTCTATTTTCCCTACCGACTGAGATGCATCGGTATGAAAAGCAATATTTTTGTGCCTGGCAATTGCACCGATTTCACGAATGGGCTGTATTGTCCCAACTTCGTTGTTGGCGTGCATGATCGTAATCAGCGCCGTATCCTGACGTATAGCCTCTTTTACCTTTTCAGGATCAACCCTTCCATTTTGATCAACCGGAATATAAGTGATCTCGAACCCTTTTGAACCCAGATATTTGCAAACCTCAGTTACTGCAGGATGTTCGATAGCCGAGGTAATAATGTGCCGGCCTTTATCGCTGTTTGCCCAGGCAATTCCTTTAATGGCCAGGTTGTTTGATTCAGTAGCACAACTGGTGAAGACTATTTCTTCCGGATTGCAGTTGATCATTTCTGCAACCTGGCTCCTGGCTTTTTCTACGGCTTCTTTATTACTTCTTCCGATTGAGTAGGAGCTGGAAGGATTTCCATATAGAGAGTCAATAAATGGAATCATTTCTTTTGCAACCTCATGGTCAACCGGGGTCGTGGCGTTATAGTCGAGATAAATTGGTTTTTCCATATTTTGAACCATTTTCATATTAGTATTTGTATTAGAGTTTAACAGGAACGCCTATTAACGTTCCACCTGCCAGAAGCAGATCTTTGTAGAATACTTTTTTAAAGCCAACCGGACTTAACCACCACTTTTCAAAAAGCACTTTCCCAATGTGCCATTTCCTGGCTACCTTTTTTAAATAAACTTGTGGATGTGGTTCTCCGAAAAAATCGCCATAAGCAAATCCTGCTAAATCCTCTCCTGCTTCAAGCATACAATAACCGTCGGCACAAAATTTTTCATCAGCTTTTTCACCTTTGATTTTATTAGTAATATTTTTTGCCACAACATCAGCCTGCAAATGGGCAAAAACTCCGGCTTTGGGAAGCATCATTGGTTTATCGGGAATCCATCTGCCGGGCAAAGGTATGGATGTAATATCCCCGATTGCAAAAACGTTTTCATACTTTGTTTGAAGGGACGCAGGATTTACATCTATCCATCCGTTTGCATTTGCCAAATCTGATTTACCAATTGCCACAGGTGCTTGATGAGGTGGAATAACGATGAGTAAATCATATTCATAAGTATCTTTCCCATTGAAAAACAGCTGTTTTGATTTTGTGTCAACTGAATTAAGCTGCATAGACGGATGGAACAGAATTCCTTTCTTGTCGAGTATGTTTTTAACTGCATTCCCAAGTTCAGGTCCGGCAACGGGCAAAGGTTGGGGCTCAGGGGTAAAAAGGCTAATTTCAACTTTCTTCCTGAGTCCTTTTGCCGTAAAAAAATCTTCAATTAGCATTGCTCCTTCGTGCGGTGCACCGGGGCATTTGTAGGGCATTGATGAAATTACTACTGCAACTTTACCGCTCGAAAAGTTTTTCAGTTCTTCATGTAATTTTGCCGCTCCTTCCAATGTATAAAAGGTATGAATGCTATCGTCCAAACCCGGAATTTTTTCAGGGGCCAAATCAGCGCCAAGCGCTACTACGAGGAAATCATAATGGTATTCTTTCTCACACGCTTTTACTTTCTGTTCAGCCGGAACAATTTCATTAACAGTGGCATTTACTACTTCAATATTCTTCTTCAGGAGCGATTTGAGAGTGACACTTATTTGTTTTTTATTACGGTCGCCGTTCATCAGCCATAAATATGACGGTGCGAACGTATGTTCTTTATTCTTTTCGATCAGGATAATTTTGTGCTCCACGCTTAAGTGGCTGCTAAGTTCATTAGCGGTTACAATTCCACCAACACCGCCTCCAAGAATTATAATTGTTTTCATTTTAGCTGATTTTGAGTACTTAGTTATTTGTTTCTAATTGTTTGATTTTCCACTCCGGATAACCTTCATCCAGTCTGCGGACTTGGTAGCCATGTTCCTTCAGAAATTTTACAGCTTCGTCGGCCAATACGCAAAACGGTCCCCTGCAATAAGCGATAATCTCTTTGTCTATAGCGATGTTTTTTAAATTGGACATGAGCTCATTCATGGGGATTGATATGGCTCCTGTAATGTGTCCAAATTCGTATTCAGCCGATGGGCGAACATCCAGTAATAACACATTATCGGCATTAACCATTTGTTCCAGTTCAATCAGACTAACAGCATGCTGAGCACTGTTATCTTGCCTTTGGCGGCTCATAATCTTTTCCAACTCAGCGATTTCCTGCGATGCATATCGGATAACATGCTGATAGACTGACAAAAAATCATCGTTGATCAAAGAGTAAAACACATATTGCTTTTCTTTTCTATACTTTACAATATTGTTATTCTTCAATACCTGAAGGTGCTGAGAGGCATTGGCAAAAGTCAGGTTGGTGGTTTGTACGATGCCTTCAACGCTTTTTTCTCCCTGAGAAAGCATTTCTATGATTTCCAATCGGGATGGATTCGAGACGGCTTTGAGCATCTTGGCTAGCCCATCATACATGGCATCTTTAAATTCGCGACCTTTCATCTCTGTATTGCTTTAAATGATCCAGCAAATATAAAGATTTATTCAAGTATTTAATATATTTCTTGAATACTTGAATGGGATTTATGCCATAAATTACTACTGAATAATTATTTCGTTTCACAATGGTCGCAGCTACATTCCTTCCCTTTCGCTTTTTCAAAAGCCTCCTTCCCTTCGGAAACAGAAAAGTAAATTAGTCCGGCTGAACCAATTACATCGGCATAAACAAATCCGGTAAGCTCGTAAATAAGGCTGGCGGCCAGCAATACCAGCGACATGTAAACACAAATTTTTGTGCAATTGGCATCGGCCACAATGGGATCAGAATGAAGCAATCTGCCAACTTTCTTCTTGGCATTCATCAGCCATACCATCACCACGATTGAGATCAATGCGATCACAGCGCCCCAGAAGGTTGTTTCGGGTTTGTGGTGGTTGATCAGGTTGATCACAACACCTGCCAATAATCCTGCCGACAAAAGATAGAAGGCAGTCCCTGTTATTTTAAGCGCCTTGATTTCGATAGCACTTCTTGGGCTGGCCTGATTTTTCCTGATGCGTAAAATCATTACTGCAATTCCAATACCGGACATTACTTCAATAAAACTATCTACACCAAAACCAAACAAAGCAAGGGTTTCATCCTGAAAACCCATAAACATAGAGATTACCCCTTCCAAAACATTGTAGAAAATGGTGAAAAGGATTAGCAGATAGGCCTTTTTATATAATGTTTGTTCGTACTGTATCATGATATAATTAAATTAAAATGTAAATATGTGCCAAACGAAAGTACTAATTTGTTTTCATTCAATTTTTTTAGGCTGGAATTGGCGGTTCAATGAAAAAAAGGAGAAATTTTAGCCCTAACTTTCGGATCGCTGCCTGCAGGCAGATCAAAAAGGAACACTATATTTGTTTCGACTATATCAATTTACTGCTAACGCGATAACAATCTACCGCATGACGACTTTCGACAGCATCATTCTGGCTATCGTAGAGGGACTAACCGAATTCCTTCCAATCTCTTCCACAGGACACATGATCATGGCGTCCAGCGTGATGAAAATCTCGGGGGAATTTGTGAAAACATTTGAAATAGCCATTCAACTTGGGGCAATCATGGCCATCGTCATGATGTATGCCCAGCGATTTTTACAAAGCTTTACCATCTATTTTAAACTGGGCGTCGCCTTTGTCCCTACCGGGATTGTTGGCTTCCTGGCTTATAAAACCATCAAGATGTACCTCTTTAATCCCTATGTGGTGGGTTTGGCGTTGGTGATTGGGGGCATCATCCTGGTACTGATCGATAAAAAAGTGGTAGCACGCGAAAGCAGGACGCTGGACCTGGAGTCGATCTCCTACCGAAGGTCCTTCCTGATCGGACTGATCCAGTGCATCTCCATGATCCCCGGCGTATCCAGGGCCGCAGCAACAATTATAGGCGGTGTTTTCAACGGTCTTGACAAAAAACAGGCGATGGAATTTTCGTTTCTGCTGGCAGTGCCCACCATGTTCGCGGCTACGGGGTATGAACTGATCAAAACGCCCATCACCTTCACCTCCCACGAATATACCCTGCTGGCTATTGGATTGATTGTTGCATTCATCTCTGCATGGGCAGCGGTAAAGGTCTTTATCAAACTAGTCGAGAACTATGGATTCAAATATTTCGGATACTACCGGATTGCCATTGGTCTGTTATTTTTGTTGTTTATTCGGTTTTAATTGATAAACAACAAACTGCAGGGCAAGATCCGGATTTGGACCGGCGACATGGATGGCCTCTATTCTAATGTGACTACCCTGTTTTTGAAGATGTTCCACGAAAATAAGTTAAATCCGAAGTCCTATGCGTCCATCCATTTTACCCCGATGGCCGGCCATAGTGAGGAGTGGAGCGATGAGGATGTACTGGTGATGGTAGGGAAAAGGCTGAGGGGAAATCTGCCATGTCGCAGAACCAGGATTTCCCGTTCAGGAATCCGGGATTATCTACTGAAAAACGGATTGACGATTTGCTGGCCTGAAAAACGGAAAACCCTTACTTAAGATGGTGTATGGCAATCTTGAAGTGACAAAAGTGTTGGTTTCCGGCAAAGAACAACAATTATAAGCCTTTCAATTTTAAAATCATTAAATTTGCCTAATCATTTCATCAATTCAAAACGATCAAGTCAATCATGAATCACCCTTGGGGCCAAAACATCCAAAAAATGAAGAAAAACATTTTGTTATCCGTTACCTTGCTTGCAGCGATGATCTTTTCAACTTCCGCCTTTTCACAAGAGGTCAATAAACTGACCAAAAAAGAGAAAAAAGCCGGTTGGGCACTACTGTTCAACGGTAAAAATTTTGATGGCTGGAGAAAATGCAATGGTACAGCTATGCCAACCAACTGGGTCGTTGAAGACAATGCAATGAAAATATTTACCGCCCCCGACAAAAAACCCGGACAAGGTTCTGATGGCGATGTTGTTTATGGAGCTAAAAAATACAAGAATTTTGAACTCTCCATCGACTGGAAAGCTGGCAAAGCCACCAATTCTGGGATTTTCTATTACATAAGGGAAGTACCCGGAAAACCGATCTATTATGCTGCGCCCGAAGTTCAGGTACTCGACAACAAGGATGCCGGTGACAACAAAATTGACAACCACCTTGCAGGCTCACTTTACGATATGCTGCCTTGTGATCCAAAAACAGTGCATCCTGCCGGAGAGTGGAATACAACCATAATCAAAGTGAAAGACGGCATTGCCACCCACGTAATGAATGGTGTAGAGGTTGTGAAATATACATTATGGACACCGGAGTGGGATGCCATGGTGGCCAAAAGCAAGTTCAAATCATTCCCGGGTTTCACAGAAGGAATCGCCAAAGAGGGCTTCATTGGCCTCCAGGATCATGGTTACGCTTGCTGGTTCCGCAATGTAAGAATCCGCGAATTATAGTCTAAAGAAAAAAGGAGTTAAATAAGAGGAAGCTAATTTCTCGTAATCCCGTAATGCGCCGTCAGAATATATTTAAATAACTTAAGATCGGGAAGAACCTTCAGCGATTCTATCTGTTGCGCTGTGTTCATGTTGAATTTATCCAAAAAGGGTCCCGCTTTCCCATCAGTCACAATCATGTTGTCTCCCGTAACCAGGTAATCCCGGCCAATGACGAAACAAACTGACCCTGGAGTATGTCCCGGTATGTGAATGATTTTGATTTTTAATCCATCCACAGTCAGCGTATCATTGCTGTTGAATAATATGTAGGGGCCATATTGCCAATGATTCTTGAACGGTCCCATCTTGGCGGTCTGCCCGTTGATCATCTGCTCCTCATCCCTGTTCATATAGATCTTTGGATTACTGAAGAGCCCGATAGCCCCGGTATGATCGCTGTCGGTATGGGTCAGAAGAATGGTTGTTATCTGATCAAGGGATATGTCCAGTTTCTTCAGCTCTGCACGAACTATATTCATGCAATCTTATCCATCTTACTACCTTCTCCTCTGCCCGCCACAATATCACCTCCATAAATCATCAAGTCTGGCTGAATCGCTGCAATATTTGCTACAAACTGCTCCACAAAGCGGATGTCGGTCTGCTGTTTCAGGTGAAAATCTGAGGCAAAGGCAATCTTCAGGTGGTCGATATCGGATGATTTCTTAGGTATTTCAATACGGTATTCAGTGGTGCGAATGGCGTTAAAATTAATCGCTCCGGCAAACACCACCCCGGCCGAAATCAATGAAAATGCCAACAAACAGGAGACCTTAAAACGGGTACTTTTCATTTTCCCCCTGGGAACAATTTTGACCAAGCTGTTAACAAGCAGTAAAATATCAAAAATCAGAACAGAAAGGAACAAGTAGAGGCAAAAAGGCAAATAATAACTGGCGATCCAGGAAAAGGTATCATACACAATACCAGACTTCCCGGCAGAAATGAAACTCACAAAAGGATAAATGGCAACAAGGAGCAGATAGATCAATGCATACAGAAATCTATATCCCTTGTTGATAAAAAGTTGGCCAATCCGCAGGATCAAATAAACATTTGGAACACCGAAAGCTAATGTGGCAATGGTATGGAAATTCATCTCTAAAATCGAGTTTGTTTCCTAAAGATATCGGAAAATAGGGGAAATTAAAAATTATAACAGTTTGATTACTTCCGAATTAATTTAAACGCTATTTTTAGGCCTTTTATTGAGGGATTCAGCATACTACTACGACTAATAAACAGTAACGCTTTGATGGGGGAGCCTGAAAGAACGTACCAAACTGTTTGATAAAATAATGAATGAGCTGTCGGGTAACTGAGCAGTTTTTTTTCTCCTTTGCATTCCTCATTAAAACACAAAAAATATACAATTGATTGATTTTTAAGCATGAATTGGAGCAACGCGTTTACAGGACCCAGATCAAAATTCCTATTTGCCGGAATTTGGATTTTCATTTGTGCCCTTCTTTTATTTTCTCTGAACACGGTTTCAGAGTACACCTCTACCGATAAGTACTGTGTCTCGTGTCACATCCATCCGGTGCAGGACCAAAACTGGAGACTCTCCGAACACTACAACAACAAATCGGGCTTTGTTACCCACTGTGTCGATTGCCACCTGCCTCCCAAGGGTCATGGTTACCTTCCGGCGAAAGCCTTTCACGGGATGAAGGATATTTATGGCAAACTTTTCAAGGATAGCGCTTCTTTTGACTGGGAAACGAGAAAGGCCCTTGAATATGCTAAAAAGTATGTTTACGAGGAATCCTGCATCAAATGCCACCAGAACCTATTCCCGGCCACACTTTCGGTTAACGGCAGCAATGCCCATCTTCAATATGTCAACGCTCCGAAAGACCAAAAATCAAATTGCATCAACTGCCACCTCAACGTCGGTCACTACGACAAGAACAACATCCATGCCCACAATGCCAACTTTGGGGTGACGGAAACTGTCGCCAAAGAGCTTTTCACCGCCCCGGCCGAGGTGAAGAAATTCGAAAATTTTGCCGAAAAAGTACCCGGAACGACCCTTACCTTCGAGATGGTAGCCATCCCGGAAGGAGCTTTTGAGATGGGAAGCCCTGAAAAAGAGGAACTCCGCAAACCCGACGAAGGCCCGGTAAGAAAAGTACACCTCTCCAAATTCTGGATGGGCAAAGCCGAAGTAAGTTGGGACGAATACCTCGAATTCTTCAAGGCCACAGCCTCCCAGGGACGAAAAGAGGCAGTCGTGAACCAACCGGTCACCGATGCAATCACCGGGCCCACGCCGCCGTGGGGCGCCCCCGACCAGGGATGGGGAAAAGGAACCAGGCCGGCCATCACCATGTCGTGGAAAGCCGCCAACACCTATTGTTTATGGCTCTCCAAAAAGACCGGGAAGAAGTACAGGCTTCCCACCGAAGCCGAATGGGAATATGCCTGCCGCGGCGGTTCGAAAAATCCCTATTTCTTTGCAGGAAGTCCGAAAAAATTCAGCTCCCGTGGTGTGCTGAACAAACTGTTTGGGCCCGACACTACCGTGATCAATTCGTATGTGGTCTATAAAGTAAACAGTCAATCAAAAACCAAAGAACCTGGTTCCGTAAAGGCAAATCCATTCGGTTTGAAAAATATGCTGGGGAATGTAGCTGAGTTTTGCTCCGACTACTATTCCCCCAACAGCTACAAAGCCGTCTCCGGCGAAATGCTCAACAATCCAACAGGACCCGAAAACGGTCAGGAGCATGTAATCCGTGGCGGCTCCTTTAAAAGCGACGCCAAAGATGTGCGCAGTGCCGCCAGGGATTTCACCAAAACGAAGGCATGGCTGATGACCGATCCGCAGATGCCGAAAAGCATTTGGTGGTATTCGGATAGTAATGATGTGGGTTTCAGAATTGTATGTGAAGCAGACTCAACAGTAGTTGGTCAGTAAGATTTTATACCATGGAAAACAAGAAAAATATCAACAGAAGAAAATTTTTAGGAGCAGGCGTCCTGGCCGGAATATCAGTTGTTGGCGCCAATGCCCTGCTCGCCTCCTGCAAAAAAGAGGCCTCCAACGCCTCTCTCGGACTTCCCCCCATTTTGAAAGGAGCCCCGAAAGGAAGGAAACTTCGTGCCGGACTTGTCGGTGCAGGCAACCGCGGCACCGGCGCCGCAATCAATTTCATTAGTGCCGGTCCCGATCTGGAGATCATCGCCGTTTGCGATGTCTTTCAGGACAAGATCGATGCCTTCCGCGAAAGATTCAAATCTTTCAACCTTGAGATCCCCGAGAAAAATTGCTTTACCGGATTCGATGGCTACAAGAAAATGATGGCCCTCGAAGAGCTTGATGTGGTACTACTGGCCACTCCTCCCCGCTTCCGCCCCGAACATTTTCTGGAAGCCATCCTGAACAAGAAACATGTCTTCATGGAAAAACCGGTTGCTGTCGACCCTGTCGGAATCCGTTCCCTTATTGCTACCGGAAAGAAGGCCGAGGCATTGGGCCTCTGCGTCGTCACGGGTACACAGCGACGCCACCAGGAAGATTACATCGAAACCTACAAACGGGTTCAGGCGGGGGCCATCGGACGGCTCACCTCCGCAAGAGCCTTCTGGAACCAGGACCATGTCTGGTTTCGTACCCGTGAAGAGGGTTGGGACGACATGACCTACATGGTACGCAACTGGAACAATTTCTGCTGGCTCTGCGGCGACCATATTCTCGATACCCACATCCACAACATCGATGTTATTAATTGGTTCATGGGCAAGACTCCCATCAGCGCCATCGGCAATGGTGGCCGCCATCGCCGCGTTACCGGCGACCAGTACGACTTTTTCAACATTGATTTTGATTATGGCAACGGGGTAAGCTCCCACAGCTATTGCCGCGAAATCGACAGCTGCACCAACCGGACCGGTGAGATGGTGATGGGCACCGAGGGCTATACCAACTGCGTAAACACCATCTGGGACCTCAACGGCAAGATCAAATGGCAGTTCGAATACGAGAAAGATGCCAACGGCAACGCGATGAACCAACTCAAAATACCCGCCTACGTTCAGGAACACATGCACCTGGTCTATGCCATCCGAAAAGGTGAATATGTGAACCAGGCCGAACAGACCGCCCTCTCCACCCTCACCGCCATCATGGGCCGCACGGCAGCCTACACCGGACAGCTGGTTACCTGGGAGGAGATGATGAAATCAGACTTGCAGCTCGGACCGAAAGAGATGGTGTTCGGTCCCGTCGATATGAAATTTGAGGTACCGGTGCCTGGCACACCGCCAAATGTCTGAATCAGGATTTACTGAATTAAAGAATTAACAGAATTGAAGTAGTAACATTTCAAATAGCACATGCACAACTCTCTTGACCCTTCGACAAGTTCAGGAACCGGTTTCTCTCTAGGTATAAAAGGTGCAGCGACTCTTCGACAGGCTCAGTGTCTTACAACATTTCAAACTTTTCAAACAACATAAACTTTTCAAACTAATAATTATGACTAACTCGAACAGAAGAACTTTTTTAAAGAATTCGGCTGTTGCATCTGTGGGAGCCATGGTAATTCCGCAGATCATCCCCTCCACGGCCTTGGGGATGGGAGGCCGGCTGACCCCGAGTAACCGTCTCGTTATGGGTGCCATAGGTACCGGTTCCCAGGGCAAAAGCAACATGCGCGACTTCCTCGAACTCAACAAAGAGGTGCAATTTGTGGCCCTTTGTGATGTTGATACCAACAACCTGCAGAAAGCCAAAACACTTGCCGATGCTGCCTATGCCAACAACGATTGCCGCACCTATGGCGACTACCGCGAATTTCTGGAGAAGGAGAAGCTGGATGCTGTCTGTATCGCACTACCCGACCATTGGCATGGCATCATCTACACCGCCGCCGTCGAGAAAAAATTGCATGTGTATGGGGAGAAACCCATCTGCCGCACCATCCGCGATGGACAAACTATCGTGAAGGCGGTACAAAAAAATAAGATCACCTGGCAAACAGGGAGCTGGCAACGGTCAAGGCCCAATTTTCACAGAGGTGCCGAACTGGCCATCAATGGCAGGATCGGAAAAATCCACCACATCGAAGTGGGTCTTCCCAACGGCAACAGAGGCATCGGAACACCCCCGGTTAAGGATGTTCCGAAAGAGCTGAACTGGGACATGTGGCTCGGGCCTGCACCCAAGGTAGCCTACCGTGGTGTCAGTCACTGGAACTGGCGCTGGATCCTCGAATATTCAGGCGGTCAGCTTACCGACTGGGCCGGTCACCACATCGATATCGCCAACTGGGGCGCCGGATTGGAGCATACCGGACCGGTCGAGATCGTTGGAGAGGGTGTCTACCCGAGAGAAGGAATTTACAACGTGCCGGTTGAATACGACTTCAATTGCAAATACGCCAACGGTATCGAGATGAGGGTCTGCAATGAAGGTCGTCTGGAAAAAGGTTCCGGCACCACCTGGTATGGCGACAAAGGCTGGATCCATGTCAACCGTGGAGAGACCCTGTTTGCATCCGATCCTAAAATTCTGGAAGAGGTGATTGGGGAAAACGAAATTCACCTGATCAAAAGCGATAACCACTGGCAAAATTTTGTCGACTGCGTACGTTCCGGAGAGAAAACCATCGCACCGATTGAAGTAGCATACAGGGCTATATCGGTCGCACTGCTGGGTGAAATCGCCATGCAAACCGGTCAGAAGATTCAATGGGATCCTGAGAAGGAAGAGATCATCGGTAACCCGATGGCTGCACGCCTGCTTGATCGCCCCTATCGTTCACCCTGGCAACTGCCAACAATCTGATCAATGAAAAACTACACAGAGAACCACAGAGAAGTCACAGAGTTACACAGAGAATAAAATATTTTTCTCTCTGTGAAACTCTGTGTTACCTCCGTGCTACTCTGTGTAAGAATTATAACCGTACAAATCAAGATACATCATGAAAAAAAGATATTCTCTTCTCCTGCTGCTCGCAGGGTTTTTCCTCCTCCAGTCGTGTCAGGAACAGAGAGCCTACAGGGCCCTGATCGTTACCGGACAGAGCAACCACAACTGGCAGGCCTCAGCACCCATTTTAAAAACCATCCTGGACCAGACCAAACTCTTCTCCACCGACATCGCCCAGACCCCGAAAGAGAAGGGCGACATGAGCAATTTTCATCCAAACTTCAGCAGATACTCCATCGTGGTGATGGATTACAACGGCGACGCCTGGCCGGAAGCTACCAAAACCGCCTTCCTCGAGTATGTGAAGAATGGCGGAGGTGTTGTGATTTACCACGAGGCCGACAACTCCTTCCCCGACTGGAAAGAGTACAACGAAATCATCGGACTCGGTGGCTGGAACAAGCGCAACGAGAAGGACGGTCCCTATGTCTATTACAAGAATAATCAGTTGGTAGTAGATACCGCCAAAGGATCCGCCGGTTCTCACGGCCCGCAGCACGAATACCTGGTAAGGGCCAGAAAAGCCGATCATCCGATCCTGAAGGGACTTCCGGTAGCCTGGATGCACGGGAAAGATGAATTGTACAGTACCCTTCGCGGTCCGGCCAAAAACATGGAGATCCTTGCCACCGCCTACGCGGATACTGCCAAAAGAGGTACCGGCCGCGACGAACCCATGCTGATGACGATCACCTGTGGCAAAGGACGGATCTTCCACACCGCCATGGGACATGTCGGCAAAGACGCAACCCATCCGGCAACCGAATGTGTCGGATTTATCGTGACGTTCCAGCGCGGCGCCGAATGGGCCGCCTGTGGAAAGGTTACCCAGGCCATACCGATCGATTTTCCGAATGTGGCAGGTTCCGTTTCCAGGCCTGAATACCGTGAGGTTACCTTATCAGAAGATCTCGATAAAATCGCCACCTACACCATCGACAAAAGCACCAAATACCTGACCGACCTGCAGGCCAGAATCCGCCAGGTGAGCGGCAATCCTGCCGCCCTGCTTGATCTCGAAAAACAGATGGTCAGTATCCTGAAGGAGAAAGGTTCTACCGTTGAGGGGAAAAAACTGATCCTGAAAGAACTCGCCTGGATGGGCTCAGACTATTGCATCCCTGCCGTTCAGGAACTCCTCAAAAACGAGGAACTGAAGGAGGCGTCAACTTTCACATTGGAGAGAATGAAAGGCCCACGCAAAATTTGAGCAATAAACTATTATTACACAGAGTTACACGGAGGAGCACAGAGTTTCACTGAGAAAAATAGTGGTTACTCAACGCATTTGGGCTTTGCGTTCCTTTGCTGTTTTTCTTGGCGGACTTTGCGTGAAATAATGGAGTTAAATAAGAGGTTAAATATTTTCGGGAAGATTGTTTTCGACTAATTGTTCTTGTCGAAAATATGGTTGAACAAATCTCCATTTCCTCCCTTATTTTTCTAAATTTGTTTCTCCGTGTAACTCTGTGATTCCTCTGTGGTTCTCTGTGTAACATTTTAAAACGCGCCAAATCATGTTCTCCCTGATCATCCCTGTCTACAACGAAGCGCAACTGATCGACGATCTGGTTGCCCGGGTCGTTGCCGCTGTAAAAACCTTTGCCGGCGACTACGAACTGCTCTTTGTCGACGATGGGAGCACAGACACAACAGTGGAACAGCTTTTGAAGCACCGCCTGAAGAACAAAAAAATCAAGATCATCTCCCTCTCCAAAAATTTCGGTCACCAGGCGGCATTCACCGCCGGACTGGAACACGCTACCGGGGATATTGTCGCCATGATGGATGGTGACCTGCAAGATCCGCCAGAACTACTGGCAGAAATGTACAGTAAAATTACCAGGCAGGGATACGATATTGTCAGTGGGAGAAGGATCGGTCGAAAGGGGAAAAATCGGCGGACCTTCTATACTTTTCTCTTCCACCTGCTCTTCAAAAATATTGCCGGACTCGAAAACATGGAGAACGCCGGCAACTTCTCAATGATGACGCGCGAGGCGCTGCAGGCCCTGCTCTCCCTGAAAGAGAAGGTGAGATACATGCCAGGGCTTCGCTCGTTCATCGGCTTCAACCAGGGAACCGTCGATTACATCCGTGATGACAGGGCGCATGGCGAACCCAAGATGAGCCTCTCCAAACTCTTTGCCCTGGCCACCGATGCCATCTTTTCATTTTCCAGGTTTCCCATCCGGTTGTGTCTCTGGCTCGGCTCGGTTGGCACCATCGTATTTCTGTTGGCAGGGATTTATGTGCTGGTAGAAAAGATTCTCGGACTGGCAGTTCTCGGATGGTCAT
Organism: Prolixibacteraceae bacterium; assembly: GCA_023229575.1. Classification (GTDB taxonomy): domain Bacteria; phylum Bacteroidota; class Bacteroidia; order Bacteroidales; family Prolixibacteraceae; genus CAINVV01. The sequence goes on from JALNYZ010000011.1 coordinate 62,811, forward strand.
CCACCTTGCTGAGCATCTATTTCCTGGGCTCCATCCAGCTGATCTTCCTGGGCATCGTCGGCGAATATGTCTTCCGCATCTACAAGGAATCCCAAAACCGCCCGATCTATTTCATCCGCAAAATCCATGAAGATTCGACCGAAGCATGAAGTTTGCCTCGTATTAAATTATACACAGAGTTGCACAGAGGAACCACAGAGTTTCACGGAGAAAAAATTAGAATTAGCATTTACCTGAATTTTAATGGCATAACGATTGGCTTAATAAAGATTCATATTCTTCTTGACTCTGTGTAACTCTGTGGTCCCTCTGTGCTACTCTGTGTAACCTCTTACAGGACACAACTATTTTTTCAATATATTTGGATATAAAAAATCCCGGATGCAACCTCCCATCAACCCCATCATTTACCGCCCCTTGTCCGGCAAGGACAAAATTGCCAGAGGGATTTTCGACATCTGCGCCGGGTTGCTGCTGGTTTTTATCATGATGAGCAGCAAAGAGGCCGGCATCTCGGGCGATGAGGAGGTCCACTTCCGCCAATCCGAAAAGGTTTACAACTATTTTGCCACCCACGGAACCGACCAAAGCGCACTCGATACGCCAACTTCCCACCTCAAATACTACGGCCAATCCTTCGACAACCTCACCACCATCCTGATCCGTTGGTTCGATATCGACGACATCTACACCTTCCGCCACCAGATGAACGGCCTGGCTGCCTGGCTCTGCATCGTTCTGGCGGGATTTCTGGCGGTTTGGCTTTCCGGGTACGGCGCCGGAATCATCACCCTCTTCCTCTTCGCCCTCTCACTCACATTTTTGGGCCACGCGCAGAACAACCTCAAAGACATCCCCTTCGCCCTGGCCTACCTCGCCGGTACCCTCTTCCTGCTGCGGTGGCTCTTCGCGGAAAAGAGAAACTGGAAAAATGCTACACCACTTATATTCTCAATTGCTTTCTGCATAAGCATCCGTCCCGGCGGACTGCTGCTTATCTGCTACCTGCTGCTTTTCGCGGCCTTCCTGGAGTTCAAAACCTACCGGGAAACTACCAAAATCAACATTGGTACACTAAAAAACAAACTAACGTGGATCGCTGCGATCCTGCTTATCTCCTACCTGCTCGGTATCCTGCTCTGGCCCTACGTTTTGCTCAATCCAATCACCGGTTTCTGGAAATCGTACAACGTGATGACGCAATTCCCCACCACCATCCGCCAAATTTTCGAAGGACGGCTGGAGTGGTCCGACTGGATGCCCTGGTACTATCTCCCAAAACTGATGCTTATCACCATTCCGCTGGTGGTATGGGTAGGTATCCTTGCTTTCTTTACTGTGTCCGGGAAGTTTGTGAAGCAACAGTGGCTCAAATATGCAATATTGATCTTCACCATCCTCTTCCCGATCCTATTTGTGATTTATGAGAAATCCAATCTCTACGGCTCCTGGCGCCACTTCCTGTTCGTCTACCCGGCCATGGTGGTACTCGCCGCCATCGGACTCTGGCATCTGCTCAACCATCTCAAATCGAAACTGATTTGGGGAGTAGCGATCACGGTAGTTTTGTTGCTGGCCATTCATCCCCTCAGCTTCCTGGTAAGGACTCATCCCTATTATTACCTCTATTACAATCAGTTAACCGGCGGACTAAAAGGCGCATACGGAAAATACGAAACCGATTATTACTACCACTCCATCCGCGGAGGGTCTGAATGGCTGATCAATTACCTGAAAATCAACCATCCAAATGACAGCCTGCAGGTGGCCACCAACTTCCCGGCCGATTGGTTTTTCCGAAATGAAAAAAGACTGGATGTCAAGTATTATCCATGGACTGACCGTAGCCAGCACGACTGGGATTACTTTGTAGTGGCCAACAGCTACATCTCGCCTGCCCTTCTGAAGAACAAAATGTGGCCTCCCAAAAATTCCATCAAAATCATTTATGCCGACGACATCCCGATTTGCGTGGTGGTCAAGCGGGAAAGCAAGCAGGATTTTCTGGGATACTTATCGATTCAACAGGAGCATCTCGAAGAAGCAGTCAAATATTTTGAAGAAGCCCTGAAAAAAGAGTGCCAGGATGAACTAATCTTTTTTAATTTTGCGACGGTCTGGTACGCTGTGGGTGATAAAGTAAAAGCAATGTCGCTCCTGCAAAAAGGGTTGGAGATCAATCCGGAAAATGAGCAGATCCTGATGTTTCAGGCAAATATCCATGCCGAAAACGGGGAGAAGGAGAAGGCTGCGGTTTTGTACAAACAGGTGATTGGCCTCAACCGGAAATATTTCGAAGCCTATCCGCCACTGGCAAAGATCCTGACCGGAGAAGGAAAACTGAAAGAGGCCCGCGCACTGCTCAAAAGCTGCCTGACAATGAACCCCGGATTCAAGGCTGCCTACGCAGGATTGGCCGACTGTTACCGGGTAAGCGATCCTGATGTGGCCAAGAAATATGATGAATTGGCGAAGTAGCCCCTTTGTGAAAACCTTCGTGAAACCTTTGAGTCCTTCGTGGTTAATTTTTTTCTCACCATAAAGTACACGAAGGAAAGCACAAAGGAAACTCAAAGGATATCCGTTTTAAAAAATTAAATTTTATAACAATAATTTACTCAAAATGAAAAAATCCATCATCCGTTTGGCACTGGCATTTGTCATGATGCTGAACATCGCAGGAGTCGCTTTGGCCCAACAAGCAAAGGCACAAAAAGATACCGTCAATGCCGACAAGGCTGCCAAACCCGTATTCTATGATGCGGCCGAAGAGGAAACCAAAAGTGGTTCAAATACAGCCATCTATATTGCTGTCGGTGTTGTGGTAGCCGCCGGTGTCGTCTTTATGTTGCGCAAAAAGAAAAAATAAGGTGTATTTGGATTAATTTTTGTGTTCCGGTGCGTCGGAACACAAAAATTAATCCAAATACATTGATTTTTTGCTTTTGGGCACCGCCTCCCCAATCACCGCCGACTCAGGCAAGCCGGCCTTTTTCAATGCCTCCAAAACTACTTCCACCTTTGCGGCCGGCACCGCCATCAGCAATCCTCCGGAGGTTTGGGCATCACAGCAAAGCATCTTTCGTTCATATTCGAGGGAAGATCCGAAGACCGTACTCTCCTTCACAAATTCCAGGTTCCTGAATGCCGCTCCCGGGATGCACCCCTCTTCAAGCAATGCCAAGGCCTCAGGAAAATGTGGCAGTACCTTCGACTGGATCCGGATCGTTACATTGCTTGCCTCCGCCATCCGCATCGCATGACCGAGTAACCCAAATCCGGTGATATCGGTAGCCCCTTTCAAATTATATTCCTGCATCACTTCCGCTCCGCTTTTGTTTAGCAGCTTCATGTAATCCAAAGCTCTTTGCACGGTTGCCTCATCCGTCATTCCGTTTCGCTGTCCGGCTAAAATCACTCCGGAGCCCAATGGCTTGGTCAGTATCAGCACATCCCCTGCCCTAACACCTGAGTTGGTGATCAGCCTGTCAGGATGCACTGTTCCCACCACCGCCAGTCCAAACTTGGGTGGATAATCCTCAATGGTATGGCCACCCAACACCAACGCTCCGGCCTCGGCTACCTTGTCGTGCCCCCCTTGCATGATTTCCCCGAAAACTTCGAGCGGCATTTTGGCAGCGGAGAATATCATCAGGTTCAGAACGAGCAGTGGCGTTCCTCCCATGGCATAAACATCGCTCAGCGCGTTGGCCGCGGCAATCTGTCCGAACTCGAAGCCATCCCGGCAGACCGGCGGGAAAAAGTCGGTGGTATAAATCAGGGCCGTCTCATCGTTGAGCTTGTAAACACCTGCATCATCATGCGTTTCAATCCCGACCATCAGATTGGGATGCTCCACCCTGGGCAGCTTCGCCAGGATCTCCCCCAACTGAACAGGGGATAATTTGGCCGAACAACCACCCTGCTCAACCGTAGATAAAAGATCAAATTTCATAACCACAAAAATAGCCACAGATTGCACAAATAAAAAACAAATGAACACAGATGAACCCCTTCCCTACCACAGATTGCACAAATGAACACAAATTAACCACGGCTAACCACGGATTTCACAAACTACACAGATTAAAAAAAAACCTTCAAATATTTCAAACCCACTAAAACCGGGCCCTTACCTCAAATAGCACAAATGAACACAAAGAAAAGCGCTCCCTGAAAGAAAATAAATACCAAAAAATTCGTTTATTTAATTCATTTACTGTAACTTGTATAAACAATCATATTCTTATATTAGTTACAATATGGATGAAGAATACATTTTTAAGGATGAATGCTAATTAATTTTGGTACTGAAAAACTCGAATACAAACGATTTATCTTCTAGTTACTGTTTCTCAGCTAAATGAACCCACATCCTATATAGCTCCATTTGTGGTCATTTGTGTCCACTAGTGGTCAGGGCAATCTTATTTGTGTCCATTTGTGCCATTTGTGGTAGAGCAATCTTATTTGTGTCCATTTGTGCCATTTGTGGTAGAGCAATCTTATTTGTGTCCATTTGTGCTATTTGTGGTTAGGGCCGGATTAATGGTTTTAAAACTCCACTTTCACCATCGCGGTCCCGTTAAAATCTTTTACCCGTACCGATTCAGTATCAGCATCATAACTCCCGCCTGATACTTTAACCGCTTTTTTCCCTTCTGGGTGTGGCAGACGAATGATCACATCATTGGGTTTGGTTCCGGAATCGCAGACAATGGACGTTTCAATAAATCCTGCCTTTGTGTTAGAAGTGACCTGCAACGAGACAGGACCAAAATAGCTGACTACGTTTTTCAGTCTGATCTGCTTTCCGTCCTCCATCCATTTGCGCGGTATTCCGGGTAATAGTTTTAAGGTTTGGCCCTCTTCAAGGTACAACATCCATCTTGTTTCCATCAGAAACCATCCCTCTTCATGCGTTTTATGAGCACTGACCTGGAAAACATGTTCCCAAAAAGTGTAGGTTTCACAGTCGGAAAGCGCTGAGAATGTGTTGTAATAAGTTTTTAAGAATGGCTTTGTCAAACCAAGTTTCAACTGAATCCAGTTATGCCGGCTGTAATAGGGTTGACTGAAGGCTGCATTGCGCTGATAAAACAATTCGCTGTGGTAATCCAGTATCATTTTTGATACCGGCTCCTCCGGCGCGAGTACTTCACAAAAGACAAGATACAACGGCCCTAACAGCACATCGGGCACCGTAACCGTTCCATGTGAGAAAAAGGTTTCTGGGGTGATGTGCAGCGCTCTGGGACCCACCGCCTCCGTCCAGGGTGGGACGGTAGGGCACCATCGGCCATCGCCAAGTGGAACAACCGGAGAGTTTGAAATACTGTTCATCAATGAGATACGGATGTCCAGCTTCCATGCCTCGGCTTCCTGTGCCAATCGCTTTGACTGTGCCACATTGATATCCTTCAGCATTTCGGCCACACGGCTGACACCCAAATAAGCATAAGCGTTGAGCATGTATTGATGAAACGGATCTTCCGGATCGGCAACTTTCCCGGCAATCATTCCATACCCTTTCCCTGACAGTTCTTCTTTCTTATTCTTCGCTCTCCACTGGATCAAAAAGTCGCATGCTTTTAACAACTTGGGTTCAACCTGTCTCATCCATTCCTTATCCCCGGTATAACGGAAGTATTCACCCATGCTCCAAAGCGCGGCGCCGGTCTCCACCATATAACCGCCAAAATTCTGAATCATCCCGTCATCATGCTGTTTGTCCAGGAAGAAGGTGATGGACCTGCGGGCAATATCAGGTAATCCCATCGAATTATAGAACTGTACAATCGGAGAACTTTCAGTGCCAATGGGAGAATACACGCCGATGGCCGGGGCCAGCGTTCCATCGGGTTCAGTCCCGTAAGTGATCAGGTCGAGGTGCAACAATCCTGCCCGAATCATTTCATTGATTCTCTGCTCGGGTACACTTATCCGCGCGGCTTTATCCAGTTTTTCCTTCCAGAACAGCCTGCATTCATCAAATCTTGAATCGAACGATTGTTTGGACAATTCCACTCCCCTCTCTTGGGAAATGGGCGAGTGTGGAAGATAAAATTCGAATACCGCCTTTTCATTCGGTTTTAACAATACGGCTATCTCCTCGTCATGCAATGGCCGCCCGTTTAATTTGCTGATTCCAAAGATTCTGCCTGATGAAAAAGAAGAGAAACCGTTTTCCTTGTTGAAAGTGTAGTCAACTTTTTTCGCCGACCCCGCTGCATTTGGCCGCACTGTCTTAAACCAGGCATAACGTGGAACAGAAGATTTATTAATTGCTTCGTTGCGGTAATACAAAACCGTAGTTTCCGTTTTGTTATTTTCATCTTCAAGCCTTGGCTGGACGAGTTCTTCCTGTCCCTTCGTGAGCATATGCCCCCTGCTGAACCTGTCCGCAACCAAAAAATCAGTTCCAATGGTAGATTGGGCAGTTAAAGGAGATTTTTCCAACGAAACAAAAGCGGTCGAACGGTATTCAATATCCTCATCCATCAGGGTCGTATGAAGAATAGGTAGCACGCCCTCTTCCAACCTTCGGGGAGTGCTTATTGCTACACCCTGGCCACGTCCGACAATGTATCCGTATTCCACGGCCCTGTTTTCCAATTCAGGCAGCAAAACTGCAGAATAGGAATTGCCTGGACTGATCATGTTCATCTCACTTTTTGGATTCGTACGGTTATCCGACAATTCGAAGATGCGCATATCACGGCTTATTCCCAACCATGTTGGACAGGGTTGATTTCGTGTATGCACGGCCGCGGAATCAAAGGATTCTTCCGGTTCATCCGCAATTTGTTGCAGCTTGCTTTTCAGATTGCGTTGCTTTACTGCAGACTCGATCTGAGCATAACTCCGGAGATCGTCAAATGGAGCTACTGCAACGTGATATTCGGGTATATAAATGGGGTAATCTTTATTGACATCCCTGAGAAAAAAGGAAAATGGATCTTGATCCGTCCTGACAGTTACAATTGTAGCTCCACTGCCCGTGTTGTTCTGAACATTCATTAAGGTAACAACAATGCGCACCACATCATTCGATTTTATTTCAAATGAATTCCCTTTGATCCTTCCCTTTCCCGTAACGATTTCAATCTTTGACAGTTTCCCGTTCAGGACTTCAATGGTTCCTTTGGATTGGACCTTCTGCCATGAAAGTGCAATTTTCTGATTGTCTGAACTTACACTGGTTTGCCCCAAAACAATGAAAGAACAGCATACCAACACAAACAATCCTGTCAGAAAAAGTCTCAATGTTCTCATGGATGGAAAAATTTAGTGTACACTTTATACCTTGGCCTACATGCAATGTTTTTAAGCATGGATATTTAATCCGGGATAGTATATGGAATTAACAAATTTCCAAAAATTCAATGTTAATGAACAGTTTGGTAGCATAAATTTAATCATTCGAACATATCAAAATAGTCTGAATCAGGATTTTCAGAATTAAAAAATTAACAGAATTGGAGTAGTGACGTGATTATATTTTCGGATTCGTAAACCTTATTTTTCAGCTGTAACCTTAGTAGAAAGTATATAATTGATTGAAATTAAACATATTACCTTGCTTTGGATATCACTTTGCGACTAATCCGGATATGATTCTGCAATTGACATCAGGAATAATCTAATAAGGTTTTTTACAAATCATAATCCTGTTAATTCTGAAATTCTGAAAATTCTGATTCAGACATTAGCCTCCCACGCTCGCCTCAATCCCATTCTCCCTGAAAATATCAACCGCCATTCGTAGTCTCTCTTTGGTTGGTTCTTCGAGTGCTACGAACGCCTCCCCCCTTCCCAATTTCTCGTATTTTGTCTGCGCAATCTTGTGGTACGGCAGCAAATTCACCGCGATCCTCTTCCCCGGTAACTAGGCAATAAATCGTGCAGCCTCAGTGATATTCCTCTCATCATCGTTCACGCCGCCAATCAATGGTATCCGGATGTTGATGCTGGCCCCGCTCTCCGCCAGTACCCTGAGGTTCTCCAGTATCTTCCCGTTGGGTACCCCCGTCCATTGGCGGTGACGGTCGCTGTCCATCATCTTGAGGTCGTACAAAAACAGGTCGGTCCGTTTGGCCACCTCCAGCAGAATATCCGTGTTTACCAATCCCGCCGTATCCACAGCGGTATGAATTCCCTGTTCCCGGCATTCATCCAAAAGCCTTACCAGGAAGTCGGTGTGCAGCATCGGCTCACCTCCCGAGAAGGTCACCCCACCGCCCGACTGTTCGAAGAATATCCGCTCCTTTTCAATCTCGACCAGAATCTCCTCCACCGAATAGAGAGTCCCCGACATCTCGATCGCCTTGGTCGGACAAACAGCCGCGCAGGTGCCGCAAAGTTGGCACAATGTCGTATCCGTAACGATTCCCTCAACCGTCAAGGTTAGCGCTACGTTGGGACAGGCAGAAACGCAGGTGCCGCACCCGATGCACCTGGCCGGCGCGTACATCCGCTCCTGATCCGCTGAAATACCCTCGGGGTTGTGGCACCTAGCACAGTTCAGGTTGCACCCCTTCAAAAAGATGACCATCCTGATCCCCGGACCATCGTGGATCGCGTAACGCTTGATATCGAACACCAAACCACCTTCCTTAGATTCTATCATGATCTTACCTCAGATTACACAAATTAAAACTGATGAACACAGATGAACCCCTCCCTACCACGGATTACACGAATTAAAAGAAAGAATGCTTTCTCCGTTTCAATTCTTCAATATCGGGAGTCCCCTCATTTCCACATTTTCACATTTCCCAATTTCCACATTCATCGCTTCCTTCGTCCTAGTCGTCCTAGTCATCCCCGTCCCTCTCCGTTTCCCATCTGCGGCAGTTATTCGAAAATTTCGAATAACTGAGGCTTCTTCCAACTCGCTGTCGGAAAATACCCTTTTCAAATGGTAGTTGATCGTGTGTGTTTCTACGTTATAAAGCTTCCCCAGCATTTTCTGGGTGAGCCACACATTTTCGTCGGCATATACAGCTTCGACGCCACCAGAGCCTCCGGCTGCGACAAAAGTTAAATACTCAGTAGCTGATGATCGTGCAATAGAACTATTCTTTTTATTCATAATTTAAAGCAAATCCTTTTACAATGTATTCCTTGAGTCGTTGTGTCGCCCAAATCCGGAATTGGGTACCTCTTTGCGATTTTATCCGGTAACCTACCGAGATAATCACATCGAGATTATAATATTCTGTATCATACGTTTTACCATCATCGGCAGTATAAAACAGTATTTCTGATTGATTTTCCATAGTTCATAAGTAAGATAATACAGCTTATAATCCATTTCATTGAGCTGCCTGCGTAGACTTCAGTCATGGGAAACAGCGCAATCCTGCTCCTCACAGCTAAATGTAAAACATCAGGCAACTGAAGAGGCGCTGGTAAGTTTTGACGAGAGTGGTGCTGTATGTTGCTGTTTCCATGGGGTTAACGGCAAGATGATTTTTATTGAAAACAAAAATAGGGATAAAAAGAACTGAAAGAAAAATTAGTGACTTCTTGTAGCAACAATTTTTAATCTACTCCAGTTTCTTGTTCCTTTTAGCAGGCGGTAAAAAAGTCTCTCCTGTTACCACCTTTTTGCCGGTTTTCTGTTCGAGCGCCAATCGGGAGTCCTTTGCGATTCGGTCCGCATTTCTACCTGGGGACAATTTGTCCCCAGGTAGAAATGTAATTCCTCATCCCTTTTCCTGATTTTTTTCAGGTAGTCTGTGGCATTGGCCGAATCAGTAAGGGCAGCTACAATATCAACCAAAGCAAAATACCATACCTCATAAACGCTGTCATAATAGCGTCGGATGTGTTTGCTTTCAAAGACGGCAACTGTTTCATTCAATTCCATTTGTATTTGAAATTAGTACATTTACAATTCGTTAGCCTCATCTCACCATCTTCAGCCAGTCTTTTCAACTGTCGACAATTAGTCTACAGTTCAATTCCGTCCTGAAGCCTTTACACCCCTTGCTTTAAGCGTTCATCGTCCAAAGCAAATCCTTTTACAATATATTCCTTTAGCCGTTGTGTCGCCCAAATCCGGAATTGTGTACCTCTTTGCGATTTTACCCAGTAACCTACCGAGATAATCACATCAAGGTTATAATATATTACCGATTTCTCCTGCGTTTCCCTTGATTTTCGCTGTGTTGAGTGGTATGTCGGAAATTCCGACATACTGGCCGCAGAAACGTTCCACTCTCAACTTTCATCTTAATCACTAAGGGGGAAACCACAGCCGACTCTACTGCTCCGCAGATGGGAGGTACCGGCGTTTGGCCCTCCTCCTAATTATAAAACATCAGGCAACTGAAGAGGCGCCGGTAGGTTTTGACAAGTGTCGATATGGAAATAGTTGTTTCCATGATACTTTGACCAATAGTTTGTTGGTAGTAGCAAAAATAAGGGAAAAATGGGAAGACGCTATTGATTATTGATCAAAAAATGACAGGATCTTTGCTATTTAAAATTCTAACTTACTCCAAAGAAATATTCTCTTACGTTTTTCAGTATTCAACTCTATATTGTTTTGATAAACAATGTTTTTTGAAAATAAGAAATTAATCCTTGTAATGGCTTCTAATGAGCTAATTAGTTTATATTCAATTAGCTTGTCAAATATCCAAAGCATTCCATGAAATTCAATGGCCTTTGATTTGGCATAATTTCTGACTGCTTTGTCACTGCTAATAACTTTCGCATCTAATTTATCAGCTAAAAAGATTACCGATTTATCATTGTCTGATAATGATCTTGGAAATTTTTCTTCCTGTATATGCGCTTTTTCTTCTGAAGTTAAATTATGAATAGTAAGCTTTCCAACAGAGCGATAAGCTTTTAGAATTTCTTTTTGTTCGGTGTACAATTCATTGAAAACGTCCAACGTAGTATGTATCTCTAACGGAAGTGAAAAAAATTCAGACGTTAAATGAAGTTCGATCAAATCGATAAATATACATGCATCAGTTACCGCTAACCTCATCCTATCATTAAACTTTTTGACCGAAACTCTGAGAGTTTCATGTTTTTTAATGACGCTGCCTTACTCATTGATATAATATCTTCAGCCAAGGCTCTGTATATTAACTGTTCAAATCTGCTGGAAGTTTCTTTCCCTTCATATGCATATGGCTCTTCGACTTTCCATCCCATTTGATTAATATATTGGTAATAGTATCTTTTATAATGCTCTGAGATAACATCCAATTCAGCAAAGCGATAAATCATAGCTTGTATTGATATACCATATTGTTCTTTTAAGAGTCCAAATTCCTGAATAGAGATTCTATTTCTTTTGTTCCCAATTTCCTTTTCTATAGCCTCTTTTGGAAAAAGCATTGCTCCTGCAAATCGGTGACAGTATTTTTCTGCCAACTTGTCATCAATTTCATCTAATGGCAACAGAAGATGTCCTAATTCATGAAAAGCGGTAAAGCGCTTTCTGTCATTTGATTTTAATTTACCAGTATTTAATACGATAACAGGAATATCCTTTCCGTTTACCCAAGTCTGTAACCCATCAAATCCATCTTTTGCATCAAGCTCAAGAACTTTTATATTATTCTCCTCAAGTAATTCTGCAACGTTGGCGATTGGACCAACACCTAATCCCCAATTTTCTCGAATTTCTTTTGCAAAATTTTCTATGTCATCGGAAGAATTTATTTTCAAAAGAGGAGCAGGATGTTCAAATATCTTCTTTAATCCGAGTATTTCCTCCAATTCCAAGTATCTGCCAAGAACTTCCCTGGTACGCTCTATAATACTGTTTTGCTCTTTGGAAGGAAATAATTCCAATTTTCTAAAATTGATAGTTCCCAATTCGACAATAGTTTCCCGAGTAAAATAGTCTGGCCTTACATTTAGAGCTTCACATATAAGGTCCAACTTCTCACTATCCGGAATTACTTCTCCTTTCTCATACTTATGGAGAGCTTGGCGAGTAATATTATTGCCCAAGTTGTCTGAAAGATCTTGCAATGAAAACCCATTCATCAAACGGGCAGATTTAAATCGTTCAGCAAATAACTGATTCATAGAAATAAAATTTTACGTTGACAAAAATTAGGTCGCAAATATATATCAAATTTCCCATTTGTAAATGGATCCTTCTTATTTAAATGGATAAGATGATTTGTAAACAGATAAATAGGTGAGAATATTTTTTTATATTTTAAGATGACAAATTGACAGATTTAGTTGACGTGGCATGTTTTTTGTTGTATATTTGTCAATCAAAGTTAATGAATTATAATGAGAAAAACAAATATTTTTAAAAGAAAATGCCGATAATAAAAAAACAAAAGTCCAATCATTAGTGGCTCTATTGATTGGACTTCGGGATAATTGTTTTCGACGACATACCTGAGGCTTATCACCTCATTGCTATCCCTGATTATTTTGTTGCGATACAAATATAGCAAATTCCATTTGCTGTGCAATACTATCCATGCCAAGCCTGGTTAGATGAATCCTCCATACTAGCTTAAAGACGGTAGAGGCCACTAATTCCATTTTAATATTAATTAAATGAAAAGTTTAAAATTGATCATAAATGATAAGCACTTCGACTGGCAAGAACAGTATATATCAGGTGCAGAAGTAAAAAGGTTAGGTGAAATTCCTGATTCCGATTTAGTATTCCTGGCAATTAAGAAGCCTTGGGAAGATGAATTAATCGAAAATGTAACACGTGTTGATTTGGCTCGACCCGGAATAGAACATTTCTATTCTAAAAAACATGATGAGCATTTGCCGTTTAAAATAATTGTCAACGGCCGAGAAAAGGAATGGGATTCGAGGACTATTTCCTATGAACAAGTATCTAAACTGGCATTTCCGGATTATTCCGAAAATAGTACTACGGTTTATACTGTCAGTTTTTCCAACGGACCGGGCCAAAACCCGGAAGGCACTATGGTTAAGGGTGATGAAGTTTATGTAAAAACCAAAATGATTTTCAATGTCACTCCAACTAATAAGTCATAGTCCTGATTTGAAGCAACTCAGAGATGAAGGTTTTGAAATAGAGGTGAAAGGTGGATATTTACTTATCCACCAAATCCCCTATGTAAACCACATAAAAGAAATAAAGCGAGGTATACTGGTCAGTGCCCTTGATCTGGCGAACAACAACAGGACATCGACTCCTTCGACTCATATAATTTATTTTATTGGAGATTATCCTTGTAATAAAGATGGCAGTCCGATTGAAGGAATCAGGAACTCTTCAAATAATCAAAAGTTATTTGAAGGCGTGGAAGTCAATCATTTGTTCTCCAACAAACCAACAAACGGCTATTCTGATTACTATAAAAAGGTAACGAGATATACTGAAATAATTTCGAATCCGGCAAAGTCCATTGATCCAACAATTACTGAGAAGACTTTTAAAGTAATTGTTGATGATGCCGAGGATTCTGTTTTTCAATATCTTGACACTAACTCTAGTCGGGCTAATATTGATTTTATCAATTCCAAGCTAAAAGGTCAGAAAGTTGGCATTATTGGATTGGGTGGGACTGGCGCTTATATCCTGGATTTAGTTGCCAAAACGCCTGTACTGGAAATTCACTTGTATGATGGAGACGATTTCCTTTTGCACAATGCCTTTAGGTCACCTGGTGCAGTATCCCAATCGGAATTGAATGCGAGAAGGACCAAAACAGATTATTACGCTTCAATTTACTCCAACATGCATCGATACGTGTATTCTCATGCCTGTTTTATCAGTGGATTTAACATTGAAGAATTAAATCAGTTGTCTTTTGTTTTCCTTTGTATTGATCGAGATTTGGTAAAAAAGGAGATTATGGAATATCTTCTACTAGAAAATATTCCTTTTATTGATGTTGGGTTAGGGGTTAATGTTGTTGATGATTCCTTAATTGGCTCAATTCGAGTTACCACTGGGACACTATTAAAAAACGATCATCTATTTCAACGAATCTCTTGTGGTGAAAATTTGGAAAATGAATATGCTTCAAATATTCAAATAGCAGAATTGAATTCCTTAAATGCCGTTTTAGCTGTCATCAAATGGAAAAAGCTTTTGGGCTTTTACCAGGATTTAAAGCTGGAACATAATTCAGTTTATTCAATTAATGCATCACAATTGACCAACGATGAATGTACAGCATAGATTTGTAGAATTCATTCCTGACGAATTGGAAGATGGCATATTGTACATCTCCCTTAAATATTGCACAGCCATACACAAATGTGTGTGTGGCTGTGGCAATGAAATTGTGACTCCAATTTCTCCAACAGATTGGCAGTTAACTTTTGATGGCAAAACTATTTCTTTGTATCCTTCTATTGGTAACTGGAATTTCAAATGCAAATCTCATTACTGGATTACCAACAACAAAATTAGGTTCGCGAGAAAATGGGAAATCTGCGATAATAAAATTAGAGGGAAGAAGAACTGGAAAAGGAAATTATATTTTAAAAATTTGTTCAACTTTCAACAATATCAAGTTTGATTTATTCTCCACGCTGGTGCTGATTTGCAATCAGCACCACTTAACAACGGATCTCGGATCCGCAGAAAACAGGCCTATTTTCCTTTGTCGTAACCAACTACAATTTTGAAAAGTTGTTCAGAAAATGAGAAGATATCATCCAGCGATTTTATTTCGGCTTTGACCTCTTTCTTGTTCTCGTCCAGCGTAACAAAGTACTTTTTATTGCCATTCAGGTAGAGCCGGCACAAGGTTTTGCGGTTGTTGTCATCCAGCACAATAGCGAAATACGTTTGCGCATCCCGGTAGGAAATACGTTTTAAATCAACTTTTTGCCGAAGGATAGATTTGACTATCATAAAAGCCTCAATCTCCTCTTCCGTTGTTTCAACTTTGGCTTCCGGTTCCTTGACAAGTGCAACTGCCTGTTTTGCCTCCTCTTTGGCTACTTCATCCTCTTTGGTGAGCGCCGTTTTCAATCGCTCCGTGATCAAATCACTGATGTACTGCTGTACAGATTTTTTGGTCAGGTTCGTAAACAGTTCAAGTACTTTGGCGGTAATAACACTGGGATACACCTGTTTGGCGAAGAGCTTTACAAATTCAGCGGAAGGATTGTTCAGTTCTTGACCCAGAAGTTGCTTCAGTTCATTGGTGTACTTCAGCTCACTGGCGGTATTAACGATGCTGTCCACATCAAAATAAGATTTGTGGAATTTCTTCAGCTCCTCGATCTGGTTATCCTTGATTTCTGAGATGTTAAACTCCAGGAAGGGCTTCTCATCCATCTTGTTGGCATCTACCAGGTCGGAGTAGAAACGGTAGATAATACCATTGGTGAGCAAGCCAAACTTGGCTTTTGAGACATGGAAATAACGCAACAATTGTCCGTCATGAATACTCAGATTCGCTGCCCAATGCTTGCACTCTATCAAAATGGTAGGCTTCTTGTCCATGAAGATGGCATAGTCAATCTTCTCACCTTTCTTTAAACCAATGTCAGAGATAAACTCAGGTACAACCTCTGTCGGGTTAAACACATCATAACCAAGCGCCTGGATAAAAGGCATAATAAAAGCATTCTTGGTTGCTTCCTCTGTTTGAGTCTGGTCTTTTAGTCTTAATACGCGCTCGCCTAAGATTTTAATTTGGTCTTTGAAGTCCATGAGAAAAGTATTTTAAGGTTGGTTCTAATAGCTATATCTGAGGCAGCTAGGATTCAGATTAATAGCTTATTACAAACTTACAGAAAAATAAGCCAATTTGTTTTAAAAAGACCTAAATAATTTCATCCATGCTATCGGTTGGTGCTGAAATGCAATCAACACCACTTAACAACGGATCTGGGATCCTTTTAAATACCTCTATAGTACATGCTGTGCCAGTACTTTCTGCACCTCATAAACATTCACCGATTTGTTGAATTGCTTTGTAATACTTGGCTGGGGCTCGCTGGAGATCCAGATTTTCAGTTCGGCATCCAGTTCGAAGGTTCCGGCTGTCTCAACGCTAAACCTGGAGATGCTTTTGTAAGAGATCGATTTGTACTCCGTCTTACTGCCTGTCACCCCCTGCTTATCGACCAAAATAAGTCGCTTGGTCGTGAAAATAAAGGTATCTCGAATAAGTTTAAACCCCAGTTCAATCTCTTCGCCTTCTGTTAGGAGCAGACCAAACTGCTTCATTAATTCGTCGTGGCTTACCGTGCTGGCATTCCCCATTATGGATGAAAATAGTCCCATTCTTTTTAAAGTTTTTACAATCCTAATCTTATGGCTTTGGTCCGGGCCGAACCCTTTCAGGCATTCTTTCATAAACTGGTTTTGGACGTTCGCGAAAGGTTAGTTGCGCGTTATTTTGATCATAAACTTACATAATAATATTTAATATCAAAGCTTTAGGGGGGAAACTTTATGCATGGATGCAGAATGGCGAAGTCACAATGCAGCTAAATAATATTCTTGCAGGAGGGAGAGAGCCGCCCGGCCGGGCGGCTGTACAAATTGTATCTCGTCAGTTTCGTAAAGACGTCCGGCCGGGCGTCTCTACTTTGCATGCAAGAAGCGCTGTACAGCCGCCAGGTTGGGCGGCTCGGCTCGGGCAGATTGGCTGTCAGATGTGAGCGTCGCTGTCGTACCTACGGCACTTAGCATCATCTGTGCTTCTCATCCCCCATGGGTTGAAACCCATGGTTACAGGATCGGTCGTGCCGATGGCACTGGGAAGTAATGCTAACCTCGTGGTAGCGGGAAGGAGGAGGGGAAGACTGGGATGACGGAGAGAATTGAATGACGGAGATGACAGAGAGACTGAAATGACGGAGGGATAAGGACGATGGAGGAAGCGAATGTGAAAATTGTTTGATTGACAGATCGCTAACCTATAATTTTTAACCACCATGTTGAATCAGCTCAAATCCTACCCCGGAGGGATTAAATGTTAATAGCCCGGGGTAAAGCGACGAAGGAGCGACACCCCGGGTTAGGGAATGCCAATTGAACACCGTCCGCAGTAGAATATTGAAAAGAGAATTGGGCTGGGATCGGACGGACGGAACGAATGATGCGAAAAGGGGGACTGGAAACGGGGAAAACATTTTTTCTTTTAATCCATGTAATTTGTCTAATCCATGGTTGGTGGGGGGAGTGCTACCACCACAACTCCAATTCTGTTAATCCTTTAATCCTGAAAATCCTGATTCAGACACCTCTGTCCCAGTCAATTAAAATCATCCAATAATACTCCTGATCCTTTGATCAAGCATCTCCTGATCGGCGGTGAACGAGGCAAGTCCGGCCAATGTCAGCAAAGTATCGGGAGCAATTCTGCCTTCGCCGATCATCTTCTCCCATCTGGAATGGAGCGGAATTTTCCCGTCGGAAGCAATAAAACCTTTCTCCTCATTTGTTAGTGATGGGAACATGTCTGCACAGCCCTCCTCCTGCGCGATATGAATCAGTTCAGGTCCGGTGGCAGGGACTTTTGACGCGAGTCTTTCGGCCAGTTTAAGTACCTTGTCATCCACCTCCCAGAATCTTTCGATATGAGCTCTGTTGGCCGATTCAAAAAGTCTTACCTCGTAGTTTTCATGCATTCTGGAAGTAAAATTCCCCGAAAGGGATTTGCGTCCGGCGGCAGCAACCTTGGGCGGCATCGTAAAGACATCGGTACCGGCAAGCAGTTCCAGTTGGGTGTAATTGCGCAAACTTGCCGCGATCAATTTAGTTTGCCATGGATTCTCGGCCGACAAGGCAGTGACCCAATTCTGGGAAGCTATAACGGCCATTTCACCTGCCCCGGACCCATCGCCTAAATTGTTGTTGATCAGGTATGCCCCTACGCGTCCGAGAAATACATTCAGATAATCGGGCCGGGCAACCCTGGTGACGATCACATTTTCCCTCGCGCTGAATTCGAGCGTAAAATTTATCCTGACGCCCGAATCTTTCAACCGTCTGGCGCCCAGAAGTCCCTCTGCCGTATAAGGAACCTTCACAATAAACTGATCCGGACAAATTTTGTGGTACCTTTTCCCGTAATATTCGATGGCTTCGATATCGTAAGCCGTATCTGTATGAAGTTCCACACTTACGGACCCGCCAAACTTTTTAGCCAGCCTCAGGCCATGCCGCGCGTTGAGGATGAAGGCAATTTCCTTTACCTGCTCATCTGCCGGCAGACCATTAACGATGCTCTTTGCTTCTGAGATGAAACTGTCGTAAGCGCCTTTCTGGATCTCATTGTTGAGGAGGGTGTTGTTGGTGGTGAGCGCGCTCATCTCTGCCGACCAGTTGGCCTCCGCTTCATCCATGTCGCCTGTGTCGAGCCAGAGCTCTGTACCGGCGTTTAGGAGCGATTCCCAAAAAGGATCTTTGGTTCCGTGTACCTGCTCCTCATTGATGTTTTCCCACACAAAATCATTGATTTTTGAAGTAAGATCTGTCATAGTGCTTTTTTATTAAATGGAAAGAAACAATGAACCATATAAATATACAGAAAAATTAATTCGATTCTGTCCGCAGGTGCAATGTGCAAATCTTCACCGGCGGAAATCATCTGTGAAGGATACGCTGTCGTACCTACGGCACTTCACCTCATCTGCGCACTCTCCCCCATGGGTTGAAACCCATGGTTACAGGATCGGTCATGCCGATGGCACTTGTCAATAATGTTTTCAACGAGGTGGCAGGAAGGAAGAGTGAGATGACTGAAATGACTGGGATGACGGAGAGACAGAAAGACCTGGAGACTTGGAGACCGGGAGAGTCCTTAATTTTTGACCACAAGGATGGGCAAACACAAATCCAGCCACGTAGTGGTGACATATTTGTAGCCCGGGGTAAAGCGACGAAGGAGCTACACCCCGGGTTAGGGAATGCTATTTGAACACCGTCCGCGGTAGAATATCGAAAAGGCAATTGGGATAGGATCGGAAGGAAGGAATGATGCGAAAAGGAAAACAATGAAACGGGAATAACAATGAAACGGGAATAACAATATTTCTTCTAATACGTGCAATTTGTGTAATCTGTGGTAAGAGCCGGGGTTTGAAGGTATATAATGTTTCCCAATTCTGTTCATTCTAAAATCCTGAAAATCCTGCTTCAGACAATCCGTGTAATTTGTGTAATCTGTGGTAGGGGGGTATCTAACCACCACAACAACTCCCATCCTGTCAATTCTGAAATTCTGAAAATTCTGCTTCAGACAATTGAAGGGGTTATCCTGCAAATCCTAATCCAGACAATTTTGCTATTTTTATCTGACTTTTAACACCAAGGTTCAAACTACTACTATGCAAAAACTAATTATCTTACTGATCGTCTCGTCCTTTTTGTTTTCAAATGTATGTGCTGCAAACAGACTACAAGACAAGAAACCCGCTTCGCAACCATCTGCCGTCAAAGCTCCGTTAAAAAGCGGTCCTGGCCCCGATTACAGCGATCTTCAATACTGGGCAGCCTCTCCGTACAAAGATGACACCAGCGACAAGGTTCCCAACTTTCTAAAAAATGAGTCAAGGGATGCACGTGCCGATGTTTTTTTCATCCACCCGACCTCCTACTTCGGTGAGAAAAAGGACGATCCCTGGACGGCCGACTTGCGCGATACCGTCGTCAACAACAATACCGACAACCTGTCCATCCGGCTTCAGACCTCCGTTTTCAATGGCAGTTGCAGAGTTTTTGCACCCCGATACCGCCAGGGAAACATGGAGGCCTTTTATGTCTTCAACACACCCGAAGCCAAAGCCGCCTTCGACTTGGCCTACAACGATGTGAAAAAGGCTTTCAAATATTACCTGAAACACGACAACAAAAAGCGTCCTGTCATCATTGCGTCGCACAGTCAGGGATCGCTGCATGCTATCCGGTTGTTGCAGGAGTTTTTCGACGGGAAACCACTTCAGAAAAGGTTGGTCTGCGCCTATGTTGTTGGCTATCAAATTAAGAAAGATGCCTTTAAAAAACTCCCGGTAGGGGAACGCGCCAACCAGACCGGCTGTTTCGTTGGATGGCGCACTTTTGCAAAAGGAGAAATTCCGAAAGCGGCCACTGCTGAAAACGGCAATTCGGTTTGTGTCAATCCCCTGACCTGGACCACCTCCGGGGAGTGGGCCTCTACCGATCTTCATTTGGGGATTATGAACAATTTTGAGAGTATCGTACCGCATACGGTAAGCGCCTGCATCGAACCTACCACCAAAATTCTCTGGGTAGATACAAATGTGAACCCGGAAGGGAAAAAGGGCAAAATGACCAACTACCACCGATGGGATTACAACCTTTTCTGGATGAATATCCGGCAAAACGTGAAGGAGCGAATCGATGCGTGCCTTGCGAAATAGTTCTCCTGCAGGGTGAACCGCTGTCGTACCTACGGCACTCCGCATCATCCACGACGCGCCCACACTCCATGGGTTGAAACCCATGGTTACCAGATTGGACGTGCCGATGGCACTGGATTATGCTTCCTTCTTTTTGAAATACTCCACTTTGCCTGTTAGCGCAATGTTTTTTACTTTCTCAATCAGGGTTGCCTTTTGTTCTGGGGTCATTTGGGAAAAGGAACGTGCCAACCCAATCTTTTCGCGCATGAAAGCGGCGTTCTCATTTCCCGATATCAATACCGTAACCGGAAGCGACCAGACAAAATGCATCGCCTCCCGGATGCTCAGGTAGTTTGGGATTACCGGGTCATCAGAGCTCCAGCCCGCTTGTTCTTTCTTAGCGAAGAACCTGCCGTCTGCAAGCGATTTGATGGCAAGAATTCCCATGTTTCGTTCCAAAGCTTTGGGTATAATGTTGTGGGAAAAGCTGAAATAGGATTGGTCAAGTACATTCACCGGCATCAAAACGGTATCGAATAGGTTGCTTTCCTTTGTTCTCTCCAGCATCCGTGCATGGGCAAACGGATTCTGGTGACCGGTAAATCCAAGAAACCTGATTTTACCCTCCTCTTTCGCCTTCAGCAAAACATCCAGCACACCCAGCTGAATTCGGCTGTCCACATCATCCGGTGTTGAAATGGCATGGACCTGGAATAAATCGAGGTGATCGGTTTTTAGTCTGCGCAAAGTTCCTTCCAGGTGTTCCCTGACAGTTTTGGCATCCCTTCCTGTCGATTTGCTCATCAGGAATATCAGGTCGCGGTAATTTGGGGTTAGGTATTTCCCATAGCGCGTCTCGCTGGTTCCATTGCCGTAACTTTCTGCAGTATCGAAAAACCTGACTCCCCCTTCCAGCGCCGCTTCAACGACCTCCTGGGCATCACGTTCGGTGGTCCAGCCAACATGGTATCCACCAGTGC
Organism: Prolixibacteraceae bacterium; assembly: GCA_023229575.1. Taxonomy (GTDB): domain Bacteria; phylum Bacteroidota; class Bacteroidia; order Bacteroidales; family Prolixibacteraceae; genus CAINVV01. The sequence continues at coordinate 84,110 of JALNYZ010000011.1, forward strand.
CAAGCATGGTCACCCATTCATTGGTCCGGCCCAGTTTTCGTTTTGGAAGTATTTCTCCCAGACGGTCGCTCTCTTTTTTTTCTGCCAGCACAGTTCCGGCAAAGGAAGTTCCTGCAAAAGTTAAACCTGCAGTTACTCCTGCAATCGATTTAATAAATATTCTCCTGTCTGCCATAACTTTACATTTCCTTAATCCTGTTAATCCCATCATCCTTAAATCCCAATAGCGGTAGCGTAAAAATAAACCTGCTTCCTTTGCCCACTTCACTTTCTACGTGAATTTCGCCGTTGTGTTTCTCGATAAACTCTTTGCACAGGATCAGTCCCAGTCCGGTCCCCTTCTCCCCATTGGTTCCCAAAGTCGTGTGATTGCTGTCGATCCTGAATATTTTCTGGATATTTTCTTCCGAAATACCTATGCCATTGTCCTGCACCACTACTTCACAAAAGTTCTCCCGCTTTTGCAGATGAATGACAATATGCCCGCGCATATGGGTAAATTTGATGGCATTGGCTACCAGATTCCGTACCACCGTAGAAAACATGTTCACATCGGCGTTTACCTGTAACTCTTCCTTTGCTGTAACTTTGATTTTTATATTCTTTTTGGCAGCGGCCCCTTCCAAAAACTCAATCGATTCCATGATTTTCTTATGAACATCCATCGGCGCCGGATTGAATTTGATCGCCCTGGTCTGGATTTTGGCCCAGGTCAACAGGTTTTCGAGCAGTTCGTGTGCCAGGTTTGATGAGTTGTAAATATTTGTCAGATGATGTTCTATCTTCTCGGCTGCCATATTTTTAAAGCCCGAAATCAATAGTTCCGAAAAGCCGATAATGATGTTGAACTGGTTGCCCAGGTCGTGACCGATGATCGAGAAAAATTTATCCTTGGTTCCGTTCAACTCTTTCAGTTCGCGATTTTTGAAGACGATCAACTTCGACTGCTCCTCAATTTGCAGCGTCCGTTCCAACACCTTCTTCTCCAGGATATTTTTGGCCTGTTTAAGATTTTTCTCCCGTATTTTGATAAAAACGACGATCATCAGAATGAGCGCCACAAGATAAATCAGATAGGCATAAATGCTTTTCCACCAAGGTGGAAGAATGGTGATATTGATACTAATTTCCTTGTCGTTCCAGACCCCGTCGTTGTTGGAGCCTTTCACACTGAACACATATTCACCCGCCTGAAGGGCCGAAAATGGAACAAATTTCCTGTTGCCGATATCCACCCACTCATCGGAGATCCCTTCCATTTTGTAGGCATAATTGTTCTTCAACGGATTGGTGTACTCAAGGGCGGCAAACTCGATGGTAAAAGAGCTGACATCGTGTTTTAGGATCAGTTCCCTGGACTCCTCAAGATTAACATACTCCCTGGCATTACCCCTGTTTTTGTAAAAAGCAGTAAAAACCAGATTGGGAATGTAGGTGTTTTTCGCAATGGAGTCGGGATAAAATGAGTTGAAGCCATTCATGCCGCCAAGCAGCATTTCTCCGTCTTTGCTGGTAAAGGCAGCCTTCAGATTGAACTCCAGGCTCTGCAAGCCATCTTCCAAAGTGTAGGTTTGAAATCGGTTCTGTTTCATGTTGAATTTACACAGTCCCTTTCCTGTGGCTATCCACAGGTCATTGTTCCGGTCCTTTGCTATTTCGAAGATCCTGTTGTTGGGTAACCCCTCCTTCTGTGAATAAAAGGTAAAAGTGGAATCCTTCTTGTCAAACACATTCACGTAGGTGTCTGTTCCTACCCAGATCCTTTTCCTGCCGTCTTCACACATCGTAATGATGAAATCATCGCTCAACCCTTTGTCGCCCTTCTTGTAATGGCTGATTTTTTTCGTACCCGGATGGTACACATCCAAACCGCCAACGGTGCCAATCCAAATCAAACCATCGGAATCTTCGAGCAAATAGTAGACCAGGTTTTCGCTTAAGCGGTGACTTTCACCCAACTCCTTACGAAATACCTCCAGGGTCGATTTTTTGAGGTTGATCTTAAAAAGCCCGTTCTGCGTGGCAATCCAGTAATTTGAATCCCTGTCCCGGATGACCATATAAATTCTGACCTGATCCAGAGCAGGCATCTCCGGATTGTGGAAATACTCATTCCACTGCACAAACCGATTGCCCGGTTTATCGTAAACGAGCAGGCCATTGCGCGTTCCCAGCCAGATATGATGATCGGAATCCTCATAAATTACATGGATAAAGTCGTTGGGAATATGGTGGTTTCCGCCCATCCTGGCCGAAAAATGTTCCACCTTTCCTGTGCTCCTGTTTACCAGGTTTAGCCCCTGTCCCCAATTTCCAACCCAAATTATCCCATCTTCATCCTTGTAAAGTGAGGCGATGACATTTCCCATAAGATCCAGGGAATTTGGGGAGTTGCTTCTCCGGTAGAGTTGAAACTTCTTTTTCTTTAGGTCGGTTTTGCTGATTCCCTGTAAAGTTCCGATCCATAGATTCTCAGATCGGTCGATCCAAAGGGATTGCACGATATTGTGGCCAATTTCGCTGTTATCGGAGGTGTAATTTTGAACCGTAACCGGGAGTTGCGCGGAGGTTGAAAGAACATAAATTCCCCTGCCTTCGGTACCAATAATCAGGTTTCCGTTTTTATCTTCCAGGATCGTCCGGATGCAGCTGTTTTCAAATGAAAACCGGTGCCCGGGGCCAACTAAAAACTGAGCTTCCGCAAAACGACCTGAAACAGCATCAAAGTGGAACAAACCTGAAGTGGTTCCCACCCAAAATTCTCCCTTATTATCCCTGTAAAGGGCCGAAATGTTGAGATCCCTGACAACAGTACCTCCTCTGTTGACAAACAAATAATAGCTAAACTCCTTAGTCAGCGGTGAAAAGCTTGCCAGTCCTTTGGAAGATCCGATCCAGAGCCTGCCATCCGGCTCCTCCAGGAGCGGCATCCTGACATCCTTGACCGCTCCGTCGTAATCCACCGCACTTTGAAAATGGGTGAAACTTCCCCGAATTGGATCATAAACTGAAATAAGTGGTGGCGTATTGATGAGGATATTCCCATTTCTAAGACAAAGCAGATCGTAACAATACCGGGTCAGATCAAAAGGGTAACCAGTCTTATAGGCAATTCGTTCGAATTTGTTTTGGATTACCAGGAATCTGTTCAGTCCACCTTTCGTCCCGATCCATAAATTTCGGTCGCGGTCTTCAGTGATCGCATAAATCCAGTTGTTCGAAATTGAACCGGAGTCGGCGGGATTGTAATTGAACACATCAAAGGTCTCACCGTTGAAACGGCAAAGCCCATTCTGGGTACCAATCCAGATATAATCCTGTGAATCCTGGAAAATGCAGTTGACGACACTTTGGGATAGCCCGTTGTTGATCGAATAATTGGTAAAAACGTATTGCTGGGAATAGCTATTGAACCAAAGTACAATTGTGAAAACAAATATGCCAATGACTCTTTTCATTCCTGTAATTACTTTATTCAATGGAAGTAAGACCTCTTTCATTTCGCAGTCCGCTCATTTATTGTAAAGTTAAAAAAGAAAGTCGAAACAGAGAAACATGAGACAATGAAACAGGAGGAGGAAGGGGCGACTAGGCCGACTGGGATGACTGGGACGACTAGGTCGATGGAGAAGACGCAAAGCTTGCCCTGAGCCTGTGATCCCTGAGCGAAACCGAAGGGTCGAAGAGGAATCATCAAAGCATTGAAAAAGAGAAGTGCTTTTATTATTCTTGGGTATTTCATTTGTGTAATTCGTGTAATTTGTGGTGGGGCGGGTTTTAAGGCTTTGAAATGTTTGTTTTGTTTGAATCGTTTCCCAATTCTGTTCATTCTGTAATTCTGTAAATCCTGCTTCAGACAATATTCCGCAAATCCTGCTTCAGACAATTTGTGAAATTTGTGGTGGGGAAGGGTTTCTTTTCTTTTAACAGCCAAAATCTCCGTCTCAACAACGCGTTCCGAAGGGTAAACGGCTCTCCTTTCCGATTTCCAACCATTGACCCCGCCCAATTTGGCAAAGGCCGGTTATTGCCTGTAGCGCATTTTTTTATCGTTATTTTTGAATCGGTTTTCAGGTTCAGACTGTGGTTAGAAGAACTTCCAACCATTCCGGAATCAAATCGAAATACACTGGGTATGACCTTCAATTCATTCAACCGCCTGTTTCAGTTTCGCCCCGTCAATCATGTGATTTACTGGGTTTTGTTTGTTCTGATCGGCTCTTACATCTTTAGTTACCAGCAAAATTTCCCCTATCAGTTTTACCTGCTTAATCTACTGGTCCACCTTCCGGTTGTGCTACTCTTTACCTACTTCGTCATTTACCGGCTCGTCCCCAATTTCCTGCTAAGAGGGCGGCTTTTCAGTTTTTTTGGATTATTGGCACTCTTCACCGCAATGGCTTCCATGTTAAAATTGTATATCAGCAAAAATGTTTATTACGCTCTTTTTATTCCCAAAGCCCTGCACCCAAAAGAGTGGTACAGTGTGGATGCCTTTCTGGTCAACCTGCTTTGGATGGCGGGACCTACCATACTCTTTGCCATGTTTAAATATTACAAAAACTGGACAAGAAGCCAGGATATTTCAAATGAAGCAGAGCGCAAACGGTTGGCTACCGAATTGCAGGTGCTGAAAGGTCAGTTGAATCCACATTTTCTGTTCAACACACTCAATAATCTTTACTCCCTGGCATTGAGCAAAAGCAGCAAAACAGCAGTGGTGATCGCCAAAATGTCTGACATGTTCCACTATATATTGTATGAATGCAATGCCATTGAAGTGCCCGTTTGGAAAGAGATAAAGCTGATCGAAAATTACATCGAACTGGAACAAATCAGATATTCAGACCGACTCTCCATCAAATTCGAAAAGGATGTAGATAACCTGGGCCATCTGGTTCCACCCATGTTGTTGTACTCTTTCGTTGAGAATTGCTTTAAACATGGCAGCAGTACCGATCCGGATATGCCCTGGATTAAAATAAACATTCGTGTAAAAAACAGCAGCCTTACCTTTGAAGCGCATAACAGCATTCCGCCCGGTTATAAAATGGATAACCCGGAAGGTGTTGGGTTATTGAACAGCAAAAGACGTCTCGAATTGATTTATCCGAAAAATCACAGGTTAACCATTCGGGAAGAGAACGATGAATTCTATGTAAGACTCGAAATCAAAAATTCGGAAAGACCGTAACCGGGAACCGGATTGGATGGCATTGAATGAATATCCGTCCCGGCCTGTGTAGAATCTGGCCCCTAAAAACAAAACAGTTGACGATGAAGTACCTGCTCCTCTTTCTGGTCCTATTTTCGGTAAGTTGCCTGAATGAAAAGCAACAATCCGAAATGATCCTTCGTCATTACATTGATAAAAATGTCGACTTGATCCGGAATTTTACCAAGGAGAGTACCGTCGCTTTGTGGAATGTCAATCTATCCGGTAATGAGCGCGATTATATGAAGCTCATCAACCTGGAATTGGATTTCAACAATACGAACCAGAGTAAATCAGGACTTTTTTCTCCTGATAAGTTTACCCCTTTCACAGAAAATGTTTTTACCAAGGAGAAAGATTTTGAGCTGCTGAAGAGATTAAAGAATTCTGAACTGATTACCGATACGATGCTGAAACGGCAGCTTACCGTCTTGTACCAGTCTTTTATGGGACCGCAGGTTGAGGCCAACCGGTACAGAAAATTAAGGTTCGCCGAAACAAAATTATGGCAGTCATTTTCTGCGATAAAAGTTGAGTTGGAAGGGAAAAAATATGCCGGAGGACAACTTGACTCAATCCGTAAAAACTCGACAGATACCACAATATTGAAAAAAGTTTACACTGCCTACCGGGAAAAAGGGCGGCAAATTGCCGGAGATATCATCCAAATGGTGAAAATGAGAAATGAATTTGCCAGGGACTTCGGCTATACAGATTATTATCAGTTGGCGGTGGAAACAAAAGATCAGACTCCCGAAAAGATCAAAATACTATTGAATGAAATTGAATTGAAAACGAACGATCAATTTTATGAAGCCAAGGCATTGGTAGACAAAGTATTGTCTAAAAAATACCACATCAGGATCCAGGATCTTCGCTGCTATCATTACAACGACGAACGATCCAGCTACCTGCCCCGCAAATTTTCCGATAAGATGGACTCCCTGTACCGAAAGGATGATCCGATTGTATTGGCCGCTCAGTTTTTTAGTGGTCTTGGCCTGCCTGTTCAGGATGTCATCGAAAAAAGTGACCTGAAATACCGGAGCGGCAAATCGGCAGGAACAAGTATTTTCAATGTCGATTTTAAAAATGACCTGCGCATGCTGGCTACCATTAAGGATAACGCAGACGGTATGAAGAAGATCATGCATCTGTGCGGTCATGCCTCGCATTTTAAAAATATTTCCGACAATGTCCCTTACCTGTTGAAGGATCCAAATTCAGTTGTGGCCGAAGGAGTTGCCAGCTTTTTTGAGAGCCTGACAATGAATAACCTATGGCTAAAGGATGAATTCGAAATGGATTCGGTCAGTAACCGGGAATATAAGCTGCTTTGCATGCATTTTATGCAGGTCGACCGGCTTTACAGGTTCAGGAGACTGCTGGTCAAATCTGTCTTTGAAAGAGAAATATACAGGAATCCCGATCAAAATCTTGGAGCATTGTGGTACAGGCTTAACGAGGAATACCTTGGAATCCGTCCACCCAACGATCAGTACACAACGGATTGGGCAACCGCCAGTTATTTTACCAGTCTTTCGTGCAGCGTTCATAATTTTGTGCTTGCCGATCTGTTTGCAGGCCAGTTACAGCATTACATCGAAAAAAATATTCTCGATGTCACAAATCCGGTTTATCAGAACAACAAGTCAGTCGGACAATACCTGGTCACCCAACTCTACAGGTTTGGGGACCTTCTACCCTGGGAGCAACTCATTGAGAAGTCTACAGGCGAACCTTTAAACCCCGCCTATTTTGCCAAATATTTAACCGGTGGCAACGAGGAAATCCGGGTACCGGAAAATTCTTCAGGTCGACCGAAAATGAAATCAATCAAACATTAATTGGCTGTAATTTGTTTGATCCAGAGTATACTAATATTAAAATGAACATGTTATGAAACGAGCATGTACGTTAAACACAAACAAGGATGAAAACAAAATACATGATTGTTGATGATGAGCCCCTGGCCCGCGACCTGATTCGGGGACACATCGAAAAGCTGGAGAATTTCGAAATCGTTGCCGAGTGCAACAATGCCATGAAGGCCATGAGCGTTCTTCGCGAAAAGCATGTCGATTTGGTATTCATGGACATTCAAATGCCCCAGATCACGGGTATTGAATTCCTAAAAACTTTAAAGCATCCGCCAAAAGTCATTATTACTACTGCCTACCGTGAATATGCCCTGGAAGGATTTGAGTTGGATGTGGTGGATTATCTGCTAAAGCCAATCACCTTCGAGCGCTTTCTCAAAGCCGTCAATAAATTTTACCAGATGAGCCAGGAGACCATTCAGGGAACCCCGAATCCTTCTATCGGGAAAGTTCCGGAGGACAGCTTTATTTATGTGAAAGAGAACAAAAAGGTGATTAAGATCTATCTCTCCGAAATCAGGTACATCGAGGGATTGAGTGAATATGTGCAGATCTACACAGACAAACGGAAGATCATTACCAAAACCAGCATGTCTCAAATGGAGGAAAAACTGCCTTCAGGAAATTTCCTTCGCATCCACAAATCTTATATCGTACCGGTTGGTAAAATTGAAGCCTTTACAGCCAATACCATCGAAATCCAGGGGAAAGAGCTGCCCATTGGCCGAAACTTCAAAAATGCCGTCCTCAACTCATTGAACTACACTGGTCCTGTGGCAGGCATATGAGCCTCTTTTTTAAAATTTTTGCTTCCGGATAGCTCCAATTGAAAAGTGGCAATCCTTTCGGGTCACCACTTTTACTAACTAACTACTGTCCAATTTATATTTAACCTATAAATTTGGATTTATTGTTAACCTTACCGCGTACCGCCTGCCCACCATACCTTTTCGGTGTAAACATAATTCCCGTCACCATAGGCCGTTGCAACATTCTGATTGGTCGTAACATCGCTGTCCCCATAGGTTAACCTTTGAGGGAAGGCACGGGTACTGACCAGTTGAATTAAGTTGTTGCCCATGGCGACCAACCGGCGAAAGTCGTTGTAAGCTTCGACTGCCTCTTGTTCAAATGAAGCAATGTATTTCTGGGTCATGATCTCTTTGAGAGGATCTGCATCAAACAGTGCTTTTACATTTGCCGTATAATAGGTACCGGCTGCCGCTGCCGGCAATCCAACTTTAATGAAAGCCGACTCTATCCCTGCTTTCAGAGCCACTTCCGCGTTGTCTTTCTGGTTCATTCTCACGTAGGCTTCAGCTTTTAGAAAATGGAGCTCATGAAAGCTCATCAGATAGGTGGGTGAAGTATTGGTACTCAGCGTAGAAATACCGTAAAACTGTTGAACCTGTTGCGGACTGCCATTGGGGGCTATGTTCAGCACGGTCGTGCCGGGATATGGCCGGTAGAGACTCGCGGCGCGCGGATCATTTCTGGCTGTCAGCTTTCCGTATAAACTAGCGCTCACGCCAAAATAGTTGCGATCCTGAAAAAATCGGGCAAACGGGCTAATGGCCGAAGATCCGTTATAAACAAATTTAAACTCATCCGCCTGGTTGGCAAAAGAGGCATTCGCATATTCAATGACCTTGCTGTATTGCGGTGATTTTAGCGAAAGCCTCATCGTATATCTTGCCTTTAATCCCTGTGCAGCTTTAATCCACCGACTAGAATTGCCTCCATAAATCAGATCTTGGGTTCCAAGGGAGGCAAAGGCCGTCGTCTTACCGAGATTGAGGATCGCATCATCCAGCAATCGAAAGACTTCAGTATAAATGACTTGCTGTTTGTCCAACTTTGGCTGATAAATAACGCCAGGTTGTAAAGCCTCAGTATAGGGAACATCCCCCATCAAATCGGTGAGCATAGCCAGGTTGTACGCCTTTAATACCTCGGCAACACCCAGTGTCTGGAAGTTACCGGCTTCGCTGCCACCCGTTGAACATTTGTCGATAATCAGTTTCAGATGGTACAAATTGTAATACTGGCTTCTCCAAGGATTGTTGTAGGTCGTGGCATTCGTCGGTTCGGCAAGCCTGATTTCTGCATTGTACATCTGACCCCAGATACCTGTATTCAGTTCCATATAAACGGATGTGTAAAAGGCGTAATCCGACGCGGTAACACTGAAGGCACTTGAAGTCATTACATCCGTTACAATTAACCTGCTGGCCATATCTGACGGATTGTTCTGATTTTCGTTTATTTTATCCATAATATCCTCAGAGCAGGCGGAAAACGTGAATATTAACAGTATCAGTGAATATAAATTTAGCTTTCTCATATCATTGTTCTTTTAAGGATTAAAATTCCAGGTTAAGTCCTAAACCAAAATTGCTGGTTGCCGGAACTGTAAACCGCTCAAATGCGCCGGACATGTTGTTGTTCCCTTGCGTTGCTTCCGGATCAAAATTTGGAAGTTGGGTCCAGAGCAGGATGTTACGGGCAAAGCCAGTTACCCGAAGTTGTACCCCTTTGTATTTGGGCAACTGATATGACAGGGTCAATTCCCTCATTTTAACGAACGAATTGTTGTAGATATATGCTTCGTTGATGTTACCCAAAGTGTTGGAATACAGGTCATAATAAGCCTTAAGATCTCCTGGTCCGCCGCGCTGAATGTCATTTCGCTGGCCATTGGCCTTGAATCCCGGATAAATAAACGGGGTTGTGCGATCCTCTGTACTCTTGGCCAAACCATAGGTATACTCAAGCAAAGCATTGGTTCCGTGATACATTTGACCTCCGGATTTCCAATCAAAAGTTGCAGAAAGGTTGACCCTTTTCCAACGTATTGTCGTTGAACCTCCCAGTTCAAAATCTGCAGCTGCATTCCCGATTACATCCGGGGCCCCGGCTATGGGCATACCACGGTAAATACTGGCCGGATTTTCATCTACCAAAATTCTCCCCTGGGCATCTTTTGCAAAACTGCTGCCATAAATGACCGGAAATTTATACCCGATTCCTGCGCGAACCTGAGGCGTGGTAAATCCGCCAAGGGTGATATTTTGTACCCCTGGAGCAAGTTCTGAAACATAATTATCCATTTTGGTAAAATTCAGGCTAACGGTCCAATCCATATCCTTTTGGCGGATCGGCACAACAAAAACTACAGCTTCATGGGTATTCGTATAGATGGATCCTCCGTTCATGGTAAGGCTGTTAACTCCCGTAGAGCCAGCCAATGGAACATTAAATATTTGATTTTTAACATCCTGTCGCGAATAGGTATATTCGAGTCCCAGGCGGTTGTTAAAAAACTTAAGATCGGCGCCAACTTCAAATGAAACGGTGTTTTGAGGCTTCAAGCCCGGATCGCACTGAATGTTATTGGGGATATATGAATTAATGCCTCCCAGGGGATACGATACCGGTGCACCGACCCAAAAACCACCGCCATAATTTGGCGTGGTATAGTAATTTTGTGTGTAGGTACCCGCTTGTCCCACTTCGGCATACGATGTGCGTAACTTGGCAAATGACAAAATTGGATTATCCTTCAGCATCTCCATTTCTGTTAGTATAAAGCCCAATGAAACAGAAGGGTAGAAAAAAGTACGATTTTTGCGCGGCATTTGTGATACGACATCCTGACGTCCTGTCGCATTCAGGTACAACCTGTTTTTGTAAGAGAGGGAGAGATTTCCGAAGAAGCCGACACTTCGGCTTTCGGCTTTCCTTTCAGAAACTGCCGACCTGGTGATTGCGTTGTCAATATGGGGCCAGCCTCCGAAATTGAAATCATTGCCAACTTCACGATAGTTTTTGCCGAACTGGTTGTTGATCTCATTGCCAAGCATCAGGTTTAAATGAATATCTGATATAATATCCATGTCGTAATTGGCTGTTAACAAGGAGTTGTAAACGGAGGTGGTTACTCCGTAATTGGCAATTGAACCCAGCGTATTTTTGCTGCCCATTTCGTTTATATCCTGGTAATGGGTGGTGTAAGAATCTACACCAAACTGATACCGAAAAATCAGCTTTTTATCGTCCAACTGACTGATTTTTGGAGAGAATACAACATAGGAATTCCCGAAAAAGCGGTTGGTTTGTTCGGCAAACAGGTTGTGCTCCATGTTCCAGTATGGGTTGTTGAAGTTGGTTGCCCTGTACAGAATCTGGGTGTAGGGATTGGTCGGGCTCTGGTAAGGAATCTCTTTCAGGTCGTAATTGACAGGCGCGGCAAATACAGTGGCAACCAGTCCGTCGTTGGCGGTAGGCGCTTTTTTAATGTAGTTGGACGAGTAATTCATCGAAACGCCGGTTTTCCAGGCCTGGCTCAATCTTGTTTCGGCATTGATCCTGGCGCTATAACGATCCTGTGAAGTGGAAGAAATAATCCCGGATTGGTTGGTATTGCTTATCCCGAATGAATAGGTAGATTTCTCTGTAGACTGGTTGATTCCGAAAGAGTTGTTTAATGTAATACCCGTCTTGAAAAAGTTTTCCACATTGTCATAGACCTGTGGGGTAACCCATGGGTCCATACCCGCTGTAGCAAGTTGCGGAACATAATACTTGCCTGCATAGGTGGTTGCATTGTTGCCATTTCTGGCATTCGGGACACTGCCCCCATAAGCTGGATCATTTGGCAGGTCAACGATTCTGGGGCCCCAGGCCGTGGATGCATTCGGGTTAAAAGTATAGCCCGTCCCGTTGTTTAAAGGTGTCCCCTGCGCCCATGTTGTTTGATACGCTGGTTTTCTTGAGATAACATCAGCACTTGAATAGGATGAAAATGAAATTACCGGTTTCCCCCCTTTGGCAGCGCTTCCACTCTTTGTCGTTATCACGATAACACCATTGGTGGCCCGGATTCCGTAAAGAGCTGCCGCGGCTTGCCCCTTTAAGATGTTAATGCTTTCAATATCATTGGGGTCAATATCTACCGCACGGTTGGCAATGTCGGTACCGGTTACTCCGTCACCCCGGACCTGCGAATTGCCATTGCTGCCGCTTTGAAAATCTGCCTGCGAGGCTACCGGCATTCCATCTATCACATACAAAGGGGTATTGTTCCCGGCAAAGGAACGGGCACCCCTGATGGTGATCTGTGTAGAAGCTCCCGGTGCGCCACTGGAAGGTGTAATCGCAACCCCCGACAATTTACCCTGAAGGGCGGTAGCGAAAGATGAACTGCCAGTCCTGGTAAGTTCTTCATTTTTCACATCCTGAACAGCGTAGCCCAGGGCTTTCCGTTCCCTTTTCATGCCAAAAGCCGTGACAACAACTTCGTCAACGCCTATCACATTTGATTTTAGAACTACATCCATTTTATTAGACAGTCCAATGGCAACCTCCTGAGTGACCATGCCAACAAAGGAAAATGTCAATACCCTGGACGATTCAGGGACAACGATCGAATAGAGGCCACTTGCATCAGTAATGGTCCCATTGGTAGTCCCCTTAACACTTACTGTAACGCCTATAACCGGGAGTCCATCTTCTGAAGAACTGACCAATCCGGTAATTTTCCTTGTCTGAGCCATCGCACTGAAGAGCCACACCACAATAAGAAATGCAATTAAGAATCCTTTTTTCATAGATTAAATATTTAGATTATGGGACAAAAGCCCACTGGATTTTTTCGCTTAGCAATTGGTCGGTATTCTTCTTTGATCAGTTAGGGACTCGCCCTAACAGAAAATCAACAAGATCAAACCTATGATTAAAAATTTTTGAGGTTGCTTTTAATCAATGTAACCAGCACTTCGATGGGTAAATGAATGGTATAGGCTGCCAGATGGATCATGACATGAGTTAACTCCCGTTTGTCCGGAAAAACATGCTGTTTACCATCAACAACGATTGATTGGCCATAAGATTGCCACTCCATTTGTATCATATTTCCCCGGCCTGTTAGACGAGAAAATCTTATAACCATCTATTGGAATCTGATCAGGATCCCCATTATAACACTGTCATTGTCTGGAATGGGAATGCTGGAGATATGATTTATCAAAATCAAATGGTCTGCGCTAGGTTATTTACGGTGATCTGCATGTTCCAGGGCACGAACGACCTAATACCAGGCAAAAGTCTCTCTTTTCAGACCATCCGTATCATTTGCCCATGGTTGTCCCTGTTACATTGATAATTTTACCACCCCCCATTTTTTCGAAATATATTTGAGCCAAAGTTCATTATCAATCATTTATTAAAATTTATTCCAATGAAAACAATCATTTTAACCACCGTGTTATTCCTTATGGTTTCTATGTTTGCCATGGGCAACAAGATTGTTGCCAAAGGATCATCAAATTCTGCTTTCGGGAATTACAAAATTGAAAAACTGGAAGATCATATGATGCTACAGGGCAAAGAGCTTGACAAGTACTTGATCACCTACGAAAAATCAGATATGAAGGTCGTAGTTGTTCTTGACAAACAAAAAAAATGTAAAAAGTACTATGTGCTGTCAGATCAGGCTCCTGTGCAATATGAATGTAATGGCGTCTATTTTGGAATTAAGAAACTGGATGGAACGCTTCTCTCCAGTGGTTTTGAAACCTGCATGGAGAAGCTGAACAAACAAGTTTACTTCCACCAAAAAGTGCTCGCAAGCGGAACAACCGAAATCCTTGAACATTTGGGATTGATTGCCTCTTATTATCCGGAATTTTTCACTCCCAAAGTTTCATGAAATACCCACGAGAAAATTTTCACATCAACCGAAAATGATCCGCCATTTGGCGGATGGGTATTCCATCAGACCATTGAAAAACAAAATTTATACTGATGAAATAGGCTAGCGTCTATCTAAATTATCTTCCGTAAGGGATCGAAAGGGAAATCTTCGTTGAAGTTTTCCCTTTTTTGATTTTATTTGCACAACTATTTACTATTAACACAAGGAATCCATGAACAACAAATCAAAATTATTGGCTCTTTCCGCCCTATTGTTACTGTTATCGCTGGCACCGGACAGTCGGTTTAAAACCACTCTCACCAATTTTCATGATGCTAATGCCAAATACATCATGGTGGCTGCCCACCGGTCGGCCCACAACGGCCATCCTGAAAATTCAATCTCTGCCTTGAAACATGCCATCGAAATTGGCGTGGATATTGCAGAACTGGATGTCAAAGTGACCAAAGACAGTGTGGTGGTACTGATGCACGACGGAAAAATCGACCGGACAACCAACGGCAAGGGCAATCCTGAAAATTATACACTGGCCGAGCTGAAGAAATTCAGGCTGAAAATGGACGATGGTACCCTGACCAACGAGACCATCCCAACCTTCGAAGATTTCCTAAACATCGCCAAAGGCAAAATCATGGTGGATATCGACATCAAGACCAGTCACCTGAAGCCGGTGGTGGATGCCGTAAAAAGAACAAAAACCCAGGATCAGGTCTTCTATTTCGACAACGATTACGATGCCTTAAAGAAGGTCAGAAGTATGGACAAAACATCCCTCTTTATGCCACGGGCTTACAACTATAAGATGGCCGATTCGGCACTGAAGATTTTTAGTCCTAAGGTGATTCACATCGATGAGACGTACTACACCCCCGAACTTACGAAGTTGATTCGCGGAAAAAATGCTAGGATCTGGATCAATGCCCTGGGAGAGCCAGATGATTTAATCCGAAAAGGTGAAATCGAAAAAGCAATCGACCAAATTCTGAAATACAGGGCCAACATCATCCAAACCGACGAACCGGAAAAGGTCCTGGAGTATCTGAGGTCAAAAGGGTTGCACAACTAAGAACTTTAACCACTAAAAAGAGGGGGAGACAGGGGACTGGGAGAGGGGGCGATCGGAACTCCTGAATTGGAAGAAATGAAACGGTGAAACAGCGAAACGGAGAAAGCGTTCTTTCTTTTAATTCGTGTAATTTGTGCAATTCGTGGTTGGGTGGGGTTAATCCGTGTAATCCAGTGTTGCAATTCTTTGTGTAATCATCCCATTCCTCATCGCAAATTCTTCCAGTTTATCTACATTATCTTTGGTGGTCTCCAGGCACATCCCGCACTCTGATGACCAAGGCTTTGGCACGGGTATCACCTTAACAGGAAGGTTGTTTTCCACGCACCACTGTTCCGCTTTGATTACCTGACGAATGTTCTGGAACAACACAATTTCCCTATTTTCCGACATTGTGGATCGCTTTGGCCAGAAAGTTCATCTCCTCCGGCGTATGGTAAGGTGACAATGAAAAACGGCAATCCCCGGTAGGGAACGAGCCCAGATGACGGTGAGCCAGGGGTGCACAATGGAGTCCAGCCCTGCATTCGATGCCATACCCTTCATAAAATTTCAGCGCCAGTTCGGATGAACTCCGTGTGTTGTGCACTACCGAAAATAG
Source organism: Prolixibacteraceae bacterium (assembly GCA_023229575.1). GTDB lineage: Bacteria > Bacteroidota > Bacteroidia > Bacteroidales > Prolixibacteraceae > CAINVV01. Next base: position 99,587 of record JALNYZ010000011.1, read on the forward strand.
CTTGCCCTGATGCTCAAAATCGTCTGCACAGCGTACTTTATAATTGGCATTCCGCTTCACCTCTTTCAGCAAAGCCGCGAAATCGTCCCTCGAATGCTGAGCCAATGGCCTGTTCTTCAACGCAGCGTTCAACCCATGAATCCCGGTTATGTTGGGCGTTCCGGCTTCGAAGCGGTCGGGGACAACGGTTGGCATCGAGAGCGAATCGGATCCGCTGCCTGTGCCGCCGTACAACAAGGGCTCCACCATTTCGGGGAACCGCATAAACGCGCCTCCTGTTCCGGTAGGGCCCAGCAAAGATTTGTGGCCGGTGAAAGCCAGAAAATCGATGCCCCATTTGTCCACCTCAACGGGATGCGAACCGAGCGACTGACTGACATCAACCAACAGTGGAATCTTCCCGATGGCCTTTTTGATCTCTCCGGGTGATTGTGCCATGCCATTCACATTACTCATGTGACAGATGGCTGCCAAAATGGTGTTGGGACGCAGTTTTGAAGGAATCTTATCCATCAGGACGCGCCCATCCGGTCCACTTTCCAGCACCTCCCATTCAATCAAACCCAGTTGGCGCAAGCGCTCAAGGGGACGGGCAATGGCGTTGTGCTCCATGGCAGAGGTCAGCACATGCCCCCCCCTTTTACAGATTCCCTGGATCATCAGGTTAAGGGCCGTGGTGGCATTGGCCATCAGGATGATCTTACCGGCTTCAGTAGTGCCCATCATAGCAGCCAACTGATCGCGGCACTCCTCCACCAGCCGGGTCGAATTCAAAATGCGCGGATAGGCCGACCTCCCGTAGGTACCACCCGTTTCGTTCAGGTGCCTGACCATCGCCTCGGCCACTGCCGCAGGTTTAGGAAAGCTTGTTGCGCAATTATCGAAATATAAATTCATGATGAAGTTTTAACTTGTTTGAAATGTTTAAACCGTTTGAAATGTTTGAAGGGTTATTGCTATCAGAAAATTTACTCCTTGAGCTGCACTTCCCTGAGACCAAATCAATTTGTGTCCATTTGTGTAATTTGTGGTACGGGCCGGATCTAACATTTCAAACTCTAAAAACCTTTTAAACTTTTCAAACCTTTTTTGTGGTTCACGGCTTAATGATGTTTCCTGCCCTCGCCATCGTCTCCGTCAGTGCAAACATATTTGAAATCTTACCCACAGCAAGCTTTCCCCTGATGTCGTAAAAATCGACACAGGTACCACAGATCAGAATCTCGGTACCGCTCTCTTCCAAGGCCAAAAGTGCGCTGCTCACACCCGAATCCACGGTAGTGAGCTTAACGCCCGAATTGTAAAATACCAGGTGAGTTGGCAATACAGCTTGCTCATTCAGGGAATTCAGAAATCCCTTCATCAGGATAGCCCCAAGTTGAAGATCCCCCTCCCCCATCTTGTCGCTGCTCATCACAACAATGTAGGAAGAAGAACAAATCCCCGGATCGATGCTGCCTGAACCGGGCTCTTCAGGTTGGTTCACTACCGTGATGTAAAAGAGACCACCGGCCTCATTGCCTTCAGGATACAAGGACTGGTCTTTCAGATAGGTCAGAATATTCTGAAAGGCAGTCCTGTTGTCGCACTCGATCTTCAAGGTCTCGCCAGGCAGACAATTTTTGAGCGCCTTCCGGGTCAATATCAATGGTTGCGGACAGAGCAACCCTTTGCCATCTACTGTTTGCATTGTAATAATATCAAGCATTAATTCAACATTTATCTAAGCCAATAAGACCCTTCGACATGCTCAGGGACCGGTGATACGGTGATTCAATCTGGCCCTTCGACAGGCTCAGGGAACAGAATCATAGTATTTTGTAACCGTCAGACCTTTGCTCCCTGAGCCTGTCGAAGGGTCAATCGGTTGTCTCACTTACAACATGAAAACGACACCGGTCCCTGAGCGAAGTCAATGGGCAAACTATTCAAACCTTATCTCCCGCTCAGCAAACGCTGCCAATTCCGGGGCCAATAATTCTGGCACATACGACTTTGGTACGAACTGTATCATCTTCGTATTTCGACGTGCCATACTGAAATCGTAAGTCTTGTCGTAGTAGGCCAGGGTAATCTCCGTAACTTTTCTGTAATCTCCGGCCCGAAGCGCCTCCAATGTCTCGTGGGTATCTTTGCCTCCCAACCTTTTGCTGATGTTCTCAACACTGCGTTGCAACTGCTCAGGCGGAAATCCGGCGTAATCGCGCAACAACCTTTCAATCCGTTCTTCGGTGGGAGGATCGATGCGGATGGTCTGGCAGCAGTTCATCTGCGAGAAAAGCTCATTGAGAATACTTACTTTTCCGATGGACTGGCTCTCCCCTTCCACCCAGATGGGTTTTGAGAGATTGAATTCAGTGATTTTTTCGAATATCAGGTTCGTAAACTGTTCAGTGGTTGGTTGCGAAGGCTGACCGATCCCTCCAAAACTGGAACCTCTGTGGTTGGCCAGTCCTTCCAGGTCCAACACCTGATGTCCGAGGGATTCAAGCTGATGGAGTATTTCTGTCTTACCTGAACCAGTTGGTCCGCTAAGCATGATCAGTTTCAAACCATTGCTGATAAGCTCCCTGCAATGGTTTCTGTACGCTTTATAACCACCCTCCAGCAGGTAGACTTCCCTCCCGGCTGTCAGTAAAAGCCAGGCCATGCTGTTGCTCCGCATGCCACCTCGCCAACAGTAGAGGTAAAGGGCTCCCTGAAGCTTTCTGGCCTGCAGGACAAATTTTTTCAACTTGGGACCAACGAATTCCAGCCCTTTCAAAACGGCCAGTTCCTTGCCCTGCTGTTTGTAAATAGTTCCTACAACGATCCGCTCTTCGTTCGTGAACAACGGAAAAGAGATGGCATTCGGCAAATGACCTTCGGCGAATTCAGCAGGTGTGCGAATATCCAGCACCACCTGCCCCCTCATCCGGCCAATAAACTCACCTGCTTTTAATGTCGTCATCATTCGCGATTTATCCGGCAAATTTACGCCAAATTGGGCAATTAGCAATTAATCCTTTGTGACTCTATGTTTTCCTCTGTGATGGGAGGGGGTGAGGGGGCGAATTGGCCGAATGACGGAGAGACGGAAATGACGGAAGGATGACGGAGATGGAGTGGAACTCCGGAGGTTGAAGAATTGAAACGGTGAAACAATGAAACGGTAACAGCATTTGTTCTTTAAATTTAGTGTAATCTGTGGTAGGGAGGTTTGTTACGCTTGAAAAATCATATGAATTCTGCTCATTTTTTAATTCTGGATATTCTGCTTCAGACAATTCGTGTCCATTTGTGGTAAGGACGGGGTTAATCCGCTTAATCCATTTTGAAATCCTCATAATCCAAATCCAAATATCTTTTATTAGCTTTGAATGATCCAATTACTACTATTTAACACATTACCATGAAGAAAAATCATCTTATTCTCTCCATTCTCCTGGTTGGCATCGCTTTTGGGACGTCCTGGGCCATCCGTGGGCAATTCGGTCACGAACCCGGCGCTGCGTTTGCAGGAATCATCGGAGTCGCCGCCCTGCTTCTTGTCGCCCGTCGCGAAGATTGGCACAACAAAATGTTGCCCATTATTGCAGCTGGCGCCATTGGCTGGGGTACCACCGGAATGATCAGCTATGGCATGGTGGTCGGCTATTGCAGGGCCCTGGACCTGCTCAATTCGACCTACGGCTTTCTCTCTCTTTTTGTCATAGGGGGACTTTTTGGATTGATCGGCGGCGGTCTCGTTGGCCTGTCACTCAATTCAACCTCCGCCAACCGGGTGAAATGGCCCTCCCTGGTGGCTGAAATGGCCGGCGGCGGACTGATCGGCTATTACTTCCTGATTGAACAGGCTGAATTGCTGATGACGCCTCCCAGGTCGGAAGCTTGGGCAATCTGCCTCGGGGCCGGGGCCGCCATGGTGTGGCACATGGTTCGAAATGGGTTTTCACCCGCCCTTCGCGTGGCCTTTTATGCCATGCTGGGAGCCGGTTTCGGCTTCTCATTCGGGAATCTGTTGCAAACAACCGGCAATGTCCTTCAGCTACATTTCAACATGTGGAATGTGATGGAATACAACATCGGGTTCTGGGGCGGTTCAGGGATGGCCTATGGTGTTTTTACCTCCGCATGGCCCACCGAAACCGATGCTCCAAAGAAGTATGAAAATAATCTCTCTTTGATGATAATCCTGCTGATCGTTCCGCTGCTGGTCTGGAAAGATGCTTTCATGGCAAGCGACCTTATGAAAAGCAATTTCATACAAAATGATGTATCCAAAGCGTTGTTCCTCACCTTACTGACCTTTGCAATTCTGGTGGCCATGAACCTGATCGTCAGGCTTAAATTGATTGGAAAAACAAGTTATGGCAGTAGCGAAGTGATGACACTGTTCCTCGTTCTCTTCAGTACATATATCGTTTGGAGTTACCTGGTTACAGGCATGTTTATGGGCAATTTCAGGAGCGAACAACCGTTGTATGTGGTTAACCTGATCGCTTTCCTTATCCTGTCAGGAAAATCCAAATCCCCTTTTCAAGTCAATCAGTCATTAAAATTCTATCCCAAAGACCGATGGGCGCTCTATTTTGGCCTCACTTTAGCGATAATTCTTTTATTACCAATCATTTCACAACTCATGCATGGTGGAATACCCAATGCCAACATGCGATTTCCAATACAACCATGAGAAAAATCCTCCTCCTGCTTCTGGTAGCCGGCTCACTTTCTGCCCTGGCTATTGATCCTGATCCCATCCAAAAATTAATTGTCAAAGGCGAAAAGATTACCAAAGCAGGAGGTGGATATACTTTCACCGAAGGCCCCTCGGTCGCTGCGGATGGAAGGGTGTTCTTTACCGATCAGCCCAACGACAAGATTGAGGTTTGGAGTGAAAACGGATCCATTACCACCTTCATGCAGGGCGGTGAAAGGTCCAATGGTACCTACTTTAACAAAAAGGGGGAACTCGTGGTCTGTGCCGATCTGCACAACCGGCTTATTGCCATCTCGATGGGGAAACAAACCAGAATTCTGGCAGAGTCCTTTAACGGCACTCATTTAAATGGTCCCAACGACCTTTGGATCGCCCCTAACGGAGGAATCTACTTCTCCGATCCCTACTACTTTAGGGAATATTGGGAGACCGGCCACAAAGAGTTGCAAGATCACAGAGGGGTATATTACCTGAGTCCGGAAGGCACGGTAACCAGGGTCATCGGCGATTACAAACAACCAAACGGACTGATCGGCACCCCGGATGGGAAAATACTCTATGTAAGTGATATCAACGACAGGAAAATCTGGAAATATACCATCAACCCAGATGGATCACTGGGTTCTAAAACCCTCTTTGCACCTGAAGGATCGGATGGGATGACCATCGACAACCTGGGCAATGTCTATCTCACCAACAAATCTGTATCAGTCTATTCCCGAAAGGGAGAACATATTGGAAGAATTGAGGTTCCTGAAGAGCCTTCCAATCTCTGTTTTGGAGGTAAAAAAAGAGATATCCTCTTCATAACTGCGCGTACATCTGTCTACACACTCAAAATGAAAGTCGTAGGAAAATAAACTAATATTTCGTCTGTCTGGTTTGCATATTATCCCAATATTCATCCAAAATATTGGTTACCATGGGCCTGAAGAAATGCCAGAAAAAAGTGGTACGGTCGATGTAGTTGTATTTATCGTAAAAAAACTTGTGAAAATAGGTTACCCCCGTAAATTTAGCGCTTTCCAGATCGATGGGCGCATCACAAAAATCTCCGCAAAAATAGTAGTAATTCTTCCCTTTGTTCTCAATCACACATGGGAATACATCCGGAATACCATATTTGGACATTAACTTTTTGCCACTGTCGCTTGCATATATTTTAAACTTCGACACAATCCGGTTCGATTCGCCTGATTCCATGATGTCAAACCAGTAAGGGTATGTTATCTCCTGGGGTAGTCCGTATTCCTGCTGTCCATATTTGGAGGTGTAGACCCAGGGAACCTCTTCTTTGAGCGTAGCATCCATCTCCAGTACAACAAGCTGATCGTTCTCATGGACGAAAAGAATTCCAGGTCTGTGAAAATTCCAAGTTTTGCGGTACTGCCGTTCGTAAAGCTTTTTGGCCCATATAGGAATGTCTTGATTCACAATGGTATCCAGCGATTCATAATATCTGCCTACCCAGCCGGTCCATTTGACATCCAACAATTTTTCTGCCTCTTGCCTGACGGAAGAAGAAGTTGGACTTGCGAGGAAATTGAACTCCGCCATCACAAGCTTCTTGGAATCCTGTAGCCTTCGAAGCAAGATCAAATCATTATTATTTAGTCCGCCGTAAATTTTTGAGGATCTTTCATTGATTGGCTGATCCTTGTACCATTCGTTGGAATAGATGCCATAGGTATCGGTAAAATAGACCATATCAAGACTATCAGCCGCCTGGATTACCTCATCTTTAGTAAGTTTTATAAAGTCGTTGGTGACAAATTTAAAATCTTTTTGCGGGAAAAAACCTTTGTAGTTAATGGCTGGATTGTTCAGCTGATTGAAAGAGGTAAATTTCCGATGGATCAGGACCCAGCTAAAGGAATTGTGTTCGATATAGGAATTTAAGGGAACCGTCATATCATAGATCAAGACCTTCAGCGGCTTGCTGTCTTTAGCATTCCACACCAGATAACTAACCAATGGTATCATAATGGGAAGTAAAAAGAGCAGAATAATGATATGTTTTCGTTTCATTGGATGAAGATTCTTCCGGAAAAAAAAGTGAAACCGGCAACCATATCAAATATAACCACATTTCCCCAATGATTGTTTAGTTGACTTTCAGTCCAGGGCATTCAAACGATGAGCCATGTCCGAATAGGCCAATAATCTTTCGACAGTTGTCTCCGGGGTAATTTCGCAACCTGCAGAAACAATTCCCCTCCCTTTGGTACTGGTAAAGCAAGATTGAACACTGGCCTCAACTTGATCATACGTTCCGTTTTGTATCACCGAAACGGGATCACTATTACCCGAAAAAACCTGATTGGCAGATAAAAGTGACATAAATTTCTCCATTGATCCAACCAGATGGTCAATATCCACAATGTCGGACCCGGTTAGAATCATATCAGGCAGGATGGCAGTGGTATTTCCGCAGATATGCAATTTTACTTTGGCCCCGAGCGCATGGGCATGGTCGACAAGGGCCTTTTCCAAAGGAAAAACGTAATCTATATAAAGATCCGGTGAGATCAGTGAACATACAGCGTCTCCAATACCTATGCAATGGGCGCCGGCCTTGATTTGCGCTTCCACAAAAATCATAGCGCTATCCGTGATAATTTCCAGCGCCTTCTTGAGTGCTTCGGGATGCTCATAAAAATCGAGGCAGGCAGCGGAAAGGTCCCTCAAATCGCAATATTCGGCCAGTGGACCCTCTACCCAACCACAAATAAACTGGGAATCTCCAACCAGTTTTTTATAATATCTTATTTCATCGATCCGGGATACCAGTCGTGGATGATCGTTTACTTTGAGTGGTCTAAGTTTATCAATATCCTCAATTTCGTTAATTAACAAAGCATCGACAACCGGTAGGGAGTTCAGGGGATAACTTATCCGGGTGCCGAAGGAGGCTGCTTCAGCATAAGCATCAGACATCACATTGACCCAATCGTAAGAAAAATTAGTAGCACACTGTATGTTGGTGTTGCATTTGTCAAGGTAATTCAGACAGAAATCACGGTAGTTTACCCCTGAATATTTTGCCGCGAAACGCATTAGGATTGGGTGAAAGGGTGGTCTGTTGACCGCCCTCCCATCCAAAAAATCCATGGTCCTCTGCAAACCGTTCATCATTAAAATTGTTTATGGGGTTTGAAAAGTTTAAAATGTTCGAAAAGTTAACTCAATTCCAGTCCGCGCAGAGTCAAGTAACCCTTCAAACATTTCAAACCCTTCAAACTTTATTAAACTATTTCACGAAAGCCGCCGCGGCCAAAAAGTCGTAACTCTTCTGCACACTGACAAGTGGTTCAAAATTGTAACGCTCTACCTCAACGAAATAATCCTTGATGCCAATAGAATAACCCGTTTCGAAGATGGATTTGAAATCTAGCAATCCACTTTCGCCAATCTCTTTTTCATCCTTGATATGAAGCAGTTGAAAACGGTTTGGGTATTTTTTCATGTACTCGACAGGAGAACATCCCCCTTTCATCACCCAGTAGACATCCATCTCGAAAGCAACTTTTTTGGGATCCGTATTCTCGAGCATGAAATCATAGATCACTTTATCCTCAATTTTGGTAAACTCATGGTTGTGGTTGTGCCAGCCGAACTGCATGCCGGAGGCAGCTGTTAATTCCCCGACGGCATTGAAATAATCCATTTGGATTTTCAAATCATCCAGTTTATCAGGCCATTTCAGGCCTCCTGGTTTAATCATAAATTTCATACCTGTTTTGGCATGATCTTCAATGGCAGTTTTCCACCACTCCATGGCTGCTGCGTGAGTATCTTTGGTATAGTTTGGACCTCCCAAATGACAGCTGCTGAGTTTCATCCCCAAGTCTTTTACCCTCTTGGTAAACTCGTCAGGCGACATCCCATAAATCTTCCTATCACCGTAAGACGCAGTTTCGAGTGAATAATAACCCATTTCGGCGGCCTTTTTAAGGGTTCCCACAGCGTCCTTGCCCATATCATCCCGTAGGGAATAAAGCTGAAGCCCTACCCTTTTTTTCTTTGATTTTTTCGGTTCAGCGGCAGTCAAAAGATTGGCCCCTACCACACTTCCGGCAACGATCAGTGAAGTCGTTTTAAAGAAATCCCTTCTGTTTGTCATGACTATATTAATTTTTTGATGATTGTTGATTTGTAAAAATAGCTTTTATTTTAATCGATAACAACAAAGGCCACCCCCCGAAGGAGGCGGCCTCAATTACTAAACTTTGTTTAACCGCTCTAACAATAAAAACTCGATACCAATAAGACTCCAATTTATCAGAAAAGTTACACAATTTTTTAAAATAGTTGGTTTTTCATTCTGAACCAACAGGTTAGATTATGAAGATAAAGCGAGAAAATTTTATTTTCTGGGTCTCTGATCAAATTTTTCCAATATAACAGCGCTTCCATTGTCAGAACAAAGGCCGCTCTCTCAACAAAAGCGGCCCAGTCAACTAACATTCTAACTACAAAAAACGCGTTAAACTCTATTAGTAAGGCTTTCCAGTTCCCTGAAGCAACCACATCCTGGAATAATTGTGGTCTTTACTTTGGCCTGTTGGCACAAAGCTGGTTACTTCCAGTTTGGCTATAGCTGCATTGTAATTGACAAGGTATTTGGGATCCTGACTTGGTACCGGATAAATAAAACGCAATGGGATTGCTGCCCCGTATTGTGTCACAGGGCCGGTTATCAATGCAGGGTATCCCGTACGCCGGTAATCAAACCAGGATTCTACATTGAGAAATAAAGAGATCCATTTTTGATCCAAGATCCTTTCCAGTTTATTACTTGCTCCTGAATAACCAACTTTTGGATTCAGGTAGTAAGAGGCAAAATTAAAACCATTGGAACCATCTGTGATACCCCACCTGCTTAGTGAGGCCACAATACCATTTTTGTAATGGGTTTCAGGGTCAGAGACCGAAAAACCCCCTCTTTGTGCAGCCTCCGCCAATAAAAATTCGACTTCGCTGTACATCATCAGGTCCATCTTGATGTAAGTTTCACTATTTGCCCTGAACCTTGAGTGCAGATACGAAATATAGGGGCTTCTTTCTGGCTGTGCAAAAGCAGGCCCAGTACCTTTATTGTAACCTTGTGCATCGAATAAGGCAATGTTTGCAGGTAAACCAACGTAAAACGAGGTGTCAAGTGCAGTATTGGTAGTGGGAAGGATTTTCACGCTGAATGTCTCGCCAAACCAATTCTTCACGGTTACGTCTGACGATACCGTAGCATTAAAATCCCACTTTGTCTGTACAGGTATAGCCCAACGATGCAATCTTGGATCGCTGTACGATTTCAATTTATCAACCAGGGTTTTGCAGGGCTTGGTTTGGTACTCCGGGTTCGAAGTATTCAACAATCCACCCTTTGCAGAGTTATTGGCCGTTGTGCCCAGATAATTAACCACCGCATTGTCCCCATTGGAGGCAAACGCCTGTGCTAATGCTGAATTGAATTCGGCAACTATGTCAACACCCAAGGCACTCATGTCAGCCTTCTTGTTGATCAACCGCATGCTATATCTCATCCTCAGTGAGTTGACAAATTTTCTCCATTTAACCGGATCTCCGTTGTACAGCACATCTGCACTGGCAGAAATTTTGTAATTGGATATAGCGGGATCCCCAAGAAGTGTTTCTGCACTTTTTAAATCTGCCAAAACGCCCTTATAAATCTCTTTTTGATCGTCATACCTGGAAAAATATATTCCCTGTGTTGCATGCAAACTTTCTGAATAAGGAACATCTCCGAATAAATCGGTAAGGGCGCCATATAGGAATGCCCTTAACGTCAACGAGATAGCTTCAAAAAATTTATTGTTTTCGGTGATGGACTTGTCATGGATAATGGCGACATTTCTCAAAATATCATAATAACCGCCCCAGGAACCGCTGGTCCAAAAATATTGGTTAACCTCCGGCATGCCATCATTGGTTCCCATTTGATTGTACTGCATGGCCCCGGCAACTCCGGTTTTGTGATCCCCCAACGATTTGTATGTCTTCGCAGTGTTGGTAAGCACATAGGTGAGTATATAATTTGAAGAGACAGTAACAGGACTGTTCGGATTAACATTTAATTCATTCAAATCCATACAGGAAATAGTCTGAAATATAAATGCCAATGCAACAACTATCTTTATTTTTATGGCTTTCATAGTAATTCTCCTTTAAAAATCAAAGTTTAACTTAAATCCAAGCGAACCTGTCCAAGGCATCATGTTGTAGTACTCAGCGCCTTGAATCCAGCTACTTCCGGTATTCCGGTAAGCCCTTTCAGGATCGATGTGAATACCTGCCCTTGTCCATTCATAGATGTTGGTAGCAACGAAAGAAACGGATGTATTCTGAACATTGATTTTCTGTATCCATTTCTTTGGAAGGCGATAAGTTAAGCTAACTTCTCTCAATTTAACATAGGTTGAACTGTAGACGGCCCTGTCCACGATGGCCCTGTTTGAGGCCTGATTGGCATTAAAAGGGTCAAGCCACTTCGTCAGCGCCGGATCCCCCAAATTTTCTACGTAGCTCTTGACCCCTCCGACAGTTGCTTCATAAACCCCCGGGTTAAAGCTGGCATCTGCATAACGTGTTACAGGGTTTGGATTTGGCCAGGCAAATCCCCCTAGTTCAGGAAGCCTGCCTCCTACCCAATTGCCAAAGAACCTATCAGGATTTGCCTTGATCTGATCGACAATATTTTTACCCTTGTCGTAAGGCGCTCCACTGAATGAACTTGCATTAACACCATTATTTTGCATAAACATCCAGGAATTGGAATAGAATTGCCCCCCCTGGTTCCATTCAATATTGGCATACAGGGAAAATGATTTATAGGTAAAAGTCGGCTGCATACCCAGAATGAAATCCTGGTTCGTATTACCAATCTTAATCATGTGTGATGGATCCTGATCCATTTGGTATTTCCCGGAAGATGCAATAATTGGATAGCCATAATACGGTGATGCTTTGTCTGTTACTTTTAAAACAGGTTTTTCCCAAATATCACCCATCCACTCACCTACCTTGGTCCGGATCACCCCGTTCCCTCCTTCAATAGAATAAAAATTTATGTTGGTCAACCCTTCGGCAAGTTCCTTCAGTCGGGTTTTATTTTTGGTAAAACTGAAATTCAGGTCCCATCTAAAATCCTTCAACACGACAGGCGAAGTGGTCAGGTTAATTTCCCATCCCCTGCTCTCAATGTTTCCTGAATTAATGGATTTTGAAGAGGCGCCTGATTCAATGGGCAACGAAATGTTCAATATCTGGTTCTTGTTCTGGACAACGTAATAAGTAGCTTCCAGGCCAACCCTGCTTTTCAGGAATTTCAAGTCGACACCCACTTCATTGGATATCGAACGTTCAGGTTTTAAGGTATTGTTGGTAAGATTTCCTCCCATGAACATTTGCTTGGAGCTTCCCCAATCGGCTCCAATAGAGAAAGAGGGATCCAAATTGTACGGTCCTGTATCATTTCCCAATTGTGCACTACCTGCCCTGAGTTTCGCATAGTTGACCCATGCCGGCATTGTAAACATTTCTGAAAAAAGTAAACTCAAAGATGCAGATGGATAGAAATAGGACCGGTTTGCTTTTGGCAAGGTGCTTGACCAGTCATTACGACCTGTTAAATCAAGATAAGCCATTCCTTTGTAATCGATGGATGCCATTCCGTATATACTGTACACTGCCTTCTTGTACCAACTGCTGCTGTAACTGATGGTTCCCGGAACACCGTTAGAGATGGTGTACAATTGGGGAATAACCAGCGATGCAGCCGTGTTGCTTATTGCCCGTCCGTAAACATACCTTTGGTTAGCCGCCAAAAAACCATTGACATTCCATTGCTTGTTAATTTTCTTCTTGTAGGAGAGATTCAATTCGATGTTGTTTTCCTTGTTGTAGAAATCATACACATTATAATATCCTGTCGTATTGGTCGTTGTACTGAAAGCTCTTTTACCTTCACGGTTTTCGGTATAAGCATCCCTTGAAAAGCGGCCCATGAGGCTCAAATCCATAGTGATGTCCCAGTCAAACTGAACCTTGCTGATCAATCTGTCCCGCGTGAAAGAGTTGGTATTTTCATTGGCGACGAAATAGGCATTGTTCTGCTTGGAGGCATTGACAAGCTGCTGTATCCCTTCCAATCCCGGTACCCAATAGCTTTTAAGGTCATTGATGTTCACCTGTGCTCCCTTTTCATAAAGGCTCCGAACCACGTCGTTTCGATCATCTCCCGTTACATTCGGACGGTTTGCTGATCCGGTTTCGTTCCAGTTAAAATTGGCAGTAACGGATAGTTTATCGGATAATTTGTATTGTGCATTCAGGTTGATAGTGCTCCTCTTTAAATCAGTATTTGGGATCATGCCGGTATTTCTCATGTCACCTAAGGATAGCCTGAAATAACCATTCTTGTTGTTCCCATCTACCGCCACATTGTTGGTCAGGGTATATCCTGTCCTCATAAAGTCCTGGATTCGGTTTTTGTTTGAAACCAGGGGTACGGCAACACCTTTGCTGTTCCACAATACCCATTTCTCACCAACATCAAGTTGGGAACCCCACGATTCATTCTCAGCTTGTTCAAGGATATGTGCCCCAGCTTTCCCGCTGGCAAACCTGGTTTGATAAGGATAGACATCTGTCATCACATCAAATACTATGGATGAATTAACAGCAACACCAATTCCCTTTTTCCCTTTCACTCCAGATCGTGTAGTGATCAGGATGACACCGTTTCCAGCACGTGAACCATACAATGCTGCGGCACTTGCCCCCTTCAATACGGAAATACTCTCAACGTCGTCCGGGTTAAGGTCAGAAATAGCATTACCCATGTCGGCCCCGTTATAGATATTGTTCGATGCGTTTGATACAGGAACCCCATCAATCACAAACAACGGCTGATTGTCATTGTTCAGCGATTTGGCGCCCCTGATGATGATGTTGACGGACGAACCAACGTTTCCATTCATCTGCGAAATTCTTACACCCGGGACTTTACCCTGAAGTGAAGTCAATACATTCACCTGAGGCGTTTCTGTCAGCAATTCGCCCTTTACTTCACCGACTGAGTAACCCAGGGCCTTTTTCTCGCGTTTCAAACCCAACGCCGTAACCACCACATCACTAACACCAACAGAAACAGCTGCAAGGGAAAGGTTGACCATAGATTTTTGACTAATGTCAGCTTCCTGGGTCTGCATCCCGACAAAGGAGACAACCAATGTCCTGGCATCCAAGGGAACCCTCAATGAGAACTCTCCATTGATATCCGTTGTAATACCAATGGTTGTTCCCTTGAGAACAATTGATACCCCCGGCAAAGGCATTTTATTTTCGTCGGTTATTTTCCCTTTGATCTCTTTCCGCTGAGGTTGGGAACCGTCAGTCACAATTCCGGTTGGCACCGAACCGTCTGCTTCCAGGATTACAATCTGGCGGTCATAAATCTTGAAGTTATTTTTAGTATCTGCAAACAATTGCATAAGAATATTTTCAATACCCTCATTATCAACATTCAGTGAGACTGTCCGGTTGAGGTCCAATGTCTTTTCGTTGTAAAGCAAAATAAACTCACTATTCTTCTCGATTTCCGAAAATACTTGTGCTACTGTTACCTGATTCAACGAAAAACTTAGTTTGGTTTGTTGAGAGTAGCTTTTTGCAGAAACTGTCGCAATAGATATGAGCATAAAAACGGCCAGTATTTTCATTCTCAATAAGATTTTGGTCATGACCTTGTGAAAGGTACACGGATGAACCTGATTTTTTTTCATAGATTTGTACTGTTTATGTTTAACTTTCAAGTGAACTGGAACAAAAGCCGGTGGGTTGGCAGACTCTCCGGCTTACTTTTTTGACTTATTTCTTCATAGGCATCTCCTTTTTTAACTCGATAAATATTTTTTTCTCATCGATTCTGTAAGTTACTTTTGCAACATCAGCCAACACCTTCATCACATCTTCAATAGAATCCTTGAGGTCCAGCTTCCCGCTAATCAGGTCCCCAGATGGAAAAAGTTCACTGTAAACAAACTGAACATTGTAATACCGCTCAACTTTTTTGAACACATTACTCAAAGGCTCTTTGCAGAAGGGGAACCAACCCTCCGTCCATGCGGTATAAATCCCCACCATGGCTTCGTCATTCACCCTGGTTGTTAAATCCGCTTTGTTAAACGAGGCTTTCTGGTGCGCATTCAGAATTGTCTCCTTGCCCAACAGATTAATCCCCTTGTTCTCCCTCATCGAAACAGTACCCTCCACAAGCACCGTCATGACCTCATTGTCAGCATGATAGGCAGAAACATTGAATTTTGTGCCCAAAACCTTGATAACTATCTCCCTGGTCTTAACAAAAAATGGCTTATCCTTATCAGGTGTAACATTAAAATAGGCCTCCCCTTCGAGAAACACCTCCCGCTTCGACCCTGAAAACCTATCCGGAAAGGCGATCTTACTTCCGGCATTCAACCATACTTTGGTGCCATCTGCCAATTCAACCGAAGATTTCTTTCCAAACGGAACAACAATCTGATTCATCGCTACTTCTGCATTTTTCTCATTGCTACTCGGCAAAGAAATCAGGCTGTCGTTGTTGATCCGGATGGCGTGGCCCTGCTCGTTTACTTTTATGGTTGATTCGTCCTTCTTCAAATCGATCTCCCTCCCCGAAGCAAGTATTAACTTGGATTGCTGCACAGTTTTGTCAGATCTAAATACATACATCTGGCGCGATACATCCTGTTTGATCTTCCAGTAGCCAAGGGCGGATAACATCAACACAAAAACAATAACCGCTGCATATTTCAACAGCTGATTGTATCGCCTGATCATGAACTTCGATTGATGGGCCTGGTCAAACCGGGCAATATTTTCCCACATTGCATTGATGTCATCCTGAAAAACAGGTTCTTCCTGCACATTCACCAACTTGATGATCTCTCTTGCTTGATTGATGTTATGTGCAAAATGAGGGTTTTGATCCAGGAGTTTATCCAATTCGTGATTTTCTGAAAGATGGTTCAACCAAACAAGAAAATTCCGGTCGTCCACCATCTCTTCCACCGTATATTCCAGGTATTTATTATCCACAATGTGCGTATTGGTCTTTAAAGAGATAAAGACAACAGGTCAAGTTTTGTGGACTCTCTTTTATCTCTTTTTTTTGAACAGGAATAACAAAATGAGATCGGTGCGGTCCATGTGCTCGCGAAGGGATTTTAAAGCCCTGAAAACCATTTTCCTTGCTGAATCATATTGAATCGACATCAGCTTACATATTTCATCGTAACTGTAATCGCAAGAGTAACGATAATACAGAATCTCCCTTTGCTTGGGAGAAATTGTCCGAAGAACTTTTCTTATGGCCTTTACTTTTTTACTTTCAGTCTCCTTTCCAATCAGCTCCTCTTCGTAGGAATAAACAATGGATAGCTCGAAAGAATTATGCTCTTCCGATGAATCTTCAAAATGCTTTTCAGAATGGATGCTTCTGACAATCCTGTGCTTAAAAGCCGACATTAAATAGAAACGAATATTGTCAGTTTCCCCTAATGTATCACGGCTCCGGATAAGATGGTAAAACATCTCCTGAATAGTGTCCTTGATCAGCTCTTCATCCTTCGTAAATTTCCTCCCATAACGGTACAAATGCTCAACCTGCCGGGAGTAAATGTAAGGGAGTGCATAGCCCTTACCGCCTCTGAAATCATTCCAGATAGTTGAGTCATTTAGCATTATAGATAGTTTTGGTCCTTAAAAGTATCAATTTTTCAAACGCTGCTGTTAATAAATCAAAATATTAAGTTCTTGTCGGCAAATGATCATCCTAAACGTTCTGATGACTATCTTTGTTACGGAAACTATTCAAATCACTAATAACTATTAACATGAAGAAAATTTTAAAGTACCTGGGTATCGTTGTTCTGCTACTTGTGATCGGCCTGGGTTTTTGGTTCGGCCACAACCTTAAGGACCTGCATCCGGATTACAATCTGGACCTGAAAGTCCTGGGCAATACGCCCGCCCAACTTTCCGCTGGATTTTCCGCTATGCCAATCACTCCGGCTGTTCCGGATCGTTGGGACGATAAAAACAAAAATGCGGAGTACGATCCTGGTCAGGGTGAAACCTTCACCGATGGAAACGGCAACGGTAAATTTGACCCCGTTTGGATTGCCGGATTCGGCAACAACAGGCCTGCCAACGGAATTCACGACGACCTTTGGGCAAGGGCCATGGTTATTGACGATGGGAAAACCCGTTTGGCCATTGTTGTTTTGGATGCCATCGGTTTTATGAACAACGATATCATTGATGTAAGGGAGCGTATTTCCAAAGAATCCGGCATTACCTATGCCGTAATTACCTCAACCCATACCCACGAAGGGCCTGATCTGCTTGGGCTATGGGGGAAGAACCCTTTTCAGAGCGGCATCAATCCCTCCCACATGGAATATGTGAAAAACCAGGCCTCAAAAGCCATCGAAACGGCTGCCAGAAATCTACGCCCATGCCGTTTGTCAGTCTCTCAGGACCTGACAGAAGCTGCAAACCTGGTCATCGATACCCGAAAACCCGAAGTCTTTGATGCCGGACTTCGCATGATCCAGGTTCTCGACAAAGCGTCCAACAAAACACTTGGAACCCTGATCTCCTATGGCGACCACCCCGAAACACTCTGGAGCGATAACCTGTTGTTAACCTCCGACTTCCCCCATTATGTGCGCGAAGGCATCGAAAAAGGTGTGTTCAGTAAGGATAGTCTGATGAGACCTGGCGTTGGTGGCGTTGCCGTTTATGCAAGTGCCGCCGTTGGTGGATTGATGACCACTCATCCGCGATTGACCGTAAAAGATCCCTTCTCTGGTGAGGAATTCAAAGTTCCTACCTTCGAAAAAGCAGCAGCCCAGGGCAAACAGATGGCCAACCTGGCACTCCAGGCGATGGCAAAACCGGAAGAGGTGATTGATTCTACCTCCATTTCCATTGTGGCTAAAACAATCCTGTTTCCGCTCAACAACACTTTGTTCAAACTGGCTGCAACACTCGGGGTCATGAAAAGGGGAACCACCGGCTGGATGAAGATGAAATCAGAACTTGCGGTCATAAAGATCGGGCCCATTTCGATGATTACCATACCGGGAGAATTATATCCAGAGATCCTGAATGGGGGAGTTGAAGCACCCGAAGGACAGGATTTCAAAATTTCTCCGGTCGAAGTACCTCCACTCAGAGAGCTTATGCCGGGGAAATATAAGTTCATGTTTGGCCTTGCAAACGACGAAATCGGATACATCGTACCCAAAAGTCAGTGGGATGTAAAAGCCCCTTTTACCTATGGACGCGACAGTCGCCCTTACGGAGAAGTTAACTCGCTGGGTCCTGAAACGGCCCCGATTATTCACAAGAATATCAAGGCTATGCTGGAGGAGTTGAAATAAGAAGTGCCTAGAGTGAACTAAAGTGACTAGAGTGAACTAAAGTACTTCGCACTAGCAAGTGTTTGTGCGGAGTCCCAAACTCTAGTCACTTTAGTTCACTCTAGGCACTTTAGTCACTCTTTAAATATTAACCTCTCAACCTCCTCAACCTCCTTCACCACCTCATCCGCCCCCGATTGCCACAAGATTTCGTCGGCAAGTATTCCGGTATTGATGCAAAGCGTAAAAATACCTGCTGCCTTGGCCGATTCAACACCCAATGGGGCATTTTCAATCACCAGCACCTCCTCTGGCCTGAATCCCGATTTTCTAAGCGCCATCAGATAAGGCTCCGGATCAGGTTTACCAAACCGGACATCTTTTGCGCTGACGATCTTTTCTTTGTGTACCAATCCCGGGAAATCGCTGCACAAGCCCTCCAGCAAAAGCTCCTGGGCAGATCCTGTTACCACCCAGATAGCAATACCCTCACGACTTAATCTTTCCAACAACAATTTGATGCCGATGATAGGAACGGGCGCCGGCATTGCTTCGAAAAACTGGCTTTTCCGGTCATAGATAAAGGAAATCTCTTCCTCAGTCGCCTTCCTTCCCAACTTCTCCTGAAAAAACATCTGCACAGTGGATGAACCCGTACGCCCCTCATTCATATAAACCTGCTCCAGTGGAAAATCGAGACCCAGGGCAGCAAAAGCCTTGCTCCATGCAACAGAGTGGTTACCCATTGAATCATAAATGACCCCATCCATATCAAAAAAAATGGCTTTGAGCGAGCCAAAGCCATTCAATCGTTGTTCGTTTTGCATTCAATATTTTAAATAAAAATCCTCTCTTCCAGCATTAAATTTTGTGTCCTTTGTGCATTCCTTTGAGACCTTCGTGGTAAAATTCATTATTTGAGCATTCCAGAAATCTGGTCCAGTAACGGGGCCACCCTTTTCTGATCCGAAAAGCCTGTTGCGCCCAGCAGATAGTTCCCTTTCCACCTCAAGCAAACGGTTCCGTTAAATGGATCCTTCAAAAGAAAATCTCCTTCAGCAACCTTTTTGATTTTGGCCTCAGCATAAGAGATGTACTTGAGAACCATCTTCTCCACCTCTGCCAGATCTGTTCTCTCAATGATAAAAAGAGTTATCTCAGCCCCGCCTAAACTATATTTGGCCCTGACCGCTGAACCTAAAAATCCCAATCCCATAAATTCGGTTGGAATATACTGGCAGCTATTGGGTTGAAGGTTATCTTTTGGGAAAAGCCCAATAACTTTGGGATATTCCGGATTTGTACCCAGCGTTTTGGCAAAATCAATAGCAAAGGATTTCAATGAAAATCCAACCACCTTTTCGGGCTGTGTACTGTTGATCTTTACATAAAACTTCCCGGTTACGAAATTCAAAATGGTCGCATCGCTGTATCCTTCAAGTCCGATGGGACTGGTTTCGGCTTTTGCGGATTTTTCAATACTGTAGATTCCGTAAGCATGAAGCGGATCCCCGTGATCGTAAACCTCAACGGTCAGCTCAGATCCCTCATTCTTCCAGCTTGCCACCTGCAAAGATTCGAAACCATAGCTGAGGTAAAATTCTGAAGCGCCGTCAATGTGCTCATACAAATTGTCTTTATTGAAGACCAGCACCTTTCCATCACTTTTCCAACCCTCAAGTGTGGGAAAGACGACTCCCTGGGCCCAGATACCCAAAGGAAACAACATCAGACCAAATAAAAATATTTTTCTCATACCAGAAAATTAGCAGGAACCATTTTAATACGGGCAATGTCGGTAATGCGCTCCCTGACATCGAATCCACTGGGACAGGCAACTGTACAGCCCGGACACTCTTCACAAGGATTGTGTGACAGGTTCAATTTGGCAACAGTGGTTTGTGCCTTAGCAGGATAACCGTATCCGTAATTGTACATATAGGATCGCATAAGATCAGGAATGGGAAGGTTTTGAGGGCACTGGCCCGAGCAACTCATACATCCGCGACAATAAAGTCCCACCTCATTCATGGCCAGTTGAAGATCACACTTCTCTGTTTCGTCAAGATCGTGATTTTGGGCAACTTTCCAGTTCTCTTTCAGCATTTCGAAGTTGGTAAGCCCGGGAATAGCTGTATGGATCAATGGATTAGACAAAACCCACTTCAATGCAGCCTTGCAATTAACCCGTTTTTTCTTCTCTTTGTCCAAAAATCCTCCGGCCATACTCTTCATGCCAACAATTCCCAATCCGGCATCGCTGGCCTTTTGCAAAGCTTTTTGCAGATCAGCATCATCTTTCAAGGTGAAATTGTAAGAGGTGAGGATTACTTCATACAACTTGCTATCAACAGCGGCATTGATAACTTTCGCCATATTGGCATGGGTGGAGACTCCGATAAATCTTGCTTTTCCACTCGCTTTGGCTCTTTTAAGCGCTTCAGTGTACCTTGGGTCCATGATATAGGCCACATCGCTACCGGCATGCAGATACAGGATATCAACATAACCCATCTGAAGTCTTTTCAGGCTCTGATCTAACTTTTCAATAAATTGCTCCGTCGAACATCCCTCCTTGGGTGGATGAATTTTTGTTGAAATAATGACCTGATCTCTCGGAATATCTTTAAAATACTGCCCTACCATCTCTTCATTCCGTCCATCCTGATAACCGCTTGCGGTGTCAAAATGCCTGATGCCTATTTCGTAGGCTGCTTTAAGGATATTTGGATTGTCGGCCCTCATCACCCCCATACTCACGATGGGGACTTCGATGCCGGTATTCCCGAGTGTCCGGTAGACAATATCCTTCTTCTTTTTCTCTTTGCTTTTCTTCTTTTTCTTCTCTTTTGGGACGGGCATTGCCTGGGTTGCCATTCCGAGCGTAGCCGTTGCGCCTAAAAACAAAAAATTTCTTCGGTTAAAAGTTGAATTTGCCATATCTATCAGTTTGTTCATTTTAGTATAAAAACAGTGGCACTTACAAATTGGTCTGAAAAATAATAAAAAAACTTGGTTTGTCAATCTGTTCAATAGGTTCAATCTGTTCAATTTTCAATGTTGCTGATTAAATTATTACCTTTGCTGGCTTTTCCTGCCAGAAGACTGAAAATTTTGATTTTTTAAGAAACCCCAGATGGTTTGAGGCAAGAACATTGCGCGAATATGGATAAAAAATACAACGTAATTATAGTTGGGGCAGGGCCTGCCGGTATTTTCACCGCTTATGAACTTATCAAAGAGAAGCCAGGCATTTCCATTTTGATGCTCGAAAAAGGGAGGGACATTTACAAACGACACTGTCCCAAGCATACCAATGGAGGCATCTGCATCAATTGCAAGCCTTGTTCAATCACCACTGGTTGGGCGGGAGCAGGTGCCTTCTCAGATGGAAAACTCTCACTTTCACCTGAGGTAGGCGGAACTTTGCCCGATTACATCGGAATAGATACAGCCAGGGAGATGATCCGCTATACCGACGACATCTACCTGAAATTTGGTGCAGATGCAGGTATTCACGGGCATATTGAGACACCGGCAATGAGGGAGATCGGACGAAAATCGATCGAAGCCAATCTCAAACTGGTGCAATGTCCGGTCAGGCATCTTGGCACCGAAAAAACGCAGGAATTGTACCGTTCACTTTACGAACATCTGAAAAACAGTGGGGTAGAGGTTCGGTTTAATTCTCCGGTTACAGATTTTATCATTGAAAATAAGCAGGTTCTTGGCGTAAAGTCTGCTGTGAAAAATTATTTTGGCGATTATGTGATGGTCGCAGTTGGAAGGGACGGCTCCGACTGGCTTATGAAACAATGCGCCATCCAGGCCATTCCAACGGAGGTTGGAATTGTCGACATCGGTGTCAGGGTGGAGTGCCGGAATGAGGTGATGCAGGAGATCAACGATAATTTCTATGAGGCCAAACTCATCCATTATACGCGAACTGTCGATGACAAAGTTCGTACTTTCTGCTCCAATCCGGGCGGATTCGTATCCTCCGAATATTACGACAACAACCTTGCGGTGGTCAACGGCCATAGTTACAAAGACCTGAAAAGCGAAAACACCAACTTTGCCCTGCTGGTCTCCCAACAATTCACCGAGCCCTTCAATGCTCCGATCGAATATGGGAAGCACATTGCGCGTTTGGCCAATATGCTTACCAGGAACAAGATTATGGTTCAACGGTTTGGCGACCTGGTCAGGGGCAGACGTACCACTTCTGACCGACTTTACCGCAACAATATCGTTCCAACACTGAAGGATGCTGTACCTGGCGACCTTAGTTTGGTGCTTCCCCACAGGATCCTGTTCGACATCATCGAGATGATCAAATCCCTAGATAAAGTAAGTCCGGGATTGGCCAGCGACGAAACGCTGCTTTATGGTGTAGAAGTGAAATTCTATTCCAACATCGTCAAAGTTGACAAGAGTTTTCAAAGTCCCTCCGTCAGGAATCTCTTCTTTGGCGGTGACGGCGCCGGAATTACCCGCGGACTGATGCAGGCCTCCGTCAATGGGGTGCTGATAGCCCGTGAAATTATCAATAATCTTTCTTCAAAATCATGAGTAAACCAGATATACGTTCCCTGTTGGAATCAAGGATCCTTGTCCTTGATGGCGCCATGGGGACAATGATACAGCAGTACAAATTTTCAGAAGCCGATTTCAGGGGCGAACGTTTCAAAGAGTGGAACTCCTCCCTCAAAGGCAACAACGATCTGCTCTCACTGACCCGGCCACAAGCCATTACTGAAATTCACGAAGCCTTCCTGAATGCTGGTGCCGATATCCTGGAAACCAATACTTTCAATGCAACTTCCATCTCGCAAAGCGACTACGGAACCGAAGCGTTTGTCCGCGAAATCAACCGGGAAGCTGCGAGAATTGCCGTTGAGGCAGCCCGGAAATTTACCAGCCCGGAAAAACCCCGCTATGTGGCAGGTTCGATCGGCCCTACCAACAAAACCTGCTCAATGTCTCCGGATGTAAACGATCCGGGTTTCAGGGCCATTTCGTTTCAGGATTTGAAAGCCTCCTACCATGAACAGATTGAAGGACTATTGGAAGGCGGTGTCGATCTTTTGTTGGTCGAAACCATCTTCGATACCCTCAATTGCAAGGTTGCATTGGTGGCCATCAACGAGATCCTTGAAGAGAAGGGCATCAGGATACCCGTCATGGTTTCCGGAACCATCACCGACAAGAGCGGACGTACGCTATCGGGCCAGACCATCGAGGCTTTCCTTAATTCTGTCTCCCACATAGACCTTCTCACCATTGGACTGAATTGCTCATTCGGTGCAAAAGATATCCTTCCCTACCTGGAAGAACTGAGCAGGAAAGCCCCATTTTTGATCAGTGTACATCCCAATGCCGGATTGCCCAACCAGTTTGGCGAATACGATGAAACACCTGAAATGATGGGACTTCAGGTAGCAGAATTCACAAATAACCTGACGGTCAATATTATCGGTGGTTGTTGTGGTACAACCCCCGGGCATATCAGGGAATTGGTAAAACTGGCAGCCACAGCCAGGCCTCACCGCAAAGCGCAACCCGAAAAAGTAACCCGCCTGAGCGGATTGGAACCGCTCACCATCGATAAACTCTCCAATTTTATCAACATCGGGGAACGGTGCAACGTTTCGGGATCCATCAAATTTGCCAGACTGATCCGAGACGGAAAATACGATGAAGCGCTCTCCGTAGCAAGGGAGATGGTTGAAGGCGGGGCCCAGGTCATCGACATCAACATGGACGATGCCATGCTCGATGCCAAAAAGGAGATGGTCAGGTTTCTCAACCTGATCGCCTCAGAACCGGATATTTCGAGATTGCCAATCATGATTGATTCCTCCAAATGGGAGGTGATCGAGGCCGGGTTACAATGCATCCAGGGAAAGTCAATTGTCAACTCCATCAGTCTCAAAGAGGGGGAGGAACTTTTCCTCAATTGTGCCCGCAAGATCAGAAATTACGGAGCCGCAGTGGTGGTGATGGCTTTCGATGAAGAGGGGCAGGCCACCACCTACGAAAAGAGAATTGCTATTTGTGAAAGGGCTTATCACCTTCTGGTTGATAAAGTTCACTTTCCTGCAGAAGACATCATCTTTGATCCGAATATTCTCACGATAGGAACGGGTTTGGAAGAACACAACAACTATGCGATCGACTTTTTCAGGACAACCACCTGGATCAAAGAGCATCTGCCTTACGCCAAAGTTAGCGGTGGAATATCCAATGTCTCCTTCTCCTTCCGGGGAAACAACATCTTACGGGAAGCCATCCATTCGGTCTTCCTGTTTCATGCCATCAAGGCAGGCCTGGACATGGGAATCGTCAATCCCGGAATGTTGCAGATTTACGACGAAATTCCGGCTGATTTACTTGAACTTGTTGAAGATCTCGTGCAAAACAGACGACCTGATGCGACAGAGCGTCTGCTCGAATTTTCCGAGAAAATTAAAGCCGTAGATGAAAAACAGGAAAAGATAGAAGCATGGAGGGAACTTCCCCTGGCCGAAAGGATTGAGCACGCCATGGTGAAGGGCATCACCGACTTCATCGAAAGCGATGTGGCCGACCTGCTGCCTCAATTCGATTCCCCGCTGAATATCATCGAAGGGCCTTTGATGGACGGGATGAACAAAGTTGGCGACCTTTTCGGATCTGGGAAAATGTTTCTCCCGCAGGTAATTAAGTCGGCCCGTGTCATGAAAAAAGCCGTGGCCTGGCTTCAGCCCTACATCGAGGAAGAGAAGAAATTGTTGCCCAACAAAGTCGTCGTGCAAAAGAAAATCCTCCTCGCTACCGTAAAAGGTGACGTGCATGACATTGGCAAAAATATCGTCGGCGTGGTACTCGCCTGCAACAATTACGAAGTCATCGACCTGGGGGTAATGGTGCCATGTGAAACCATTCTGGATACAGCCAAAAATGAAAAGGTCGATATCATCGGATTAAGCGGGTTGATCACCCCATCGCTCGAGGAGATGGTGCACGTGGCAAAAGAGATGGAAAAGAGAGGCTTAAAACTGCCGTTGCTGATCGGTGGGGCAACAACCTCTAAAATCCATACAGCTGTCAAAATTGCCCCCGAATACAGCAATACCACCCTCTATGTCAAAGATGCCTCCAGGTCTGTTCAGGTGGTGGCAGAATTGTTGTCGGGATCTCCTGAATTTCTAAAATCCACATTGGATGAGTACGCGGGTTTAAGGCAGGTTCACAGTGCTAAAAAACCAAAAGAATACTGGTCTTTGCAGGAGGCAAGGGAGAGAAAATTTCATCCTGATTTCGTAAAATATCCTATTTCCAAACCCAACTTTACCGGTACAAAATACTTCAATGATTACCCTCTGGAGGAGCTCCGAAAATACATCGACTGGACCTTTTTCTTCCTGGTATGGGAATTCAAAGGAAAATATCCGGCCATTCTGAGTGATCCCAACAAAGGAGAAGCCGCAAGTCAGCTCTTCAAAGAGGCCAATGAGTTTCTGGATGAGATCATCGCGAAAAAGATGATCCATGCCAATGGCGCAGTAGGTATTTGGCCAGCAAACAGTGTGATGGATGATACCGAATTGTACAAAGATGAAACCCGGTCTGAGCTCATCGGGAAATTCCACCAGTTGCGTCAACAGGAGAAAAAGACGGGGGCAACAAATCAACTTTGTCTGAGTGATTTTATCGCACCGAAAGAGACAGGAATACCTGATTATTGCGGTGCATTCGCCGTTACGGCCGGGATAGGTGTTGCCAAACTGGTCGCTCAATACAAAAAGGAGAACAACGATTACAAAGCCATCATGTTGGAGGCGCTCTCAGACAGGCTTGCAGAAGCTTTTGCAGAAAAATTACATCAGTTGGTAAGAACCGACGTTTGGGGCTATCACAGGTTTGAATCGTTAACCCCTGAAGAGCTGATTGCCTCCAAATACCAGGGCATTCGTCCGGCTCCGGGCTATCCGGCCTGTCCGGAACACTCTGAAAAAGAGACGATATTCAATTTATTGCAGGCAGAAGGGCAATGCGGCATTTCTCTCACCGAACACTATTCCATGTATCCCAATGCCTCTGTTTGCGGCGTTTATTTTGCCCATCCCCAATCAAGGTATTTTGGCATTGAAAAGGTAGGGAAAGACCAGGTTAATGATTATGCAATGCGAAAAGAGGTATCTCCCGAGTTTATCGAGAAATACCTTCCTGCCAACCTAAATTATGAACCGAAAAAAAGGGGATGAACCAATTGGCCCATCCCCCTACGCAAAAACCAGAAAAAAATGCCTATTTAGTAGCAGCTATCAGCTTAAACTTTAAGGTAAAATCGTCATAGATTACTTTATCGCCTAGACCCTGAAAGAAACTTCCCGATCCATATTTAATGCCATAATTTGTGCGGTTTACCACCATGGTCCCTGCCGCGGTAAGTTGACCGGAATCAAATTTCACTTCAGCGTCAAATTCGACCGGCGAGGTAATTCCTTTGATGGTCAAATCTGCTGTGAAGTGATAGAGATTTTCTGACTTTGAAACAACATTCTTCACTTCCAGAGTGGATTGAGGAAATTTGGCAACACCAAAAAAATCATCCGATTTCAAATGGCCAATCAACTTTTGATTGTATCCCGCATCAGTTAAATCAGTATCAACGATCGTGTTCATGTCAACAATTACTTTCCCGCCGCTAATCTTTTTATGCTCCACGGTAAGGGTCCCCTCCGCGAATGCGATGGTTCCGCCGTGTTTACCGGTAACCTTCTTTGCTTCCCATTCCAGGGTACTGGCAGTGGGATTAATCTTGTATTCTTTGGAAAAGGCTGAATAGGAGAATGCCAGGAGTACGAAACTGAGCAATATTCTGGATGCTATGTCAGACCGGACTTCGGTTTGCCTCTCTTTGATAAGAAAATTTTTCATGTCAATCTTATTTTTAATTATTCTACGTAATGAATTATTTTTGGTTCCAATTGAGGAGATAGATAGATACAACCTAAAATTGTATATTTGAACGCTGGTATAACCGTCATAATTTTTTGATATGAACAAGAACAACAATACTTTAACAGAAGATGTTAGTCTTACAGGGTTTCGTTTTTTTCAGTCGCTGACAGAAGATGAGATGAACAGTCTCAACAACGAAAAAGTATGTTCTACCTACAAAAAAGGGAGTGTTCTCTACAAGGAGGGAAGTCGGCTGACAGGTTTCTATTGCATAACCAGAGGGATTGTTAAAATATACAAGACCGGAAACGATGGAAAAGAGCAGATTATCCGCTTCGCTAAAAAGGGGGATATCATTGCATACAGGTCCTTGTTAAGTCAGGAGTCTGCCTGTACTTCGGCCAAAACCATTGAAGAGGCCACTTTGTGCCATATTCCTTACAAGACCCTGCTTAGTCTGATTGAAAGAAATTGGAAATTTTCTCTGGCCATGCTAAAAATTGTATGTGCAGAGTTGAAGGAAGCCAATGATTACATTACGGATATCGCTCAGAAAACTGTAAGGGAGCGGCTCGCTGAAGTTCTGCTGCTGCTGAAACAGGAGTTCGATCTTGACTCCGAAAAAACACTGCAGATCTCCCTTACCAGAGAAGAACTCGCCAACATGGTTGGAACCGCCACTGAGTCAATTATACGATTATTATCTGAGTTTAAACAAGATAAACTTATTGATCTTCAGGGTCGTAAAATAAGGATCATCAACCTTCCGGCATTGACAAAAGTAGCCAATCTGGCAAAATACTGATTGTCAAATATTGATCCATTTCTCCGGATCTTGCTTGTTATTTTCATACCAGAGCTGGAATTTTAATACTGTTTTGTTGTCATCCTCCTTATCGGTATATATCGTTCCTATCTCTTGTTTGGTATCAACCATCTGCCCGACCTGAACCGACACACTTGCAAGATTCGAATATACCGTTAGATAACTGCCGTGCCTGATGATAATCGCCATATTTCCGCCAATGTTTTGCAATACCTTCGTTACCTCACCTTTGAATACGGCGCGTGCCTTTGTCCCGGACAGGGTCGTTATATCAATCCCGGAGTTTCTTCTTGTCACATGTTTCAATAGCGGATCCGGGTGCTCTCCAAAATGATCGGTAACCAATCCTTTTGATACGGGCCATGGCAGCTTGCCTTTGTTTTTTGAAAAGTCGTCAGAAAGAATCTTCCTTTCTGGAGATGCTTTCACTCCTAGGCCAGCAGCGCTTTTTGCGGAAGCCTTGGATGCGATCCTCCTGGCTTCCTCGGCAATACTTTTTTCAATTTCCTGCTCGAGTCTTGCAGCTATCTTCTGCTGGTTCTCCAACTTTTTCCTTAAATCTTTCTCCTTTTTTTGCAGGAGCACGTAATACTCCTTTTGGTCAGCCTTCTGCTTTTCATATTTATCTGACAGACTGATCTTAGAAGAGAGCAGTTGTGTCTTATCAAATTTTTTATTGTTCAACTCCTCAACCAGGTTTGCCAATTTTGACTGCAAATCTGTTATTTCCTTTACCTGTGTCTTCCGGTAGTCTGCATATTGCTTTAAATAGGTAAAACGCTTATATGCCTGGTTAAAATCTTCCGCTGATAGCAGGAATAACAACTGGTTGTTCATATCCTGGTTTCTTCTGGCATATCGGAGCATATTGGCATAACGATTTTTTATCAAAGTAAGATCAGCCTTGAGGGAATCAAGGTTTTGGGAACTTCTGATGATGGTCGAATCAAGGTAAGACAACTCATTACTGATGTTTGAAATCAAACTTTCCTGAAGTCTGATCTTCTTCTCAAGCATAGTCATCCGACTAATTGAAGTTTTGGTATTCTGATCAGTCTCCTTCAGCAAATTGTTAATGTACTCAATTTCCTGACCTGTCTTTTCCTTTTCCTTTCGCAATTCATTGATTGATTGCCCGTAGGAGGGTAAAAACAAGACCAGTAAAAAGATTGCAACAATAATTCTTTTAAAACCTTTATTCATGCGTATATAATTGTCTTTTAAGGTCGCATGGAATACCCATCCGCAAGCTGACGGATCATTTTCGGTTAGTTTGAAAATATTCTCATGGACATTTCATCTCTTCAAAGAGGTACTAGTTTTATTTCAATTTCAACTCTTCCTGTTTGTATTTGGAAGGGATAGAGAAACCAAAATCATTTTCATCGTCAATCGATACCTTGGACAATTCCACTTGAACATCCAATTTTTCCTTTCCGGAAACGGATAGATGTATCTTACCAGGAAACCATTTTGTCCCTATTGCCTTAAATTCCGAAAATTCTATGGTTATTACCCTGTCCGTATCAATATCATGATAAATTTCTTTCCTGACTACAAAAATATCGGGATCTACAAAAATATCCTGTTTGACCAGATGTTGTTCATCTTTCCTTTGTTTAAACCGCTCCAATTTCTCCTCGTTGGCTGCAAATTTTCTGAATTTACGCTCCCTGATCGAAGATATTTTGTACATATTGTTCTCAACCACCAACACATATTCCTTGAATTTATTCTCTTTCAAATCCTGTCTCATCGATTGCATATGGTTACTTAGTATCGATTGTACAATTTGAAAATCAATGTCATAACCGATCGTATCAGCGATCTTTTGAATTGTTCCCTTCATCACTTGTTTGCCTAAATGATTGACAACCCTGAAGGAATCAGTGCTTAGTTCCAGTTTGCCTACCGGGATGATCAATGTTTGGGCAGAAACCTGTATAATACTGTCCCGCTTTATCCTATAAAATCCCCTAACCGAATTTACCTTGCCATTGTTGTCTAGTGTCAGGCTAACTTTCTTCACCGATAATGTGTTGTATTTTAGTTCATTTCCCGTTACGGTACGCACCAAACGTTTGATACCCACAGGTCTGATCTTCTTTTCAATAACAATCTTTTCCGTATGCTTACATCCGGAAACAAGGATAATGAGCATCCACAGACAACAACATAATATAGCTTTTATCTTCATATTTTAATCTTCAACCGATTCAAAGAATGTTACTGTTTTTATTTTCGTCGGCAGCACCTTGGATGGATTTCCCATTTTCAATGATTTTTTCCACTGTTGCACTGCTTTTTCCTTCTCATTCAGAAAAAACAATATATCTCCATAATGCTCAACCAACACAGGATTCTCCTCCGTACTGTTTGAAAGGGCAGATTCCATATAAAATTTGGCCAACTGATAATCCTTCTTTTTGAACAATACCCAGGCATAAGTATCAAGATATGTTGCATTATTGGGATTGTTCTGTACAACTGCACTGCTTAGTTTCTCCGCAACATCCAACTTCATCGATCTGATGGATAGGTAGTAGGCATAGTTGTTCATGGCAAGGTAATTCTTAGGATCTATCTTAATCACCTTGTCAAACCATGTGTAGGAATCATCGTACTTCTTTTGTTTGTAATATGCCTCTGCCCTGTAGGTATATATTTGAGAAAGTATCTGATTGTTGTTGGCCGCATTCGTCTCTGCAGAATCAAGAACAGCAAACATATCCTGGTAATTTCCC
The DNA here is from genome assembly GCA_023229575.1 of Prolixibacteraceae bacterium. Lineage (GTDB taxonomy): Bacteria > Bacteroidota > Bacteroidia > Bacteroidales > Prolixibacteraceae > CAINVV01. The sequence goes on from JALNYZ010000011.1 coordinate 130,256, forward strand.
ATTTGTAACATGGATACAGCATCCAATATGTAAAGGACAGGTTGTTCAGGAAAATATCTGATAGCAGATTTACTATCTTTACTGAGTGATTTCCAATCTGTTAAATCATTATCTAAGAATAACAACCGTTCCCAATAAGCATAATTCCCCTTATTTATTTCTACAACCAATTTCAATTGTTCCCGTGCCTCTTTGTTTTGCTTTTTTGCAAGGTAATATTCAGCCAGCAACGCCCTCGGCCGCTCATCATCGACATATTTGTCAATCAGAATATTTATGAGTTCAAGTTTTTGACTATCACTTAAATAATGTTCGTCCGACTGAGACAACAACATATACATTTGTACTTTGGCTTCTAATTCCAGGCTATTGCTTTCAAAACCGATTTTTAAATGCTCAAATGATTTTTCATTGTTACCGGCTACCTTGTAGTAATTGGAAAGGGAAAAATGTATAAATCCGTCATTCGGCCTGTATTGGAGAACTTTGTTGTAATTTTCCAACGATTTTTCCATCAAACTATCAGCCAAATACATATCTGCCAGTAAACCATAATATTTTGTATCATCCTGAAATTTTGTTATCAGTTTTTCGATCACCTGGTAGGCCTCCTGTTTTTTTCCCTGCTTTAAAAAAATACCTTGTTTGCCTAATGAAACTTGCTCAGTAATGCCCCACTTTTTCTCCAATTCGTCATAGCAGGCAAGTGCAGTATCCAATTTCCCAGCCAGGCCAAACATCTCTGCACGTAAAATTGGGAAGTCTGTGTTATCCTGCATAAGCTCGGATAAAGTGCTGCAAGTATCAGCAGCCTTTTCATACAATTTATTCTGCTGGTAAATTTTTGCCAGCAGAATCAGATAATATTGATTCTTGGGATTCAACGACGAAGCTCTCTCCAACATTATCATGGCACTCTGAAAATCGCCCCTTAAAAGATGGATATTCGCAATTTCATAAAGTGAAGAGGAGGAGGAAGGATCCATCTCAAGACAATGTGAAAAAATCTTTATCGCCTCATCTGGGTTACCAATCGTTCGCTGTTTGATCCCTTCTACAAACAGATACTGGAATTGTTGTTTTTGATCATCAGTAAGAAGTGAAAGGGATTTACTTTCTTCTTCAGGCACAACTTTTTTTACAATCTGTTGAGGACCTTTACAAGATAATACAAGAAAAATAAGGGTTATGGAAACCCAAAATATATAATTTTTTCTAATCATTTCATTTGTGTTGAGCATTTTTCTTAATGCTTTCCGGTATGTCCAAAACCACCTTCGCCCCGCTCACTTTCATCCAGAAATTCCACTTCGTCCCAATCCACTTTTTTGTAAGATGAAATAATCATTTGAGCTATTCTTTCACCATTGTTAATGATGAATTCTTCCCTGGATAAATTTATCAGAATGATCTTTATCTCCCCCCGGTAATCAGCATCGATGGTTCCGGGTGAATTGAGAACTGTTACTCCTTTGCCAATCGCTAAACCACTTCTCGGCCTTACCTGTGCTTCATATCCATCGGGTAATTGAATAAAAAGCCCGGTGGGGATTAACATTCTTTCCATTGGCCGAAGAACCAATGGCACTGCCAAATCAGCCCGAAGATCCATACCGGCCGATTGTGTCGTACTATACTGAGGTAAACTATTTTGTGATTTGTTGACAATTTTAATTTTCATTCCTAATTCCCGGTTAAATACAACTATTCATAATGTATTGAAATACAGGTAATCAATGCCCACTTTCCTGCTGAATTCCGTTCATGAAATAAATTGATCTCTTATAAACGATTAATCCGCTAAGATAAGAAACTAATCAACCTCTTCCATCAACATTGAGCCGCTTTGGAAGCAATCTCTTCAAATCTTTCTTTTCATTGTGCCAGATGAAGAATAGGAAAATTGAAAATAACGCAGTTTTCAAAATGTAAGGGAAGAGTATGCCATGAAGGATTATCTTAATACCAATGAAATACAGAATCAATGCAACCAAAAAATAGGATCCAATCTTTTTAAGGTCATACGTGACAGGAAAATATTTCTGTCCATAGTAATAACTGATGACCGTAATGATCAGCGATGAGAAAAAGAATCCGAGCGCTGATGCCATATATCCAATTTTAGGAATAAATATAATATTGATAATCAATGTAATAATTCCACCTATGACAGAGAATATTGCCCCATATTTTGTTTGATCAGTCAATTTGTACCACAGCGATTGGGTGTAGAATATACCCATAAATAAATTTCCCATTAACATCCAGGGTACGATATTTAGCGCTTCATGGTAACCGGCGCTTGATGGTCCAATGAAATATTTCAGTATATCAATATAGAAAATGACCCCTAAAAAGATTAGCAGTCCAAAGATTACAAAATAGTTCATAATCAAGCTATAAACGCTTTTAGAGGATTCATTCTTGTAATGCGAAAAAAGGAAGGGTTCAAAAGAGAATCTGAACGCCTGTATAAATAGTGTCATTAATATAGCCAGTTTTCCGCATGCTGCATAAACCCCAACTACATACATCGGATCCTGACCATTTTGGATTAGATGCGGAATCAATATTTTGTCTATATTCAGCGTAACCATGCCAGCCAACCCTACTATCAGGATAGGCCAACCATAATTCAGCATAGTTTTCAGTATCTCCATCTTGAAAACCATTTTTCTAATTTCTAAATCTGGAATAAAAAGTAAAAATGTAACAATTGAAGCGATCAGATAAGATAAAAAGGCATACCCGATACCAATCCTAGGACTGTATAAATATTGAACAAATGAATCCGGGTTGTGTGAAAGTAAACTTGGACAAAGCAAAATCCAGAATAAATTCAACAAAATATTTATTCCAATGTTAATAATCTTGAAAAAGGCAAACTTGATTGGTCTCTTCTGTAACCTCAATTTAGCAAATGGAATAGCTGTAATGGCATCCAAGGCAACAGTCATTCCCATCCACACAATGAACAGATGTTGCTGTGGATATCCTGCCCAACTTGAAATTTCACGAGAAAACAAAGATATGATCCCTACGAAAAGAAAGGATGTGATTGTTAAGGCAACCATTGCAGTACCAAAAACTTCGTTGGGTTTTTCACTCTTGCTGGCAAAACGAAAATAGGAAGTTTCCATTCCATAAGTGAGGAGTACCTGTAAAAAAGCAACATATGCCAGTAGATTTCCTAAGATACCATATTCTCCTGCTAGAAAATTATAGGTATAGATCGGCGTTAGCAGAAGGTTAAGGAATCTGCCAACTATACTTGGCACACCATATATTATGGTCTCTCCAGCTAATTTTTTAAGTGCACTCAAGTCAAAAACATTTTAATATTTGAACACAAAGATAATTGAGATTAGCAATTGATTATTATAAAAATCACGCTGATAACCAATGAATTTATTTTGATACATTAACATTCATTGCGACCTTTACAAAATAAGATTCTATTTTTGCTGAAATTTTAATTTATTGATTACATCGTAATGAACAGACTTACACTCTCCATTATTACTTCTCTTTTTTGTGTGACTAGTTTCATGAATTGTGCTCAGTCAAACAGTCATTCGAGACACCCTGTAACATCCATTGAAACTCAACCAAATAAGAAAAGGTTCAAACTAGGCGAGGAGGTTCAATTAAATATGCAGACAAAATTGAAGGAAGGTGTTTTGGAAAAAGTTGACATAATAATTGATGGGAGACTGGTGCAAACTTCAAAAAATTTAACGAACACTTACATTTATAAAACAACTAATTTTGGTGTAGGTAAACATATTGTCAAGGTATCTGTCTTAAAATCAGATGGCGTTTCAGGGGATAATTATGAAGAAATTTTGGTCACTTCAGACACCAAACCAATTAAATATTCTTACCAGATTGTGGCAGAATTTCCCCACAATATCACTCACTTTACGCAAGGTCTTGAATTCAAAAATAATATTTTATACGAGGGAACAGGACAAGAAGGAAACTCCTCAATCTATCAGCTTGACATTAAGTCTAATAAAGTATTAAAAGAATATAAACTTGAAAGTCAATATTTTGGTGAAGGAATTACAATTATTAACAATAAAATTTACGAATTAACCTATAAAAACAAAATTGGATTCGTCTACGATTTAAATTCCTTTAAATTATTGAATACCTGGAATTATAAATCTAACGAAGGATGGGGTTTAACCAATGATGGCCACTCGCTTATCATGAGTGATGGTACGGAAAATATTTATTTTATTAATCCTGACACCTACATGCAAGTAAAAAAAATTCAGGTTTGTAATGATCATAATATTGTTCCAAATATTAATGAACTGGAATACATTAAAGGTGAAATTTGGGCTAATATTTGGCAAACAGATACAATCATCATCATCGATCCTGAGAGCGGTAAAGTAAAGGGTGAGATCAATTTAAGCGGGTTATCCGGAACGATTATTAAAAGTAAGGGAGAACCAATTGATGTATTGAATGGAATAGCCTGGAATCCTGTTACAGATAAAATTTATGTTACTGGTAAGCTTTGGCCAAAAATATTCGAAATAAAACTGATCAAAAATTCCAACTAGAACAAAGTCATTGAATCATTTCCATTAGAAATTTTTCCTAAATGACTATAGGCTAAATCAGTAACCTCTCTTCCTCGTGGGGTCCGTTTGATAAAGCCTTCTTTTATTAAAAATGGTTCATAAACCTCTTCAATGGTTCCGGAATCCTCTCCAACTGCTGTTGCGATAGTTGAAATTCCAACCGGACCTCCTTTGAATTTATCAATAATGGTTGACAAAATTTTATTATCCATTTCATCAAGGCCAAACCTATCTATATTTAACGCCTCTAACGAATATTTGGTAATCTCAATGTCTATAATTCCGTTTCCCTTTACCATGGCAAAATCGCGCACCCTGCGTAACAATGAATTGACAATTCTCGGGGTTCCCCTACTTCTTCTGGCAATTTCGTATGCAGCGTCATTTTCAATTTTAACATCAAGTATTCTTGCTGATCGTTTAACAATACCTGTTAATATTTCAATATCATAATATTCAAGATGACAAGTAATACCAAACCTTGCACGTAAAGGCCGGGTTAATAAACCACTTCTGGTAGTGGCACCAATTAATGTAAATGGATTCAATTCAAGCTGAATTGATCTGGCACTGGGACCTTTATCTATTAATATATCTATTCTAAAATCCTCCATTGCAGAATAAAGATATTCTTCAACTATAGGACTCAAACGATGTATCTCATCAATAAAAAGTACATCATTTTTTTCAAGATTAGTGAGAAGACCAGCTAAATCACCCGGTTTATCAAGAACCGGACCAGAGGTCAATTTTAATTTTACCCCTAGTTCATTGGCAATGATATTTGACAAAGTTGTTTTGCCTAATCCCGGCGGACCATGCAACAAAACATGGTCCAGTGATTCACCCCGCATAATAGCTGCCTGTACAAAAACTTGTATGTTATCTGTTATTTTCGATTGACCGGCAAAATCAGTAAATTTTAATGGTCTTAGCTGATTATCCAACTCCCTTTCAGTATCATCGCCATTAAGATCCCTTAAATCAACAAACTCTCCCATTAAAATAAGCTTTCGTCTATATCAAACTTGAAGCAAACTCAATATTATTTTAAGTATCAACACTCTACCTAAGTCAAAGTTATTAATTATTGAAACCTAAAAAAAATTGCACATATTCATAAATGTTGTCCGAAGGATTCAATGATCTCCTTAAATTTAAATGCGTTAAATGGCTTCTCCATCAGATAATCCATTCCATATTCTAAACATTTTTTAAAATCATTGTTTAATGTATTAGCAGTAAAAGCAATAATAGGTGTATAACCTCTGCTTTTCTCCTCTTTTTCAATTTTCCTAATTTCAAAAGATGATTCAAAACCGTCCATTACCGGCATCATTAAATCCATCAATATCACATCAAATTTTTGAGCCTTGAATAAATTTAATCCCTCCAAACCATTATTTGCAATGGAAACAATACAGTTTAATTTAGATAAATTAATAATCATCAACTTCTGATTCAAAGCATTATCCTCAACAAGCAACACGCTAAGCTTTTTCTCTTCTACAATATTAGGTATCATCAGTACTTTTGAAATTAAATTTTTTGCTGCTATTAAAGTGTTATAATGAAAAAGGGATTTCATTATGTGAACAGGTTAATAGTATTTATAAATTTTTAAAAATTTAAAGAATTCATTTTTTATTTATATGCTGTTAATATTGTTTATAAATATTTAAGTTTTTGATAATTTACATATTTTAAAAAGATGCTGAATGTTTATTAACTTTATAAATAATTGCAAAACTGCTAAATATATTTTTATTAACAAGATGTTAATTTTAAATATTAAGTTAGTATTGTTTTTTTTTAAGGTTGTTTAAGGTTTAATAGTTATTTATTTTTCATTTAAAAGTATGTATTTTTTGTCTCTTTATTAAAGAAAAGCGGTTTAAACTTAATCTTTTGAAAAATCTTTTGCAGTTTATTAACAGTTATTGACTATATATGTTGATGACATAATTTTTAAAACACTACAAAGCGATGAAAATAGCTTTAGCTTCTGATCATGCTGGTTTTGCCCTAAAATCTGTTATCATTGAATATCTAAAGGAAAGAGATTATAAAACTTATGATTTTGGTTGTTTTTCCGATGAGAGTTGCGATTATCCTGATTATGCCCATCCATTGGCATTGGCAGTTGAAAGTGACATAGATTTTGTTGGAATTGTTTGCTGCGGTTCGGGAAATGGTATAAATATGACCGTTAATAAGCACCAGGGAATAAGATCTGCAATCTGTTGGAATAACGAAATTGCAGAATTGGCCAGATTACACAACAATGCAAATGTTTGTTCTTTGCCTGCCAGATTTCTTTCTGTTGAGCAGGCTATTGATATTGTAAGAATTTTTATAAACTCTGGTTTTGAGGGGGGGCGTCATTTGATAAGAATAAACAAGATTCCTGTATTGTAATTTTTATGTCCGGATTGTATCTCCATATTCCATTTTGCAATGAAAAGTGTCATTATTGTGATTTTTATTCAGGAAATCAGTTGTACTTAATGGATGATTATGTTGATGCAATCGTTAGTGAATTAAGTTTAAGGGAGGACTATTTAGTTGATAAAGAGATAAGTACAATATATTTTGGAGGTGGAACCCCTTCTTTAATGTCCTCTGTTCAGCTATTAAAAATATTAGATAAAATAAAGGAAAGATTTGCAGTAAAATCTGATGCTGAAATTACCCTGGAATGTAATCCTGAAAATGTAAATTCTTCATATCTAAGGGAATTGGAAAGTATTGGCGTAAACAGGATAAGTTTAGGAGTGCAGTTTTTAGATGATAAAATTCTTGAAAGGTTTAATAGAAAGCATTCTAAAGTTTTAATAATGAATGCATTGTATGTTTTGATGTCTTCGCGAATAGAAAATATTTCTGTAGATTTAATTTATTCTGTACCAGGAATTTCTGATGAATCATTAATTTCATCTTTGAAGTTGCTATTAGATTATGATATAAAACATTTTTCTGCTTATAGTTTAACGATAGCTAAAAATTCAAAGTTATATTGGAAGGTTAGGAGTGGGGAAGTAGTTGAAAATGATGAAAATAGTTTTATTAGTCAGTATTGTTTGATTAACAATGAATTAATTTCAAAGGGATACAAGCAATATGAGGTAAGTAATTATGCTAAAGAAGATTTTGTATCGAGACATAATTTGGCGTATTGGAATCAAATTCCTTATTTAGGAGTTGGGGTATCGGCGCACAGTTATAATTTGTATTCCAGGCAATGGAATATAAAAAGTATAAAGAAATACATTAATAATTCAAAGAAAGGTATCATTGACTTTGATATTGAATCACTTACAGATGTCGAAAAGTATAATGAATATATAATTTTGAAATTGCGCACTTATCAGGGCATATCCAATAATTATGTATTGAATAATTTTGGTGAAAATATTTATAGGCATTTTCATAAAAATATGTTGAAATTAAAAAATAAGGGTCATTTTGAATTTATTGGTGACCTAGTAATATCTAAAATGTCAGACTTATTGCTTGCTGATTATCTTGCAAAGAATTTGGTGTATTAATTTTATAATAATTGATAGATGGGAATTTACTTTTATCATGAAGATGTTGTCTTGCCGGAGATAAATATAGTGGCGCTTGTTAAGGTTTTAAAACGTGCGATAAGAGCCAATAAATTTTTAGTGGGGGAGATTAATTATATTTTTTGCAGTGATGAGTATCTTTTTGAAATTAATGTAAAATTTCTGAAGCATGATTTTTATACTGACGTAATAACTTTTGATTATACAGCGGATAGAGTTGTAAGCGGTGATATATATATAAGCACTGAAAGGGTGTTAAATAATTCGATTACATTTGATCAATTGTATTTAGATGAATTGGTGAGAGTTATTTCACATGGTTTACTACATTTAATAGGATTCAATGATAAGGAAGCTGAAGAAATTAGAGAGATGAGAATTCAAGAATCGAAGATTGTGTCGAATTTTAATTTTTTAGTTGATTTATCTGTAGGTTAAATTTATTCTATTTGCCGAATGAGCGTGGACAGAAATTTTGATATAATTGTTGTGGGTGCAGGCCATGCAGGATGTGAGGCGGCCAATGCTGCTGCTAAGTTAGGTTCCAAAGTATTGCTAATTACCATGGATATCAACAGGGTTGCTCAGATGAGTTGCAATCCTGCTGTTGGTGGAATTGCTAAAGGGCAAATTGTTAGGGAAATTGATGCGCTTGGTGGAATGATGGGAATTATTACAGATAAAAGTTCCATCCAGTTTAGAATGCTCAACCGTTCCAAAGGTCCTGCTATGTGGAGTCCCAGGGCTCAATGTGATAAGATTAAATTCTCAGAGAATTGGAGAATTGAACTTCAGTCTAATGAGAACATAAGCTTTTGGCAAGGAACAGCGATACAATTACATATTAAGGATGGAATTGTGGTTGGTGTTAGAACAGAAGTTGGAATAGATTTTTTTTCTGGTGCGGTTATTCTTACCAATGGAACATTTCTTAATGGACTAATGCATTTTGGGCAGACTCAATTGGGTGGTGGTAGAATTTCAGAACCCGCATCTTTTGGAATTTCAGAGCAACTGAAAAATTGTGGATTAAGGATAGGAAGGATGAAGACTGGTACTCCTCCACGTATTGATAAAAGAACAATTGATTTTAGTGAATTGGAGGAGCAAGTTGGCGAAGAAGGTAAGCAATTTAGTTATTATCATCATTCGGAAAAAAAGTTGGATTCATTAAATTGTCATATTACTTACACAAATGAATTTGTTCACAAAGAATTAGAGAAGGGGTTTAAATTTTCTCCTATGTTCGATGGAACCATTAAGAGTTTAGGTCCGAGGTATTGCCCAAGTATTGAGACTAAGTTGATCATTTTCTCCGAAAAAAATGCACATCAGCTTTACCTGGAACCGGAGGGGGAGAATTCTATCGAATATTACTTGAATGGATTTTCTACCTCTCTACCTTTCGAAGTTCAGGAAAAGGCTTTAAAATTTATTCCAGGTCTGGAGAATGCAAAAATTGTAAGACCTGGTTATGCCATAGAATATGATTTTTTTGATCCTTCTCAATTATACCATTCGCTGGAATCAAAGTTGGTAAAGGGTTTATTTTTAGCTGGCCAGATTAATGGGACAACAGGTTATGAGGAAGCAGGCGCACAAGGTTTGATAGCGGGAATAAATGCTCACAATAAGCTTGTAAATTTGTCTCCAATTGTTCTTTCCAGGGATCAAGCTTATATTGGTGTTTTAATAGACGATCTAGTTACAAAGGGGGTAGATGAGCCTTATCGAATGTTTACCAGCAGGGCCGAACACCGGTTGATTTTAAGGCAGGATAATGCAGATGAGCGCTTATCTGAGTTAGGTTATAGAATTGGTTTATTACCCGAGAGTTATTACAATTTATTTATAGAGAAGTCTGTATTAATTGAAAGGATGATTGGTCAATTGAGGAATATTTCGATTAAACCTGAATTGGTTAACGATTTTTTAGTCGAACATGCTTCAGCGCAAATAAAGCAGAAAACAAAATTATCAAGTATCATCATCAGGCCCCAAATTTCGTTGAAGGAGTTTTTGCTTAGGTTTCAATTAATAAAGCAGAAAATGGATTTTGTACCGGAATTATTGTTTGATGAGATTGTAGAAGCCGTTGAAATCAGAATAAAATATGCTGGTTATATAAGTAGAGAAAAATCTACTGCAGAGAAACTTACCAGGTTAGAAAATATTAAGATAGAGAATCGATTTGATTATCAGAGTATCATGTCATTATCAACCGAAGCTAGAGAGAAATTGTCAAGAATTAATCCTAAAACAATTGGACAGGCACATAGAATTCCTGGTATTTCTCCAAATGATGTTAATGTTTTGTTGGTTTTGTTGGGTCGATAATGTTCCACGTGGAACAAATCAGTGTTGTTGACATGAATATTCAATAGAATTTTACAAATATAGAATTTCGTTCTTAACTGAAATATAAAAATAAATTTCATAAAGAAGTAAAAATGAGTAGTATTATTATTGGAATAGATGCTGTTAAGAATTCCATAAGAAATGTTCCAAATTTCCCAAAGGAGGGAATTCAATTTAAGGATGTTTCCACCGCATTCAAGGATCAGCAAATATTTAAATATATAGTAACTGAGTTACGGAACAAATATATAGCTTGTGGTATAACGAAAGTAGTTGGAATTGAATCACGCGGATTTATTCTTGGCAGTATCTTGGCAGGTGAGTTGGAGGCAGGTTTTGTTCCAATTCGTAAACCCGGAAAGTTGCCATCTGAGACATTTGTTCAGTCATATGATCTTGAATATGGGTCTGATTCACTGGAAATACACACTGATGCACTGGATGGTGATGATGTAGTCTTAATTCATGATGACTTACTTGCCACAGGAGGCACAGTGAATGCTGCTGTTGATTTAGTTAGAAAATTTGGCGTTACTAAAATTTATGTGAACTTTTTTGTTGAATTGGATTTTTTGTGTGGGAGAGAGCGAATTGCGAAGGATATAAATGTATGGTCGTTAATTCATTATTGATCCAAGGTGCGGCGAGAAAATCACATAATGCATTTGTCTGATATTAAAAAATTGCCATCTAATCCAGGTGTATACCAATTTTTTGATAAAGAAGATAAAATCATTTACGTTGGCAAAGCCAAGAATTTAAAAAGGCGTATTTCTTCATATTTCCTGAAAACCCATGATAACAAGAAAACGGAAGTTCTTGTCAGGCAGATTGAAAAAATCAGGCATATTGTTGTAGACAATGAGGAAGATGCACTATTGCTCGAAAATAACCTTATAAAACAATACCAGCCCAAATACAATATTTTATTAAAGGATGACAAGACCTTTCCTTGGATATGTATAAAGAATGAGCCATTTCCGCGAATTTTTTATACACGTAAAAAGATAAAGGACGGATCTACTTATTTTGGCCCCTATACTTCCGTCTATATGGCCAGGACAATTCTTGAGGTAATTAAACAACTGTTTCAAATAAGAAATTGTAATTTTACATTATCTGAAGCAAATATTGTAGGTAAGAAGTTTAGAAAATGCCTTGAATTTCAAATTGGTAATTGTAATGCACCATGTGAATTGCTTTACTCGAAGAAAGATTATGACATTGATATTCAAAATGCCAAAGCAATTTTGAGTGGAACAATTACTCCTGTTTATAATTACCTCAAGGAGGCTATGCAAGCAGCTTCTGAAAAGTATGATTTTGAACATGCCAATGAGTTTAAATCTAAGATTCAAGTTCTTGACAATTATAGGAGCAAATCATTGGTTTGTAGTGCATCAATGACCAATATGGATGTATTTTCTTACCATGAAGATGACAAAAATGCATTTGTAAATTACTTTAGGATAGTAGATGGCTCAATAGTAACATCTTATTTATTAGAGGTTAAGAAGAAGTTGAATGAATCAAAAGATGAAATTTTATCTTTTTGCATTGTAGAAATTAGAAAAATTTGTAATTCTGAGTCAACAGAAATAATTCTCCCTTTTTTGATTGACGTTGTATTTTCAAACTTGAAAATCACCGTACCTCAAAAGGGGGAAAAGAAGAAAATCCTTGAATTGTGCGAAAAAAATGGCCGATTATTTATGCTTGAAAGGGCAAAGAATAATTCTGCTAAATCGCCGGTTCTCAAAAAGCACAGGATTCTTGAGAGGATGCAAAAGGATCTAAAGTTGAACGTACTTCCAAGGTTGATAGAATGTTTTGATAATTCTAATATTTCAGGTGATTATCCTGTATCTTCATGCGTGGTGTTCAAGGATGGACTTCCTTTGAAATCCCAATACAGACATTTTAATGTTAAATCTGTTGAAGGACCAAATGATTTTGCGACTATGCAAGAGGTCGTTGAGCGGAGATATAGAAGACAATTGGATGAAGGGAATCAGCTTCCTGATTTAATCCTAATTGATGGCGGAAAGGGACAACTTTCTGCAGCTTACGCTGTTCTTACTAATTTGGGATTGGAACAAAGAATACATTTGATAGGTATTGCAAAAAGATTGGAAGAGCTCTACTTTCCCAATGATCCCATTCCAATTTACCTTGATAAAAAATCGGAGACATTAAAAGTTTTACAGTATCTGAGGGATGAAGCGCATCGTTTCGGCATTACATTCCATCGATTAAAGAGATCTGAAAATTTCACTGATTCTGAACTTTCTGCTATTCCGGGGATCGGGACCATGACGACAGAGAAACTGCTAACTCATTTTAAATCTGTCATTAAGATTAAATCAGCTTTGTTTAGCGAAATTGAGAAGATGATTGGGAAAGATAAAGCCAGGAAGGTTCTTGATTATTATGCCAATAGTGAGGTGTCAAAAAAGTGATTCATAAAGTATCCTGTTGAAATTATGCGTTGTATTGGCTATCAATTTTTGACCAAGGGCGTAAATATTGTGTTTTTGTCCTTGTAACGTTTTTAATTTCAATAAGATATCATCTGTTAATGAATCTTCTGATTCAATTATAACCTGTTGGATTGTTCCTCTTATGACTTCAAGTTTATAGGAAAAATATGTGTTATTGTTGAAGATTTGATTGTGATAAATGTATTTGGGTGAATAACCGAAGATCCAATCTTCTGTGGCGTATTTGGTTCGCACCAAATCAAGAATAGGGGTTATGGTCTCTTCTGGCAGAGTAATGGAGGCAGCTTCCAAAATTCCTTTGGAGTAAAAATATTCGATGACATAACCAACACTGATTCTTGGGGATGCTTCTGACAAGTTCATAACTGATGATCTGTTTGAAGCAATTGATTTGTCGAAAAATCTATCCTTATTGGCTTTTAAGGAGAAGGAGAGATTGTCTAAATTGCAATCAATCAATAAAGTAGCATGTGCCAGAACCCTGTTTTTGTAAATGTGCATGGCACTTCCCGATATTTTATTCCCTTTCAATAAGATATCATTTCTTTCAGATAGGTATATTTCAGGAACGAGTTGCTTCAAATAGAGAAACATGGGTTCTGTGATAGATTTGTATGAGACACTTTCAGAAAGGGCAATGGATTGAATGAAACTGAAATTTAAGTTTCCTTCATCGTGATAAACAGTGCCTCCCCCGGATAATCTCCGCGCAACCAATATCTTATTTGATACAATAAATGGGGCATTGATCTCTTTTTGTGCAATCTGATGCTTTCCGACCACCACACATGGTTTGTTCACATAAATAAACAGATAGTCTTCGGTACTGTTTTTAAGCAGGTATTCTTCAGTAGCGAGATTCCAATACGGATCATGGCTTGAAGAGATTAAAAGCTTCATTTTTTATTGGAATTGAGCGTGGTGAATTCCCCTGAAAGCATTGGATTTTGGTATCTGATCTTTTGGTCATGTTCAAAATCATAAAGCGTAAGTATTCTAAGACGGTAGTAAGCCAGCCAGTAGGTAGCCAATGAATTGATGTAATCCAGTTTCCCGGTTACACGTTCTGATGATGCGATGTTCATGTCCGTAATGGTAATTTCACCATTCTGAAATTTCTTTAGCGCGATGATGTAACCATTGGCGGCTACTTTGTCTGCCTCTTCCGCTGTTTTAAGCTGATCCTTCAGCAGGCTGAATTGTTCAACCTGCACAATAACACTTCTGTCAAAATCCTCAAAGGCTTGTTTTACATCGAAGGTAACGAGGTCACGATTGGATTCTGCCATTTTCACCGAAGATGCTGTCTTTCCCCAATCCAATATCGGAACGCTGAAAGTTAATTGCAGCATTCGCTGATTCAAAGGCTGATTGTAAATGCCAGGAAAGGAGCCAGCGCTATTTGAAAGTCCGTAATTACCAGAAAGTGTCGCAGTTAATCCATTTCCCCTCTTTGCTTGTGTGAGCTGGCTTTCTGCGGAGATGAGCCTTCTTTGGTAATGCACTTGCTCTGAACGGTTATCGCGGGCTTCTTTCAGTGCCTTTTGGGGATCGATATCGAAAAGCGTAATTAGCAGAGGCATTTGTAGCTCAATGCTTATTTTTTGGTCCAGACCTATATAAGATTTCAAAGAGAAATCAGCATTTTTCAAATCCATCTTTGCAGAGCTCATTGATTTCTCCGCGTTAAGTACTGAAAGTTGTATTCGTGAAAAGTCATTGTCCGAAATTTGCCCAAGTTTCTTCTTGATTTGTGCAATTTTCAGGTTGTCTGAACTGTTGTCGAAAGAACTCTTGGCCAGATTGTAGTTTGTTTGAATTCTCAAATAGTTGAAAAAATAGGAGGTAGCCGTATAGGCTATATTTTCAATTGTTTGAATGAAATTTTTTTGGGATTCATCGTAGACCATTGGTTCTGTCTTCTTCGTCCATTTCATCCAGTTATAGGCAAAGATCGGTTGATTGAACCCGATCGAAAAGGGGCTTCCCGAAAACAAAGTACTGTTTTTATTGTAATCCTGTACCCTGGAAAAAGAGGTAGAGGCATAGATTTGGGTACCTGTAAGTGGAATATATTGATTCAGGGAGAGGTATGACGATATAGATAGATTGGAAACCTGTTTGAATTCAATGCTTCCATCTGGTTGGGTTACCGGCACCGTTGATTGGGTGTAGTTGGGAAGGGTCCCGTTTAGAATCAAGTTTGGCAGAAATTGCTTTGTAAAATTCCTGTAGCGCCAATAATTACTAACGTGTTGATTTTGAGCATATTTTAGAGATGATGATTGGGATATAGCCAAATCAACGATGTTTTTTAAACTTAGGCTCATTTTTACAGTGTCCTTATCATCTTTTCCTTCCTGCGCAAAAATTGTAGGATTAAATGACAACAGAAGAAAAGCAAAACAGAATAGAATTCTAACCTTCTTATCCATAAATCATTATTTTACAATTATTTCACTGGCATCTTTAAGTGAATGAAGTCCAGCCAAGGGTACAATAATTTGGTCACTTTCTTTGACGCCATCTGTTATTTCAATGAAGGTTGGACTAATGTATCCTGTAGAAATTCTATGTTTGATGGCCTTTCCATCTTTATAAACATAGAGATATTCAGGCCTTCCCTTAGAAAATTGCGGTATATTTTTTAGCCTTAATGCGTTCTCCTTGAAATTTTTGGCTACCCACAATTCTATGTTTTGATGCGGAATAAGTTTAGGATGTGAACGTTCTTCCAGGTAGACATTGAATTGAATTTTTCCGTTTTCAACAATTGGAGAGACAATCCCAATATGACCAAAAAGTGATGTATCCTCAAAGACTGCATAGACCGGTGCTCCGGTTTTAATATAATCCGCCATCTTTTCTTCGATTGATCCGGATATTTTGAAAGAAGATAGATCGGAAATTCTCACCAATACCTGATCCTTGTTTACTTTCTCACCTGTTTTACTGCCAATGGCCAGAACGATACCGGAAGATTGGGATCTCACATTCATCTGCTCCAATCCCAGGAGTTTATCTTTTAAATCCTTTTCCTGAATTTCAATCCCCAGTAACAATCCCTCTTCCTCGGCCCTTAGCTGCTTAAACTTAATGCTATTTTTTTCTCTAAGGGTAAGTAGTTCTTTCTCGGCCAGGGCTATTTCCTGTTTGGTTTTTTCGATTTTTGCAGGAGAAATACCTCCTACATCCAGCAATTGTTCTTCATCAGAGAGTTGTGATTTTAAAGAGGTTATATTCAGCTTCTTAACATCTTCCGTGTATTTTAGATCAATTTTGGTTGATGTTTCGGCCAAATTATTCTTTTCAAGACTATTTTTTTTAATGGCCAGTTGATCCTGAATACTTTCGATATCTGATTTTATCTGCTGGTCGTCCAGCACCAAAATCAGATCCCCGGTTTGAACCGTACTTCCAGGTTCTTTGATAATTTTTTTGATAGTGCTTGGATAGTTGCACCGGATCAGTACTTCACTTTCGGGTTCGACGACTCCGGACGTTTTAATTGGGGTAATCACTTTTCCCTTCTCGACTGTCAGGATGATGCACTGATTTTTATCAATTGAATTGGGCGACTCTGAACAGGAGGATAAAAAAGAGATTGAAAAAAGCAAACCCAGCGAATAGGGAATTGAATTTTTAATGGTGTACATAGTTAATAGCATTGAATATGGGAAATGACCTTCAATCTTAGTAATGTTAATCTAATCAGGGGGTAAAGTTAAACAATCAGCGTCACGGTTGCATTATTTTATTATTAATTTTATAGCACTTGAAGATGTTCAAATTGGTTGAGTACTTCCGTAAAATGATCAACACCAGCAAATTCTAAAGCAATATTAGCAATGCCGAGATGAAGGTTATTACCACAACGAGCAATCTGTAATATTGATCGGCAATCGTATGTACAAGTTTTACCCCAACATAGGCGCCCAACAGCACAAACGGGATCACTGCCAGGTTAATTAGAAGTGTTTCCTGGTTGATGTTGTTCCAGACAAAGTATTGCATAGGGAGTTTTGTGATGTTAATAATTGCAAAAAACCAGGCGGTAGTCCCAATGTAATTTTTTTTTGGCAGGTGAAGGGCCAGTAGGTAGATTGCAAAGACAGGGCCCGCTACGTTGCCGATCATGGTCGCAAATCCGCCAAGTATTCCAAACAGGGCAGCAAACCATGCATAATCCGGAAGATCTATTTTTTTATTTTTCGAATCGTTCCAAACCATTAGCGCCAGGGAAAGGAGGACAGATGCTGCAATGAGGTGCTTGAATTGATGGTCGTTGATCCAGGCGCCAATCCAAAGGGCAAGAACTAATCCGGCCATCGCCCAGGGCAGCGCTTTTAGTAAAGGGTTCCACGAGGCATGGCGGTGATAATAAATTACGGCAAAAATGTCGGCAGTGATCAGGATGGGTAATAAAACCCCGGTTGAAGCTTTCCCTCCGAAGATCATTGCCATAATAGGGACCACAATCATAGAGACGCCGGGAACTCCGGTTTTTGACATTCCAACCAGAATGGCGCACATAGCTATCAAGGCCCAGTGGGTGGTTGATATCGAGAAAATTGAGAAAGAACAGGACATCATTAATGATTTTCTGGTTTGAATGGATTTAACTATTTTTGCAAAAAATTTTAAAGATAGTTTTTAAACGTTCAAAAATAGAGAATAATGGCAAGTTTAGCAGATTTTCGTAATGGCCTGTGTATTGAATTCAATGATCAGATATTTCAGATTGTAAGTTTCCAGCATGTCAAACCAGGTAAGGGCCCGGCGTTTGTTCGTACAAAACTGAAAAATATGAAAACCGGCAAGGTGATCGATAACACTTTTTCGGGAGGCACAAAAATTACGACTGTACGGGTCGAGAGAAGGCCTTA
Source organism: Prolixibacteraceae bacterium (assembly GCA_023229575.1). GTDB lineage: Bacteria > Bacteroidota > Bacteroidia > Bacteroidales > Prolixibacteraceae > CAINVV01. The sequence continues at coordinate 148,168 of JALNYZ010000011.1, forward strand.
CCAATACCTTTATCAGGATGAGACGGGATACAATTTCATGAATGCCGAAACGTTCGAACAGGTGAACATTGAAGCCGTTATGGTTGAGAATGCAGACTTGATGAAGGAGGGGATGACTGTAGAGATTACCTACCATGCAGAAACGGAAACCCCATTGACCGTTGATTTGCCACCCTTTATTGAATTGGAGATAACTTATGCAGAGCCAAGCGAACGTGGTAATACCGCCTCCTCTACCGCTTTAAAAGCAGTAACAGTTGAGTCTGGGGCAACCATTATGGTTCCGCTATTCATCAATCAGGGCGATATCATCAAAGTTGATACACGCGACCGTTCCTATTCTGAACGTGTAAAGAAATAATTTTTGGATAAGAAACAATAAAGCCGGTTGATGATTCAACCGGCTTTATTGTTTCTTAATAATTTCAGATTATCAACATTGCATCGCCGTAGGCTCCGAAATGATACTTCTCCTTGATTGCCTCTTTGTAGGCATTCATCAGGTTATCATATCCTGCAAAAGCACTTACCATCATCAGAAGTGTCGAGAGCGGAAGGTGAAAATTGGAAATCATGCTGTCCGCAACGCTGAAATCGTAAGGAGGGAAAATAAATTTATTGGTCCATCCCTCAAAAGGTTTTAACATGCCGTTGGTGGAGACCGAAGTTTCCAAAGTCCGCATTACCGTGGTGCCAACTGCACAAACACGGTGCCTCTCTTCCTTTGCAGAATTGACAATGTTGACAGCCTCCTCTTTGATCCAAATCTGTTCCGAGTCCATTTTGTGCTTGGTAAGATCCTCGACATCAACGCTTCTGAAATTTCCCAAACCAACATGCAGGGTAATTTCAGCAAAATTTATCCCTTTGATTTCCAGTCGTTTTAAAAGTTCCCGGCTGAAATGAAGACCTGCAGTTGGCGCGGCTACAGCACCTTCGTGTTTAGCAAAAACGGTCTGATATCTGGCTGCATCATCCTCTTCTACCGGGCGATTAATGATTTTTGGCAGAGGGGTTTCGCCAAGTTTGAACAACGTATCCTTGAATTCGTCATAGGTACCATCAAAGAGGAACCGAAGGGTCCTTCCTCTTGAGGTTGTATTGTCAATAACTTCTGCGACCAAAAGATCATCATCACCAAAATAAAGCTTGTTCCCAATCCTTATTTTTCTGGCAGGATCGACGAGTACATCCCAAAGCCTTAGTTCGCGGTTCAACTCCCTTAAAAGGAATACTTCAATTTGAGCACCCGTTTTTTCCTTATTTCCGAAAAGTCGGGCAGGGAAAACCTTGGTATTATTGAAAACCATAACATCCTTATCGTTAAAATAATCAATAACATCCTTGAAAATCTTGTGTTCAATGTTGCCGGTTTGACGGTTTAAAACAAGTAACCTGGATTCGTCCCTATTTTTAGATGGATGGAGGGAGATCAATTCATCAGGTAAATTGTACTTAAATTTCGAAAGCTTCATTGTTGATGACATTTATTTAATTTATATAATTGTATTCTTACTGGTATTAAAATGGGCAGAAAGCATATCTGCTAACTCTGTCAGATCTAAACATTGCTCAATTGAATATTCTCCTATGCGGGTACGTACCAATCCTTTTAAATAGGCTCCGCTGTTTAAGGCTTTGCCAATATCCCTGGCCAGTGCACGAATGTAAGTCCCTTTGCTGCATACAATTCTCAATTCTATTTCAGGCATTTCAAACCGCAAAAGTTCAATCTCCTTCACAACAAGCATCTTCGGTTTTAGTTCAACCTCTTTCCCTTTTCTTGCAAGTTTGTAGGCCCTTTTCCCATCAACTTTTATGGCAGAGTAAGCAGGTGGTACCTGTTCGATTGTACCGGCAAAGGACGGAAGAATGTTTTCTACTGTTTCACGAGTAATGTGATCTGTTGAAAATTGTTCGTCTTCTTCGGTTTCAAGATCGAAAGAAGGTGTTGTTGCACCTACTTTAAGGAGAGCGATGTACTCTTTTTCATCGGCCTGAATTTCATCGATTTGCTTCGTTAATTTACCCGAACAAAGAACCATAACGCCGGTTGCTTTTGGATCCAGCGTCCCGGCATGACCAAGTTTTAATTTCTTGATCTTCATTAGCCGGCATAGCATGATCCTAACCTTGTTTACCAAATCAAAAGAGGTCCAATCGAGCGGCTTGTTTAAAACCAGGATCTCGCCCCGAATGAAATCAAAATCTTTTGACTCCTTATATCTCATTAAATGAACGGGTAATTTAGAAAATAGTGTGCAGTAGTTTGCAGTAATAAAATCGTTTGAAACTAAACCAAAAGGGTTAAGATTTCTTCTGATTTTCAGATTTGGGTTTTTTCATGATGGCATAAATTTCAAAGAGAAATCCAAACATGACTACCAGAGGTGCAAGCGTAATCCTTCTGAAACTAAAGATGACCTCTTTGTTGAATACGTTAGGGTCGTTGCTTTTGCCACCGGTCATCAGTGCAAATCCCAGGATGATGATGCCAAGCCCGATCAACATTAATTTCAGATTCTCCTTACCAAGAGCAAAGCCTTTCGGATCAGTCTGTCCACTATTCTTGACCATTTAACAATGAATTAGTTATTAACCCGCAAAGATAGTTCAATAATAGAGTTGATCAAACTTCATTCGCAAAAATTTATTCACTGCAAAATAAGTAGACATGGCAGTCATGAAAATTCCAAAAATAAATATTCCGCAAACCAGCAAGGCAAGCGACATAGAGTCCTGGAAATCAATAATATCCTTCAATTCTGACTGATAAGATAAGAAAATCATTAACAATATAAAACATGCAATGAAGGCCCCGTAGACTCCATGCAATATGCTCTTTGCAATAAACGGGAACCTTATAAATGACCTCGTGGCCCCAACCAATTGCATCGAATTGATCAGATATCTCTTCGAATAGATGGAAAGGCGAATGGTATTGTTGATAAGGGCAATGAATATTGTAAACATCAAAGCACTGAGAACCAATATGATGAGACTAAGTTTTTTGACATTCGCGTTAAGCTGTTTTACAAGATTCCGTTGATAATATACCTCTTGAACTTCAGGAAACTTAATGAATTGAGCCTCAAGTAGTGCAAGACTGTCAGGATTGGCATAATTAGCATGAAGTTTCACATCCATTGAGCTAAGCAATGGATTATAACCCAGAAAATCGACAAAGTTTTCGCCCAGCTCTTTTTTTAATTCCTGCGCCGCAGTCTCTTTATCAACAAATCTGGTTGATTTAATATAAGAAGTCGCTTCAAGTGTCTTCTGTAATTTTATTACATCCACCTCCCTTGTATTTTCTTTCAGGATCAGTGTTACACCGACATTTTCCATGACATAATCAGATAGTCTTTTTGCATTTATCAGTAAAATGCCAAGCAATCCGAAAAGGAATAGCACCAGTGAAATACTGAGGGTAGTGCTGAAATAAGAACTAAAAAGTGATTTTCTCAATTTAAATTTTTGAGTCCCGTCCGACAACCCGATTTTTCTCAATTGATTGAGAAGTCAGCGTTTTCGGAACAAGATAGATGATGTGGCACTATTGCCGTTAGAAATGATTGAAACGCGAAAATGAGCTTGGCACA
>JALNYZ010000096.1:0-464 GCA_023229575.1 Prolixibacteraceae bacterium
CCTACGGATGCAAATTGAGAAACAATGTTTCCGTCATTTAGTGATATACGTTTTAAAAGATATTCTGTATTCGCCCAATCATGAATGATTAATTGCTGATGCTTTTCAAAAAAAAGCATCTCGCCTCCTTTTACAATAAATTCAGAATTTGTCTCTATTTTCTGAGATCGAATGTGAACCTTTTTTACAAACAAATTTAATGGAGATTGCTCTGTATTTTTGTTACAAGCAGTAAATATTAAAATTGTTGATATAAAAATATAAAATAATTTGTTCATTTCTGTTTATTACTTTTTAGTTCAAATCTTCTAAAACTTAAAAGGTCCTCATTAAAAGATGGATTTTTATAATGACTATCACTTATATACAACCCATCTTCTCTGACGAACATCATACCGGACACATAGGTATATTCAGGGAATAATGTTTCTCCTATGATCTCAAAATCTTTATTCAAAATTATA
>JALNYZ010000096.1:474-4259 GCA_023229575.1 Prolixibacteraceae bacterium
TTTCTCCCAAATTGAAATATCTCATAATAATCTTCTTTCTTCTCCATTTCGGTTTGAGGATAGGCTATTCTATAATAAACATCCCTATATTTATCATAAATAAGATTTCTGTACATAGGCATCTCACAATTTATTTTCATAACCTGATTATAATCACTAGGTTGATAACCTAATGGCTTAACTTTGTCGATATATCGACTTTTTACTTTTCTGGTAAATGTTGAGTCGTGCCCCGGAGTTGTGATATAAATATCTTCATCATAGAAAAATGAATAAACAAACTGTTTTCCATTAAAGCAACGGCTATAAGAAAATTCATTTCCAATAGTTCTATAATTCATTTGATCTTCAACAGATACAATGGGTGGAAATCTCATAGGAAGAGATTTCACCGCATTTGTTAAAGTATCTACAGTTACAGCAACACTACTTTTTTCTAACATTTTGTCTGAAAGCATTGGATTTAGATCTTGAGGAATATACAAAACACCCTCTTTAAAAACTAAAGGGGTATATATAATTGTGGCGAAAATTCCTGGGATAAGCATCTGTCCATCATCAGTCGTCTCATAACTAATTCGTTTCTTAATGTCTCCATTTCCATCAATTACAACTATCTCACACTTATCCGGTCTTGATAAATAAATTTCGTCCAGACTTTTTATGTAATATCCTATAAATCTAGTTACCCCATCTGCCCCTTCATAATCTATTTTAATTTTTTTTAGAAGCTGTCCTGATTTCATGTCAAAAATTAATATTTCATTCTCTTCCCCATTCTGAAATGTGAAATATTCAGTTCCTTGTTCATCGGTAAACGTATATAATGTTTTCGCAAGAACATTTGTTGAATTGTCCAAATGAAAGACTAACGAATCGTTAGTCAGACTTAATGAACAGCGATCAATATTTTCATTAATCTTAGACCCTGAACCGCAGGATATTAATACGGTTATTAAAATCAGGATTCCAACAACTTTCTTCATAAATTATTTTTTATTATCAGAAACTCTTAAGTTTTACCCGCAGTAATACCGGATTGTCATCTTCCTTTAGTTTAGAACAAATTGACACCAAACGAGGGTGCTTCTCACAAAAAGCATTCCAAGCCTCTTTATTTATGCTATTACGAGTGGTTTCATAGCCCTCTAGCAAAACTCGCGGTTCAATATGCCAAAGCAATTCTTCTTTATCCATATTCACAGCAATGTTATTATGAGTAAGAACCATCCTATTTCCAGGAAAGTAAAGATCATCTATTATGGTACGCCCCGTAAACACTTTACCTGTTTGAAGAGAATAGAGTGACATATATACATTACGTTCAAAATCATCAAATCCCAAATACACAAACCGAGAAGTAATATCATAAGTATATAAACTCATTACAGACTCCAAACGCTTTACTTTTGCTTCTATCTCAAGGATACCATCCTTTTCTGTAATCAACCCTTCAGGATGCTTTTTATTACCAAAATCAATATAATATGCAGGAGAATATTTCTGTCCTGCTATTTGATAAATCGTATCACAAAATGGATAATTAAAATACACTTTCTCATCGCAAACACTAAAAGCATTTGCATTGATTTGACAGGTAAGTTTTGCTTCAGCAACTTTATCGACCTTAAAGAAATGTGATAATACATTACATGTCGTATCTAGTAATGTTTGAGCGTTCATATTTAATTCTCTAAGGTTGCTATGATACAAGACAACTTTACCATCACATAATGGTTGTATTTCTTTTATATTATATCTGAAATCCAACTGCTTAATAAAATTTCCCTTTAAATCATACAGATTAGTTTTATAATCGCTATTTGAAGCCGTCATCAACAATGAATCTTGCAAAATCTGAAAATCCTTCATTTCAATGTACTCTCCTGGTCCCACTCCTCGATGATCTATCTTAAACAAAAAATTTCCATCAGTATTGAACACAAAAATCTTTGCATTCTGTCTACCATTTGTCGATTTAATGTAATATTTATTATCAATAAACACAATGCGACCTAATTCTCCTATCAAGTTATCTTCTGTTGTTTCAAGCGGAACAACATCAATGGATTCTACAAACTCGGATAATTTAATGGAAGAGGCTTTTCGGTATTCAATAGGAATACGTACATATACCTGTTCTTCTTTATCTGGTCCGGAACCACAAGAAAACAGTAAAACTATCAGAAATAAAAGAAAAATGACTGAGCAGATTTTATTCATAGCATTCAATTTGTATTATCTGATTATAATTTATGTTACATTGCACTCTTATCTATATTTTCAATAGAATACACCAAGATATTATCAAAATCTTCTACTGGATTCCATGTGTAAATTTTATTCCGGTCTTTATCAATACATAATTTTATAAGATCATTGTCAAATTTTAATCTTGCAATCGGATTTAAGTTCCAATCATACATCTCGACGAAAAAATCAAAATGACGCCCCTTTAGATTAATGGGAAAAGGCTGTAAAGTAGTGGCTTCGAGACCCAGGTAAGGCAAAAACAACAATTCTGATGTAGCACTAGGAAACATATAGTAGAAATTGTTTTTATACAACTTATCCGGGTCATTAGGAGCCAAACCATAATTCTTCAATTTAGCTCCTTCATGTACCTGAAATTTGTAGTTATCATCTAATTCACCCACTTTGAATTCATTTATATAATTAAACCCTACTACAAACTTGCGGCCTACATTCGTTAAATTGTAAAAATCAAAATTTGAGTTATACTTATTACTCATTATTTCTTTTAACCCTGAATCAAATTCGAGCGTATCAAGAACATTGTTTGTATTTAAGTTGTAACTATACAAGCTATTACCGATCCGTCCAGTAATTTGAAAAAGTACAATTGAATCATTTACATACGAAATTTCCTGTGTAGGATGTTCTATACTCATTATTTTTAGTTCGTTTACTAATTGGGATTTTGTATCTGAAACATCGTATACAAAAATCTTATCGCGAGCAGAATCAAATATTGACAACCTGTTACCTGTATTATTTTGAACAATTCTAGGTGCTATAAATTCGCCATCTCCTTGTCCTAACCGCCCGAAACTGAAACAAAACTTCATTTGATCCAACGAATACACGTAAAAACAATCTTCTCCGGATATATACTCGTTTTGGATAATCAAGTAATCTTTTAATTTAACGATGTTTGCTGGATTGAGGACCTCCTTTACCGGCATCTTTTTCGCCACCAATTTCACATCCTTTTTAAAAACATCATTCATTATTCGAGTATTTGTATTATCGCTGCAAGAAAAACAAACACATAAAACAATAGCTAATACATATTTCATTTGTCATCAATTTATAGATTCATAAACAATTAATTTTCAACCAAATCAAATTTACGAAAGCTTAGCACATCATCATTGTAATCCGGATTCAGGTAATGGCTATCACTTATGTAAAGGCCGTCTTCTCGGACAAACATCATACCGGACACATAGGTATATTCAAGGAATAAACTAATTGTCATCTTTATAAATTTACTCATTTAACATATATGTAAAGCGAAATCTTACAACTCATACTTTACAAGTACAAAATCCTCCATTACTACGATTGCATAAAGGGTGTTGTTCTTTATATCCGCGGCAATACGTAAAACGGGATAACCCAAGTCTACTATTTTCTTTAAATTTCCATCATAGTCATAAAGATATACTGTGTGCGGTAATTTCATTTGGTCCACGCCAACTTCATCTTCGTTGGTCTGATCAATTTTAGGATCTCGTTCAACGGTAACGATATAATCTGAA
>JALNYZ010000047.1 GCA_023229575.1 Prolixibacteraceae bacterium
TCCGTCGTGAGCGCCGTATTGAACTGTGTAATGAAGGCTTTAGGTGGGACGATTTAATGCGTTGGAAAGCGGGAAAACTTCTTGAAAATCCCAAAGTTGTTGTGGGGGCACGAGATCCCAAAACAGGTCAGTACCGTGTTTTGTATCCTGGCTTCACACGAAAATGGGACGATAAGCTTTATCTGCACCCCATTCCTACCCAGGAGATTACACTAAACCCGAATTTAAAACAAAACCCGGGTTGGTAGAAACAAAAAGATGGGCTTAAGAGGAACTTAAGCCCACCTTTTTGTTTAAGGTAAATGGCCAGCAGCAAACTTGAATTCCCATCCTGGAATAAGTAAATACATGAAAGTGGTATATGTGTAACAATACCTTTTCTCGTCTTAATTCCGGGACTGGGATTATTAACTTTTTTTTAGCCGGGATTGCCGGTCTCTTAAACTATGAAAAAAATATTTAAATTATTTGCAATTGCATTTCTTTTTACTGTTCAGGTAGCCAATGTACAGGGCCAGGTGATCGACCTGTCAGGCAAGTGGGGATTTCAACTCGATCCTACTGATTTTGAGACTGCTTTTGCCAATAGCGGTGCACAAAAGGATCTTCTAATCGACAACGTATTACTTCCCGGTACCACGGATTCGAATAAAAAGGGTGTTTTGAACACCAATAAACCGATAACCCGTTTGTCGAGATATTACGAGTATGTTGGCCCGGCCTGGTATCAGAGGGATATTGTGGTCCCTCCGGAATGGGAAGGAAAATCCATTCAGCTTTTTTTCGAAAGAATACTTTGGATCAGTACTTTGTATGTGGACGGAAAATCAATAGCGACTGAGCAAAGCTTCAGTACCCCCCATACTTATGATTTAACCAAAGTACTTAAGCCTGGAAAGCACAGGATCACTATCCGTGTGGATAACCGGGTGGATGCCCAATTTGGAACTTGGAGTCACGCTTTTTCAGAATTCACCCAAACCTGCTGGAATGGAATTGTCGGCAAGATGGAACTTCGTGTCTTTAATCAGATAAATATTAAAGATATACAGGTCTATCCTGACGTAAATAAGAAAAATGCGAAAGTCGTTTGTAATATAGAAAACCTGACTGGTCACGAGGTTAACGGAACCATCCATCTCTCTGCCTCAAGCACGAATGTTGCAAAGTCACATCAGGTTCCGGGAAAAGTGGTACAATTTTCAGGATCTGGCAATGAAATTAAAGTAGAAACATTGTTGGAAATGGGCAATGAATTTCAACTCTGGGATGAATTCTCTCCAAATTTGTACAATCTGAAAGCTGTCGTTTCAGCAAAAACAGGCACAGCCGAAGGGAGTGATACAAAAAATGTCATTTTTGGCATGCGCAACATCTCCACGGAAGGGGCCCAACTCACGTTGAACAATCGTAAACTTTTTCTGCGCGGGACTCTGGAATGCGGAATTTTCCCGTTGACCGGACATACCGATATGACAGTTGATGGATGGCTAAGGATATGTAAGATTGTAAAAGAATACGGATTGAACCACATTCGTTTTCATACGTGGTGCCCCCCTGAAGCGGCTTTTATAGCTGCAGACCAAGTGGGCATCATGCTACAAGTGGAACTGCCCTTTTGGTGTGATGCCAATAAAGAGACCGATCCAACAACTGTTTTTTTTCACAAAGAGTTGGGACGGATTTTGGACAGTTACGGCAATCACCCATCCTTTATACTTCTTGTAATGGGCAATGAACTGGGAGGTAATTGGGATATCAAGGCCTCCCTGGTAAAATTTGGAAAAGAGAAAGATCCACGCCACCTGTACAGCGGATCAACAGCGCGGAAGATACTTCCTGAAGATCAGTTTCATATTGCCTATAAAAACGAGGAAGGTATTATGTTTACCTATGGGGATCATGGACCGGAAACCGATTACGATTTGAGTAAAGTTTATAGTCTCTTGAAGATCCCGGGAGTAGCGCACGAATGTGGTCAACGTAGTGTTTACCCGAACTTTGATGAAATTAAGAAATATACGGGATTGTTATACCCACGTAATTTTGAAGTGTTCCGCGACACATTGATTAAACATGGGATGTTGGACCAGGCAAATGACTTCTTTAATGTCTCTGGGAATATGACAGTATTTCTCTACAAAGAGAGTATCGAAGCGCTGCTCCGCACCCAAAATTGCGGTGGTTTCCAAATGTTGGACCTGCATGATTTTCCCGGACAGGGTACTGCGCTGGTAGGTATCCTCGATCCATTCTGGGATTCCAAAGGATTTATAACTCCGGAAAAATTTCGTGAATTTTGCAATCCGACGGTTCCGCTGCTGCGTTTTCAAAAGCGCGAATACTTTAGTACCGATATCTTCACCGCCTCTGCCCAACTTTATCATTACGGCAATAAACCATTGAAAAATATGGAACCAGGTTGGGATATTAAAACCACCGATCACAAAACTGTTGCATCCGGTAAATTCAAAAAACAGAACATAGGGGTATCAACCCTTACCACGCTTGGCGATATTAAGGCATCTTTGTCCAAAATAGTATCTGCCCAAAAGCTTTTTGTAACTGTGCGTGTTGGCAAAGCGATTAAAAATGAATGGGAAATATGGGTTTATCCCAAAACCCCTGTGGTTGAGGAGAAGGATTACATCATTGCCCGGACCATGGATGAACCAACCATTACAGCCTTAAAAAACGGTAAAAATGTATTAATGCTTCCGGATATCAGTAAATTGACAGGTGATAGATGTGCATTCCAAAATCAATTCTGGAATCCTATTATGTTCCGTCGTGGACCACTGACGATGGGAACGCTGGTAAAAAACCAACACCCTGTATATCAATATTTTCCAACCGAATTTTATACCAACTGGCAATGGTATAATATTATCAGTAATGCAGTTATGATGAACCTGGAAGGGACCCCGGCAGGTTACCGTCCGCTGCTGCAACCCATCGATACCTACGACCGGTGCCTGAAGAAAGGTATTATTTTTGAAGCCCGTGTTGAGAAGGGCAAACTATTGATGGCATGCATTGATTTTGAAAAGGACATTGCAAATCGCCCGGCATCGCAGCAACTCTTGTACAGCCTTAAACAGTATGTATCAGGAACCGATTTTAAACCGGAGCAATCACTTCCTGTTGATTTATTTGTCAAGATGTTCAAATTACCCCCTAATAAATAGATGAAAATATGAAAATACGTGTGTTCGTATCCTTACTGATTCTATTGTTTTCCATATTAAATGAACCTGTCTTTGCAGGAGAGGTTCAAAAAGGGATATCAATTGTTCCAATGCCCCAGGAATTATCAATCCTAAATGGGACGTTTGAGCTGACTGGTAAGACTTCTATTAAAGTAGGTCATGATTTAATTGCAAAGGCAGAACAGTTAAGGGCCTATCTTTCGCCGGCTTCAGGGTACTTGCTCCCAATAAATAAGAAAATTGCCGGAGGAAATTTAATCGAACTGAAATTATTGGTTGAATTGTCTTCCCTTGGAGAAGAGGGCTATAAGTTAAATATCTCAAATAAGAATGTACTGATAACAGCTTACAAACCGAAAGGGATATTCTGGGGAATCCAATCATTGCGCCAGTTGTTTCCAAATGAAATATTGAGGGAAGCACAAGTTGATGGGGTCAAATGGATTCTTCCCTGTGTGAACATAACAGACAAACCACGCTTCAGTTGGAGAGGTTTGATGATTGACTACAGCCGTACATTCTGGAACAAAAGCCATAGTAAAAAGTACATTGATGCCATGGCATACTATAAAATGAATAAACTTCAGATGCACCTGACCGATGACCAGGGATGGCGCCTTCAGATTGACAAGTATCCTGAATTGACCGAAAAAGCTTCGAAATTTGATACTATCTATCATGAACCCAAAGAAAGGGAGGGGTTTTATACAAAAGATGATATTCGTGAACTTGTCCGGTATGCAGCCGCAAGAAATATTGACATTGTCCCTGAGATCGAAATCCCTGGTCATTCATCGGAAGTTCAGTACGTCTTCCCAGGATTATCTTGTATTGATGATACAATAGTAATTCATCCTGATGGCTATGGATATAAGGTCAATACAAGAGAGCTTTGTGTTGGAAAAGAAGCGACATTTGAATTCTTTAAAAACGTGCTGTCTGAAGTCATTGAACTGTTCCCGTCCCGGTATATCCATACCGGAGGTGATGAGTGTTCGAAAGAAAGATGGAAAAAATGCCCCTTTGACCAGAAAAGGATGAAAGATGAAGGATTGAAGGATGAGAACGAACTTCAAAGCTGGTTTGTAAGAAGGATAGAAAAATTTGTGAACAGTAAAGGCAGAAAGCTTATTGGTTGGGATGAAATCTCACAGGGAGGGCTTAGCAAATCGGCAACAGTGATGTATTGGCGCACCGGAAATGAAGCCATCGTTTTGGGAGCCGTAAAGCAGGGGAACGATGTTGTGATGAACCCGACTTCGCATTTTTATTTTGATTATCCGTATGAAACTATACCTACCCAAAAGGTGTACTCGTACGAACCATTTTCCGATAAGCTTAAGGATGTTAATCCGGAACATATTTTAGGAGTGCAGTCCTGCTTTTGGTCGCATATTGACCGGACAGAACCAAGGATGGACCGCCAGGTCTTTCCCCGCATCATTGCATTGGCCGAGGTAGGGTGGACGGAAAGTCAAAACAGGAACTGGGACAATTTCAGTTTAAGGCTTAACCATCAGTACAAATCATTGGATATGATGGATATTTACTACATGGAGAATAAATAATACCAAAGTGAACCTTAAAATTATAAAAAATGAAAAAGCTTTTGATCCAATTAGCAATTCTAACACTCCTTCTGTCACAAGGTTTTGCTGCTGAGCGTATTAAATTAACCGATGGAAAGTTTGGCAAAACTTTTACTTATCTAAAAGACCCTGCTCATTGGATTGCTGCCAAAGCCTTGAAAGAGTACCAAAAATTTCCAGTAACAGTTGAATGCTGGATGAAATCAGAACTCGGTGATGAAACCAATGTGATTTTATCCTTGGGACCCCGCGAATATACCAGCCATTGGGAGGTTCAAAATACCTTACCATGGAGGGGCGGTTTCGGCGCTTACATGCCCGGATATTCCCCAAACAGGTTTTTTACCGAAATAGACAATACTCCACCTCAATGGCATTATTGCGTTGCAATTTTTACCGGATCCAAAGTTAAAATCTACAAAGACGGTATTGAAAAAGTAAATGTTGAAATATCAGCGCTCAATCAAGGAAAAACCATCCAGGTACATTTGCCTGGTAAATTACCGGATGATGCAAAATTATTTTTCGGGACAAATATGGTCAATATTCTCAATGTCCATCTTTCAAAAGGTTTGTTTGATGAAATCCGGATATCAGATATTGAACGTAAAATAGATGGGATACCGCAGGAACCATTTAAAAATGACGAACATACCATCGGATTGTGGCATTTTGATGAGCTGGACCCCGCAAATGGGTTCACAGACTTTTCATCCAAAATGAACCATGCAGAAATTGTAGCAATACCAAAAACATCGCTCGACGAGATTGACAGGAAATCTTATGCCCCATCTTCTATTCCCATGCAAACCCCTTTCAAAGAGATTAAGGTTAAACCGGGAGTTATTGAATTGCCCAAAACCGCACCTTTATTTTCCCTGGACGGTACCTGGGAATTGGCGGAAGAGGGAATGGATGATACCAGGCTTGCCAAACCTTGGATTGATGCTATTCCGGCCGAAGTGCCGGGGAGTGTTCATAACGCCCTTTTTCATGCCGGATTGTTGCCTGATCCCACAGTAGGGAAGAATATGATGCTTGCCAGGGACAAAAGCTACAAAGACCACTGGTATAGAAAACAGTTTTTACGCCCCACAGGTATATCATCCCCGGTACTTAAGATAGATGGCGTTTGTGAAACTTATTCAGTTTGGATGAACGGACAATTTGTGGGAGACCATAAAGGTAAATATATTCCCCGCACATTCGATGTCTCTAAAATGTTGAAGGATACCAATACTGTTATCATTAAAGTGAATAAGATAAACAGGAAATTAACTTATTACGGTTCGTATTGGGCCGATGGGGGCACACCCGAAGATATCAACGTGCAAGCCACAATGGGATGGCATTATGCCAACATGCCCTTGCATGGAATCTGGAAGTCTGTGTCCATTGAAGAAAACCCCGCGGTTAAAGTTTTAAATCCTTTTGTAACAACCGAAAATGCGGGCAGTGGCACCATTCATCTGTTGTTCGACATCCAATCGGTTGAGAAGGGAGGCAAAGGAAAAATAATAGGGGAATTTACACCGGAGAATTTCACGGGAAAACCATGCTATTTTACTGAACCTGTGGAATTGAACGGTACTGAAAATCATTTTCACTATAGGATGAAAGTGCCCGATCCCCAATTGTGGTGGCCGGTAGATATGGGAAAACCCAATTTATATCGTTTGAAAATTGCATTTATTTCGGAAAATGGTACCGCTGATGAAAAAGAGACCACATTTGGTATCCGGACCATAGAAAACAAACCCTTACCAGGCGGTCCGTATGCTTACAAGTACAACTGGCAATTCGTGATAAACGGCAAACCCATGTTCTTAAAAGGCGTCAATTGGACTCCCATTGATGCCTATTTGGATCTGAGAAAAGAGAGATATGAGCGCTTTATTCAACTGGCAAAAGACCAGCATATACAGATTTTCAGGTCGTGGGGAATTGGTATTGCCGAAGTTGAAGCCTTTTATGACCTCTGCGACCGCTATGGGATCATGGTTTACCAGGAATTTGAGTATGGCCCATATGACATTGATTTGCAGAGCATGACATCATTTATCCTGCAGAGGCGCAATCATCCATCCCTTGCTATGTATAGCGGAGGCAATGAAATAGAGATCCCGTATAACGAACATATTCAGTTGATGGGGCGATTGGCACTGGAACTGGACGGTACCCGCACTGTTCACCGAACAGATCCGTGGGGCGGGAGCTTCCATCAATGGAATTTTTACTGGGAAAATGCACCATATGAATTTAATTTAAAATCGACAGCGCCGTTTATGGGTGAATTTGGTTTCACCTCCCAGCCAAATATCGAGTCGGTATTAAAATACCTGCCCGAAAAGGAAAAAACATTGTGGCCAGCTCCGGATAAAGGCAGTTTTGCCTTTCATGCCCCTGCTTTTAACCGCGATTCGGAATATGGCAGGGACATGAGCCATATGACATTCTATGCCAAACAACTGATGTCGTTAAACACCATGGCAGATTTTATTACAGGTACCCAAATGGCCCACTCAACAGGCTTGCGAATAATGGCAGAACAATTCCGTTCGCAATGGCCTGAGAGAACCGGTATTTGTTATTATAAATTCAATGAATTTGTTCCGGGCGCATCCTATTCTTCCGTTGATTATTACGGCGTTCCCAAGATGGTCCATTATTTTATGATGGATGCGTACGAACCACTTCATGCCTGCGCAATTGTTGATACGCTAAATTTCTTTGGCAATGGATGCTCACCCAGAATTTATATTTTGGATGATAACAATGCATTGGCAAAATCAAAATGGGAGGTACGGGCACGGGCTTTCGATTCAAACCTTAAACAGATTGCCCAAAAAGCATTTAAAAGGAATAAACCGATTAACAAGACAGAATATTTGGGCGATCTGACGCTTACCCCACAGCAAACCCAAACCGCTCCTTTGCTTATCGTAACCGAAGTCTATAAAAACGGTGATCTATCCGACAGGACCTTCTATTGGATGAATTTTCTGGCAAAACCAGGTTGTTTAATGGAGTTGCCAAAGACAAAACTGTCGCTGAGTTTTGAAGGTAATGTGGCTGTAATACAGAATATTGGTGATGTGCCTGCAGTGGGTGTCAACTTTGATTGTCCCGAGATCTCTGATAAATTCCGTGCCGAACACAGTTATTTCTGGCTCGATCCGAAGGAGACAAGACGGGTTAATGTCAATCTCAATGAAGGTGTTAAAATAAAGGCATGGAATTCAAACTAAACAGTCTAAGATAAAAATGAAAAAACTTTTAATTCAAATTACAATCCTTACGCTCTTTCTGACTCAAGGTTTTGCTGCTGAGCGTATTAAATTAACCGATGGAAAGTTTGGCAAAACTTTCATTTATCAAAACGACCCGGCACATTGGATAACTGCCAGAGCGTTGCAAGCCTATCAAAAATTTCCAATAACCGTTGAATGCTGGGTGAAAACAGAGCCAGGTCAGGAAACCAATGTGTTGTTATCATTGGGTCCGCGCGAATATACCAGCCATTGGGAGATTCTGGAAACTTCACATGGGCTTTGGGGGTTCGGCGCTTACTTGCCGGGATATTCCCCAAGTTCGTTTTTTACCGGAAGAGCTAAGACTCCACCTCAATGGCATTATTGCGTTGCAATATTAACCGGATCGAAAGTTAAAATCTACAATGACGGCATTGAAAATTTGAATGTTGATATGTCAGCGCTTAATGATGGAAAAACCATCAAAGTCCATCTGCCGGATAAATTACCGGATGATGCCAAGCTGTTTTTTGGAACAAATATGATTAATATCCTTAATGTCCAACAGTCAAAAGGTTTGGTTGATGAAATCCGGATATCCGATATTGAGCGCAAAATAGAGGGGATTCCGCAGGAGCCATTCAAAAATGACGAACATACCATCGGATTATGGCATTTTGATGAAATGGACCCGGTAAATGGGTTCACAGATTATTCATCAAAAAAGAACCATGCCGCAATAGTTGAAATACCAAAAACATCGCTCGACGAGATTGACCGAAAATCATATGCCCCATCCTCCATTCCGGTGCAAACCCCTTACAAAGAGGTTAAGATCAAGCCGGGAGCTATTGAATTGCCCGGAACTGCAACTTTATTCTCCCTGGACGGTACATGGGAATTGGCTGAAGAGGGAACTGATGTGGATAGGCTTCACAAGCCATGGATTGATGCTATTCCGGCCGAAGTGCCGGGGAGTGTTCATAATGCCCTTTTTCATGCCGGATTGTTGCCGGACCCCACCGTAGGGAAGAATATGATGCTGGCCAGGGACAAAAGCTACAAAGACCATTGGTACAGGAAACAGTTTTTACGCCCTTCAGGTATATTATCACCCGTACTTAAAATAGATGGTGTTTGTGAAACTTATTCAGTTTGGATGAACGGACAATTTGTGGGAGACCATAAAGGCAAATATATTCCCCGCACATTCGATGTCTCAAAAATATTGAAGGATACCAATACCGTTATCATAAAGGTAAATAAGATAAACAGGAATTTAACTTTTTACGGGGGGTATTGGGCCGATGGTGACACACCCGAGGATATCAACGTGCAAGCCACAATGGGATGGCATTATGCCAACATGCCCTTGCATGGAATCTGGAAGTCTGTGTCCATTGAAGAAAATCCCGCAGTTAAAGTTTTAAATCCTTTTGTAGCAACCGAAAATGCGACCAGTGGCCTGATTCATCTGTTTCTCAATATCAGGTTGGGTGAAAAAGGAGGCAAGGGGAAAATAGTGGGGCAAATACTACCGGAGAATTTTACTGGAAAACCTTGCTATTTTACCGAAGAGGTTGAATTGAATAGTGATGACAATCATTTTCACTATAGGATGAAAGTACCCGATCCCCAATTGTGGTGGCCGGTAGATATGGGGAAACCCAATTTATATCGGTTAAAAATTGCATTTATTCAGGAAAATGGCGCTGCTGATGAAAAAGAGACCATATTTGGTATCCGGACCATAGAAAATAGACCCTTACCAGGAGGCCCACATGCCTACCAGTACAACTGGCAATTCGTGATAAATGGTAAACCCATGTTCTTAAAAGGTGCCAACTGGTCTCCCATTGATGCCTATCTGGATCTGAGAAAAGAGAGATATGAGCGTTTTATTCAACTGGCAAAAGACCAGCACATCCAGATTTTCAGGGCATGGGGGATCGGTATTGCTGAACTTGAAGCCTTTTATGATCTCTGCGACCGCTACGGGATCATGGTCTATCAGGAATTTGAAGAAGGTCCGTATGATATAGATGTTCAGAGTATGACCGCATTTATCCTGCAGAGGCGCAATCATCCATCCCTTGCCATGTACAGCGGAGGCAATGAATTGAAGATTCCTTATGGTGAACATATTCAGTTGATGGGACGGTTGGCCCTGGAACTGGACGGTACCCGCACCATTCACCGGACAGATCCGTGGGGAGGGAGCGTCCATAATTATTCTGTTTATTGGGGCAATGAACCCTATGAAGCTAATCTTAAATTAAAAACCCCGTTTGTGGGTGAATTTGGTTTCACCTCCCCGCCGAACATCGAGTCGGTATTAAAATACCTGCCCGAACATGAAAAAACATTGTGGCCAGCACCTGATAAAGGAAGTTTTGCCTTTCATGCGCCCGCCTTTAACCGTAACGCAAGCTATGGTCGGGATATGAGCCATATGACATTCTATGCCAAACAAATGATGCCGTTAAACACCATGGCAGATTTTATTACAGGTACCCAACTGGCCCATGCAACCGGACTGCGAATAATGTCAGAGCAATTCCGTTCTCTTTGGCCCGACAGAACCGGTATTTGTTATTATAAATTCAATGAATTTGTTCCGGCCGCATCCTATTCCTCCGTTGATTATTATGGTGTCCCCAAGATGGTCCATTATTTTATGATGGATGCATACGAACCGCTTCATGCATGTGCAATCATTGATACCTTAAATTGCTTTGGTAAAGGATGTTCTCCAAAAATTTATATTTTGGACGACAACAATGCATTGGAAAAATCAACATGGGAAGTCCGGGCGAGGGCATTTGATGCTAACCTTAAACAGATTGCCCAAAAAGTATTTAAAAGGAACAAGCCGATTAATAAGACAGAATATTTGGGTAATTTCACCCTTACTTCACAACAGACTCAAACCACTCCCTTGCTGATCGTAACCGAGGTTTATAAAAATGGGGATCTATCCGACAGGACTTTCTATTGGATGAATTTTCTGGCAAAACCGGGTTGTTTGATGGAGTTGCCAAAGACAAACCTGTCGCTGAGTTTTGAAGGTAATGTGGCTGTAATACAGAACACTGGTGATGTACCTGCTGTTGGTGTCCACTTTGATTGTCCCGAAATATCTGATAAATTCCGTGCCGAACACAGTTATTTCTGGCTTGATCCGAAGGAGACAAGACGGGTTAATGTCAATCTCAATGAAGGTATTAAAATAAAAGCATGGAATTCAAACTAAACTGAAATTAATTCTAGTTTTCATCTGATAACGCCTAATATTGAAATTAATATAACATTAAAAAACTCCTTTTTGTGCACAAAGGCGCTCTTTAATTGTGTAATTTGGGTTATAATGCATTTTTTTATGCAAATGGAGTGTTATAAGTTGGAAAAGCAGTAGTTTTTTATCGAAAATTTTTATCATAGTTTTACCACGCTGTAAGACATCTAATCAGAATATGACTGAATATAACGAAACTCTAACAACCACTAGTGATTCCAGGCGGAGTTCGCAGACCTACATTGTAGCCACGGCATTTTTATCCCTTTTCGCTTTGGTAGGGATCGCCTATTACGGATTGCCATTTTTCTACGACTTTATGACCAAGGAATACGGATGGTCCCGGGCAGTGGTCACCTCAGGAAATGCCGTTGGAAAATTGCTGGTTGGTCCATTGTTTGGATTTATTGCCGGGTGGATGATCGACCGCTATGGCCCACGCCGCCTGATGATTTCAGGGTCTTTGATGATGGGGGTATCGCTTATTGGATTAGGCTTTTCCAGTTCATTGCCCATGTTTTACCTGTTTTGGGTATTTAATGCCCTGGGCTATGTTTGTGGTGGCCCATTGCCCTGTCAGGTATTGGTTTCCAGGTGGTTCGACAAAAACAGGGGAAAAGCCATGGGAATTGCCTATCTTGGAATTGGAACTGGCGGTGCATTGGTACCATTGTTCTCAGCAGGACTTGAAAAAGCATATGGCTGGCACCTCGCATTGGCCGCATTGGGTATACTGATTGTACTGATTGCTTTGCCAATGGCCTGGTTTATCAAGGAACCAAAAACCAAAGTGGAAGGGAAAAGTGCCGGAGATACCATGGTGCCAATCAGCAGCATTCTAAAAAACCCCTATTTTTATCTCTTGGCGATCGGAAGTATGAGTTGCATGGGAGCTGTTGGAGGCATAGGCCAGCATATCAAATATTATTTGAATGACTTGCATTTTACGCAATCTGAAGCTGCACACGTCATGTCAATTGTTCTTGTATTTAGTCTCGTAGGCAGGGTGTTAATGGGCTGGCTGGCCGATATCATCCATCGCAAATATGTTATGATCTTGATTTATATCATGGTAGGCATTTCCATCCCATTGTTGCTGGTCCCTGATTTCCCGGGGCGTATTTATCTATTTACCGTGCTTTTTGGAATTGGGTTGGGTGGCAATTACATGATCATCCCTTTAATGGCTGCTGACCTCTTTGGTGTCAGGGCTTTGGGCCGGACGATGGGGATTATTCTGGTTGCAGATGGTGTGGCCGAATCACTTTTCCCAATGCTGGTCGGTGTGATGTACAACGATGTCGCGAAAAGCTATGCAGCCGGATTTATTCTCTTAATATGCTTAGCCCTGGCTGGGGCAATTATTGTCTCATTTTTACCCAAGTCGCCGGTTGCTAAAGTGGACTGAACGAAGCATCTAATAGCTTGTAATGAAAATTAATGGTGGATTTAATTCAAACAATATAAATTGGCAAGATGTTTTTTGAGGATGTCATTTCCCTGACACAAAAGCTTATTTCTTTCAATACCGTTAATCCGGAAGGAAATGAAGACGATATTGCAAGGTTTGTAGGTGTCCTGTTGGAAAGTCATGGTTTTAAGGTTGATTATCAAAAATTTGAGGAAAAAAGGCTATCGGTCATAGCAGAAAAGGGTGTTGATGGGAATCGTCCTCCGATCGTATTGACAGGACATTTCGATACGGTTCCATTGGGGGAAAAGCCATGGAAGGAGGAGCCCTTTTTGGGCACACTAAAAGATGGTAAAATTTACGGTAGGGGTTCAAGTGATATGAAGGGTGGTCTTGCTGCCATGATTTGTGCAGCAGTTCAGGCATCACAAAAGAGCACTCCTCCGGGAGGGATTAGGCTTATTTTCACTGCGGCTGAAGAACCGGGATGTCATGGGGCGCTGCATTTGGTCGAAACGGGATATAATCTCGGAATGGCGGGTGCGATCATCGTAGGCGAACCAACTTCCAATACGCCGGCCATCGGACACAAAGGAGCGCTGTACCTGAATGTTTCAGCCTCAGGAAAGACCGCACACTCCTCCATGCCCGAATTGGGTGAAAATGCCATATATAAAGCGGCAAGGGCAATTACCAAAATTGAGAATTTTCAATTTCGGGCTGATCTCGATGATTTACATGGATTTCCGACCATCAATGTAGGACTGGTTAAAGGCGGAAAAAACTTAAATTCTGTTCCCGATCATGCCGAGTTTACCATTGATATCCGTTCCACCAGTAAAATAAAACATGCTGAAATATTGGCACGTCTTTCCAAAGAATTAGGCAATGAAATCAAGATTAAGAAATTGGTTGACCTGCCACCGGTTAGTTCCACCGAAACATCATCGTTTATTCAATCGGTCTATGCTGTTTGCGGCATAGATCCCGAAAAGGGGGCGCATCAAAAGTCCCTGCCCTATATGACCGATGGTGCAGTTTTACATCAATTGTACGGCGGAGTCCCAACTGTCATTTTGGGTCCCGGTCAGCCTGAAATGGCCCACCAGACTGATGAATTTTGCTATATAGACAAAATAGAAGAAGCAGTCAGGATTTATAAAAATATCATTCTAAAATATGGAGGAATAAGTGATGGCAAATTTTCCTAATGCATTAGAAAACGAACAACAACTGGAAGAGCTTCTCTCAAGACCAACAGAAGAAGTTGTCGATTATTTTAAAACCCTTGACGGGGACATTATTTTCCTGGGAATTGCAGGAAAGATAGGTCCCTCGATTGCCCGGATGGCCAAAAGGGCCTGTCAGGAAGCTGGTATTTCGAAGCGAATAATCGGCGTTTCAAGATTTAGCAACGAACAGGAGAAAAACCAGATTGAGCGCTATGGCATTGAAACGATCCGCGGCGATTTGCTGGATCCTGAATTCGTCAAAAGCCTGCCGCTGGTAAAAAATGTAATCTTTCTGGCCGGCATGAAATTTGGCGCCGAGGGTAATCTTTCGCTTACCTGGGCAATGAATACACACGTTCCGGCATTGGTGGCCGAACACTATAAAAATTCTAAAATTGTAGCCTTTTCAACAGGCTGCGTTTATCCATTGGTCAAGATTGAATCCGGCGGCTCCATTGAATCGGATAAACCGGTCGCTCTTGGCGAATACGCCCAATCATGCCTGGGCCGTGAAAGGATGTTTGAATATGGGTGCTTAAAATATGGCACTCCCGTTTCGTTGATCCGCCTGAACTATTCCGTCGAAATGCGCTACGGCGTTCTGGTTGATGTGGCATCCAAAGTGAAAAATGATGAGTTGGTCGATTTGTCAATGGGTTATTTCAATGTAATCTGGCAAGGAGACATGAATGCCATGTCACTTCTTATGTTGGCGCATTGCAGTTCCCCTGCTAATGTAATCAACATTACAGGTTCCGAGACGCTTTCGGTAAGGCAGGTTGCCATCGAATTCGGTAAGCTTTTCGGAACGACGCCGAAATTTACCGGGCATGAAGCGCCAACTGCGCTGTTGAGCAACGCCGCGCTGTCTCACAATATTTTTGGCAAACCAAAGGTGCCAACCGAACTTATGATCCAATGGATTGCCTACTGGATCAGCCACGAGAACAGGTTATTAAATAAACAAACCCATTTCGAAGTCAGGGATGGAAAATATTAACAGCAAAAGGTAGTAAAATGAACCAATTAGTGCTTAAAACAGAAAAAGCAAATGCCCTGAACAGTGGCCTGGTTATTCCTGCACTCCCACTGGCATTGAACAAGAACAGAAAAATGGACGAACGAAGACAACGGGCTCTGTTGCGCTATTATCTGGACGCCGGGGCAGGAGGTTTGGCAGTTGCAGTCCATACCACACAATTTGCAATCCGGTTACCTGAGGTTGGATTGTTCAGGCCGATACTGGAGCTGGCCAAGGAAGAGCATGTGCGTTATGTCGAAAAAAATAACAAACCAATTGTCCTGATAGCGGGGGTAATAGGTCAAACCGAACAAGCGATACAGGAAGCCAGACTTGCTGCCGACCTTGGCTACGATGCTGTGTTGTTAAGCCTTGCAGCCATGCGCGATGCATCCAATCAGGCACTGCTGGACCATTGCAGGGCAATTGCCGACATTATGCCGGTTATTGGATTTTATCTTCAACCGGCTGTTGGCGGGCGCAAACTGGACGTTGATTTTTGGCGCGAATTTTCACGTATAAAAAATGTGGTCGCGATAAAAATGGCCCCATTTAACCGTTATCAGACTTTGGATGTAATCCGCGGGGTCATCGAGTCGGGAAGGGCCAATGAAATTGTACTTTATACAGGCAATGATGATAATATTTTGATCGATTTGCTGACCGAGTTTAAAATGTCGGACGGAAATAATATCGTCAAAAAACGAATTGCCGGTGGTTTGCTTGGACATTGGGCCGTCTGGACAAAGAAAGCAGTTGAACTGCTTGAAATGGTCAAACACGAAGAGGTAACCCAGGATACCCGCCATTTATTGACATTGGCGGCACAGATTACGGACAGTAACTCGGCCTTTTTTGATACTGCCAACAATTTTGCCGGCTGTATCACTGGAATTCATGAAGTGTTGCGCCGCCAGGGATTGCTGGAAGGTATCTGGACCCTAAATGAAAATGAAGTACTATCCCCCGGACAAAAGGAGGAAATTGACCGGGTTTACAGGGCATATCCAGAATTAAATGACGATGCATTTGTCGCAGGGAACCTGGATCGGTGGCTGACATAAATTCATAAAGTAGATCCGATTTTTCTTGCAAAAACCCCTTGCTTTTACTAGCTTTGCGGAAGCGCTTTGTAGAAAAAGTAAACAACCAGGCTACCCGGAGGGAGATCTCATCCCCTAATTCATAAAAGGATAGATATATTTCGGAATATAAAGACTGCTGGAAGAAGAACTAAACAGACAACCGTGAAAGATCTTTTATTAATAGATGGATTACAACGGAGTGATAAATTGATATTCGATTATATTTTCAACTATTATTACTCCTCTCTTTGTGCGTTCTCAATGCAGTATCTGGGCAACAGGGACAATGTCGAAGACCTTGTACAGGATTTTTTTGTCACGCTATGGATGGAAGCCCCCCGTTTGCAAATTAAGTCATCACTAAAATCATACCTCTTTACAGCCATTAAAAACCGTTGCATCGATTTCCAAAAGCATCATAAGGTTGCAGAGAAATACCGGACTTTTATTCTTTTCTCAGCAGAAAAGGAGGATAATTCGACCGACCAATATTTCGCGGAATCAGAACTGCGTCAGGCAATTCAGAATGGCCTGAGCAAATTGCCTCCCCGTTGCCGTGAAATTTATAAATTAAGTCGTCTAAACGGCTTGTCAAATCAGGAGGTTTCCGAGATGCTGGGCCTTACCAAACGAACAGTGGAATTGCAGATCAGCAACTCACTGAAAATTCTTAGAAAGGAGCTTGTGGAATTCCTTCCCTTTTTTCTGATTGTGTGGTTGATTGTCTAAGGTACACCATTCACTTTCCTTTAAACAGATTTTTTCTTATTGTAAGTTTGAATTGGTATTTGTCGTCCCTAATCTTCCCATAAAGCAATCTGTCATCTTTTCACACCTTACGATACCTTTTTATTTCTACTGAACATTTGTATTTTTTGGCGCCTATTTTTTTTTATATACTTCTCATATTCCTCCGATATATCTTTATTTCCGACAAAGGGTTTGTAGATCATCCTTGCCCTAAAACTATACACCTTCCCGATTTTTGGATTTGGAACTATGTATTGGAAATCCCATGCAGGATAACCATTACCTCCTCCTCCTGTAGGCGATTGCGCCAATCTGATAGTTTCGGAGGATTTAAACAGATAAGCAAGTACCATATTGTGAAATCGTCCATAATAATAAGGCTCTGAAAATCTGTACTCAGAATAATTTTTTGGCAGTTTTGCTTCAAAACCAGGGGCAAAGTATAGATCATAATTGTCATTTATTCCCTTGTGTGTGCTTTTCGTGCCATGTACCTCTGAAAAAGCGGTGATCCATTTTTTAGAAGTGCTCCCCTCTGTAATTCCTTTGAAATAGATGTTGGAATCTTCAGTATTATTGATGTAACTCGCCCAAAAAAAACCGGCATAACCATGACTGAAATATTGTGTATTATGCAAAATACATCGGAAGGTAACATCAATATAACATGGTTCAACAAGCCTGAATTCAGTGAGGCTTTCCACACCTGAGACTGGTGTAGCTTCCTGATACAAAAGAACCTCGTATTCACTTTTTCTGCATAAGGTCATTGGATTAAGCCGTGGTTCAAAAAACTGTATCAGGCTGTCGCCGCTGAAAATATGTTCAAGGTTAAATCCGGCAATCGATGGCTTGAATACTGTGGAGTCCTGGTGAGAATGGTAAAGTTCGGTTATCCCGTTATAACCTGGGCGGTGAACCGGTGGAGTGCCGGTATTGTCAATGAAAATCGCCTTCAGATCTCCTTTTTCAATGGTTATCGTTTTACTCTGATCAAAACCAGTCGGTTTCAATGTAGTTACCTTTTTTCCGCTACAGGGAACCATGGTGATTAAACCAATCATACAAAGAACAAATTTTGTATTCATAATTCGCTGATTATAATTTAAGCAGGATCTTAATGTGGTGCGGATTTCTATATCCGGAATGCCGAAACCGAGGCGAAAATAGAAAAATAATCAGTAGATTGCTTCGTCGTGCCTCCTACCAATGACAAATTTATGTAAACTGTCATAATTGGCATTGTGTGACGATCTATAATTAAATATTATCTAAACTGGCTCGCAGTATATTTTACCTCCAAAAAAATGATCCGTCATTGCGATCCGCCGGCTGGCGGAGAAGCAATCTGTTGAGAGTCGCATAAATTTTTCTTAACTTAATGACATTGCCCGAACGGGACGGAATTTATCTCTTAATCCATTTTCTACCGATATTTTATCCCTAACGGGTAAAAAAAAACAAATTTTAAACGGTCTCTTAAAAAACTCTTCCTGGCTATATGTGTGCCTAAACCTTTCATCGTCTTAGTACTGAACGGCAAAATAATGATGCTGTTGTGAAATAGAAAGATAAGTATTATGAATAGTGGATACAGGGAAATTGAAGAACTATTGCCAGGCTATTTTTCGGGCGATCTGTCTGATAGGGAGCGTGCAATAGTCGATGAGTGGAGAATAGAATTGCCTGGGAATGAACTGTTTTATCAGGAAAGCAAGAAAGCATGGGAAGCCATGTCACTCTTGGGCGAGATGGAACAGTTTAATTCATTCGAGGCCTTAAATAAAGTCAATGCAAGAATATTTGAACAAAAACCTATGCAATGGTTGGTCGTTGTTCAGCGTGCCGCCGCGGTACTACTGCTCCCTTTGCTGTTCTTTTCAGGTTATACTTTGATGCGCAATTCTTCACTGAAAAAACTTCAGGAGGGACATGTGGTGATGCAAAGCATTACCTCCCGGCAGGGAATGGTTACAAAGTTTGAACTTTCAGATGGAACGAAAGTTTGGCTAAATTCAGGTTCGGAACTGAAATTTCCTACACGGTTTACCGGAGATACAAGAGAAGTTGTGCTCAATGGTGAGGCCTATTTTGACGTAACAAAAAACAAGAACCAACCTTTCCGGGTAAATGCCAACAAATTAAATGTTGAGGTTCTGGGTACCTCCTTCAATGTTGTCAGTTTTAATGATGAAACCCAATCTGAAGTGGTTTTGGTCACAGGTCAGGTTGCCCTCTCTTCCGATAACGGGCAAACAAAAAAGGATTTTGGCACAATGCATTCCGGACAACGGGCTATCTATAAAAATGAGAACCAGAAAGTCTATGAAGAAGAGGTCCAGGTTGATAAATACATTGCCTGGAAAGAGGGTAACCTTATTTTTCGCGATGACAAGATGGAAGATGTTGTTAAGCGCCTGAGCCGTTGGTTCAATGTTGAAATAATAATTAATGACCCCGAAATAAAAAGCTATATCTATAAAGCAACATTCAGGAATGAAACCCTCACCCAGGTATTGCACCTCTTGAAAATTTCAGCCCCGATCGATTATCGGATTACAGGGAACCAATTGATGCCAAACGGGGAATATGCTAAACAAAAAGTCTATCTGATGAAGAAAAAGATATAAAAAAAAACCGGGGAAGATGTTTGACACCATCTGCCCCGGCATAAAGCCGGTTCTCTTTTGGCGAAGATTGCCGGGATCAATAGTAATTAACTAAAATCATTTCAAAGTTATGGAAAAAACGTTCCGTTCAACTCGGGTGTGCACAAAAAATGCATATCTCCGAAAAATCTGGATGACTATGAAGATGACAATTTTTATTTTCTTTCTCGCCGTCACTCAAATGATGGCAACAGAAACGTACTCACAAAGTACACGATTGTCGCTAAATCTCAAAGACGTCTCCATCAAAAAGGTGCTGGATGAAATTGAAGGAAACAGCGAGTTTGTTTTTCTTTACAACAGCAAACTGGTTGATGTAGATCGAACTGTGTCAATGGACTTCAGCAACCAAAAGATCTCAGAAATACTGGACAAATTGTTCCAGGACGTGGATGTGGTCTATACAGTTGTTGACCGGCAGATTGTCCTGACCAACAGAAGCGACCAAACCAGCTTTACCCGGTTGGTTGAACAGCAACCCGGTAAAACTGTCAAAGGAAAAGTCACCGACAAGGCAGGTCTCTCCCTGCCGGGGGTCTCAATTGTGGTGCAGGGGACAACAACTGGTGTAATAACCGACAATGACGGAAATTACTCACTGCCCAATGTTCCTGACAACGCTAAATTGCAATTTTCGTTTGTAGGAATGAAAATGCAGGCGGTTCCCGTTGGAAACAAGAAAATTATTAATATGGTTTTGGAGGAAGAGACGCTCGCAATTGAAGAGATTGTTGCAGTCGGGTATGGAACCCAGAAGAAGGTTAACCTTACCGGAGCTGTCTCTTCAATCAATTCTGAGAAGTTGGCTACCGTGCCCACAGCCAACGTATCATCGTTGTTGTATGGTAATTTTCCGGGTTTGACGACCCTTCAAAGGAGCGGTGAGCCTGGATTGGATGATGTGTCCATATCAATCCGTGGTTTCGGAGGCGCCCTTGTGGTTGTCGATGGAATTGTAAACAGGGATTTTTCCCGTCTTAACGCCAATGAGATAGAGAGTGTCACCATCCTGAAGGATGCAGCTTCCTCTGCCGTATATGGGGTAAGTGGTGGAAATGGGGTTATCCTCGTTACCACAAAGAAGGGGAAAATTGGAAAACCTGTACTTAGTGTTTCAATGAATTATGGTGTTCAGCACACCACAAGATATCCAAAGTTTGTCAACTCATGGGAATACGCGACATTGAGGAACGAAGCCAGTGTAAACATTGGGGGAAAACCCGTATACACGCCGGAGCAGCTCCAGAAATTCCAGGATGGATCCGATCCCGTTAACTATCCAAATTTTGATTATTACAAATACATGATCAATGATTATGCCCCAATGAAGGATCAAAATATTTCGATCAGTGGGGGTAGTGAAAAGATCAAATACTACTTTTTACTTGGACAAACATCGCAGGCTTCAAGATGGAAGACATATGGTGGCGGGAACCAGGAATATTCGAAATACAATTTCAGGTCCAATATTGACGCGCAAATTACTGACGACCTGGATGTATCCGTTGAGTTTGGCGGAAGATACGAGAATCGCGATAACCTCACCCAGAATGCATATCTGATGTCTTCCTGGTTGCAATTCCAGTGGCCTATTGCCAATCCATTTACACCGGATGGGAAGTTAGAGGCAACCAACCAGGGAATGATAGGTTATCTCGACCGTAATTTATCTGGCTATAACAGGAATGAGGCGTACTTCTTTCAGGGAGGCTTATCAGTAAATTATAAAGTGCCATGGGTCAAGGGGTTAAGTATCAATGTAAAAGGCGCCAGCGATCTCTATTTTGCAAATCAAAAGATTTGGCAAAAAAAATTCCCTTATTACAAATGGGATCCGTCAACGAATACCTCTTACCAGACAGGTGCACTGCAAGTCAATGCATTGACATTGGATAACTGGAGATCATCAGCGCTCCGTACCATCAGTTCCATTAACTACAACAGGACCTTTGCAAGCGCCCATAATGTGAAAGCGCTCTTGTTATATGAAGTTAGTTCATACAAAGGTGATAACTTCCAGGCAACCAGAACGGGCTACGTTGTTCCGATCGATCAGATCTTTGCCGGACCGGACCTTAACAAAAGCAACTCAGGGGGGGCCTCCGATAATGGAAGGGAGAGTTATGCCGGACGATTAAACTACGATTACAAAGGTAAGTACCTGTTTGAATACAATTTTCGCTACGATGGTTCGGCCAGGTTCCCACCAGATAAAAGATGGGGTTTCTTCTCCGGGGTATCTGCAGGTTGGAGAATTTCCGATGAGAAGTTCATTAAAAATAATTTCAAGGCCATTGAGAACCTGAAACTGCGTGGTTCGTGGGGAGAATTGGGAAGTGATGTTACAGGTAACTACCAGCACCTTGCAGGATATACCTATCCGTCAGGGAACTATATTCTGGGAAGCAATATTGTTACCAATGGAATGGTCGATTCAGGTACGCCCAACCCAAATATTACCTGGGAAAAGAGCCAGATTTTTGATTTTGGTTTCGACCTGAGCCTCTGGAAAAGGAAACTTGAAGTTGAGGCTGACGTCTACTACCGCAAAAGAGAGGGCCTATTGGCAACAAGATCGCTCCAGTTGCCATCCACCTTCGGGGCAACCTTACCACTTGAAAACCTGAACGCAGATAATACAAGAGGTTTTGAAATCTTGCTGAGACATAACAACCAAATTGGTCAGGTCAAATATTCGGTTTCACCGTACCTTTCTTATGCAAGGGCAAAAAACAGCCATCTGGAACAGCGGGCCTTCACCAGCCAATACGACAATTGGAGAAGTAATTCTGAAAACAGGTGGTCCAATATTTATTGGGGCTACAAAGCGATCGGACAGTTCCAGAACAAGGCAGAGCTTGTTTCATCCCCTATTCAGGACAGAAGGGCGAACAGCACTTTACTGCCCGGCGATATCAAATATGATGACTTTAACCAGGACGGGGTTATTGATGGCAACGACATTCAGCCCATCGGAAAAAGTGCTTTTCCGGAGTTGAACTATGGTTTGGGGTTAAATGCTTCCTGGAAAAAGTTCTCTATCGACATGAACTGGCAGGGTTCGTCCAATTTCAATATTGTCCAGCAATTAAACCTGATTCACCCGTTCCAATACAACATCATGAACACCTATCACTATTTCATGGACAGATGGCACCGAACGGATATAAATGATCCCAATTCAGCATGGATTCCGGGAAAATATCCTGCTACGATAGCCCAGGGTTCAACCAATAACAACATGAACTCATCTTTCTGGTTATTGAATGCTAAATATCTTCGGTTGAGAACGTTGAATATCAGCTATAATCTGGAGAGCAGTTTTCTGAAAAGACATAAAATAGAGGCGTTGACCATCATATTAAGTGGTCAAAACATTCTGACGATAGCCAATACCGGTGAACTTGACCCGGAGGCTCCGATCGGAAGGGGCTCCTATTATCCTGAGATGATGTCTTATAACATTGGATTCAATATCAAATTTTAATTAACCCATTATGAAAAATAAAATATTCATAGTCTTGTTGACTACTATATTTCTATCCGGTTGTATCAAAGACACCCTGGACAGAAAACCATTAAACATCATTTCGGATGTGGATGTTTGGGTCTCAGAGCCGATGATGGATATCTATATGGCTAAGTTGTACGATAACATCATAATGGCCCAGGATTTTACCTATGGTGGTATTACCATAAGTGAACTTTCGGACGAAGGTACTGCAATTCAACAGCACACACCAATCTATGTGGATTATGGTAATCATACCCTTACACTGAATACCGGAGCGTATTCCTGGATCAGGAAGGCCAATTATTTTATGCAAATGGCCAAAACATCCACCATTCCTGCGGCCAAGAGCAAACAATACATTGCAGAAGCCCGTTTTATCAGGGCCTTCTATTATTTTGACCTGGTTAAGAAATACGGGGGCATGCCAATTATTGAGGAGGTTCAGACCTTCGATAACAATCTGGCCGATTTGCAAGTTCCCAGGAACAAGGAGGAGGAGGTATACGATTATATCTTAAAAGAGCTTGATGCAGCGAGCGCCGATCTGCCCGATTCATGGGATGCCAGCAATTCCAACCGTGCTACCAAGATGGTTGCCATGTCATTAAAATCACGTGCAGCCCTTTATGCCGGATCGATCGCGAAATATGGAACGGTTCAGATAAACGGACTGGTAGGTATTCCGGCTTCAAAAGCAAATACCTATTTCACCGCTTCATTGAACGCATCCAAGGCTGTCATGGACAGCAAGAAATACGCACTGTACACCAAATCCTATGACCCTGTAGCCAAATCAGGCGATCCGATAAAAAATTACCAGGACATTTTTTCGGTCAAGAACAACTCCGAGGTTATCTTCCAGAAGGCTTTTCAATATCCCGACAAAGGTCACGACTGGGATTTAGTAATGGCTCCTGACGGGTTTGTAGGAGTTGGCAGCAATCTTTGTCCTGTTTTGGAACTGGTGGAATCTTATGAATACATTGATGGAACCCCCGGTACATTAAATTATGAAGGAAAGCAGTTTGACTCCCCTGATGAGCTGTTTAAGAACAAGGACCCGCGTTGTGACGCGACTATTTTACGTTCAAACACGCCGACAGGATGGGGCAGGCCTATGTCGATGTGGGCCGGAATTTATGATACCGATGGTAAACTCTATGCACTCAGAGGAAGTGTATTTCCAAAAGACCCGGCAGTTTTGCAGATTGGCCTCGATGGTCCGTACCCTTCAGGCAAACCTGCCAAATCCGGCTTTTATCTCAGGAAACTTTTAAACCTTACCAAACTTACTAATCAAAATGGTGGTTATTCTGACGAGAATTGGGTCGAGTTGCGGTTGGCAGAGGTAATGCTCAACTACACGGAAGCCGCGTTGGAGTTGGGTACCAATCTGACAGAGGCGCTGAATGCAATTAACCAGATAAGGAGCCGGGCAGGTATAAGAGCATTGACCGCAGGTGAACTGACCATGGACAGGTTGCGCAACGAAAGAAGGGTAGAGCTTGCCTTCGAAGACAAACGTTTCTGGGACATGAAGCGATGGAGGATTAGCGCAGATATCTTTAACAACACCCAATTGCATGGCTTATGGCCGTACCTGCAATATACCGGTAGCGGTTACAAATATATTTTCAAAAAGATTACCGGTACCCCGATGGAATTGCCAAGGGTATTCAGCCAGAGGGACTATTACAGCACGCTTGCGGGCTACAGGAGTACCAACAACAATATTATTAACAATCCGGGATGGTAATCATTTCAAGGACTAAAATATAAATGAATATGAAAAATATCTTTTATTTATTTCTGATGGTCATGCTGGTCGCAAGTTG
>JALNYZ010000048.1 GCA_023229575.1 Prolixibacteraceae bacterium
TGCCTTCCACTTTCCAGGGTTGCTGGTTATTATGACGGACTTCCAACCTGCCATTTTCGCCCGAAAAACAAATCAATTGCCCTTCAAAAGGAAGGAAAGTGTTCATGGTATAGGTCAGTTCTGTGCCATTATCGTAATTGACCAGGACCGAACTGGTATCGTAACTGTCAATTTCATTGTCCCAAAGGCAGCCGTCAGCGTAGTAGCCATCCACATCTTCGCAATTTACATACATGGCCATGGATGTGCTGCTCTTGGTTATGTCGATGTAAAACTTGCACTCTTTGGTAAACGAACAGGTACGGCAGTTGCGGCCCCTGAAACTGTTGTTATGACCGTAATAGGCCAATTTTCCAATAGCCTGAACATCAACCGGGTCTGAATCGAGGAGCCAGTTGATCAGGTCAAAATGGTGGGATGCCTTGTGGAGCAATAAAGAGCCTGAATACTTCATTTTTCCATGCCAGCGCCTGTAATAGCTAGCGCCATGAGCCGTATTGAGGCGTTCCTGGTATTCAATGGCGATGATCTTGCCCAGTTCGCCGGACATTAAAATTTTTTTCATCTCCATCGAATCGTTCATGTACCTGACATTAAATCCAACATACACTTTTCTACCGGTACGGTTTTCAGCATCAGCAATACGCTGGCATTGTTCCGCATCAATGGCAATCGGTTTTTCAGAGATTACATCGCATCCAAGTTCCATGGCACGTATAATGTACTTTTCATGAAAACAATCAGGGGTCGTAACAATAACGATATCGGGATTTGTCTCTTGTATCATCAGGTCGAAATCCTTCGCTTTGTAAGTTTTGGCATTGGTTCCCATCAGTAATTTTGAAGCTGCCATCCGTTTGGGGTTGATGTCACACAAAGCAACCATCTCAACAATGTCTTTGTAAGTTTCAATGACTGGTTTTCCCCAGGAAAAAGTTCCACGGCCACCTGTTCCAACCATGGCCAGTTTTGTTTTTATCGCGGTTCCCGATTTTTTAGCGTTCGCGAATGAGTATAGTGGAAAAACTGAAGCTGCAACAGCTATTTTAGTGGTGTTGCCTATAAAATTCCTTCTTGTAGTTGTTTTCATGCGTATATAATTTGTTTTTTAAAGGTCGCATGGAATACCCAGATATTCATTTTCGGTTGTTGTGAAAATAATCTCATGGGTATTTCATTTGTGTAGATATTTTGTGATTTTTATTTAAATGTTGTTTTCCCTGATTGACCGGACAAAGTCCTCATCTTTTCAAATTCAGACTCCAAGGCAGTCAGCTTTTCTCCGTTTATTGCATTCCCTGACATGGTTACCGGATTGATAAACTGTACATTTTTACCCGAAAGGGCTGAGACCAGAGAAACATCTCCCCACTGAAGAAAACCAGGTAGATGAATCCCCATGCTGAAGAAATCAAGACCTTCGCGGCTATCAAACAAATAGCTTGCAGGAGCGTCACGCAGAACAAGTTGATCGACATTTCCTTCCAATGCACCCAGGAATAATCCGGCAAGTCCGGCTTCTTTGCTTCCATCAACACTTACTTTCCTTGCTTTGAGGTTGGTGTCAAGAAATTGGATAACCAGGTCCAGCTCTTTTACCCATTCACCAAGCACGGTTTTGCCCAACCACAACTCTGCACGCGACAACGTATGTAGTTTTCTGATTTTATCAAAAGCAAGCGATGCAGTCGAAGTAACTTCCCCGGTTCCGGACAAGTCAACAATAACGATACCTGCACCTTTTTTCATTAATTCGCCGATCAGCGAGGGTGAGATACTGTTTTTCCCTTCCGGATTGCAGAGAATTGTATAACCAAGTGATTTATTGGCCGGGGCCAGATGTAATAATGGCACCAGTTTACCATCAGAAGTTTCCAGGGCGTAACGGTCCCAACCGCTTATACCCGAATATTGATGGATTTCTTTCAGGATTAAGTTTTCATTGATCCTCAGCAGATCCCTTAATTCCTTTTTCTTCAGGTCAATATCAATAGTTTTTGTTGAGAGAAACCCACTTCTGAGTTCTTCTCCTTTTAGTTTACAGTATTCCTGGACGCTGGCTACCTTCGGATCCCTGTTTCCCGGAACAAATACCATCAGTTGTTCGGAAGGAAGGTTTTTAAATGCGATTTCTTTAATTGGCAATCCGTTACCTTTCCCTTTCAAATGAAGGTTAAACCAACCAAGCATAGCTTCCCTATCCTGACTATCATAACCGTGAGGAAGGTCAAAAAGTTGGTAGCTTATATTTTCACCAACTCCATACAGTTCAAAAACAGGTTTTGCATTGGTATAACTTCGAAGCATTTCAGAGGGATTAAATGTTGGATTTGCATCCTGGTTATGATTTAACAGGAGAATGGCCCGTGGTGCAACCAAGGACAGGATACCCGATTCTTCTGTCAGTGTAAGCCCGTCAATGAGCAACTCGCATACGCAATTCGACCGCATGATGTACGCTTCAAAAGTTCCCACACTGCAAACGGGCACAGATGCTTGTACGCGGTCATCCATAGCAGTTATCCACATGGTTTGATTACCGCCTCCGCTGGCACCCGTTGCCCCTATCTTTTTCGTATCGACGTAAGGTAAGGAACAAAGCAAATCTATGCCCCTTATATTCTCAGAAACCTGAATGCCCTGTAAGGACTTTCCAATATTCATCATAGAGGCGCCAAGATTTCCACCATGGTATTCAAATACACCTGGGATTGTACCTCTTTCGCCAGCGCCAAAAGCGTCAATATTCAAACATACATATCCGTTTAAGGCCAATGTCTGGCCAACAGAATGTATCGGAGGCGCCATTTTGGCTTCGGTCCAATGACCGTTCATATTGATTACTCCCGGGAATGGCCCATCTCCATCAGGGATATAAAGGTTCGCTGTCGCATATAAACCCGGAAGCGTCTGGAAAAATATATTTTTGATGGTATAGCCTTCCATCTGAACGCTGCCTGTCTCATGATAATCCAGTGGAAGTTTATGATCGACAGTAATTCCGGCCTTTTCAATGATCTCATTTTTTAATTGGAGCTTTAATAGTTCCCATTCCTTCAGGTTTGCTGGTAACTGGTGTCCCGCAAATTTGAAAATAGCCTCGTTTCGGAACTGACTTACAACTAAATCAGCATGGTCTTTGGCAAGGATTGTTGGCAAGCTGTCCGTATTTGCACTATTGACTATTGACCTATTTGGTACAGGAGAATTACAACTGCCTGAAAGGATAATCAAAATTCCTGTGTAAAGTAAAATAAGCTGTTCCATTTGAGTAGATATTTTATTTATCTGATTAATAACTTTTATTTAGCTGATAATTTTCTCACAAGGCATCACTCAACGGATCAGCATCCTTACCACAAAAACCAAGGTGCGAATGACGCTGCCAGCCTTCAGTGTATTTAAAGTTGCTGTTTGCATTAACATCATTTCTAGACAGATTCTTTTTATTGATTTTTTGCGGCATTGATAAAAGCCAGGATATTTTCCAATGAGGTATCTCCTTCAACAGCGTGGGATGGAGAAAAAATGTATCCGCCTTTTCGACCCATCTTTAAAAGTTTCCCGGATTCTTTTTTAACGTCCTCCTTTGTGCCAAAAGGCAATGTCC
This sequence comes from Prolixibacteraceae bacterium, assembly GCA_023229575.1. Classification (GTDB taxonomy): domain Bacteria; phylum Bacteroidota; class Bacteroidia; order Bacteroidales; family Prolixibacteraceae; genus CAINVV01. Next base: position 3,611 of record JALNYZ010000048.1, read on the forward strand.
GTTGAATGGATAATCCACCATGAAAAGACAGTCTTCCGAGATACTGGTTATGAATTGTTTCAATATCCATGACTTCGGGTTGAAACGGGTTAAAACAATTTAAACCTGCTTCAACTAATGAAGGAAACAGTTCATCCACTTTCCCGCACGAATGGATCATCACAAACCGATCCTGCCTGATTACGGCCTGGTACATGCGCTTTACTTGCGGGTATATGAACTCATGCCACATTTCCGTGCCCATAATCAACCCTGTTTGCTGGCCCCAATCATCGCCAAAAAGTAAAGCATCAATATCGTATTTTAATGCTTCATTAATTTGGGCTATGTTATAATCGGTTATTTGGCCGAGTAAATTATGGGCAAAATCAGGATTGGCACAAAAATCCATTAATAGGTTTTCCATTCCACGGAGCGACCACGCTCTTTCAAACAACGAAAACCCAATTGGAAAAACACGGAACATATCCGGTTTTGAAGCTATGGCCGGTTCAATATCTTCAAAAAGCCGGCTATCAATTGGATTTGGAAATTCATAGCCATTTAATGTTGGTTCCTTCAAAATTGGATTGATGACATTGCCAATATCTTTATCGATTGAACGGTCCCAAACCACGTTAAAAATATCTTGAAACATATTAGGCCCAATCTCATTAAAAACACCCATATCGCTGCCCAGGTTCAGCATGTGATTGTCGCAAATGGCATCAATATCGTCGCTCCCAAAATGATCCTTGACCATTGTCAAAGGCTCGACAGTGAATTTAAACGACCAGGGGGTGTAAGGGGGCGTTTCTCCCCGAAGTACTTTTTCGATTACTTTTCTTTTTTCCATACTATATAATTTAGTTTAGCTACTTATAACTTTTAGATTCCTTATCCTGCTGTCTCTTTTCTTAATCGAATAAAAACAATCCCCTCCAGAGGATTACTGTCTTTTCTTTGATCTCCATGACAGATGTATAAAAGACTGTATATCTTCAGTAGCCCAACCCTTTTTATTTTATCTCTTCAGCGGGGAAATTGATGCCCTTTGTGGTCCATTCTTTTGCCTTCTCTTTCAGTCTCGACAGAAAACCGTCATAATCCCTTTTCCCCGACCAGGCCACTTCTGCAATAGCTGCGACCCTTGGAAATGTCTTGTATTCCACATCCTTAAAAGTAGGTGTCCATTCAGTCCACATCTGACATCCTACGCCAATAATATTCTTTTTAAATTCGTCCTTCAGTCCTTCCGGAACAGGCGAGAAGTTGTACATCCGCTTTAATGTAAGGTAGTAGTCATAAGCCAAATAAGTTTCTGAATGCAGTGAGTTGACAATGGAATAACCTTTTTGTGCAGCATCGGTAATCATGCCGATGTCACCTTTCCAAAAATGGACAATTGTACCTTTGGACAAAGGGGTGTTTACATTGTACTCAGCGGCATTGTTGAAACTATGAATATTTTTGCCCATGATCTCGTTCCATCCCATCATCCGTTTCCCCTTTTTTGCCAGATAGTTCGATATCTCGTTGGTGAATTGAATCTGGCAGTCGGCAGGGCTTCCCAGGTTGTTCTTTTTCATGTATGCCTGCATAACGGCTGACTCAGTCCACGCGGCAAACAAAACCTCATCTCCCCCAATATGGATTACCTCTGAGGGGAACAATTCACAAACTTCATCCAAAACATCGTGCAGAAATTGAATTACACGGGGATCGGCAACATTGTAACTATCTTCAAGCTTGCCAAATCTTGCGGGCACTTCGGTAAGTTTGCCCATTATCCCCAGCCAGGGATAAGCAGCAATTGCCGCGCTTGAGTGCCCGGGCATTTCAATCTCGGGGATAACTTCGATGTTCCTTGCGCCCGCGTATTGAATCACCTCCCTGATTTCTTTCTGCGTATAAAACCCACCATGCGGGATATCCGAGATTTCTTTATTGCCCCCACGCATCTGGGTGCCTTTGCGGAACGCCCCAATCCTGGTCAGTTCGGGATATTTTTTTATTTCAATTCGCCACCCCTGGTCATCGGTCAGATGCCAATGGAACTTATTGATTTTTAGCTCCGCAAGTTCATCAAGCAATTGCAGCACAAATTCTTTTCCGAAGAAATGGCGCGATTCGTCAAGCATATACGAACGCCAACTGAAATTGGGATAATCATTGATTTCGACCGATGGCAGACTGACGGTTTTCCCATCGTTTACAACGAGCTGGCTCAATGTCTGGATGCCATAAAAACATCCCCTGGCCGAATTACTGCGAATAACAATTCCTTTGTTTGTAACCGACAAACGATAGGCTTCCGGCCCGTTTAACACCGATTCGTCGAGAACCAATGATATGGTCCGCATTTTGGCTTTTTTATCCGCCTTACTCCCCGGTAAGTTGTCCCAATCAGAAACGAGCGTTTTAAGATAGGGTACAACATCCTTCAATGCCTTATCGGCCTTAATTTTATATCCGGAATTTACAGCAAAGTTATTCCCTGTTAATTTAAGCTCCTGAGGATAAGGAATTAATTTAATTAACGGATTTAATGAATAACCGCAATTTGCAATCAGCAACATTAATAAAAGTGTGAAGATTTTCATCTTATTCTATTTAGATTGTGAATAATAGTTGAGCAGTATTGATACCAGCCTTTATATGGATTTTTAACGACACAGACAGTAGAGTTAAAACTTTTCTATTTGGCATCTTCTTTTAAATGGGCGAACTCCGCCGGGGATTCTCCCTGGAAAATTCGATTTTCGGGCAATCAAATATTACAGGTACCCATGATTGATAATAGTTACCTGTTGCGCCTGCGCTGGCAAAATCACAGTAGCGAACAGCTTTACCGTCCACACTTTTTCCTTCTACCAGGATCAACGGATTGTCGGAGGGAACTTTTTCCCATTCCGGTAACAGTTCAAGTTCAGGTTTTGCGAGGAACGGGATTAGTTCCGGAGTATAATCACCTTCATTAAAACGCGCATCATAAGCCAGAAGTACCGGACCGCGGTAAATAGACACACTGTGAATGGCAGGAGGTTCCAGCTCTTTCGGAATAAACGGACCCTTTGCAATATTCAGCGTCCACTTGGCGTTACCTGCTGTAATCCGAAAGCAGATTAAATTCCGTCCCGATTTAAGGGGAAGTCGGAGGTAATGCTCACGCTCTCTAGCACCGTAACCCGATGCAATTTTTTCCCCATTTACAAAGCATGAAAACCACCAATAAGAACCGAAAAAAACCGGAAGAATTCCCTCGGAAGGAGCATCGTATTCTGTAAAACACCAGCCCGCAGGATGAATATCGGTCACGCTGAAATCTTTACTGAAGTCGATAAGGCCTGATTTGCTTAAAAACCGCACCTGAGTACTTTCTTTATCCTGCACAACCTTTGTCATTTTTTCAGCGTTATCAAGATGTAAATCCTCAAGCCCGATATCCGAGCAACTTTTATTGGGAATGGGTCCTGCCAGTACCCATTCGGTTTCCCAATCCTGCATTCCTTCCATCGACTGATAAACATAATTCGGGTTGCTCAACCAGAATTGGAGCTTGAAATCCAGGACAATCCGAATATGATCACCTGTTTTCCATTCCCGAACAATCCTCAAATAGTCGCCGCTTTTCACAGTTTTTAATTTCTCGCCGTTTACCCGAACATCGGTATTTCTACTCCAATAAGGAATTCTAAGAGCCAACGTGAATAATTCGCGCTTGTCAGTGGAAATCGAAAGATCGACCACCGCATTTCGTGGATAATCGGTGTCTTGTTTAATACTTACACTGTTACCCGATGGGAGCGATGTATTAATTGTTCCGGGGCCGTAATAATTAAGCACAAGACCGTCACCGCTTTGCAAGATAGCCCATTCGCTAAGAAGTCCAAGGGCCCGGGGACCATTTACTGAGCAGCAGTTGAGTTCCGGGGTCCCGGCACATGCCTGAAATACAATTGTGTGTGCACTTGCTTCGCGTTTTCCGTTCATGGGTGTGTTGTAGGTCACCCACCTGCCCGAAGGACTCATCATCCCCAACCCGCTGTTCAACATGGATAATTCCAGTTCGTCTGCGACAATGGAATTACCTGTCAGCCGCAGCATCTCTACTGAAATGGCCATCCAGGCGACTGTGCAACATGTTTCGATCGGTGCTTTGTTATACGGATCGCCGCAAGCTCTTTCCCCCGATGTAAATCCTCCGTTATTATGACGATCCCCCTTTACCATGCTCCACCACAATGACTCAAAAGCCTTACGGCATGACTCATCACCGGTGAGGTAATACATCTCTGCCAATCCCATGATAGGATGCAGGCTTTCCCAGCGCGCTTTTGGCGTCTCTGAAAACTCATTCCAGTACAAAGCCACGTTTTGATAATCTCCGGCAAGCGGTTTGCCATCCTTGTCCTTGGCGGCAAATTCGCCCAGTATCTGTTTGGCCATTGCCAGGTGGCGCGGCGAGCCAGTTTTCCGATAAAGAAGACAGAGGGAATGGATCGGCGCCAGATTCATTTCCGCGGATCCGGTATCAACAAGCCGGGGAGATTTTTTATCCAGATACATTTCGCATAACAAATCCGCGATCCGCCCGGCGGCGCTCAGGGCGACCTTATCCCCGGAGAACTCGTTCCACATTAGCAAACCAAGCATAGTGTGATAGGCCGACCATGTATCCCAGTTATTGTGACAGTTCGGAGCCTGATTGGTCAAACCGGATTCCAGCGGCCAGCATCCAAGATATCCATTGGATGCCTGGCAGGCACACAAGTCTTTTACAAACCGCTCCAGATGGGAACGAAGGTGGCTATTGCCGGTGAGACGGAGTATTTGCACAGAATGTGTCAGGTACTTCCCGGCGAACTCACCAGCCCAGCGCATCATTTTTCGATAGGGTTTCCGATCGCGGTCCCTGAACATGGCGAGCATCGCGGGATTAGTCCTGGGAGCGGGTATTATCCATTGCTCTGTAACGGCATTGAGACGTCTGCCGAGTTCACCGCCGAGTTCAAAACGGGTCGTCTGACCTGCAGACATCAACGGCTTACAGATAGTTGCGTTTATTATGTCTTTGTTTTCATGTTCATAAAACCCTTTTGCTGATGACTCAAAACTGAATATCCCCAAAGCCGGTATCCCTGCCATGACTTTTAATAATGTCCTGCGTTTAATCTGTAGTTCAGACATTGTTGACTGTTCTTTTCCCATATTATGATTTCTCCATTTTTATCAAGATTTCCAAACCAGCTAATCAAAAATGATCCTCATCCACTTTATTTGAAACCGTTTCAAATTTCGAAAACGATTGCTTACTTATATATACATACCCATATTAATGACTCTACAAATATAAAGATGTTTTCAGTCTTATCCCTGCCGTTGGAAAATGTTATTAAACTACTTTCTAGGCATGTGAGAATATGAGTCAATTAATTTCCTCCCGAAATAATTATAAGTGCAAGCCCCAGAACAAAAAGCAATATCATAAACACCAACATAACATTTACAGATTTCGGCGCTCCCTTGAACTCTTTCCAAATGAGCAGGCCCCAAAGGGCTGCCACCATTGTAGCTCCCTGCCCCAGTGCGTAAGAAACTGCAGCACCGGCCTTTCCTGCTGCCATGTAACTAAGGGCGCTACCCAAACCCCAAATCAAGCCACCCGAAATTCCCACCAGGTGAATCTTAAATGAACCTTTAAAGTACTCGCGATAACCAATTGGGGTTCCCACGAAAGGTTTTTTCATGATAAGCGTATTGAACAAAAAATTGCTCACGAACATTCCCAAAGAAAAAATGAAGAAGGCTGTATAGGGAGTTGCCATTTGTGGCGCGGGAGATTCAAAATTGTCCATATCCATAGATGCCGCTACAAAACGGTAGAAAAATGAAATAAGTAATCCGGCAGCGATAGACAAAATCAGCCCTTTTTTATTCATGCCGGTTTCCTTTGTTCCCCCCATCTTTCCAGCTGCTATGCCGTCAATTATTATAGCTGTCACTATCAAAAGGACTCCGATAAACAGTGTAAACGGATCGCCTTTGGGTTGACCGATATAGTTGATCACCACTCCAAATACTAACCCAATTCCTACACCGACAGGAAAAGCCACTGAAAGGCCAACAATAGCGATTGCTGCTGTAAGCAAGATGTTTGAAGCATTAAAAATAACTCCTCCGGTAAAGGCGCTAAGGATATTGCCCCAACTAACCTGTTGGATGTCCTCAACGAAACCCCGGCCATGCTCCCCAATACTTCCAAAGGTAAATGCCATGAGAATTGAAAGAAGCAGTACCCCAATCACATAGTCCCAATAGTATAGCTCCTGACGCCAGGTTTTACCTGCCAACTTTTGGGTATTGGCCCAGGATCCCCAGCAAATCATAGTGACAATGCAGAGTATTACTGCAAGCGAGTAACTGTTAACGATATACATAAGTAGAATTTTAAAGTTTAGTAGTAAAAACATTTATTTCAAGTTCATACATTCTGGTTTCCTGCGGCTTAAGTTGTATGAGAAGATTTTCCTTTTTAGCGGCTGCTTGTCCGACAGGAGGGGAGGTGCATGGCTCAAGTGCAGTAACATATTCGTTTTTCCCGTAATGTTGCCAGTTCGCCATCCACGGAAGTTGAGCCTTCAGGTATTTTATTTTAACTGCCAGCCCAAGTTTTGAATTACGTAAACCACACTCACATAACCCATTGGCATCCGCTTTCAAATCAACAAATCCAACAGCGCTTTGCTCACCCTGATAATCATCAGACGGGCCAGTGCATTTTTTGAAGTTGTGCTTAGGGTTAAATATTTTATTGTCCAGTTCCCCGCCTCTTGACTTCAAATTGCCATCCCAGGTAATTTCTGTATCCGTATCCACGAGAGGCCACCCGAAGTTCATATGGTACAACATCATATGTGGGACAATGAAATTCCCAAGATTTGTAACCTCATCCTTTATTTTAATAACCGATGATCCTAATGCAGCAGAAATGGTTCTTTTAAGCTCCAGGCTGGGACCGAAAAGAGAGGTTTGAATCATTCGTCCGGTAATACTCATCTCCATATTCCCTTTAAACAAGTTTGGCTGGATTACCGATTCGATAGTAGCTGGCAGCTGGCTTATCCGGTCATGCACACCCCTTTCGCCTGACTCATCCTTTTCATCTCCACCGGTGTGGGTTAGTCCGCATGTGGTAATCAATCCGCCACCGAAACTTTTGAGCCAATTCGTTGCATAATCAACCGTAGGATTCGGTGCAGAGACACCCAGATGGCTGATCCATGCCAGGCTATGCTGGTTATGAAAAGCATCAGCAATATCCATTGCTCTATCAAGCACTACCTTAAATCGCAGGCCACTACCCGTATTGAACCATGCTACACGGCAACCACGACCGTCGCCATTATCCAATACTGAGAGTTCAATTCCCCCAAGCTGCTGATGGTTCGAGATTTTGTCTTTCCATGAATTATTTTTCATTTTGTTTAACTTTTATGTTTGGATTAAATCAAATTACTGTCCATAATAAGCATTCGCTCCATGTTTTCTGAAGAAATGTTTATTGAGTAGTTCCGGTTGCATTTGGCTTATATTTGTCCCCATTAAAATTCGTGTATGGAATGCCATTCGGGAGATTTCTTCAAGTACCACCGCATTATGCACTGCATCGAGCGCATCCCTGCCCCAGGTAAAAGGACCATGTGAATGTACCAATACGCCGGGAATATGGTCAGGATTGATGTCCCTGAATCTTTCCACAATCACCCTTCCCGTTTCCAACTCATACTCACCGGCAATTTCTTCCGGTGTCATCTTTCGGGTAACAGGAACTTCGCCGGCAAAGTAGTCAGCATGAGTAGTACCAAAGGCTGATACGGGTACGCCAGCCTGTGCAAACGTGGTTGCCCATGTTGAATGCGTATGCACAATACCTCCTGTGTTTTTAAAGTTGCGGTACAATTCCAGATGGGTATCAGTATCTGATGATGGTTTAAGTTTCCCTTCCATAATCTTTCCTGATAAATCAACTACCACCATGTCGGAAACTTTCATAGTTTCGTAGGAAACCCCGGACGGTTTGATGACCACCAACCCCTTTCCCCTATCAATGGCAGATACATTTCCCCAGGTAAAAGTTATCAGACCATACCTGGGAAGAAGCATGTTTGCCTCAAATACTTCTTGTTTTAATCTTTGCAACATACTGTTTTACATTAATTTTTGCATATTGTCCCATACCCCGTCCAATGCAGAAATAACCTGTTTATATAAGGCGTATTTCTTCTCGTAAACCGGTACATTTTGCGGATTTGGCTCCATTCTGTTTTTCACCTTGATCATGTGCTTCGCAGCTTCTTCAAAGTTTTTGAATTCACCTACAGCCACCGCCGCTGTCATCGCACAGCCCAATGCGCCGGTTTCACCAATATCAACTGTTTCCACGGGGTATTTCATGACGTCGGCAAAAAGCTGTGTCCACTCCTTGGAGTTAGCTACGCCACCTGCCAGGCGAATTTCCTTAACCGGCTGATTTCGTGTGGCCAGAAGTTTATCGAAATGGTACCTGTGACTAAAGGCTATCCCTTCATACACGCTGCGCATCAGGTGCGCGCGGGTATGATAGTTACTCAGTCCCACAAAGCTTGCTTTGGCATTAGGGTGTACATTGCTTGCCATGAGAAATGGCAGGAATATCGGGCAGAATTCCTTCACTGGAATTGATGCAACCAGGGTATTTACCAACTCGTAAATAGATTTTCCCTCCTGCTTTGCCTGTGCTTTTAATTCGGGCAGCAGGGTGTTTATAAACCACTCGTTGTTACCTGCCGAAGTCGGGCTGCACTCCTCGATCAGGTAATACTCCGGAAGACAGAAAATAGAATTCATCATCACGCTGCCATCGGTCACCGCCTCTCTTCGGATGTACTCATTGATGCTCCATGTTCCCGCAATCATACAGATACGGTCCTCGTGCGCCGCATCTACAGCAATGGCACAGGCATCAATATCGAACATTCCGCCTGCTACCGGTGTACCTGCTTTCAATCCGGTAAGTTTTGCAACTTCACTGGTAATATACCCGCAGATATCTGTGGAATTTTTGAGTGGCGGAAGCATCTCCATGGCGAACTCCAGGCCGAAAAGTTTCAGCAGGTCGGCATCGTACCGACGGGTTTGGAGGTTCAGGAAGTTTGCCCCGGAATAATCGGTAATTTCTCCATACGCTTCGCCGGTTAGCCGGAAACGGACATAGTCCTTGCACTCGAATATCCATCGGATGCTTTTAATACTTTCAGGTTCATTGTCTTTGAGCCAGGCGAGCAACGAAACGGGTTGGCAGGCCAGAATCTTTTGATACGATAATTCGAATACCTTTTGGGCAGTGCCATCTTTCTCCCATTTCTTGGGATATTCATAAGCACGGTTATCGGTAGAAATGATGCCGTTGCGCACCGGTTTATTGTCCTTGTCCCAAAGGTAAAGGCCCTTGCCATGACCGCAGCAGGCTATTCCGGCAACATCGGAGGCATCAACCTTTGTTTTGGACAAAAGGTCTTTCAGCACTTTGCAGTTAGCCAACCACATCTCTTCCATGTCGCGCTCTGTAAATCCCGGTTTGGGGGTAATCATTTTTGTTTCTACCGAACAAACGCCAACTTCTTTTCCAGTGGATGTGTAGAGCGCGGCTTTTGTCATGGTTCCACCGTTGTCCAAACCTATGTAGTAGTTCATAATTAGTATCGTTAATGCTTAATTAATGTTTATACATATTTGTAATTACCAAATCATATTTCTCATTGATAAACCGCAAGGCATCCTTAATCGCTTCGATGTTATCAATTTCAGGGTCGTTCCACATTTCGATCAGATAAGGACCTTTATAGTTGAGTTGTTCCAGTTTGGCAAAGCATTTTACGAAATCTACACAGCCTGTACCAAAGGGAACACATTTGAATTGCCCGGGAAAGGTGTTGGTTACTGCCCTCGTTTCCTTAATGTGTACTGCAACTATGCTTGATATACCCTTTTCCAGTTCCTTCTCCACATCGCTGCCCCACGCAGTGAGATTCCCCAAATCGGGATAAACTTTATACCAGGGCGATTTTATTTGTCCCTCGTACCAAAGATGTTTCGTGATGGAGTTCATAAAAGAGGTATCCATGATTTCCATGGCCAGCATCACCTGGTGTTTCTCTGCCAACCTGGCCGACCATTTCATCCCTTCAAGAAAGGCCTCTATACTTTGCTTTGTTGAAGGTTCGTAGTAAACATCATATCCTGCCAGTTGAATTACATGAATACCCAAATCTTCGGCAAAAACTATGGCACGCTCCATCAGGTCGTGAGCTTTATCGCGCAATTTTTTATCCGAACTGCCAAAGGGAAACCTCCGGTGAGCGCTGAGGCACATGGAACGTAGCGGCATTTTCAGGATTTGACATGTCAGGAGCAGTTCCATGCGCTGTGCCTTGTCCCAATAAAGGCGCTCCACCCGTTCATCGGTTTCATCAATGGAAATTTCTACATACTCAAAGCCCAGCTCTTTTGCAGCGCTAAGGCGTCTCTCCCAACTCCATTCCGGGGGAATGGCTTTTTCATATAATCCCAATAGGTGCCCGTTCAGCATTTCTTTTCTATTATTATTTGCTTTTACCTTGATATGAACCCCCAACCCATTCCTTGGACAAGTCAAAAGCACTGCTACGGTGCAGTTGTACTTTTCGCCAGTGGTAACCAGGAACGGTATTGATTGCCCGTTTGTCCGGCGCTCGAAAAATCACAAACTGTAATTTTAGCGCCTGTTTTGTCTTTCAAAACCCCGTAAACCCAAGGTTCAATTGTCCCGGCAAATTTCTGGCGTTCGAAGGTCAACGACGCTGCATCCAGTTCCGGAATCTGGTCCGGATCCATATCATTAAACCGGGCATCATAAGTACACAGGATTGGTCCTCGATAAACTGATACTTTTCCTTCACACTCCTTTTCGCCGTACCAGAGCCGTAACTTGAAATCAAGCTCCAGTTCAATTTTGTCGCCCGATTTCCATTTCCGGTTGAGCGCCAGATAAGTTCCTGCAACGGCCTTTTCTGAAATAGCTTTTCCATTAACCTTAATGCCCGTATTTGTTGACCAGAATGGGATTCGTAGCTTCAACGTAAATGTTTCCGGCTGTTTTATGGTCAATGCCAGTTTCACCAATCCTTCGGCAGGATATTCGGTCTCTTCCGTAATGGTCATTTGATTGTTTGATGAAAGGGAAGCTGTCATTTTCCCCGGGCCATAGAAGTTAATAACCGGTCCTTCACCGGATTGCATCAACGCCCATTGTGTAATCATGCCGAGGGGCCGGTATGCATTGACTGAGCAACAGTTCAGATCGGGGCCTGCATTTGGCGCCTGCCACGGCAATTCAACACCAAACATTCGTTTCCCGTCCATCGGCACATTATAGGCGCAGGCCCTGCCACTGTACGGAATTGCACCCAAAGCGCTGTTGAACGTGCTCCATTCGATTTCGTCAGCTACCTGTGAATTTCCTGTCATCCGGAGCATATCAACTCCAAAAGCAGTCCAGGCAACGGTACAACAGGTCTCAATCGCTTTCTGGGCATATGGCGATCCTTTGAAACCTTCACCAGAAGTGATGCCACCTGTATTATGGCGGTCCCCATCCACACCGGAACGCCATATTTGCTCCATGGCACTTCGATATTTCGTGTCTCCGGTCAGCCAATACAATTCTCCCAGGGCTTGCCAATCATGGATCGCCTCCCAGCGATGTCGTGGAAATTCGACAATCTGTTTTCCTGCCAGTGCGTATTCCAGATATTTCCCGGCACCTTCCTCGTTCCAGGCCTCATTCACAATATAATTTGCAAAATTCAGGTATCCGGGCTCTCCCGTCTTCTCATAAAGTAAGACAAGTGCATGACAAACCGCCATATTCATCTGTCCGCCCTCACCATCACAAGTCAACGATGGTTTACCAGGACCAAAAGTTTTTATTAATAAGTCAGCTATTTTTTTACTTGCGGTGAGTGCCGGTCCATACTGCGTGTCTTCATAATAGAGCATCAGCCCGAGCATACTGTGGTAATGTCCCCAAACATCCCAGTTTTTGCCCGTCAGCCGTAAGTCTTTCGGGAAAGGCCCCATATACCCATCGGGTGCCTGGCACGAAATAAAGTCGCGTACAAACGTGTCTATGGTCTCTTTTAGGGCCGGGTCGCGCGTAAGCCTCCAAACCAGTTCCGCGCCTGTCAGGTATTTCCCGGCAAACTCGCCTGCCCACGGCACCAGTGGTTTCCTGACAGGCAACCGGTCGCGGTCACGCAAAACCTGGAGCATCGCAGGACTCGATTCCGGAGTCTCCAGTAAAAACCGTTGAATCGATTTGTCGATGCGTTTATTCAGGTAGCCATCCAGCTCAAATGAAGCATTTGCTGCCGGGGTGAATGTCTGCTGAATTTTCGCTTGCGGTATGGTCTGTGCGATCGCTGCACTTAAGCAATAAAAACCAACAAAAAAAACGATAAACAGAAATTTACGATACATCATATTCAATAAATTAAAATGTTTGTAACTTTTACTTACAATGGTATTCAATGTGTATATTCTAAAAGTTGTTCAGAATAATCAATTTACATTTACTTTTTAATAACCAAAACCCAGTCATTGTCCGCGCCTGGAGTCCCTGGGGCATCAAAAAGACAGGTTCCTTTTCCTGTCTCCAGATTTTTAAGAAACGGTACCATTTCCTCTGATTCTTTTCCTTCTGCCCACCACAAACCATTACGGGGGTTGAACCAGTATGCATTTAGTTTTCCGGAGTAAAGCCGGGAAACATCCAGGTTTATATCCCTTCCGTATGCGGTATAAATAAGCGCCCATGTTCCGTCACCCCCACGCATTGCTGTAATTAAGTCAGAAGTACCATTAATTTTTGTTGAAGGTGTGCTTCCTCCATCGCCATCGCCAATCGTAATGCCATCTCCCTTTGTTTCACCTTTGTCCCCAATTATCAGTTCCTGATCGGGGGTGCTGTCCAGAAATTGCTTATCTGTCCACATTTCCCGGGCTATAAGATAAAGGTGCTTCATTTGCAGGCTACCGGGCAATTGCACCATTTCCCTCCAGTTGGATGGGAACTTGTACATTTCCTGCCCACCGTAAGTATGCCCAAACGCACCGGCAAATACCGTCTGATAAGCCTGATAACGAATTCCCCAGGCAGTTATGCGCCCTTCGTAGCGTCCTTCGTAAAGCCAGGTCGGTTTGACCGGCTTTAAATTATAATCGTGTGGCACCGACACAAACTGGTCATAAGGTGTATCCTGAATGGTATTGAATGTTAACCAGGGATCGTTATGGAACCACTCCGATGAGTTTACCGTCCACTTCCGGGGATGAAACGATATCAATATGTTGCTGTAATCAGCTTGTCCGTCCTGGACATCCATTCCGTTAACCCCATCAGCCAGACCTTCTGCCATCGCGCGATATTGTGGACGGTAATCCCTGACTTCTTTTATTCCTTTACTGGTTTTTGATTCATAAACAGCCGACCGGTCGCCACCATTCATCCAAATAACGTTCTCTTTGTCCTTATAGCGTTTCCCCAGCCAATATCCATATTTATAGGCATTTGACTCATTGAATATGACCGGGTCTCCCGGCTGTTCCCCATTATAACTTCCCGAAAACCAATCGCCCCAGGCCGGGTGCAGGCTTATGTAAATCCCGTTGGTACTGGCCATATCCACGATGTAATCGAGGTGGTCCCAAAAATCATATTCCCCTGGCACTTCCGGATTATTTCCCCGGGTAACAATAGGTTTAAGTGGATCAGGAAGCCCTTTGGCTCCAGGCTCAAATGCGAAATTACCATACACTGATATTCCGGCACTGTCCATTCTGTCGGCAAAGTCAAGAATCATGATTGAGATCATGTTGTATTTATTCCTTTTGCAGAAATCGAACAGTTCGGGAATATCCTCACGTTTCCCATTCCGGAGCAAAAACCAAAGTGTATAGTTGTTGAGGAAAACAGGCTTACCGGTTACGGTTTCCAACAGATGAGGATTGATGTGACTTACCCTTAACCGTTCCGGTTTCGAAACCTCCTGACTGGTATTGTTCCTGGTCCCACTGTTGCATGAAAAACCAATATAACCTAACAGTGTTATGCTGATAAAAATCAAAGAAGACGGTAATAACAATCGATTCTTTTTCATAAACTAAAATTTTCAATTTTGTCCAGTGTTCCCACTTTTTACCCCAAGTTTGATTTCCAATTGTTCGAGTGGAACTCCTTTAGTTTCGATAAAAAAGAACCATACAACAAAAAATTGAACGATCATCATTACCCCACCGAAAATAAAAGGAATAGCTAATCCAACTTTTGGTATTGAAACAATTACCGGATATACCTGCGCTGCAATAGCAGCCAATGACCAATGTGTAAAACTGCCCAATGATTGCCCTTTGCTCCTTACTTTGTTCGGAAAGATCTCGCTAATGTAAACCCAGATTACCGCACCCTGCGAGTATGAAAAGAAAAGGATGAATGCTGCAATACTCCAGGGAAATAACTCGGTAAGGTTTCTGGTCCATGCTATGTAGGCACAAAATGCCAATGGGATGGCAGATCCCCAGGAACCAATAAGCAGAAGTGTTCTCCTGCCAATCTTATCAATTGTCAGCAGAGCAACTGAAACGGCCAATACATTGGCGACACCAATAATTACAGGTTGGAATTTACCCCCAAAGCTGGCGCCAATCTCGTTAAGCGTATCATTCAGATAATAAAGAAATCCGTTCACAAATGACAATTGATTAAAAGCAGCAACCCCAACGCCCAGAAAAATGGGAATAAGATATTTTTTCTGGAATAATCTTTCGCTGACTTTTTTCGAAACGCTTTTCAGGGAATCAATGATTTCTGCCATTTCCTCGGCAACTCTCAATTCTCCAATCTGGACTAAAACATTTTCTGCTTCTTTTTCTTTATGTACAGAAACTAGCCATCGAGGGCTTCGTGGAATAGTAAATAGCATACCAGTAAAAAAGAGTGCGGGGATAGTACCTACCCCAAACATCAGTCGCCATTCCGTATGGAGCACATCGAGGTTTAACAGCCCGATCATAGCATTTGAAAAATAGGCAACCAAAATACCGAAGCATACATTAAACTGGAATAAAATAACCAGTCGGCCCCTTAATTTAGCCGGAGATATTTCAGCAATGTACATTGGTCCCAACACGGAGGACCCTCCAATCCCAATCCCACCGATAAACCTGAATATGCACAAAGACCAAAAATCCCAGGCAACGGCGCAGCCAAGTGCAGAGACAATGAAAAGCACTCCCAATATTTTTAGGCTGTCACGCCTGCCCCAAATGTCGCCTGGTTTTGCGGAAATTATTGTCCCAAGTATTGTGCCGATTAAGGCTGATGAAACCACAAAACCCATCGACCATTCGGATAATTGAAACAGTGATTTTACTGCTGAAGTTGTGCCTGAGATCACTGCCGTGTCAAACCCAAACAATAAACCCCCTAACGAGGCTACTATGGCAGCGCGTATTAATGTGCCTGTAATTTTATACCCTTTGTCTTTTTTAGAATTGTCCATTTTAATTACTATTTAGGTTTTCTGAAGAAATTTCAGCCAAACAAAGCGCTGCCATGTCACCAATATTTTCAGACAGTCCGGGAGGAACAATTTGGCATGCTTTACGAGATTCGGGTATTGCCTCTTCTGCTATCGAATCGTACATGTACGGTGCGATCAGATCCTTTGCCCTTCCGTAAATGCTGCCCAGGATAATGAGTTCCGGATTGAGAACATCTATTAAAATGGACAGTCCCTTTCCTAAATATTGGGCACAGGTTTTATAAATATCAATGGCAACCGGGTCGCCCTTAAAAGCAGCATCAGCCACTATCTTAGCTGTTAGCGCTGGCAGATCGTCTAAAGAGTTGCAAAAGGAAACCTTTTCTCCCAATTGTATCTTCTGCCTTGCTTTCAATTGGGCCAATTGTGCAATTCCGCCGCCGCTGCAAAATCCTTCGAAAGAACCCGCTTTCCCAAACCCGGCAGGTCCCATTTCGGCCAATCTTATGTGCCCGACTTCGCCAGCCAAGTCGGATATTCCGGAGTAAAGTTTACCATCCAAAATCAGTCCGGCACCCATTCCGGTACCAAAAGTTAAAAAGATGATATTTTGATATCCTTTACCCGCTCCGTATTTCCATTCGGCAACTGCCCCTGCATTGGCATCGTTTTGCAGGAAGGAGCGTTTTCCAAATCTTTTGCTGCACATCTCTGCAATCGGTATATTATCCCACCCCGGTAAGTTTGGAGGTGATTGTACAATCCCCAGCTTACTGCTTAAAGGCCCTCCGCAACTTATACCGACTCCTTCAATTTCATTATTCGGGATAGAATGTTTTTGAAGTAAGTTCTCTGCTGTTGAAAACAAAAGTTCAATCAACTCATAAGCTGGCCTATCGGTCGGTATGGTCAGTTTGTCAATGATGTTGAGCTGATCCTGATCTTTTTTACCTAAAATGACCGCACACTTGGTGCCGCCAATATCAAAACCTAGTAACATAGATTATAGTTTGTCATTTATGATTGGATATATTTTGATATCTTTAAATAGGACCTTGCCATGTTTGGCATAGAACCAAATAGATGCACCCTTCCTCTCGGGTAAACGGTTGACAATACATCGTTGTCCATTGATACAAACATCGATAATATCATCTTTCATAATAATATCAACTTTGAAAGGTTTATTCAGACCAGATACAGCTTCTATCCGGGTGTTTGCCAACGAAACAATTTGCTTGTTTGCTGAAAAACTTAACTTATATCCTTCAGATGCTTTATCTGTTGACCTTAAATACAAACCTACATCTTCATTGCTTCCGGAAGGGTCGATTTCTAAAGTTATGCGACAATTTACAGGAATATTAGCTGAGTATAGAGATCCAATTGAACCTAATGCATCAATTGCAAATTGGCTATCACTTGTCTTTTTCGCATTGTGGTCAGGAACGAATTTTAGACTTAATTCATTCCCTGTTGCAGGAATCATTTCTTCAGGAAATTTATTGGCCAATGTTCCATCCTCCAACTGAAGTACCTCGCGGAGCAAAATGCAGCCTCCAAATCTTTCACCTCCATTGTCCTTATTGTCCCTTCTGCTCGGGATCCATGAGGCTGCAATTCTTCTGCCGTTCGGGGATTCTGCTGTTTTCACAACATTTGACCAGTCTTCGTCAAATACTTGATATTTAGGTTCTATCCATGGGCCAAAAGGCTTTTGGGACATCAAATACGAAGTGTTTCCACCCTGACTATACAAAAGATAATACCAACCATTCCAGTAAAAATAATCCGGGCATTCAGGAACCGCTCCTTGTCCGGTCAGAATAGGTTCATTAACTTTCCATTGTTTCAAGTCGTTAGAGGATAGATGTACCAGGCATCCACGATTGCTGTTTAATGAATAGTCTTTCTCAATGCTGCTTGAAACCAACAAATGAAATACGCCGGAACGGTCTATAATGACTTTTGGATCCCTGAAGTTCTTTTTATTATATCCAGGGGCAAAGGTGTAAAACGGATTAGGTTTCTGCTTTTCGAAATGAATGGCATCTGTACTGGTGGCATAGCTTAATTGCTCATTAACCTTTCCTTCACTGTCTAAAAGCCTGGTGGCATAAAATGCGTAGAATTTTTTTCCATCGTTTTCAACAGAACCCGTGCAGATGGATTTTTCCCAGTCTTCATCAATACCTATAACGACAGGATAGTGAGTCCAGTGTTTTAAATCCTTTGTTGTACTAAGCGTCCATTGATGGCCACCTAAGCCATTTAAAGCCGAATGATGGCCGGAATCCAATAACCAATACAGGTAATAAGTTCCTTCATGGTAATAAGGGATACAATCGCCCACGAACAAATTGTCCCCATTTGGTGTGAAATACTGGATGTTTCCAGAAGACTGGATTTTTGGATTATAGTTTACACTAAACTGTGCAACAGCACTTCTCATGCAAACTAATAAAAAGAATAAAATTGTTATATTACTCATCATGAATAGATTTAGATGCAATTGTGTTTAACTGTTGTTTTTTTAGTTCTAAGCTTCTGTGTCTATCATTTGCTATTTGTATTGCCATGAATCCTGATCCATTCCTTACTTTCAAACGAATATTGTATGCTTTTAGAAATTCCGTCATATACATAGTCAACATATACATATTTTAAGATACCGGGCAATGGATCTCCAAATGCTTCATAGCTATCCCATGGACACCAATCTAGCTCACCGTAGAAAATATATTTTTTTATTCCCTCAGTAATATCTGTTGTCTTTTGTCCCCTAATGCCAAATTCTGCTTTTAACAGTGTCCAATTGTTCTTTGTTAAATCCTGCGGATATGGCAGATTGATTTTAATCATGGTAGGCCATTTTCCTGTATTATACTCCTCGTGGTGCTTTACGCCATCTATTGTATAATCAAGTAAAAGTTGTTTGTTCTTTCCGGGAACAGGATCTCCCATCTGATACCAGATTGCAGATTCACTATAGAATAACCAATCGCCAGACGTGCGATCTGACGGTTTTATCAGGGCGCTAAATTTTTTTGTTACATCAAGCCATTTCTCACCAGCCCCGTACACCGCCTTATCTATCTTTAAATTGCCTTTCAATTGCCGTACAGGTGTTGGTGTTCCAACATTTGTTGATTTCAGCGAGTCCAAACTTTCGCTCATTGAAGGCACGGCACTGCCGGCCGTGATAATTAGCGCAAAAAGCACTGCCCATAAAATTTTCTTTTTCATTCGTTTTCTCCTTTATCTTTTTCAATATCAAAATTGGTCCATTCTGACTTAACCTTCATTTCAGTTCTCGTCATAGTAAATAATTCCTTTGCTGTTCCAGTAATGTTTCAGTTTTCCTAGGGCTTTACTGAAGTGGTCAAAATTCTTATTGATATCATTGGTCCAGCCATCTTCTGCATATGCGGCGATGCGGGGAAATACCTGGTAATACATTTCGGTAACTTTTGGTATTCGTTCTCCCCACATTTGGCATCCCAATCCCAATACCTGTTTTGCTTGTTCGGCCTTTATTCCTTCCGGCAAAGGACTAAAACTGTATGCTTTTTCAAGGGGAGTGGCTTCATAGTTGTAATCCAAATAAGTGTATATTTTATTGGAGTTTACCACGTCATAACCTTTTGAAATGGCTTCGTTTAATAATTTCGGGGAGCCTTTCCAAAAGTGTATAATTGAACTTTTAGCAAGCGAAGTAGTGGCAAGCTCTTCCTGTTTGTCCACATTTACATTGCCCACAATTTCGTTCCAGCCCATCATGCGTTTCCCACTTTTTTCAATAAAATTGGAGATTCTGTTGGTGAAGTATATCTGAACGTCAGAATAGTTCTTAAATCCTTCCTTTTTCATCAAGGCATTAACCGCTTCATTATTTTTCCATGCCGCATAATCCACTTCGTCCCCTCCAATATGAATTACTTTACCGGGGAAAAGGGCCATAACCTCCTTCAGCACTTCTTCAAGGAAACGGTACACTCTTTCGTCTGCCACATTAAAAGCATTTACTTTATCGTTTCGTCCAAAGTTGCAGGGAACTTTAATTTTTTCGCCATCCGACCCAAGCCATGGATAAGCCGCAATTGCAGCCAAGGCATGGCCTGGCATTTCGATCTCGGGCACAATGGTAATATGCAGGTTGGCTGCATATTCTATAATTTCTTTGACATCTTCCTGTGAATAAAAACCACCATGCGCATAAGGGTTATATCTTCTGGTCGGCCCGACCGGAGGATATATCTGGGTACTGTCCCGCCAGGCGCCAACCTCTGTGAGGAGCGGGTATTTCTTAATTTCGATGCGCCATCCCTGATCATCAGTTAAATGCCAATGAAAAATATTAAGTTTTAGTAGCGCCATCTGGTCGAGTAGCCCCTTTACAACTTTTTTCCCTTTAAAGTGTCGCACATCGTCCAGCATAAAAGCCCGCCATTGATAAGCTGGCTGGTCTTCGATTTGACAACCGGCAACGGTATAGCCGCCGCTTCCTGTAAGTTTCATCAACTGGCGTATGGTCTGAACTGCCCAAAAACATCCGGTGGTTGTCGAAGCCTCCACTTCCATTTTATCGCTGCCCACCGTGAGTTTATAAGCTTCGTTCCCTAATTGTTTGTTTTGCCTGAAGCTTAGTTTCCCATTGGGGGCTGATAGAATTTTGACACTATATTCGTCTGCAAAAATGCTTGTAACAACTCCTAATTCAGACTTAAATGCTTTAGGTAAAGTTACAGTCAAAGCCGATTTAAATTCAAATTGCCCATCCACTTCAACCAACTTATTTGGGTAGGGTATGACAGGGAAATTCCCATGTGCCATTGCAATTATGCTTGCCGATAAAATGCTAAAAAAGATAATTACTCTTTTCATTGTTTGTCCACTTTACCTTCTGCTTATTTTTATCATTACGACTCCCTGCGACGGAACCTGGGCTGTGAATTTCTGATTGTAACGACCAAGATCCTTTTGATGCCATAGATCGCGAACTGACCGTTTCCCCGAGATTTGCAATTCAGCCCAATCCACCGTTACCTCGGCAGGGCTTTTC
>JALNYZ010000049.1 GCA_023229575.1 Prolixibacteraceae bacterium
ATCGAATTGATCTAAAAGGAGAGTCTCTCAGAAAGAAAATTTAATTTATATTTGCTTCATAAATCAACCCCCATTCCGGTTGTACACTTTACTCCGGAATCATTGTACACATTGACCGGAATAATCAATACCACCTCAACTAACAATTTCAACTCCTAAAGAGAATAGGGAAAACGGTTAGAACCTGTTATCATTTTTACAGTAAATACAAATCCATGGTAATATAAATTTGCTGTATATCAATCTTCAAAAAAGACAGAGAAATTAATCCTCAAAAAAGAATTACAAGGAAACAATGCCAAGACTACTGCAAATACACGCTGAAGGGAATGCCGGTTCAGGAGGAGGGATTGCTGAAAATATCGGCAAATTAGCAATGAAAAACGGCTGGGAAAGTTATATTGCTATAGGACGAAATATTAGAAAAAGCGAGTCCAAATTAGTTATTATTGGCAATCTTTTCAGTCAATTCTGCCACCTTATACTATCGAGATTGTTTGATATGCACGGATTTGGTTCCAAATATGCGACAAAAAAGCTTATCAGAAAGATTGATGAAATTCGCCCTGATATAATCCATCTTCATAGTTTACACGGGTATTACATAAATATAGCAATCTTGTTTAATCATCTAAAAGAGCTTCAAATTCCGGTTATTTGGACGTTTCATGATTGCTGGCCTTTTACCGGCCATTGTTCACATTTTTATGACAATGGTTGTATGAAATGGAAAAGTGTGTGTCATCATTGCCCTAAGAAGAAAGACTATCCGGCAAGCTGGTTATTTGATAGGTCAAGGCAAAATTATTTTTTAAAAAAGAAATTGTTTACATCGGTCCCCAATATGGTAATTGTATCTGTTTCAAACTGGTTGAACAACCTCGTGGAAATGTCGTTTTTTAAAGGAATGAACACTCAGGTCATTCATAATGGAATTGATATAGAATTATTTTCACCGACAGGTAAAGAGAATAGTATCAAAAGCAAATATAAAATTGATAATTGTTTTTTGATTCTTGGAGTTGCTTATCCATGGGCAAAAGGGAAAGGGCTGTATGATATTTTTGAATTAAGCAACCACTTAAAACCCGACGAGAAGATTATACTTGTTGGACTAAGTGATAAACAATTGAAAAAGTTGCCGGCTAATATTATTGGAGTAGGAAAAATTGGGATGGGAAAACACGACCATAAACACCCATTAGTTGATTTCTATGACGCTGCTGATGTATTCCTGAATTTGTCGACCCAGGAAACTTTTGGTCTCACAACTGTAGAAGCCATGGCATGTGGCACTCCTACAATCGTTTACAATGCAACGGCTTGTCCCGAAATCATTGATTCGGATACTGGAATTGTAGTTGGTAAAAACGATATCAAAGGTGTATTGGAAGCGATTTCAACGATAAAAAGAAACGGAAAGATGTACTATTCACATCAATGCAGGAACAGAGTATTGACTAAGTTCAATCAAACCGAGCGATTTCAGGAATATCTTGATTTATATAAGAAATCAATAACCTAATATTCTTTCCCAATATAAAAAGGGAATTATAGCCAATAAATTTGGAAAATATGGGGAATTATGGATTTGAAACGTTCAGTGTAGACAATGTAAATTCAGATGAATTCTCACTATTTGCCAATAAAAATATCTTCACTACCATTCCATGGATAAGATTTATCGCAGAAGACAATCGTGCAAAACCAATCATCATAAGAATTACAAAAGTTGGTACGTTCATCGGATATTTTTCCGGCTTATTGTTAAATAAATATGGCATAAAAATTTTTGGAAGCCCTTTCAAAGGATGGAGTACTTGCTTCATGGGTTTTGATCTGCTCGACAATCATGAGATTCCCGATATTTTATCTGAAATAATCAACTATATCTTCTCAAGTACAAAGTGCCATTATATAGAGATTGCTGAAAGAGCCATCACAATAAATGATGTTCCTGGAATGGCATTTAAGACAAGAGTGATGCATACTTTAGAGCTTGAAATTGGGAACAAAAGTGAGGAGGAAATTTTCAAGGAATTTAAGGGAGATTGCCGGACATTTATCAAACAATTTGAGCAACGCGGAGCCCAGATTGAAGTGGCAACACCTGATGATATCTTCGCTCAAGAATACCATGATCAACTTATTGATGTATTTAACAAGCAAGGACTTGTGCCAACCTATAGCCTGAATAAAGTAAAGATTTTATTGAAAAATCTAAAAGAATCAGGAATGCTATTGTGCCTGCGTGTGCGTGAACCAAATGGACAGAGTATCGCAAGTTCAATCTTTATTGGACATAAAAAGAAATGTTTTTTTTGGGGAGCCGCCAGTTATCAGAGATTTCAAGCATATAGGCCTAATGAATACATGATTTGGTTTGCAATAAAATATTGGAAGAATCTGGGAATAGATACTTTTGATATGGTAGGATTCCGCGACTACAAACTTAAATTTGGTTCTCAAAAAAAAGAGTACACCAAAATAATTGCAGCCAAGAATCCTTTATTGATTTATCTTAGAGATCTCGCAGAGAAAGTTTTTTTTAATTTATTGAAAATCAGAGGGAGCAAAAAAATAGAAAAGACAATTAGAAATGGTAATTTGACAATTAATAAAATAATTAATCAGGAAATCGCCCATTACTGCGATAATCAATTAAGAATATTTAGTAGATTTAATAAAATAACAATTCAAAAAAATAACAGTAAAGACATTATCATAAAGTTACCAGTAACTATAACTCAAAATTTACTGGGAATCAACAGATTGGCCAGAAGATTGCTCAGGCTGGATAAATCGTGCGTTTTACAAACCTATAATGGCTATATTGCTTTTTGGCAAAACAATGTATATCATATATCGAATGACAGTGACTATCCATTACTAACGTTGACTATGACGGGTTGTAGAAATCCGTTACATAATTCAATTGCCAATGTTGATGGCCGTAACTTATATTTTGGTGAATATGGACAGCCACATCCTGATGGAAAATCAATTTATCATAGTCAGGATGGTGGTCTGACATGGAAAAAGGTTTATAATATATCCTGTGATAAAATACGCCATATACATTCCTGCAAATGGGACCCATATGAAGAAAAGATATGGGTATTCACCGGTGATTTTGAAGGGCAGTCCTATGTATTATGCGCTGATCCTGATTTTAAAGAAATTGAATGGATCGGTGATGGGAGACAAAACTATCGGGCAGTAGATGCCGTATTTGAAAAAGACGCAGTGCACTGGATAATGGATTCTCCACTTTCAGAAGTCCACCATATACGATTAGACCGTAAAACACGCAAAATCTCCATAGGTCAAGCATTTCCTGGTCCGGTATGGTACTTAAAGAAATTGGATGATGGAATCGTACTGGCTGGATCAGTCCAGGAAATTGGGCCATCACATAAAGATCAAAAAGTTCATCTTTTTGCTACCCGAAACCTAAAAAAATGGGTTGATATAGCACAATTTGAGCATGATGGTTACAAAAAAGGAATAATGAAATTTGGCGTAGCATCATTTGCGGAAGGCAATCAATCTTCAGATTTATTTTATATTCATTTTGAAGCTGTGAAGAAATTTGATGGGAAAGTGATTGAATGTAGTTTAAAAGGAATATAATACTTACTGTATGGATAGTAGGAAATGTTATGTTCTAATAAAATAGGAGTACACTCAATGATGAATATTTTATTTTTAACATTATCTCAAATCATCAGTGATATCTCCTCCCGTGGAATATATCCGGATTTATTGCGAAAATTCGCAAAAGAAGGTCATAAGGTGTTTATTGTGTGTCCATTCGAACGAAGGAAAAAGAAAGCCACTTGTTTAACTGCAAATGGCGGTGTGAATATATTAGGCATAAAAACATTCAACCTCACAAAATCAAATATCCTTGAGAAGGGAATTGGGACTATTCTTATTGAATATCAATACCAGCAAGCCATAAAAAAGTATCTTCCTGATGTTCATTTTGATTTGGTGCTCTACTCTACTCCACCCATTACATTCAATCGGCTAATTAAATGGATAAAGCAAAAATCCGGTGCAAAAACATATTTGCTGTTAAAAGACATTTTTCCCCAGAATGCAGTTGACCTGGGAATGTTTTCAAAGATTAGCCCGATCTATTGGTTCTTTCGCAGAAAAGAAAAGGCGTTATATACTGTGTCAGAACATATCGGTTGCATGTCGCCCGCAAATGTAAAATACTTTTTAAACCATAATCTCGGGATTTCTAGAGAACGCGTGGAAGTTTGTCCGAATAGCATTGAACTACAGACTAAACTTGAATATGTTTATAAGGAAGCAATCCTTTTAAAATATGGATTGCCTTCAAATATACCTCTATATATTTATGGGGGTAATCTGGGTAAACCACAAGGAATCGATTTTCTGATAGAAGTATTGAAATCAAATTCGAACAGGTCGGATGTTTTCTTTTTAATCGCTGGGAATGGTACTGCTTACGATAAACTTGAAACCTGGTATAAAAATGAAAATCCAAGTAATGTATTGTTGCTGAGTCAAATGACCAAAGACGATTTTGAACAATTGGTAAGCGTGAGCGATGTCGGATTGATATTCCTGGATAAAAGATTTACAATACCCAATTATCCATCCAGATTATTGTCCTATCTGGAAAACAAAATTCCTATCTTAATGGCAACTGACATTCATACTGATATTGGACCTATCGCGGAAGAAAACGGTTATGGCTTTTGGGTTAAAAGTGGTGATTTAGATACATTTAATAATCGATTGAATTATCTTCTTACCAATAAAGAGCTAGTTACAAAGATGGGTGAAAAAGGATACCAATATTTATGTGAACATTATACAGTTGATAAGAGTTATGAAATAATCATGGCACATTTTAATTAATTCATGTACAGGGTATTTTTTAAACGCTTTTTCGATATTGTACTCTCTGCAGTCGCGATTGTTTTCTTAAGTCCACTATTGCTGATCATTACCATTTGGGTGCATTTTGGCAACAAAGGTGCAGGTGCATTTTTCACTCAGCAACGCCCGGGTAAAAATTCAAAAATCTTCAAAGTCTTCAAATTCAAAACTATGACGGACGAATGCGATGCATCGGGAAGCCTCTTACCCGATGCACAACGTTTAACAAGGATTGGCCGTTTCTTCCGTTCAACATCACTGGATGAATTGCCCCAACTATATAACGTATTAAAAGGAGACATGTCAATCATTGGTCCCCGTCCCTTGTTGATCAAATATCTTCCACTCTATTCACCTGAACAGGCACGTCGCCATGAGGTAAAGCCCGGCATTTCCGGCTGGGCGCAATGTAACGGAAGAAATGCACTAAGCTGGCAGCAAAAATTTGAGTTAGATGTGTGGTATGTTGATCACTTATCTCTTAAAACCGATCTAAAAGTGATTATCTTGACCATTCAAAAAGTGATTAAAAGAGAAGGGATCAATTCGGCAACCGCAGCAACTATGGAGGCGTTTACTGGCAATAACTGAAATACATATGCAAGACATTGCAATTTACGGGGCAGGAGGTTTTGGGAAGGAAGTGGCCTGTATCCTGAATAAAATCAACGAAAAAGAACCTGTTTGGAACCTGCTCGGGTTCTTCGACGACGGGGTAAAAGAGGGTACACAAATCTCCCGTTTTGGCAAGGTTTTAGGGAACCGGGCCACCTTAAACAACTGGCCGGACGCATTGTCCGTGGTTTTTGCCATCGGAACGCCCAAAATATTGCAGCTGCTTACCGACAAAATCACCAATCCCAACATCGATTTTCCAAACATCTATCACCCCGATGTTTTTTTTGCTGATCCGGAGTCCTTTGCAGCAGGAAAGGGCAACCTGGTTACCCGCGGCTGTAGTTTTTCGTGCGATGTTTCCATAAGCAATTTCAACCAGTTCAACAGCATCTCGGCTCTGGCCCACGACGTAAAAGTGGGTTCGTACAATGTTTTTATGCCCTTAACCCGTATCTCAGGCGAAGTGTCTGTTGGGGATGCCAATTTCTTTGGGATTGGTGCAGTGGTGCTTCAGCAGTTGAAAATAGGCAACAACACGAGGATTGGGGCTGGCAGTTTGGTGATGACCAAAACAAAGGACGGTTGTCTTTACATGGGAAACCCCGCCCGCAAAACAGAACTATAATTTAATAATTATTCATCATGGCCATATTTAAATTCGAAAACATCCGCATTGCCGGTATGGCAGCCGTGGTGCCAAAAAATACAGTAAAAACTGAAAGCTTTAAGAAAACTTTTGGCGATGAAGAGGTGGACAAATTCATGTTGATGACCGGTATTACCGAAACCCGCCGCACAACTGAATTTCAGACAGCTTCTGATTTAGCCTATGTCGCAGCCTCCAACCTTTTAAAGCAACTTAATATTTCCCCTGAGGAGATTGGGGCACTGGTTTTTGGGACCACAAGTCCCGATTATCGAAGACCCGCTTCAGCCTTTGTGATTCAGAAAAGACTTGGCCTTTCGGTTGAAACAGCCGTGTTTGACATTAGCCTGGGCTGTTCGTCGATGATTTATGGTTTTCAAGTAGTGGCTTCTATGATGAACAACTCGGATATCAAAAAGGCAATTTTGGTTTTGGGTGATACAGCATCCAAAACAACCCATCCAGAAGATCGCGCATCCATTATGATTGTTGGCGATACCGGTGTAGCCGTATTACTTGAAAAAACAGAAGAACCGGTTCCGGTTACTTCGCTTGTGCGCTCTGATGGCAATGGATACAGATACCTGATTGTGCCCGGCGGAGGCTACCGTAACCTGAACGCAAGCCGGGAAGCGGAACTATGTGCCGACGGCAACAAAAGGTCGTTACACCATTCGTTTATGCAGGGCACATCTGTTTTCACTTTTACCATTTCCGATGTGCCCCGCCTCGTCAGGGACTATCTGACTTTAACCAATACTACGGTTGAGGATTATGATGTTTTTGCATTTCACCAGGCCAACATGTACATTCTAAAACAGATTGCTAAAAAACTTAAGATTCCACTGGAAAGAATGCCAATTTCAATCGACCGTTTCGGGAATACCTCAGGGGCCTCTCCCATTCTTACCTTGTGCGATGCATTTGGCAACAGTACCGAAAGAGAAATAAACACGATGCTTTGTGGTTTTGGCGTGGGATTATCG
The DNA here is from genome assembly GCA_023229575.1 of Prolixibacteraceae bacterium. GTDB lineage: Bacteria > Bacteroidota > Bacteroidia > Bacteroidales > Prolixibacteraceae > CAINVV01. Next base: position 7,171 of record JALNYZ010000049.1, read on the forward strand.
TGGGGCGTAACTTCAATGAAAATTAATACGGCAGGAATTTTTCCCGTTATGGAAGATGATACCGTATTTGAGGAGGGAATAATAAAATCAGTATCCGAACTTTAACAGACCTTGATTCATGATCATTAATATTTTAGACTATCTCGAAAATTCAGCAAAAAAATTTCCTGATAAGACTGTATTTGCTGAACAGAACAAAAGCATTTCCTATTCGTTGCTGGTTGACAAGGCCAAACGCATTGGTACAAAAATACTCGATGAAACAGGAAACCTGAAGCGAAAACCGATTATAGTGTTTGTTGATAGGAACATCGAAAGTCTCGTGGTTTTTATAGGCGTTGCATACAGCGGCAACTTTTATGTCCCCATCGACCGATCGATGCCAAAGATGCGAATTGACCTAATACTAAAGACCTTGCAACCGGTTGCCACCATTATTCTTGAATCGGAGGTTGATTTCGCAAAGGAGATTGCTCCCGACGTACGCACCCTGATTTACGAAGAGGCCTCAGCTTATCCGATAGATGAACCCAGGTTGGCAGCAATAAGAAAACAGGCAATCGATACGGACCCTTTGTATGCGACCTTTACTTCCGGTTCAACCGGTATTCCGAAAGGTGTCATCACTTGTCAGCGATCGGTAATCGACATGACGGAAGCGCTCTTCACAACCTTTAATTTTGATGAACATTGCATCTTTGGAAATCAGAATCCATTCTATTTTGATGCCTCGATTAAAGATATTTACAGCACATTAAAGGGCGGAGGTACGATGGTGATTATCCCCAGGTCGTGCTTCACTTTTACCGGAAGCCTTGCCCCTTTTTTAATGCAAAATTCTGTCAACACCATTCTTTGGTCGGCCGCTGCCATCGCCCTGGTAGCCAATACCAGCGCGTATGAATTTGAAAAACCATATTGTCTTGAGAAGGTGATGTTTTCGGGCGAGGTAATGCACAACAAAGCCCTCAACTACTGGAGAAAAAACCTGCCTGAAACCCTTTTTGTCAATCTCTATGGCCCAACCGAAATAACTTCGGTATGTTCGTATTATATCGTAAACCGTCCGTTTGGTGATGACGAAGTTTTACCCATAGGTGAATCCTTCAAAAACACAGACATAATTATCCTTAACGAAAGCAACGAACTGGTAAAGGAGGATGAATCAGGAGAATTATGTGTTCGCGGTTGCTGTCTTGCCATGGGCTATTATAACAATCCTGAAAAAACACGGGAAGCCTTTATCCAGAATCCGCTGAACACCAGTTTCCCTGAAATTATTTATCGGACTGGTGACCTGGCAAAATACAATCAACAGGGCCAAATCATCTTTCTTTCGCGCAAAGACAACCAGGTAAAACACATGGGTCAAAGGGTCGAATTAGGAGAGATTGAAATCGTCGCTAATTCAATGGAATACCTGGATGCATCGGTTTGTTTTTATGATCACGAAAAACAGAAGATTGTACTGGTATACCAGGGAATAAATGCAGATAAAAAATATATCCTAAATGGTGTTAAAGACAAACTTCCGAAATATATGTTCCCTAACATCCTAATTGAAATGAAGGAAATGCCCTACAACCTGAATGGTAAGATTGACCGCACATTGATAAAAACCCTTTACAGACAAGGTGAGATAAGTTGATTTTGAAGCAAGGTGCAATGGAATATTTTGATAATTTGGATGGCTTGAATGATTTTATTCAGACGTATTTCAGAAAAGGTACTGCGACCAACAATTATTTTCTGGCAGATTCGTATTTAAAACACATCGAAAACAAAAAACTTGGTTATGTGGCCACGCAGGAAAATGCAGTGATGCTACTCGAAAAACATGATTTTTACCAGCTGTATTATTTCATCAATAATTTTGCCGCTGATTTGCCAATTCTTGATGACCGACCGGTTGTAATGGAAATAATTTACCGGGGGGAGAAAAATAAACCTATAACTATTATTAATTATTGGGCTAGCCTTGGGTTTAAACTTCATTTGACTCGCGACAACATGATAGCCAATATTGAAAAACACTTGGAAGATAGCAACCCGGTTTATGAATTAAATTTAAAATATGCTGAAACCCGCACCGAACTGCTTTACATCGAAAACTTGCTTGCTACCACGCTTGACAAGTATACCGGGGATTTGCTGACCACAGATGACTTGAACCGGTTTCTTGAAAACAGGAACTTCATTTGTGCAACTTACAAGGGAGAACTTGCTGGAGTTCTGCAATTCGAAATAAAAAACAAAGTGATTTGGCTTGGACATATTGCCGTTGACGAACATTTCAGGGGAAAAGGCATTGCTAAAGAATTGGTTAAAAAATATATTGCCGATAATTGCAGTGAAGGATATACAAGGTTTCAGTTGTGGGTTATTCAGGAAAATGTTGGTGCATTGAACCTTTATCGTAAATTTGGTTTTGTTTATGGTGGTAAAACAACAACTTCCATGCTTAAAATGAACAGTTAAGAAATATTTAATGGAAAGACTATATGAAATTCTGGAGGGAATCAGACCCGATGTCGATTTCAAATCAGAAAAAAAACTAATGGACGAAGGCATTCTTGATTCCTTTGACGTAGTTTCCATCATTTCAGAATTTAATGATGAATTTGGTATTGAGATTCGGGTCAATGAATTGGGACCATCCAATTTCAACAGTGTGGAAGCCATGAACACAATGGTAGAGCGATTATCGAAAAAATGAGAATGGTATGATTAATCCTTTAAGTCTTTCCGGTAAAAATATCATGGTTGTTGGCGCAGCATCCGAAACAGGATGGTCCATAGTGTCGGTTCTTCAACAATTGGGGGCAATGGTAATCATGATGGATAAGGAAAATGTTCAACAAGATGTATCAAATAATACCCTACCAGATGGCACAATAAGCTTAACATTTGACATCTATGATGTAGCTCTTATCGAAGAACAGATAAGTGCTATCTATAAAAACCTTGGAGTTGTGCACGGCCTTGTCTATTGTGCAGGAATAGGGGGTGTGCGTCCCCTTGGCTTGACCACCAATATATTTGCTACCGAAATGATGAATGCCAATTTTTTTGCATTCCTCGAATTTGTCCGTTGTGTAACAAAAAAAGGCAGGTTAGTGGCCGGAGGCAGTATCGTGGCGGTTTCATCGGTTAGTAGCATCAAAGGATTAAAATCAAAAATTGCCTACGCAGCATCGAAAGCAGCCGCTGATGCTGCCGTCAGATGCATGGCCGCCGAATTAAGCGAAAAGAGAATACGGGTTAACTCCATATTAAAAGGATGGGTAACATCGGATATGGGAAAAGATTTCATCGTAAATAATAGAAGCATTGACCATGATAATGATTACAACCGACAATTGCTTGGAGCTATTAAACCGGAAGAGCTCGCCAATACAACTGCATTTTTGTTAAGTGATGCTGCTGTTTCAATTACCGGTACATCATTGCTACTGGATGGAGGTTATTCACTGTAATGGAAGGGATCTATATGGCAGACTATTTAAACTTGACTAATAAGCGGATAATGATTGCCGGTGTAGCAACTGGAATTGGGAAAACTACAGCCATCTTGCTGAGTGAATTAGGTGCGGATCTAATCTTGCTTGACATTAATGTAAAGGAATTGAACGAAACCATGGCATTACTTAAACCCGGTCAGCACTTTTCATTTCCGGTTGATTTAAGTGATATCTTGAACATAGAAAAAAAGGTAAATGGAATTATTGACATTTCAGGTTCGCTGGATGGTTTTGTTTATTGTGTTGGAATCAGGAGCAGAAGGCCGCTCCGGATGATTACACCCAAGGTGCTAAGCGAGGTAATCAACCTTAATTTTGGCGCTTTTTTGGAACTAACCCGGTGCATCACCAAAAAAAATAATTTTAACAGTGAGTTGAGTATTGTTGGCATTTCCTCCATCGCAGCATCAAGGGGAGGCGCTGGAGTAACTGCATACGCCGCTTCGAAAGGAGCAATGGAAAGTGCTGTTCGTTGCCTGGCCAAAGAAATGGCACCTAAAAAGATAAGAATAAATACAGTCGTTCCTGCCCAAACCAACACTCCTGCCTATACAGCCTTGCAGAACATGGCTGCTGCTGATGAAGATGCAATCCTGGCTCGACAATATCTCGGATTAGGTGAACCATTGGATGTTGCTAATGTCATTGCCTTTTTACTTAGTGCAAATTCCAGGTTGATAACTGGTTCTGCAATTCCTGTAGATGGTGGTTTTCTGACATCCTAATACATTTCCAAATAAAATAAGGAGAAAAACAAAATGACAAACGAAGAAAAAATCAGTTTGATTGAAGATGCCCTGGAAATTGAACCGAGCACATTGAAACCGGAAACTTTGGTAGGCAATATTAGCGAATTGGATTCAATGGGAAAGTTAACACTTATTGTCTTATGCGACGATGAATTCAATAAAAAACTGACTGGAGAAAAGCTGAAAGAATTTAATACAGTCCAGGACATTCTCGATTTTATGGCTTAATACAAACCTGATGAATGTTATACAGGTTATAAATGAAGTTTTTACATCAAATACCTATGTCATTTCCAATGATAATTCGGATTGGGTTTGGCTAATTGACATTGGAAATTTAATCGGGGTTTTAAATACTTTATCTGAAAAGCAGCAAGTAAGAGGTGTTTTTATCACCCATCCACACTACGACCACATATACAGCATTAATCAATTGATAGAATTGTATCCTGATTGTCAGGTTTTTGCGTCTGCTCAAACTAGTGAAGGGTTGTATTCGGCAAAACTGAACCTGTCATTTTATCATGATTTCCCAATAGAATTTAAAGGCACGGATATCAAAGTTCTAAATGAGGGAGCAACAATCGAACTTTTCGATAAATATTATCTTGAAGCTATGAAGACTCCTGGACATCATTGGGGTTGTCTTTCATTCAGGATTAATAATTATTTGTTCACAGGCGATTCCTATATTCCTAATTTTGAAGTGGTAACAAAATTAAAAGGAGGGAACAAGGAAGCAGCGCTGGAGAGTTTGGACAGGTTGAAAAAAAATATTAAACAGGATACCATTATCTGTCCAGGTCATGGTAAGATGCAAACTATGCATGAGTTCTCAAATAAGGATAAATAAGACATGGTATTAAAGAGGGTATTCGATTTATTTGCATCCTTCTTGGGATTGATCATTGCTTTCCCTGTGTTAGCAGTGATAGCCATTCTGATCGGAGTAAAAATGCCAGGCCCAGTGTTCTTCAAACAGATAAGGGTAGGCCAGCACGGCAAATTATTTACGATGGTAAAATTCCGTACCATGAAGATCAACCATGGTGGAAGTAGCATTTCGGTTAGAGGCGAAAGCCGCATCACCCCACTGGGTGCAACTTTACGTAAATACAAGCTAGATGAATTGCCTGAACTTTGGAATGTATTAAAAGGCGATATGAGTTTTGTTGGCCCGCGCCCCGATGTCCCCGGCTATGCCGATCAACTATTGGGAGAAGATAGTAAAATATTGCTGTTAAAACCCGGCATTACCGGCCCCGCCAGCTTAAAGTACGCCAACGAGGAAGAACTACTTGCACTGCAACCCGACCCTATTAGATACAACAACGAAGTGATATATCCCGATAAAGTTCGGATTAACCTCGAATACCTCCACAATCAAAGTTTCAGCATGGATTTAAAAATTATTTTTTACACAATCCTTGGGAAAGAGTTTAAAGAAAATTGAATTAACCGTACGGTTACCTTTTATTCCAGTTGCTTCCCAACACATTTTTCCCATCAAGTTATGCGTGCTTTGGTATCTTATTTAATCCTTCCATTATCACTGATTACTTTATTAGTACTGGTTGCAATATTCTTAATCCTTAAAAAAAAGACCAAATGGGGAATACGGTTAGTAGTTTTTGCTATGGTAATTCTCTTATTGGTATCAACTTCATTTCTCCCCGATGCTTTGGTCGTAAATCTTGAAGGCAAATTCACTTCTTGCAAGACTGATGAATTACAGGTTAAAGAAAATCTTCATATTCTTGTTCTTGGCGCCGGTTACACCAATGATGACAGGTTTCAGGCAAATGATCAACTGTCGGAAGAAGCTTTAGTGCGTTTGTCAGAAGGAATCAGAATCTTAAATAAAACCAAGGGGAGTACCCTGGTTACTTCGGGCTGGAGTGGCCGGAGAGAAGATGTTCCACAGGCTGAGGTACTGGCAAAAACAGCTATTTTACTGGGTGTTGATTCCGCGCGGGTTGTAAAACAAATTCTTCCAGAAAACACCCGGATGGAAGCCACAGAATACAAACGATTGTTTGGCGATACCGCTCCCCTGGTGATCGTCACCAGCGCCATCCACATGTACAGGGCCATGTACTGGTTTCAAAAGGCCGGATTAAATCCCATTCCTGCACCAACCTGCCATCTGGTCAAAAAAGGTAAAAAAAGTAGTCCCTGGTATTGGATTCCATCCTCAAATAACATCCGTAAGATGGAAAGTGCCATGCATGAATATGCCGGAATCGTCTGGGCACATTTTGAAAAATAATCCTTCAGATAGCTTATTGACCAATTCCAACTATACCATAGGGATCAACTTTCTATTCAATAATATGGATGGGCTAAAACCAATACTAGAAAGATGTAAGTCCATAGTGGATAAACAAAAATAAAGACCCACCATAAATAGCAATCTAATTATTACCACAAAACTTCCATGCATTCAGACTTAACCTCATTTATCCGATCTACTTTTCATGAGCCCAATGATTTCATTCCACTTCACGATCCCCGATTTATTGGCAACGAAAAGAAATATTTGAACGATTGTATCGATTCCAACTTTGTGTCCAGTGTTGGTGAGTTTGTTGGCCGTTTTGAGAAGCAGTGTGCCGAATACACAGGTTCAAAATTCGCCGTAGCAGCCATGAATGGCACTGCTGCATTGCACATTGCCTTGCAATTGGCGGGAGTCCAGAGGGAGGATGAGGTCATTACCCAGGCACTCACCTTTATAGCCACAACCAATGCCATCTCCTTTACTGGGGCCAAACCAGTTTTTGTAGATGTAGATCGAGAGACCATGGGTCTTTCCCCAACTGCCCTGGAAAACTGGCTACTGGAAAACGTCGAAATGAGGCCATTCTCCCCATCGCCCCCTCTCCCCACTCGTTCTGAGCGACGTCGAAACGTCACCCAATCGCCCCATCACCCACTCACCTCTGCCTCCTTATCCCCCTTCAACAAATACACTGGTAAGCGTATTGCTGCCTGCGTACCCATGCATACTTTCGGCCATCCTGTCAAAATGGAAGGACTGCTGGGGGTATGTGACAGATACAACATTCCCTTGGTAGAGGATGCCGCAGAGAGCCTTGGGAGCACCTATAAAGGAAATCAAACCGGTACTTTTGGAAAACTTGGTATTCTTAGTTTCAACGGGAACAAGATTATTACCACCGGTGGCGGTGGCATGATCCTGACAGATAATGAAGAACTGGCGAAACTGGCAAAACACTTAACTACACAAGCGAAAGTTCCGCATCAGTGGGAGTTTGTCCACGATCAAATTGGATACAACTACAGGCTTACCAATGTCAACGCAGCGATCGGCTGTGCACAAATGGAAAGTCTGGATTACCTGCTTCAGTTAAAAAGGGAACTGGCAGAGAAATACAAGGAGTTTTTCAAAGACAGTGAATTTACTTTCTTTACTGAACCAACACATTGCCGATCCAATTATTGGTTGAATGCCATTCTTACCAAAGATCGTAAACAGCGGGATGAGTTGTTGGAATACACCAACAAGAACGGTGTGATGACACGCCCAGTCTGGGAGTTGATGAACCGCCTGCCGATGTTTGCAGACTGTCAAACTGACAATTTAGAGAATTCAGTATGGTTTGCGGATAGGGTGGTCAATATTCCTAGCAGTGCCATTGTGCCGGGATACAGAAAATAAATTCCACTCGGGCATTTCCAGATAAAGCGATATGCCAATATGAGTACTAATATTTTAGCTTTTAAATGATTTCCACCAATTCGAAAAACAATCGTCTCATTCGCCTGACTGATGAACGAATTAGTCATATTTTTCATTTACCCTTGAACAGCTGGCGATTGAAAAAATTAACCGAATCCTACATCGTTTCAAACCGAAAGCTGAAGAATGCGTTTGGCATAGAAAGATTGCCGGTTACAGCAACTGAAGGGTTGCAAACAACATTAGAATCGTTTCGCTGACTAGTTTATCTTTTTTTTTCAGCAACCCACCCCTCAGCGCCACAACCGCCGTGCGAAGTATCGGGACAAGCTGTGCTATAAATTTAAACAGTCTCTAAATCCATGCCATTTCTTTCCCTCTTGCGTGAGCTCATCAAATCAATCCTCACACCCCTTCCCCTGCTTTGGCTCCTGTTGATAGCGGCATGCCTGTTCCAATGGAGAGGCAAAAAGAAGATGGCCAGATTTTTATTGGGATTCTCTCTCCTTTGGTTCTTTCTGATCAGTACACCTTTTCTGCCCTACAGGCTCATGATATCGCTCGAAAACCGGTATCCACCCATTCAGATTTCCGGAAAAACAGGTGAACGGATCACTTCCAAAGATACCATGGTCCACATCCTTGTACTCGGCAGCGGATACCAAACAGACGACCGGCTCTCCTATAGCGCACAGTTAAACAGTGCAGGTTTGGCCAGACTTGCAGAAGGGATCCGGCTACACCGTCTTCACCCCGGAAGCAAGTTGATCTTCTCGGGGTATAAAGGGAATCAACCTTTGCCACAAGCCGTGGTGATATCAATAGCAGCCAGGGAATTGGGCGTTGACAGTCTATTCACAGCAACAATCACCGAACCCTGGAACACCAAATCTGAAGCGGCTGAATACTTCAAACGCTTTGGTACATCATACAAAATTTACCTCGTCACAGATGCTTCGCACATGCCCAGAGCCGTTAGACACTTTCGAAACGCAGGACTAAATCCCATTCCGTCACCTGCAAATTTTAATATCAGAAAGAATTCTCTATCCGGAAGTTATTTGAAGTATTTTCCTTCATCGGATAACATTCGTTTTATGGAAATTGTATTTCAGGAATATCTGGGTATGCTTTGGGCTAAGATGGGCGGGAACTAAAGGAAGGACAGAGATGACGGAAGGAAAGAAAGGACGGGGAGACGGGGAGACGGAGAGATAGAGATGACGGAGAGATGGAGGAACTGTGAAGAAGAGGAGACTGAGCCATGATAAATGATACCGAAGGTGTAGTATTAAATCTAACCTGGGTTTCTAACAAATTATAAAAAATATCTGTCTCAATTAAAATTATTTTTTACAATTATGGAATTTAATTCCATAATTGTAATTTTATCGCATGATACCAAGGAAAGCAGAACATGAAATCATGGTCCCCTTCTGTGGAGATCCTGAACAAGCCTAAAAAACAATCATCAATGGTACAGGAATGAAATCTTGTTTCGCAAATGATTATTTATTAACTAAATTTGCGATAAAAAAAGATTATACGAATGAAAGCAATTAATATAGAATTAGATAAAAGTCAGTTTTTAAAGATCATCAAACAACTTGATGATAAGGATAAACTTGAATTATTTAATGAACTGAAAAAATCGCTATTTCTTAAACGATTCAATAGACTATTGAAGTCAACCCGAACTGATGAGCTGACCTTGGACGAAATTACCAAAGAGGTTGAATCTGTAAGGAAACAAAGGTATGAAGAAGGCAAGCAAATCATTTAAAGTCATTGTTGATTCTAATATTTGGATCTCATTCCTGATAGGAAAAACACTAAAAGGCCTTCAAAATTATATCGACAATAAAACAGTTGTAATTATAACCTGCAAAGAGCAAATTCAGGAATTAAACTTGGTTTTCGAAAAACCAAAAATTAAGAAATATTTCACATCAGAACAAATCACTGAATTTTTTGAGTTGCTGGATGAATCGTCAGTAAATGTTGACCTCAAAACAAAAACTGATATTTGCAGAGATTTAAAAGACAATTTCCTCATTTCATTGGCAATAGATTCAAATGCTGACTTTTTAATTACGGGCGATAACGATTTATTGGTCCTCCATAAAGTTGAAAATACAAGCGTGATTAAGTTCAATGATTTTGAAAAAATTATCATCGTATAGTACTAAACAAGATGCCAACCAACTTCAGCCTCGACAACTTCATATCAACATTCGTCACAAAACGTTTAAAAAGCCTTTTAGCTGATGATTTTCTTGAATACAATGCAGCGCTCAACCACCGCATCAACGGTAAAAAAGCACTGGTGATTGGCGGTGCAGGTACCATCGGTTCCTCCTACATCAAAGCCATCCTGAAATTTTCCATTACCAAACTGGTGGTGGTTGATATCAACGAAAACGGATTGACTGAGCTGGTGAGGGATCTGAGAAGCTCCAGCGAATACAACATCCCCAACGACTTTATCACCTATCCGGTCAATTTCGGGGATGCCGTATTCGAAAAAATCTTCAGGCACCACGGCCCCTTTGATATTGTAGCCAACTTTGCCGCCCACAAACATGTACGCAGTGAGAAGGATATCTTCTCCATCGAGGCCATGGTGGAAAACAATGTGCTGCGTGCCCGCAAACTGTTGGATCTGTTGCTGGAGACTCCCCCTGAACACTTCTTCTGCGTCTCCACGGACAAAGCCGCCAACCCCGTCAACATCATGGGGGCCAGCAAGAAACTGATGGAGGAGTTGATTATGGCTTATTCAGACCGGTTGCCCATCAAAACGGCCCGGTTTGCCAATGTCGCCTTCTCCAACGGCAGCTTGCCACTGGGTTTCCTGGAAAGGTTGAACAAAAATCAACCCTGGTCCTGCCCGCTGGGTATTCGCCGCTTCTTTGTCTCCCCGCAGGAGTCCGGAGAACTTTGCCTCTTCGCCTCCGTTATGGGCGAATCGGGCGATATCTTCTTTCCCAAACTCGACGAGGAGCGCGATATGATCCCCTTCGACCAAATTGCCCTGGACTTGCTGCACGAACTCGGTTATACACCAGACATCTGCCAATCCGAAGAAGAAGCTAAATTGAAGGCGCTACAATTATCAAGTCCCCCGATCCACAATTCCCCCAGTCCCCAAGTCTCCCAGTCGCCCCCTCGCCCCTTCGCCCCACTTGCACTGAGCGAAGTCGAAGTGTCGCCCTCTCCTTCTTATCCCATCTACTTCTTTGGTTCTGATACTGACGGTGAAAAATCCTTCGAAGAGTTCTACACGGAGAAAGAGCTACTCGACAACGATTCCTTTGTCAACCTTGGCGTCGTAAAAAACTCAAAAAAAAGAAGCATCGAGGAAATTGATGCCATCTTTAGTCAGTTACAAACGCTGTTTGCCTCCCAGAATGTAACCAAAGCAGCCATCGTTCATATCCTGAAAGAGTACCTGCCCAATTTCGAACACATCGAAACCGGCAAAGGACTCGATTCGAAGATGTAAACAGGAGCGGCGATTTTTTAATCGCCGTTTTTGTTACCCCCCACGGATGTTTTCCGACCCAAAAACATTTGTAGCTTTGTCCAAAGCCTAAATTCTCTTGATACATGTACAAATACTTCTTCAAACGAATGAAAGATTTGATTCTGTCGCTTCTTGCGATCATCTTTCTGTCTCCTTTTTTAATTCCTGTTTGTTTGATCTTGCTTTTAACCGGAGAACACGAAATAATCTACCTGCAAGACCGTGTGGGCTACAAAAATTCGCGTTTTAAAATCTGGAAGTTCGCAACCATGGTGAAAAATTCCTCAAAAATGGGTACAGGTAGCCTGACAATTCGAAATGACCCCCGTGTATTACCATTTGGCAGGTTTCTTAGAAAGACAAAAATCAATGAATTGCCTCAAATAGTAAATGTGCTGTTAGGCAACATGTCAATTGTAGGACCAAGACCTCAAATGGACGTCGATTTTTTCAAATTCCCGCAGCATGTGCAAGCGGTTATTTACAATTCAAACCCTGGAATCACAGGTATTGGTTCCATCATTTTTCGAGATGAAGAAAAATGGATATCCAATGCAACCGGCGACAAACATGAATTTTACAAACTACATATAGCACCATACAAAGGCGAATTGGAACTTTGGTACCAGCAACACCTTTCCTTCTATACCGATTGTATGCTTATCTTCCTGACGGCCTGGGTCATCTTGTTTCCGAAAAGTGAGTTAGTTTATAAAGTTTTCAAAGATCTGCCTGCAAGGCCGGAGGAGCTGGGGTAATTACGAAACGAAGTTCAGCGAAGCTAATTACGAATTAAATTTGAACAAGCCTCGACGACCCACCCCTACCCCTCCCGGGAGGGGAGGTGCCCTGTAGCGTGATGGATAGGAATACAAAAGTAGAGCGAAGCCATCCCCTCTTGGGAGGGGTCAGGGGTGGGTCCAAGACTCAGCGCCACAACTGCCTTGCGAAGCCATCCCCTCCTTGGAGGGGTCAGGGGTGGGTCATGAACCCTCTTTGTTTGCAATCGAATCTTCTATGTTTGACCTCAAACCTCCTATGTTTCACCTAAAGGCCTTTTGTTGAAGCAAAAACTGCCATTGTGTCATGTTGAGCCTCCAATGTTTGAGCAAAGATGTCCAATGTTTGATCGTTGATGGTCAATGTTTCGATTTAGATGGTCAATGTTTGATCTAAAATGGCCATTGCTTTATCTTCGGTTAGTAATGGTGCAAAATGAGAAAAAAATGGCCAATCGAATCAATCGATTGGCCTTTAAATTTACTAACGGACTTCAAAAGAACAACTTATACATTACGGATTTGAAAGTCTCTTATTTATCAGGCAATAGCAGCTGTTTGGTTGAGCATCTCCTGCCCGTCCTTGCCACTGCCGCGCCCGGTGTATCCCACGATGATCCGGGCATTGCAATACTCACTGTAAAAATCGGGATGCTGGAACTGAAATGGTGCCACATAAACATCAATCTCCGTTTTCAGCAACCTGTCAAGCGATTCAAACACCTCCCCAATCTTATGGGTAGATGATTTACTTACGGTGACAGCCAACCGCTTTTGTGGAATAGCCCCTTTAAATCCGGCAAGCAGGGTCTCCAACTGCTCAAAATCATCCTTTGTTACAAAGAATTTGATCAGCTCTTCCCGCCTCGGATTGGCCTGCTCCTGCAACATCCTGCTCACATCGACAAGAATAGGGTCGGGCAAACGGTTCAGGTCCGTAATCCGGAAACTGACCTTGACAAGCAGCTCCATGTTCTGCTGCATAGTTGCCAGGGACTTAAGCGCCAGGGAGAATTTCAGCATGACCCGCGTCAATCCTCCCCGCAGCAGCTCTTTGTTCTCTGTAAGCCCCTTGCTGTCTGCTACCTGCAACTTCTGCTCCTCATCAATCATTGAGATGCCGCTTTTGAGCTGCCGGTGGGCCTGGTTCAACCCGGCATGGTCTGCAAACAGACCCGAAAACTTCTCCAGTACAAGATCCGACGAATGGTACATCCGTCCCTTGTTGATTTTGGTTTTTTCCATCACTTAATAATTTAATAGTGAATAAATAAACACGAAAACCCGTTTCCCAGGAGAATGAACCAGACAACTCCAGTTTACAGTCGAATTTGACTAAGGGTCTTAAATGCAGGTCAGGAGAAGTAGGTAGATTCAGTGATCAACGGATGTTCATGTCCGAAAATCACAACCAAGCTACGAAATATTTTCATCACCTCCAAGAAAAAATCAATTTATTTTCATCCTATACCACTAACATTCAGCAAACAAGGCAGAATTTGTGCCACTTGATCAACCTGATTTGCGGGTAGCTACTCGCTCTTGCTTCATTAAGTATTCGAACGGGCCTCATCAACCCACCCCTGCCCCTTCTTTGACTCCTGTTGATAGCGGCATGCCTGTTCCAATGGAGAGGCAAAAAGAAGATGGCCAGATTTTTATTGGGATTCTCTCTCCTTTGGTTCTTTCTGATCAGCACTCCTTTTCTAACACACAGGCTCATAGCATCCTTTGAAAACCGGTATCCCCCCAGGAACTGGGGATCGACACCGCAGCTACAGCAACCATCACTTAATCCTGGAAAACCAAATCTGAAGCAACCGAATACTTCAAACGCTTTGGGACAACTTATAAACTTTACCTCGTCACAGATGCAGCCCACATGCCTCGAGCCATTATGCACTTCCGTCATGCAGGGCTAAATCCAATTCCTTCGCCAACAAATTTCATTATCAAACAGAATCAAAAACAGGATCAAAATTGGTTCTTTATTCCTTCATCTACAAATATTCATTCTATGGAGACTATATTTCATGAATATCTGGGAATATTATGGGCCAAAATCGGAGGTGATTGATGAAAAAATTTTAGTTTCATAGGAAGAATACGGTCAACTATTGAGCCGATTCCACACGGCAAAACCCAGAAGTATGTTGGCTTGGATTCTAATGATGCGGTCTCTCCTGTTTTTCTCGTTGGGACACCCAAACGCACCTCAACTTGGTGAGAATATATGATGATGGTCACAAAATGGTTGATGTTTATGCAAAAATAGTCTCTGCTAAATCAAAAACCGGGGGATCAGAATGCCAAAAGACCAACCGTCCGCGGTAGCATTTATAAAAACGTTATCCGATCGTTTCGGACGGAAAGACGGGAATGAAGATTATAATTTCCGACACAATTCATACATTTGTAAAAACAAAAAAATGAGGCTTTCAAAATCTGAAATTAAAACAATTAAAAGTGTCGCCTGCCAAGTATGGGGTAATCAAACACATATATACTTATTTGGATCCAGAACCGATGATTCAAAGAAAGGTGGAGACATCGATCTGTATATTAATTTACAGGAAGAGCAGGCGCCCAAAGAAATCATGTTAAAGAAAGCTGAATTTCTCGGGAAACTTGACTTCCTGCTTGGTGAACAAAAAATCGATTTGTTGGTGAGGACCCAATACAATAATCATTTATCGATTATAAAAACAGCACTATTAACGGGAGTTGAACTATGATTGGATCTGAATTGAACGAAAGTTTAATCCAAACTTTTGATACATGTGCGCTTCATTTAAAACGAATGACATTTGCCAAATCAAAAGTTGAGGCATTTATCCCTTTAAACAGAGATAACTATTACCGCATGGACGATGAAACGATTGGCTTCCTGGATCAATATATTTTTCGTTTCTCCAAATTACAGGATACAATGGGTTCGCGTTTGTTTCCACTGACACTTGAAGCACTGGCAGAACCGGTAACAGACCATGCATTTATAGATATATAAACAGGCTCGAAAAATTGGAAATCATGGATTCTGCTTTTAGTTGGGTACAACTGCGAAAAATCAGAAATGACATTGCCCATGAATATCCGGCCTCCCTTATAGAACGAATTGAAGGGATTAATCTTTTATTCGATAAGCTGGATGCGCTAAGGCAAATAATAGAACGATGTCAGAACATCCTTAATAAACACAAATAATCCCACCCTCGCAATTTCTCTTCTTCATTCGCGTCTTCCGTCCGAAATGTTGATAAACTCATTTCTCAAAATTCATTCACGGACGGCTCTTCCTGCTGCATTCCTTACCCGGGGTTCACCGTCCGCGGTAGCATTTATAAAAAACGTTATCGGATCGTTTCGGACGGAAGAGCGAATGCGAAAAGAAATGAAACGGGAAACGGTGAAACGAGATTGAAGGACAGATAGACGAGGAGATGGCCGCATCTGCAGGATCTGTGGGATAATTATCTGTGAACACTCTTCTATGCTGAAAATCCTCCTGGCGATTAAATCATTATTTATAATCCAGAAATATTCATAATGATTTTTATATTTTTGTAAAAATATATTTTTATGGAAACGGTATTCAAATTAAAAGCAAAAGAATTGGACAGAAGTTTTATCGACTCGGTAAAGAATCTTTTCAAAGATAGGGAAATAGAAATATCCATTAAACCAACGCAGGACGAAACGGATTATCTCCTGAATTCGCCTGCCAACAAAAAGAAATTGTTGGAGGCAATTAAAGAAGTGAAACAGAATAAAAACCTGATCCGCTTTACAGGCAAAGAGTTTGAAGAATTGTATGAAAAAATGCTCAGTGCATGATACACAATATCACGTTTGCCCCCAAAGCTTTTGACTCCTATAAAGAGTGGGCGACTACTGATAAGCAAATATTTAAGAAAATAAATGAACTAATTCAAAGTATAGACCGGACCCCTTTTGAAGGTATTGGAAAGCCGGAGCCATTAAAACATCAATTAAAGGGTTGTTGGTCACGACAAATAAATGAAGAACACCGCCTTGTTTATCAGGTTATTTCGGAAAGTGGAATAATTATCCTGCAATGTAAATATCACTATTGAATCCCCTTCTAGCCCTAAAAAAAATTCACAAAAAATTCAAACAAAAATCAGGACGGAAAGAGGGGAAACGCACCGGTCCCCGAGCGGAGCCGAGGGGTGGTCGCCCAATCACTAATCTCCCGACATCTTGATTTTAATATTTCGAATATTTACCGTAACTTCGTGGTAGATAAAATGTCATGAAGAATTTGCTCATTCTTGCTTTTGTGTTGCTTTTCTCCGGGGTACTTAAAGCCCAGGAGCAGCAAGTCGTTGTGCCCTATACCCTTGCCGACCGCGATCGCGCCATACTTACCGAAGCCAAGCTGAATACACTTGAGGCCAAATTAATTGCACTCAATGACAAGATGGAGGTGAGGTTTGAAAGTCAGCAAAGACAACTTGATGACTTAAAAACCCTTTTTTACTGGGGTTTTGGTATCTTAATTAGTTTGTTCCTTTTCATGCTCGGCTACATGATTTGGGATCGCCGCACTGCCATGCAACCTGCGTTGGAACAATCATCGAGAGCCGAAGCAAATAGTCGCAACCTGATCATAACACTTCGGGAATATTCAAAAAAACACGCCGATCTGGCCGAAATACTGAGAACACACGGAATACTCTAGTGTTAAGTTAAATATATTATGACGTAATAAATGTTTTTTTGTACATTTGTAAAAACTATACAAATGATACATTACACGATTAAACTGACAAAGAATGAGGTAGAAGAACTCATGAATATT
>JALNYZ010000097.1 GCA_023229575.1 Prolixibacteraceae bacterium
TTAAATGCATTCATTTTCATTTTTATACTTTTTATTAGGTAAATAACTAGTGCAAAAATCGAGATTATTTAAATAGGGAAACAACTTTTGCAAGCTTGCAAAAAAATTGGCAATAAGGAATTAAAGCTTATTTTTGCCTCCGTAAACATTAAATGAAAGTTATGCCTATCTGGAATATTTTTAAGAGAAAAGAAACGTGTAATGCCATTCGATTGGTGGCATCGGATTCATTTGGTTTAATTTCCAACCAAATTATTTATGTAGAAGGTAGCTATGATACCTTTTTCAACCAATACATCGAAAATAATTTTGATAAAATCACATCTATCTTCAAAGAAAGATCGGAAGAGCTGGATTTCATTTATCTCCCCATCATTCAGGATGACATTCTATCTTCTACAGAGGAATTTACAAGTTTGATAAATTATTTTCTTCCTTATTCCAATACTAATCGGACTCCTATTAATCATAAAATAGAAATAAAAGAAAGTACAGCTATTCATTCACGAAAGTTATTTACTTCTTTCAATTATTCAGGAAAGATTCAGCCCGGATTATTAAAGATATCAACTGATACAGATGAGGCCGGCAATTTCATTTTCGAATATTTGCCGTTAGTAAAATCCGACTATTTAAAAAAACAGATTGCAGATTATGCTTCATGCATAACAATCACTCCAACAATAAAAATAAAGACAGATTTAGTTACACCAAACGAGATTGATCGGAAACTGGGAAAAGGAGGAAAATTAGAAGACGAAATATTCTCAAAACGGCTTCATAGTAATACGGCAAGGAAGTCCCTGTTTGACGAAGATATTGAAGTAAAGGAAGATCTTCACAAGCTTTACCACAGAGAACGCAATACGATTGAAAAGATAAAAAAGAATATTGAAGAGTTGAAGAATTTGGGTTACTACGAAATTCTAATCCGGGAGATGCTAAGTAAACTCATTGATGAAACAACTAACAACCAGGAAGCTATTCAAATAAGCAGATTGTGCATGGATTCGGAGTTTAAAATATATCTCCCGGACTATAAGAACGTTGAAATAAAGATGACAACATTACCAAAGGCACTGTATATTTTATTTCTACGCCATCCGGAAGGAATCATATTGAAGCAGCTCTATGATTTTGAGCCGGAATTAATGAAAATCTATCAAATAATCTCAAACCGTGAAAACCTATCGGACATGAATGACAGCGTTAAGCGAATGTGCTCACCAATAGACCAGTCTGTAAACGAAAAAATATCCAGGATAAGAGAAGCTTTTGTTAGCCAAATCTCCGATAACTATGCAAAACACTATTACATAACAGGAGACAGAGGCAAAGAGAAATTAATACAGATAGATCGAAGTTTAGTCTCCATTCCGGATTCTGTTGGTAAAATTAAAATACACAATTATTAAGAATGATATATCCGGCACATTTGTGAGTGATACAAGTGGCACATTTGGTGTGATATATTCATTCTATTAATGGCAATGCAAAAAGAGCTGACGCGTTCGTGGAGCTTTTCCGGACTTGCAACGATGGTTAGAATAACGCTTATGTAGTATGTGGATTTTTACAGTCTGTTCATCACCCGGAAAAAGACTGGGAAGCTAGTCTGGAGGATACATCAGATATACCTCCAGAACTATCACTGTTTGACTAAGGGGGGCTTGGATTTATAATAAAGGAACTCGACTACTGAAAAACAGTAGCCGAGATATGTTTTATTACACTTATCGAGTTTTATCGGACAGCAATAATTTAAAAACATTCCATTTACCGAACGCTTACTATCTATTAGATTGATTTGTCCTGTTTGGAAGTTAAATCAAATGATCTCTCAAGTTCTAGTTCAGGTCTCGTCAATAATATCGGTTGGTTATCAGAAACGCTTTCAGATTTAGCTATTTCAGATGCATTCTTTGCTCTAGTAGCAGCCCACTGTCTTAAAGAACTAATTTGCTCTTTCATTGTTACTGAAAGAGGAATCGTTTTGTTTGTTGCTTCTACTAAATGACTACCCTCTAATTTAGGCTTTTCTGGGTTTGCAACATATGCAGCAAACATAGCTTCTTTTATACATTCCTCTATTTCTGCTCCATTAAAGCCCTCTGTCTTTTTGCCAAGCATCTCTAATGGGTATTGAGATGGATTTTGTCCTTTTTTTTGTAGGTGAATAGAAAATATATTCTCTCTTTCCTTTTCATTTGGCAAATCAACAAAGAAAATTTCATCAAATCGTCCTTTACGTAATAATTCCGGAGGTAAAAGATTGATGTTATTTGCCGTAGCAACTACAAATACCGGAGAGGTCTTTTCTTGCATCCAAGTTAAAATCGTAGAGAATATTCGTGAAGTAACACCACCATCAGTGGAGCCACTAGACTGAACACCACTAAGTCCTTTTTCTATTTCATCAATCCATAAAACACATGGGGCAACAGCTTCTGCTGTCACAATGGCTTTTCTTATGTTATCTTCACTACTACCAACAAGACCTTGAAATACCTTACCAATATCTAAGCGAAGCAAAGGCATATTCCAAAACGAAGCAATACTTTTTGCTGTAAGACTTTTACCACAACCAGGAACGCCCAATAACAAAAGGCCTTTGGGTTCTTGCAAACCAAAATCTCTTGCTTTCTTCTCGTAAGCTTTTTGTCTTTTTGAAAGCCAGTTTTTTAATATTTCCATACCACCTACATCTTTAAGACTTTCATTCTTAGGAAAATAGTCTAGTACTCCGGATTTCCTAATAATCTGTTCTTTCTCAGATGAAACTGTATATGGTGCGTTTTGATCCAAATCATCTTTTACAGCGGCAAGACAAAAAGCTAAATCAGCCTCCATGGAGGTCATACCTAAAGCTGCATCAATCATTCTATTACGCATTTCTACAGAAAGATTAATTTTGCATTGACGTTCAACGACCCCCAATGTTCTTTCCATATCATATCTGTCTGGGAGAGGAATATTCAGAACCGTTACATACTTTTCCAATTCAACAGGAAGTTTATATACTGCAGATAAAATAATGGCATGAGTATTTGTATGTCGAGCTCTTTCAGCAATAGATCGAATATAATATTTTACTTTATCCTCATCAATGTGATTACTAAAGTCTTCCAGAATAAATATATCTTTACTACTTTCGTTGTCTTGGAGAATAAACTTCAATGTCATCTCAGGCTCATCATATTCCTCTCCTAAATATTTTGCGCCATTTGATGCTTCTTCATTCAATCCATTTACACAATTCCATGTGAATACTCTAATTAACGAAGATGTTTCAGTACGAAGGCTGCCAATAATACCATTTAACTTCTGCTTTGTTCTATCGTATTCAAAACTAGTTAGGTATAGCACAGGATAATATGCCCTTAGCATATCTTTAATTTTTGAATAAATTGCTTCCATTCTATTTTTGATTTATAGTCTGATTAGTTATTCTCCGTGACTTCATTTTAGCTAAATATTTAGAGGGTATATTTGTTTTTTTTGTCATGACTCTCTTATTCCCAAGAAGTTGTTCCAAAATATCCATTGCATCATGAGCTCTTTCATTTACATCATTTGGAAGATAATCTGAATCTGTTACAATTGTACCATCCTTCAATATTGTAAATTTTATCTGAGCTACTGGTTCGTCTTCATTCTTATCTATAGATCTCCCAACCATAAAAAAACAGTATGTCTCCTCTGATGTTGGTGTAAAATGATCATTAGATTTATACGTAAAACCTTTCTTCTTAAATTCTTGAACTAAGGAATTTTTGGAATACAAGGCGTTTAGTGTATAGAATTGCTCTTGAAGTTCAATAACTTTTTTTGCAGCGTCAGGCATATAATAGGTGTTGTATGTAACTTCATTAGTTTGTAAGTTCATTTTTAAAGCAAACTCACCATACAATTTTGCGTTTTGTTTTGCATCTGTAACTAAAAGTTCGTTTGCTTTTACAAAGTATGTCCAACCTAAAGATTCACATGCTGATTTCAACACATCAACATTCATAACCTTTGGATTTCGGACAAATCTAGATGATTCAAATCTTGACATATTATGATAATTTATTTACTACTGTTTCTATATTTGTTGGATTTACAGGAATAAGCTTTTTTGTTGATTTTTTTTGTACTGCTTCAAAAATTTCTCGTT
>JALNYZ010000098.1 GCA_023229575.1 Prolixibacteraceae bacterium
TGAATATTGCTACTCATACCCCTCGACTTGCATGTGTTAAGCCTCCCGCTAGCGTTCATCCTGAGCCAGGATCAAACTCTCCGTTGTATAGAAAATTTTAATATATATCCTTTTAACCTCAGGCTTTGGTTTCTATTACCAAAGTTTTTCACAGAATAGCAAGCCTACATCGCTGATGGCTTTCAATTCAGAACCTAGTATCTTCTCTTCTTACCTTCTTCTCAATATCTTTCAATGAACTCTTTCTCTTATCTTCTTTCTCCCCACTCCTACCGTCCCCGGCTGCCCGGTGACTCTCCGAAAGGGAGTGCAAATGTAATGCGTTTTTATTTCCTAAACAAACCTTTTTATAGGTTTTTTTATCTATATCTTTCGCAATACCGGTGCTTATCCAATCAAATTGTCAATTCTAAAATGCCCCTCTCAATGAACCTGGCTTAAAAACCTAATGGACCTAAACCCATTTCCTGCCCTTAAACGTGGGTGCAAAGATAGAGACTTTTTATTATGCACAATACCTTAATGGACTTTTTTTGAGAGATAAGGAAAATACTAATTACTGATTTAAAAATCAATTATATACAAACTGAATTAAGCGTTTAAAGAAACGAAAACTGCAGATCGTACGGCTTTCACGGTAGTAAAAAATTAACTTCTGCATCGAAAATCTCAATGAAAGCATCCAATACCGTTTTCTTTACCTCCTCCATATTGACAGTTTTTCCCAACTCCTTTGCCATGGAGGTTACGCCTTTGTCGATAATTCCACATGGATGTATGTAACGATAATAATCCATATCGGTATTTACATTCAACGCGAAGCCATGCATGGTCACGTGCCGGGAACTCTTAACACCAATGGCACAGATTTTACGTGCTGCCGGATCACCTACATCAAGCCATACACCGGTGGCTTGGGGATCACGTGAACTAGTGATGCCGAATTGCGCAACTGCACGAATAATCACCTCCTCTATACTATATATATATTGTCTCAATCCGATTCCAAAGTTTTCAAGGTCCAGAATTGGATAACCAACCAGCTGTCCGGGACCATGAAATGTGATGTCTCCCCCTCTGTTGGTTTTGTAGAAACTAATCTGCTTATCTGCCAACTGGGCACTGCTCAGCAAAAGATTGTGGGTCTCCCCACTTTTCCCAAGCGTATATACCGGCGGATGTTCGACAAAAAGAAGATATCCGGGTGTGACGATCCGTGTGTGCTCTGCAAGGTTCTGATTAAGTAGCTTCAAGTCAATGATCTCTTTCATCAGCGACTCCTGCTTGTCCCAGGTTATGCCATATTCGGATAGTCCAAGATCGAGGAATTGCAAGGTTTTCATCAATAAAAAATTGTTTTAGCTAAGTTTTGATCAAATGCTTTTCAGCATGGTAGGAAGATCGAACAAGTGGAGCACTCTCAACCACCCTAAATCCACGGGACAACCCCTCTCTTTTGAAATAGGCAAACTGGTCGGGATGCAGGTATTCGACCACCTCCAGATGTTTCTTCGTCGGCTGAAGGTACTGACCTATGGTTAAAACTTCACAGTCTACCTGCCTCAAGTCGTCCATGCACTGCAATACTTCATCCGTAGTTTCACCCAGGCCAACCATGATCCCGGATTTGGAAACCAGTCCGAAAGCTCCGATCATTTCGACCACTTTCAGGCTGGTCCTGTATTTTGCAAGGCTCCTGACCAAAGGAGTAAGCCACTCAACCGTTTCGATGTTGTGGGAGATGATATCAGGCTTTGCCGAAGCGATCAATTCAATCAGTTCCGGCTTCCCGTCAAAATCAGGAATTAATACCTCTATGGTTATCTCCGGATTAACCTTACGTATCTGATTGATCGTTGCTGCCCAGTGAGAGGCTCCGCCATCCGGCAGATCATCACGATCAACCGAAGTAATCACCACATGTTTCAACCCCATCAACCGGATCGATTCGGCTACCCTGGCAGGTTCATCCGCATCAGGAGCCAGTGGCTTTCCCGATAGGGTTGCACAGAATTTACAGGAGCGGGTACAAATCTCTCCCAAAATCATGAAGGTTGCAGTGCCGGCGCCCCAGCATTCGCCCATGTTGGGACATTTACCGCTTGAGCAGATCGTGTGAAGTTGATTTCCTTCGACAATTTGTTTGACCTGTCTGTAATTTGCCCCGGTAGGAAGTTTGATTTTCAGCCAATCGGGTTTTTGTCTGATATTCATTTTTTAATCGCTCGGATTTCAAGTTGCTTGCAGATTATAGTACATAATAAATCAGACAACTCAGGATGACGTGGTACCGCAGCCTGTTTACCATTTGTGGAATTTACGAATAAACTATGTCGTCCTCCTTCACGAAGCAAATTGCAATTGTATTTTCTTAAATGCTTTAAGAATTCAGCCCTTTTCATTAGATAAAAGCTATTTTCCTTCGAATTGTTTTTCTACCTAAATAAAGTTCCTGTGTAGTTTCCTTGTGCGTCTTCATTACTAGACTTAATGCATCCACCAAATTCTCATTAAGTTCATCAATGGTTTTCCCTTGAGAAATAACTTCAGGGTACTCTTCTATTTGACCCACAAACCAGCCATCTGAACTTTCTTCTATAATTGCAGTGAAGCTTATCTTTTTCATGTTTTACAATTTTTCTTTAACAGGCAGAAGGAATTCATTCCTATTAATCAGGACTCATCCCATAACTTACATTTTCATTACAAATTTACTCAATTTTTTAAACGGAACTCACAGATCAATTACTGGCATCAGTAGGAATCTTCCAAATAATAGATCACAACCGCTGATTACAAAGTGGTCCCCTTGAATAGTAAATCTTTGACCTCCTTTGTTTAAAATCATTAATTTTAAAAACTTTATATGCTATGAAAAAACGAACATTGACGCTGTTACTCGGGTGGCTGTTGTTCCTATCCTCCAACCTGGTTGCCCAAGAGCCGGAAGGACGTTTTCGTCTCAAAGAAGGAGATTGGTTTGAGGTACAGGTTGAACAAAACCTTCATACAACCCTTCAAATGAGTGACCGGGAGCAAAAGGAAGTTAAAGAGATTTCCTTTCTCATAAATTATCTATTGCAAAAACAACTGACAAATGGCAATCAGCAATACCTGATAAGTTTAGATCATTACACAATCAAGAAGAGATTCGGACAATATTACTTGGGATTCGACTCCTACTATCCGGAATTTGAGGAAAACAAAACAAATCCTTTCATCAAGGATCAGATAATCATGGAAGTGACTCCAAGAGGAAAAGCTGTTCATTTTTCAGCTTACAGTAACAATAAAGCAGTAACATTAACTACAATAAAATCGTCATATGGAGCAAATTATCAATTTATTTATAAAGAGGAATTGCAGGATGCATGGTGGATGAATGAGTTCTTAAAGGTTTTGATACTTGAAGACACTCTACCAAACAAGGGCAGACATATTATGAAAAATGGAGTTCCTTTTTTGATTAAAACGCCTGATATCAAATTACGTTTAACCGATGCTTCTTTTCCTTTACCAAACAATACGATTATTCAGGGGAAAATGAAGGACCAAATCAATCAGAAAATTAGGATCAACATGTTGGGTTCGAATTCAGATTTGTATTTTACTGAAAAACAATTCCGAACGAACAATGATGGTTCGTTCACCTGTCCCATTTTTCTGAAAAGGCCACTTCGTCTAAAAATTCAGGTTGGGAACAAAACCTTAACTACCTTTATGGAACCGAGTGACACTTTGAGCATTTCCGCTATAGGTCATCAGGCTTTTTATATAGAAAAAGATTACTATCGCAGTACAAAACCAAACGGATACTTTAATTCAGGAATCAAGAAATCAGATTACTTCTCAGGAAGTGCAGCATACAATACTATGCTATCCAATGAAATTGACCAATTTCACGAAAATCCACCTTTCCCTGATTCTAGTGTTAAGTTAAATATATTATGACGTAATAAATGTTTTTTTGTACATTTGTAAAAACTATACAAATGATACATTACACGATTAAACTGACAAAGAATGAGGTAGAAGAACTCATGAATATTAT
>JALNYZ010000099.1:0-693 GCA_023229575.1 Prolixibacteraceae bacterium
GTCGAGCACCTAATTTACGCTTCGTCTTCTTCTGTCTATGGTTTTAACAAAAAGGTACCATACAGCACAGACGACAATGTAGATAACCCGGTTAGCCTCTATGCTGCTACAAAAAAGAGCAACGAACTGATGGCTCATGCTTACAGCAAGCTCTACAATATTCCATCTACAGGCCTACGATTCTTCACCGTTTATGGTCCTGCAGGCCGGCCAGATATGGCCTATTTCGGATTCACGAATAAGCTGAGAGAGGGCAAGACAATCCAGATATTCAACTATGGCAACTGCAAGCGTGACTTCACTTATATAGATGATATTGTAGAGGGTGTTGTTCGCATCATACAACATGCTCCAGAAAAGCAAAGTGGTGAAGATGGATTACCAATTCCACCATATAAGGTGTATAACATTGGTAATAATTGTCCTGAAAATCTTTTAGACTTTGTAACTATATTGCAAGAAGAACTTATAGCAGCTAAGGTTTTGCCTTCAGATTATGATTTTGAATCTCATAAAGAGTTAGTTGCTATGCAACCGGGAGATGTTCCTGTTACGTTTGCAGATACTACGCCATTGGAACAAGACTTTGGTTTTAAACCTAATACGTCACTTCATGATGGATTAAAAGCATTTGGCATGTGGTATGCCAAATATTATGGATTAGAAAAATAAAACAAAATATACTAATATATT
>JALNYZ010000099.1:703-3980 GCA_023229575.1 Prolixibacteraceae bacterium
ATGTCAATCTTTAAAGATAAAGTCCTGTTGATAACAGGCGGAACAGGTAGTTTCGGTAATGCGGTACTTCGCAGATTCCTTGATTCTGATATCAAAGAAATTCGTATTTTCAGTCGGGACGAAAAGAAACAAGATGATATGCGTCATCGCTTGCAAAACCCTAAAGTAAAATTTTACATTGGTAACGTTCGGGATAAGGACAGTGTGGATGTAGCGATGCGCGGTGTAGATTACGTTTTTGCTGCTGCAGCTCTAAAGCAGGTCCCAAGTTGTGAATTCTTTCCCATGGAAGCCACCCGCACTAATGTACTGGGAACTGGCAATGTATTGGAAAGTGCCATACAACATGGCGTTAAGAATGTAGTTGTTCTCTCTACAGATAAAGCAGCCTATCCCATCAATGCAATGGGTATATCAAAGGCTTTGATGGAAAAGGTTGCTATAGCTAAAGGCCGAGAACTGGGAGAAGATGCCGCAACAACGATCTGTTGTACTCGTTACGGAAACGTTATGGCAAGTAGGGGCTCCGTTATCCCTCTTTGGGTAGAGCAAATGATGGATGGAAAACCTATCACTATCACGGATCCGAACATGACTCGTTTTATGATGACCTTGGACGATGCCGTTGATTTGGTAATCTATGCCTTTACCAATGGACATAATGGAGACCTGTTTGTTCAAAAAGCACCAGCAGCTACACTAGAGACTTTAACCATCGCATTAAAGGAAATCTATGCGAAGGTAGACCCTAAGTATGGTGAGACCGAAGTGAAGGTGATTGGAACACGTCACGGAGAAAAACTTTATGAAACGTTGGTAACCCGCGAAGAGATGGCGAAAGCAATCGATATGGGTAATTATTACCGTATTCCATGCGATACCCGCGACCTGAACTACAATAAGTTCTTTACTGAAGGTAGCGAAGAAGTATCCAAGATAGAAGATTATCACTCTCACAATACCGCCCGTCTCGATGTAGAAGGAATGAAGGAGCAGCTAATGCGTATTCGTTTTATCCAGGAAGATCTGGGCATTATCAACAAGGCGCAAGCGCGTGAAATTAGATCAGAATAATTTATTATGAATATATTAGTTACAGGTGCTAAAGGGTTTGTTGGAAAAAACTTATGTGCACAATTACATAATATAAAAGAGGGTAAAGCCCGCTTCTACGGTGACATTACGGTAGATGAAGTATATGAATACGACATGGATTCAACTCCCGAGGAATTGGATATATGGTGTAAGGAAGCCGACTTCGTATTCAATCTGGCTGGAGTGAACAGACCCAAGGATCAGGAAGAATTTATGACTGGGAACTTTGGCTTTGCCTCTACCCTACTGGATTCATTGAAAAAACATGGCAACAATTGTCCCGTAATGCTTTCATCTTCCCAACAGGCCTCTTTGACCGGACGATTCGGCAACTCCGAATATGGACGTAGTAAAAAGGCTGGCGAAGACCTGTTCTTTACGTATGGTGTTGAGACCGGAGCAAAGGTACTTGTGTATCGTTTCCCCAATCTGTTTGGCAAATGGTGTAAGCCTAACTATAACAGTGCGGTAGCTACATTTTGTAACAATATAGCAAACGACCTGCCTATCCAGGTAAATGATCCCTCGGTAGAACTGGAATTACTCTACATAGATGATCTGGTAAATGGAATGATTGCTGCATTGAAAGGCGAAGAACAGTATTGCGAATTCGATGGGATTGATGCCATTCTTAAAAAAGACGGCCGTTATTGTGTGGTTCCAACCACACACAAAGTAACACTGGGTGAGATTGTTTCTTTACTTGAATCATTCAGGAAACAACCCGATACCTTAATGATGCCGGAAATACCGGCAAACAGTTTTACAAAAAAACTCTATTCAACCTACTTAAGCTACTTGCCCAAAAAAA
Organism: Prolixibacteraceae bacterium; assembly: GCA_023229575.1. Lineage (GTDB taxonomy): Bacteria > Bacteroidota > Bacteroidia > Bacteroidales > Prolixibacteraceae > CAINVV01. Next base: position 2,610 of record JALNYZ010000099.1, read on the forward strand.
AGGTATGCTTTCCTTTAAAGATGAACGTGGATGATAGAGGCTCCTTTACCGAACTGCTCAAGACTGGAAACTGTGGTCAGTTTTCCGTAAATATCTCAAAGCCCGGAATTACCAAAGGACAACATTGGCACAATAGCAAATGGGAATTCTTTATTGTAGTTTCCGGTCGAGGGCTGATACAAGAGAGAAAAGTTGGAAGCGATGAAGTACTGAATTTTGAAGTGAGCGGCGACAAGATTGAAGCGATACACATGCTTCCGGGTTACACCCACAATATCATTAATCTTTCCGATACGGAAGATCTGGTAAGCGTGATGTGGGCGAACGAAAGTTTTGATCCGAACCGCCCCGACACCTATTTCGAACCTGTAGCGTCTAAATAATATACAACCATGGAATTAAGAACGGATTATAGCGAAATAATGTTTGCAGAAAACGGCAAACTCAAGCTTCTAATAATAGTTGGCACCCGACCGGAGATTATACGATTAGCTGCGGTTATTAATAAATGCCGTATTTACTTTGATACCATTCTGGCACATACAGGTCAGAACTACGACTATAACTTGAATGGTGTATTCTTCAAGGACCTTAAACTTAAAGATCCGGAAGTATACATGGATGCAGTCGGCGACGATCTGGGAGCAACTATGGGTAATATCATCAATGCATCCTACAAGTTGATGGCAGAGATCAAACCCGATGCTGTATTGGTTCTGGGCGACACCAATTCATGTTTGAGTGTAATTGGAGCAAAGCGTCTTCACATTCCGATCTTCCACATGGAAGCTGGAAACCGATGCAAGGACGAATGTCTGCCAGAGGAAACCAACCGTCGCATCGTAGATATCATCTCCGACGTTAATATGGCATACTCCGAGCATGCCCGTCGTTACCTGGCTGATTGCGGACTTCCAAAAGAACGTACCTACGTAACAGGTTCACCCATGGCAGAAGTACTACACAACAACCTGGCAGAGATTGAAGCAAGCGATGTACACCAGCGCCTGGGCCTCGAAAAAGGAAAATACATTCTATTGAGTGCCCATCGTGAAGAGAACATCGATACAGAAAAGAACTTCCTCTCGTTGTTCAACGCCATCAATGCCATGGCAGAGAAGTACGATATGCCAATCCTTTACAGCTGCCACCCACGTTCACGCAACCGTTTAGCTTCAAGTGGATTCAAGTTGGACAGACGTGTCATACAGCAGGAACCCATGGGATTCCACGACTACAACTGCCTTCAGATGAATGCCTTTGCTGTAGTATCCGATAGCGGTACCCTCCCGGAAGAATCAAGCTTCTTCACCAGCGTTGGTCACCCATTCCCTGCCATCTGCATCCGGACTTCAACAGAGCGCCCCGAAG
>JALNYZ010000001.1 GCA_023229575.1 Prolixibacteraceae bacterium
CTTCTCAATATCTTTCAATGAACTCTTTCTCTTTTCTTCTTTCTCCCCACTCCTACCGTCCCCGGCTGCCCGGTGACTCTCCGAAAGGGAGTGCAAATGTAATGCGTTTTTATTTCCAAAACAAACCAATACAATAAAATAGTTTATAAAAAAACGAATTTCCGCTGCTATCTTTTTGACTATCTGAAACGTTATACACCTTTAAAAAAAATAAAAAAAATAAGCGGGAGCAAATTTTTAGCAGAAATAACACTTTTGTATTATTTTTACATCTTCATCGAAACAAAAGGAAAGTGTCTGACAGTATCATTATTATCCCTACCTACAACGAAAAAGAGAACATTGAGCGGATGATCCGCACAATCTTCCATCTTCCAAAGCCTTTTCATATATTAATCATTGATGACAATTCACCGGATGGTACGGCAGAAATTGTCCGCAAATTAATGAAGAAATATCCGACACAACTCTTCATGACCGAACGTAAGGGTAAACTGGGACTGGGTACCGCATACCTGACCGGATTCAAAAGGGCCCTCGAGAGCGGATACCAGTACATCTTTGAAATGGATGCTGACTTTTCACACAATCCGGATGATTTGATCCGTTTATACAATGCTTGTGCCGAGGGAGGGGCCGATCTGTCCATCGGGTCAAGATATATCTCCGGTATTAATGTGATCAATTGGCCTCTGAGAAGGGTATTAATGTCGTATAGTGCCTCGAAATATGTAAGATTGGTCACCGGAATGAAGATCATGGACACTACCGCCGGTTTCAAATGTTACAGGAGTATTGTCCTTGACACTCTTGATCTCAATAGAATCAAGATGAAAGGCTATGGATTTCAAATTGAGATGAAGTTCAAAACCTGGAGACTTGGATTTAAGATTGTTGAAGTCCCCATAATCTTTACCGACCGCAAGGAGGGTGCCTCTAAAATGAGTGGCAGTATTTTTGGTGAAGCCTTCAAGGGGGTCATCAAAATGAAAATTGCCAGCTATTTTTCAAATCCTGCAAAAAAGATCTAAATAAAAAAATATACTAAAAGAAATGAAGGATATAATTATCAAAGATGCAAAGGTTGTCAATGAAGGTAAGGTTCTGCGTGATACCAGTCTGCTGATCCGGAATGGTATCATCGAAAAGATATTCAGGGATTCGGTTCCTGCAGCAATATTGGCTAATTCGGAGGTAATTGATGCATCCGGCAAATATTTGCTGCCTGGTGTTATTGATGATCAGGTTCATTTTCGTGAACCCGGACTAACCCACAAGGGCGATATTTATTCTGAATCAAAGGCTGCTGTAGCCGGAGGGGTCACCTCCTTTATGGAGATGCCCAATACTGTTCCCCAGGCTACCACCCATGATCTTTTAAATCAAAAATATCAAAGGGCCTCAGAAGTATCCCTGGCCAACTACTCATTTTACATTGGAGCGACAAACGACAATCTGGAAGAACTACTGAAAACCGACCCCGAAAAGGTATGCGGCATCAAGGTATTCATGGGTTCATCGACAGGTAATATGCTGGTTGACAATCCTGCAACCCTTGCTTCTCTCTTCCAGAAATCAAAAATGCTAATCGCGGTTCACTGTGAAGATGAATCAATCGTGCAAGCGAATCTTGCTTTGGCAGTGGAAAAATATGGAGAAGAGATTCCTCTTAGCGAACATCCCAAAATCCGTGATGCAAGCGCCTGTTTCAACTCCTCTTCCAAAGCAGTTGAACTGGCTAAAAAATATGGGACCAGGCTCCACATCCTGCACGTTTCAACTGCAGCCGAAATTGCCCTGTTTGAATCGGCGCCTATCAAAAGCAAAAAAATCACCTCTGAGGTCTGCGTGCATCATCTCTGGTTCTCGGATGCCGATTACAAAAAATATGGGGCAAAAATCAAATGGAACCCTGCTATCAAATCGGCAAGTGACCGCGCAGGCCTGATCAAGGCTGTCAATGAAAACAGGATTGACGTGATTGCCACCGACCATGCCCCCCATACCGAGGAGGAGAAGGGGCGTCCCTACCTGAAAATGCCATCGGGCGGTCCGCTGGTGGAACACTCCCTGGTTGCTATGCTCGAAATGAGCAGAAACGGAAAAATCTCCATCGAAAAGGTGGTTGAAAAAATGTGCCACGCACCCGCAGACCTGTTTGGCATCGAGAAACGCGGATACATCAGGAAGGGCTACAAGGCAGATCTTGTGTTGGTTGACGCCGGGAAGTGGACAGTCTCAAAAGAAAATATCCAGGCAAAATGCAACTGGTCACCATTCGAAGGCGACTCCTTTTACTACTTTGTAACCAACACGTTTGTAAATGGAAAGATGGTCTACGAGAACAACCATCCTGGTAAGAAAGGGACGTTCCACGAAGATTCAAAAGGAGAAAGACTCACCTTCAACAGGGATACCCAATAGTTATTTGAGCAGAAATCGGACGATTTTCCGGGTACGTTGCTCAACATAGATGGTTCTGCCATTGGTACTCTCAGCGACAGCTTCGGGTGTAAAATAGCGTATGGTAAGCAGCTCGAGCCCGTCGTTGTAATGAACCACAAAATGTTCGGAAAGCTCACGGATCATCTGATCGAAATCCCTTTCCGGCCTGTCGATGGCCAAAGAGAAGTTCATGGCAGACTGCTGTACCAGATTCACCTTCATCCTGAATTTCGAGAAAAGCCGGTAGATATTTGCGATACTCTCTTCAGCGATAAATGAAAAGTCCTTCGGCGATATGGTAATCAGAATCTGATCCCCTTTGCTGATAATAACCGGAATATACTCCATCGGGTGGTCGATTTTGCATATCATCGATCCGACTTCATCCGGATGCAAAAATGATCTGACATACAATGGTATCTGCTTTTCCACCAATGGCTTCATTGTTTTGGGATGAATTACCTTGGCTCCATAATAGGTCATTTCAACAGCTTCCCGGTAGGAAAGCGTCTCAAGTTTGAAAGTTCTGGCATATTGGTGCGGATCGGCATTCATGATACCCGGAACATCCTTCCAAATAGTTACACTCTCTGCATCCATTACATTTGCTATGATAGCCGCGGTGAAGTCGGAACCTTCTCTTCCCAGGGTGGTTGTCAGGTTGAAGGTGGTGGCCCCAATGAATCCTTGTGTCAGGCAGACGCTGTTTCCATTGAACAGAATAGCTTGTGGCAGTAGTTTCCTGGTAAGTTCCCAGTCTATCTCCCCCTCCCGCCAGGTATCATTGGTGCGGATATAGTGACCTGCGTCAATCCATTTTGTGATCTTTCCGATGTGATTCAAATAACTCGCCAGGATTTCCGTTGACACCATCTCGCCGGTTGAGACAATCTGGTCATATTCAAAGTCATAATTGAGGGATGGCGGAATATTGATTCTTTTGAGGAGTGCATCGAACTCTTCGTACAAGGATCTTTCCAGCTTCTCATTACCGGAGGTAAAAAGCTCTTTTACAATCTCAAGGTGATATTCCCTCGAATCGATAATTCCCTGGGTGGCCTCATCAACATGACCATTGAAATAGTTTTTTGTCACCTCTACCAGTGCATCCGTGGTTTTGCCCATGGCCGAAACGACCACGATCAGTCGTTCATGCTCTTTACAAATGATAGATGTTGTGTTGATTACACTTGGTGCATCCTTTACCGAAGCTCCCCCAAATTTGAATACCTTCATCTTCAATATTTTTCTTTATATATTACCATAATGCATAATCACAAAGAAACTAAAAAGTGAAGAGATCTTTCCCATATTGCATCAAAATCCAACAAAGGATATGGGAAGAATAAATACAACGTTGCATAACCAGACGGACTGTTGCTGAATCTGATATTTCAAGGATCACTGCTCGTCCAGGTTAGGGATCTAAAAAAGGAGAGCCCGACTAGGAAAACCGGAGACGTAAAGGCCAAGGGATCTCGTGGCCCTACCCTGCTAACTCATCCCCGTCGATGAATGAAGCTCCTTTAGTGCAGGATACAATATTTTATATCGGTTAAATTTTTGGTTATAATATTCATGGTGCTTGGGTTCAACTTTGGCAACGGGCTTGACCCAATTTTTCGCAATGTCACCAACGGCCTTTTGGGTCTTGAAAGCTTTTGCAAGCATTGCTACCCCCATACAACCTGCCTCGGTTACATCAAGGACAGTGATTGGCTTGCCAATGACATCAGATTTTAACTGAACGAGCCTTTGTTGCTTGGCTCCCCCTCCGATTACCCTTAATTCATTAACCTCATATCCGGATTGCCTGAGGATTTCCAGGTTCAACTTTATCTCAAAGGCGACACCTTCAAGAAGCGCCTTCATTAATTCTTCTCGCGTTGTAGAAAGGTCAAGGCCAAGAATCGCACCTTTTACCGAAACATCAAAGTAAGGTGTGCCTGAAGCTGTAAAATAAGGCAGCACAAGAAGCCGGGAAGGTTCTTCAGGCATCTGACCCATTAACAGATCATACGGATTGCTATTTGTTCTTTTTGCCAACTCTACTTCTGAGGCTCCAAATTCATCCCTGAACCATTTCAGGATATTTCCTCCGGTAAGGCTGAATGCTACGGTGGCATAGATTCCTGGCACAGTATGATCATAAGTGCAAAGGTTGCTTTTGCGAAGCTCTTCGGTAAATACAGGTTTATCAAATGCCGGGGTAATACATTCAACCGTTCCTAAAGAATAAACCGCAATGCCCGGCTCAATTGCACCGGCACCCAGTGCAGAGCATGGCTGATCGTGGCCTCCGGTTACAACAAATGCGTTTTCGGCCAGGTTCAATGCTTTGGAAAGTTCTTTATTTACACATCCGGCAAATGATCCTGATTGCAGCGGAACAGAAAGTTGTTCTTTCCTCAATCCTAAACTTTCAAGGATCTCATCGTCCCAGGTATGGTTAACCACATCAAAGAGCATCGTTCTCCCGGCAAGGGGCCAACCCATTGATGGATTTTTTATTCCCAACCTGTATTGCAGGAGATCTTCAAAACACAGAACCCGATGGGTATTCTTCCAAATTTCAGGAGCGTTTTTTTTCATCCACAGTAACTTGAATAATGAGAACATGGGATGAGGCGTATGACCTGTGATCTGGTAAAGCTTCTCTTCCCCGAATTTTTCAGTCCAGGGTAAAATCAAATCATTCGCCCTGATGTCAGACGAGACAAGTGCATGGCATAGCGCTTTCCCCTCATTGTCAATCATGGTAAAGGCTTCGCCCTGGCTTGAAATTCCCAAACCAACCACAGAGCCAGCCTCAAGTTGAGAAGCAGATTCTGTGATGGTCTGAAAACATTTCTCCATGACTTCATCGGTATCGAGTTCAGCCCATCCTGCATGCTTCGAGATGATATTATATTCCCGATAGGCCGTTGAAACCTGCCGCCCATTCTCATCAAAAACTACAGCTTTGCAGCCACTGGTACCTATATCTACGCCCAGGTAATGGTTCATGGTATTTACTTCCGTTGTAAAATTAATTCTTCAATGATACGCACGTTTTCATCTTTCTCGGCCACTTTCAGAACGAAAGAGTTGTCGTTTTCAAAAACCGCCTTGCTCCATAAAAGTAGCTTGTTATCCGGGAAATCATGAATTTGCTTGTTCATCCATTGAACCGCTTCCGCCTTTCTGTTTAATCTTTCATACGCCCAGGCGGTTACCAATGTATTTGCCGGCATGAAATTCATAACCATATTTTCAAGAATCGGTTTGAACTTAACAATACGGTTTAGCAATTCTTCGGCTTCAACAGTTTTTTTGAGCTGGAGATCACATAAATATTCCATCCACTCTTCGAGGCGCATGTCGATATCTTCTGAATAAGGTTCCCCTACACCAAGGTTTTCGGGCCATACCCTTGCTTCGCCGATGAATTTCAAAGCAGCTTTGTAATTGTTCTTTTGCATGAGTTGTGCTGCTTGCATCAGTTTGGCCTCGCGATACAATTCACGTCCTTCGATAGATCCTTCAAAAGGTATAATCTCAATTTTAGTAAGCAAAGCATCTGCTTCTTTGAACTTCTTGTTCAGTAAAAGATTTTTCGCATGAAAAGAACCCATAGCAAAGTCCTTTGGGTGGGACTGGTAAAATGCACCGGATATTGAAAGCGCTTTATCATACTGCTGATGATCATCATAAAAACTTGCCAATTGCTTTTGATAGCGCCATTGGCTATCGAGAGAGACTGCTTTTTTCAAATCAGCCTCAACCTGCTGATCGTTTTTATCTTTCAGAACCAGAGCCCTTGTAGCATAAAAGGGAGCAAAATCAGGTTCATCTCCGCACGAAACGAGCAATTTGGCACACTCTTCAACACGGTTTCTATCTTTATAAATCAGTGCAAGTTGATATTTCAAAAGCCAGTCGTGCTGTTTTTCAAGCAATTGTTCAAGCACAAAAGCAGTTTCAGACCTAAATGGAAAAGAATAAGCAAGATTAATCGCTGCACAATTTACTTTTGTCCCTCGTAAAAAGCTTAGCCAGAAAATAGTTTCCGGCATTTGCGGCGAAAGTGAAAATACCTTTTCAGCTTCCGAGGTACAGCCTGAATTGTAATACCAGATAGCCAGTTCCAAATAAGTTTCCTGCGGCAATTCGCTGCTAATTAATGAGGTAAACTGTTTTTTATTGGCTTCATCCGATTTCAGAAGGTATTTTTCGAAACGTGAAAAATGATTCAATGGGTCGTACGACAAAATAGTTCTCAAAACGTCATTCGCCTTGTCAATATTATGCTGAAACCGGTAAATCACAACCTGTAATTGCAATGCCTCCAGGTTGTACCGGTTATAATCGACAGCCCTTTCGGCATAACCCTGTGCCTTATCAAACTTCATCTCCTTCAGGTAGATCCGGCATAATTCAGTATAGGCCGCACTGCGAAATTCCGTTGAAAGCGTTGCCAGATCGAAGCCGTCTTTGGCATCAACCATATTCCCCATTTGTGCATTTACCAATCCATAATAGTAGTTGGCCGCTCCATCGTGTGTATCGATGCTCAACGCTTTTTTGGCCGATTCTAAAGCTTGCGGGTACAGCATATTGCGATACTTTAACTCTGTCAGTTTGATTAAAGAGGGCAAATAGTTGGGATCCTTTTTTAGGGATGCCAGCAATTTCTCTTCGGCAAATGGATACATCTTCATATCCATGGCATCTTTACCCTGAATATATAATCCATAAGCACTTTCCCATTTAAAATCAGCAGGTCCATCCAATGGCCGGCTCAGCACGTCACTCTTTGGATCTGAATGATAAATCAGTTTATTACCACCTAAAGTTACCGTTAAAGACCCACCACTACCACTGTATTTTATGGAATCAGCAAAGGTGTTCAAAGGTGGTAACAGCAACTTTTTGCTATAAATAACTTTCTGGTTTTCAGTTATCTCCAGTTGGTCGTCAATAGCCTGTACCGGCGAAAAATAGATTTTTAATACTCCTCGCCCATTTTTAACATTCAGGGCGCCGTATTCGTTTGCTTCCACAAACCCCTTTGTGTGGAGTACCGGATACCAGTATTCAGTCCAGATGTCAGTAGAAAAAGGTTCGAAAGACCTGTGTTTAAAAGGGGTCATTGTGGCAGATCGTGTATTTTGGTTAAACAACCTGCCCGATTGCATTTCAACGTATTGCCCATCGGCATCGGTGAGGATTTTTTCCCATATCATTCCCTGTCCGGATAAGCCCCAAATCCATATTTTTTTCCCGGCTTTATCATTGTGGGGGCCAAACCTGACCACTCCAAAATCATCGTCGTGCCAGTATCCGCCAGAGAAATTGGCATACTTTCCCAAGATATGATACGATTTATAACCGGTGAAATTATTGGCTTCGTAAAACGAAATATTCTTCCCATTGCTTTCATTGATGGGCCAATTGTGATGGTCGCCGTCATGGCCGATATAATTCGTTCCGGGGAAAATAAATTCGAGGTTCCCTTTTGCTTTGAAGCCGCCATTCATCCAATGATAATAAGGTTGCGCAATGGATGTTGAATTATGCCAGAACGTTCGGGTACTGAAATAGGCTTTATCTTTTTGAAGTTTGATCTCCAGCCTCCAGGTGCTTCTTGTAAGCAAATCCAATACGCCAACAGTGCAACTTACACTTCCGTCGGCATTGGTTTGTGTTACATAATCGACTGGTGTAACACAGTTGGGAGTGTGCCCAATAATGCCATAGTTGAGCTCCAGTCCACCACTTGTGTATGGTCCGCGCATGGCAACATCGCGGAACTTGACTACATGGTTATAATAGATAAAAGGCTGGTTGGTTGATTTTTCGATGGCTGTCCATATTTTACCCCCAATTTCAGGAAGAATCATCACTTTAATGTAATCATTCTCTAATTCAACCACCTTCCAGCTTTTCTTAATTGGTTCATTGGTGTACCCATCATACCTGAAATAAGGATAAATTGATGATGGATTAGGAATCGGGTTAGGGTCTGAAAACGGATAGGTGGTGAAAACCTTCTGGTATTCCTTTACTGTAGCTGTTTGAGCCTGAGAAAAGCCCAAGCTACAATAACAACATAAAAAGCAACTTAGTATTAATCGCCGGTATTGAAATAAATTAGCATACATAATGATCAGTTTTTATTCATATTTAGGGTTTGACACAAAAGCAAATTTTTAGACATACCAGAGTTTCAGGTATTCCAGAACTATTTTTTTCATTTCACCGAATACAATATCCTGACGGTAAGCAGTTGTATAATGTGAAAGCGATGCCTTGGCCGACCTCAGTACATTTTTGCCTAACAGGCCTGATTCAATCATTGCCTCAGTCTTTTCTTTTCCAATTACGTTTGAAGCATTTTTAACCATATCCTCAAAGAGTACCGGCGAACTGTCCCGTTCCATAATGGTCCAGATGTTCACTTTGGCAATGCCGTCAGTAAAAAGATTTTTTACCTGATCATTTCCTACCGACGAGGTGCCGTGCAACACAAGTTTAGGCCCGGTTAACTTACTGATTTCCCTGGCCATGTCGCCATGATATTTCAGGTCTGAAGCGCTTGCCCGGTGTTCGGTTCCAAGGTTGGCAACAATAAAATCGGCTTTTGTTTGTGTCAGGTATTGGATGGCTTGTTCCGGGGTTGTCAGGCTGCTCCGTTCATCGCCGGTAGCATCTACAATCTCATCGCAGGCGCCCTCGATTACAATTTTATGTCCATTTTCCTGAACAAATTTTGCTGTTAACCTGATGTTCTCTTCAAAGGGCAGGTTCGAGGCATCGTACATGATCATCGAAAACTGGTCCATGTCCCATGCCAGCAAAGGTTTGTCGGTATCCCACTGGGCATGGTCAAGATGGATCATAACCCGGAGGTTTTCATAGGGAGACCCTTTGCTTGTCAGGACTCCGATATCGGCCAGAAACAACTTCAGTCCAATATCCCATCGCCGGGTATGGGTATAATAAACCGACTGGCTCCGATGGCTATACTGATTGGTTATCCCAATGGTGACCGGAATATCGGGTTGGTTGATCAACTGGCTGTATTCGAGCGCTGCCGCAAGAATCGCTTCCGTATTGGTTAGGTTCTCCGTATTAAAGGTGGGAATTACCCATTTCTTTCGTGCGGCTTCCTGATATACATCAAGGACTTTATTTCTTTCGAGAATGAGTGACATAAGTGAGTTTTATGGGTTATATTGACAACAAACTAATTGAGATACTTGCAACGACCAATCCGGCCAACAGAAATCCGCCCGGCATTACTGCGTAGAAGATTAAGGAAAGAATGACCGTAATGACAGGTGCCAGCCCGGTTAAAGGCACAACCACAATGGCTTTGCCGTAACGGAGCGCATACATGAGACAAAGCGCCCCGATAGCATTCAAAATTTGTATCATGGCCGTCAGCCCCGGACCGCGGAATCCCCAGTTGACCGGGACCGAAAAATCGGTCATGTAAATCGCAATTGGAATAAACAGGAAAGATGCGAGCGTGGTGTAAAAAAAGATACTTTCGGCCTTCATGGTATTGTTGGAGAATTTGAGCATAAACATCTGGATGCCCCACATCGCAAATACCAGAAATGTCAGGATGAGCCATCCTATCCCATCTGATTCTGATTTTACAGGGCCAACCTGCGGATTGGCAAGCAAAAACATGGCAATCAGGGACAAGAAAATACCAACCCATTGAATAAAATTAGCACGTTCTTTCAAAAATACCAGCGACAGGAAAATGGTTATCACCGGAGAAAGCGACACAATAGGAAAAACGATATAAGCAGGGCCGTGGCGCAGGGCCTGAAACAAAAGAAGCTGGCCCCCACAGCCCAAGAGTCCCGCAAGTGTTCCGTTAAAGACAGATCGTTTGTCGGTTTCGGGCTTCCAGTTGATCCGGTGCAATGCAAATAGTGCGCACGGGATCATGGTCAACGACCAAACCACATACCCCAGGGTAGTTGGAAAACCTGATTTCTCCGGAATTTCAATAAAAGCGCCCCATACTCCCCAAAAACTCGCGGTCACAAAGGCGAATACCAACCATAATCGTTTTTCTTTCACAACTTCTTATCTTTTTTGAATTTCCCAATTGATTTCCCAATTCATCGATTGTCCGGCCTCAAGCATGAGGCAAACTCCATTATCGAATGAATGGGACAAATTACTGCATGTTCCCGGAATGGGTTCAAATGCGCACTCGCTGCGCCTCAACCCTTCTTCATCAGGGTATCCGGCATTGTTCCACCATATTCCAAGGGTCGGGAAAAGCTCGTTGTCAAAGCTAATTTGCAAATTGAAATCATCCTGGAAACCCAATGCAACAAGACCGGCGCCTATTTCTTTTAGCAGCAGCATTTCATAGCTGCCTGATTGAATTTCAAGCAAATGATTGGCTACCTGCTGCGGATATTTCATATTCAGATCGAGTGTATGAATATCATCAACACATCCGGAAAACGCCGGGATTTGAACGGATTTGATTTGATCCAACGGAAACAGGGCATGCATCACATGCAAAAAAGCGAGTTTGCTGCCTGATGTATTGATCAATTCAAATTTCCAGGTTAATTTGTTTCCTGAAAACTCAAGAATCCGTTTAAAACTGGCCCCGGGATGGGGACAATCTATTGAGCAAATTAAGCTATTGCCTTTTACTTGCACCTGCCATTCCAACCAACACAATTCACCATGGTCACGGTATCCGATTGGATTATCCGAAAATACGCACGGATCAACCGTTGGAAAACAATCATCATATCCATAAACCGGACGGGTTTCATATTCGCCATAAAATTTTTCAGGAGTACTGAAAGAAGGAGGATTTGCAGTCAGCAAATCCTGACCTTCATATCTTAAGACCGAAATACGTGCCCCATCTTCAGGGATGCATCGTACAAACCAGTTCCCAATATGGACTTCAATGATCTCCATTAAAGAGCAATCGCTTTTATTCCGGTGAGTTCACAAAATGCTTTCAGTTCTTCATAAAGATGCGCTCCGTAACCCAAACAGGCATATTCATTGTTCCAGTTTTGCAACAAAGCGTCAATATCGCAATCAGCTTTAACAAAACCGTGAGGCCAGAACGGGATGCCACATTCCAGTTTCCGCTTTTCGATTAGGCTTGCATCAGGCTCGAAGATACTGCAACGGGTAATCACCATTTCAAATTGTCCGTTATTACGTCCAAGTCGGGCCAAAACGCCCTCTCCAACTTTACAAACCAGTTTAATTGAAAGGCCACCAGCTTCGCCTTCAGTCGGGATTCCGTGTTCGGCAAATCCGGCAGGGCCGAGTTTGCTTGCCAAAGATGGGGGACATGCTCCATCGCCAATGATTTTAATTTCGTTATTCGACTTATCAATATGCTGCAAATCGCCATAATATACCGGTTCATCACTCATATCGGTCAAACATTTAACGGTTAGTGCGGTATTAAAATCACCGAGGGTTGAGGTACCCATTCCGTCTTCGAGCATCATGCTTTGGGCAAAACAAGTTGCGCTGTATTCATCTCCAAGTCCGGGGAAAGACTGGATGGTGTAAAAATCCCAATCATTTTTCCTGACGAGTTTCTTTATGGCCAAATAAAGCCTGATTGATTTCTCAGCCTGTTCGTTTTCCGGGATTGGCTCTGGAAAGAGCTTCTGAATCCTTTTCACGGCTTCGGCAATTTCTTCTTTGGAAATCTTTCGGGCTGTATCCAGTAATTCCGAAGTTTCCCTTGAATCGATATCCGTTCCAAACATTTTCATCCATTGCGAAGGATCGGCAGCCCCGCAGGTCTGCCCCATTCCCCTGCCTCCAAAAGTACCAATGGTGCTCATGTTCAGTGAATTTTTCATGGCGCTCGCACGGCAATAGGAGGTGATCTTCTCAATTTCTTTGGGGTCTTCAAAACGGCCATACACAAACCGGTGTTTTAGCCCGATTTCCTTAAACGCGCCCTGCATGACCAATCCACCAACTGGCCGCCATCCCTGACTGCCTGGATTTGTCCACAACACGATTCCCTTGCCGGTGGTGGCAAAGTCCCGGATAGCGCCAATCAGATGGGAAGCCCATACCCAAGTGCCTGAAAACAAAACGACCGCATCAACATCGTTCATTTTTTTGAATTTGTCGAAACATTCCCTGGCTTCCTGCTTGGTGGCAACAACCAATTCGTACTCAACCAATTCGAGCCCACTGTTTTTTAGCGCTTGTTTGGCTCCTGAAACAATCTGTTCATCAATAAAAGGTGTTCCCATGGGATCTTGCAATCCGTCTTTGTGCACACCATAAACAATAAATCCAACTTTAGTTTTAATCATTCTGTAATTTTTTAGTTTTTAGGTAAATATTCTTTTAAATCAATCTTCAGGGAAGGAATTATCTTTAATATATTCTCATAATATATCTTTTTCAAAACTTCTTTTGGCAGACCAATACCACAAATAGGCCATCGTGAACGTTCAAATGTTCCATCATAATCGGGTGAATAAAATGATTCGTCATAAGTTTCAAGAAATCTGAAGTAAGCACGATACATTTCTGATGAACACTCAAGATTTGCGGGCATATCCGCTCCAAAAATAATCCGGTTCTGATGCCTTATGAAAAACTCTCTTGTACTATAAGGTTGTCTGCCAAGTTCATCAAGCCTTGCCGAAAAATCTATATAGACATTCGGGTGTTCATCCAGAAGCCTGGATACATAGGAAATATTTTCTGCATAGTTTGCAAAGTGCGGCAAAATAAAGGTAGTGTTGTGATGTTGCCTGATTAAATCGTTCCTTCGTTCGAGCAGTTCGATCTTTCGGGGGTACTTCGGATCTACAAAGCTCCATGAAGGGTATTTCTTTAGCGATTCATAATGCTCATTATCAGGAGTTACCTTCTCGAAGAATCCTGCTGGATCTGCCTGGTGTATTAAAACCGGGATTTTAAGTTTACCCGCTTCTTCCCAAATCGGAAACAACCGGGGATCATTGCAATTAATCAGTGTATTTGAAGAATCCCGATAGTGAAGTCCAAGTTCTTTCAACACCTTAAGTCCTTTTGCCCCCTGTTGTACATGATTGTTTAATGTTTCTATAAACTCAACCACAAAACGCTTCGGGTCATCAAAAAGGGGCTTCTTTGTTGGCTGAGCAAAATTTGACATTGTGAAACAATAAAACTTACCCGGATATTTTTCAGAACAATTGACGAAAAAATCTGAAATATTTCCCGGGGTGATCACATACCCGCCACCGGCAAATTCAATGCGTACATTGCCAGTAAGATCGCAATAACTTATTACCCCAACTTCGTCCATCGTCCGGAGAACTTTCTCAACCTGCCAGTTTCCCCAAAGGTGATTGTGTGCATCAATTACCGGAAAAGCTGCTTTGGTAATAAACGTTGAATTTGAAACCAAATAATTTTTCTTTGCCATTTACTTTTTTACATTTTTCAAATAGTTACTAATGTTTCGCATTTAAATTTATTGTTTCCAATGTCAGTCAGTTAAAAACTCATGACATTTATTTGTTTATTGATATTCTGTATTTTATCCTTTCCATTTTCGTTTATACAACATTATCAATTTGTCCAGCATTATTTAGTCGAACCTTTTCAAATATAAGAACAATTGATTATTAACACAACAATGTTGAAATTCTAGCTGTTCTAGACAAGCAATACTTTTGTGGAGAAGTCTACTTCCAGCATAAATATTCTTTTGACCCCAGTGATTTTGTCCATTTCCGCCACCGAATTGGAGTGGAGGAAGTCGAGAAAATTTTCAGCCATTCGGTAACGCTGATTGGAAAAGATGCAAAAAGCAAGATGCCTCCTTCCGATACTACAGTTCAGGAAAACAACACAACCTTTCCAACCGATGCCAAATTGGCTAAAAAGGTGATAGATCGGTGCAATGCAATTGCGGACAAAGAAAGTATCCTTCAACGACAAAGCTATAGAATGACTAGTAGACAATTGTTAAGAGATACCTACAATCCTTCTCATCCAAAGCGGTTCAAAAAAGCGAGAGAGGCACAGCAAAAACTCAGAACTCTTGCCGGTCGCCAGCTACAGGAGCTGGAGAGGTGCCTGGAACGAAAGGCTAAAAAGAAGTATACAGAGGATCTTCGATTGTTTAACAGTGTGATTCAAAAAATAAAAAGTGATAAGGACAAAATCTATAGTTTGCACAAACCCTTTGCCTGTTGGGTTGCCAAAGGTAAAGCCCATAAACCATATGAGTATAGCAATAAAATCAGACTAATGGTTGA
Organism: Prolixibacteraceae bacterium; assembly: GCA_023229575.1. GTDB lineage: Bacteria > Bacteroidota > Bacteroidia > Bacteroidales > Prolixibacteraceae > CAINVV01. The sequence goes on from JALNYZ010000001.1 coordinate 14,724, forward strand.
CCCTAAAAGCCTTGTCGTACTGGCAATTGAACCGATTATCAGTCAGATGAAACAGCATTCAGAATGAAACAGAATTACCTGCATGGAGACAAATCGCCTAAAATCAATGCCTCACTGGCAGCTTCTGCATGGAACTTCAAGAAATTGATGTTCCTGAGTCGTACCATTGCTTTTGGTAATTTCTATATGCCAGTTTGTGCCGGCACCCAATGAACATGGAGATGTAATTAAGGCAGGTGGGTATTGTGTCGTATTGGTTCCACCCAAAATTGCTCGCTGTCCATCTCCCATTACTGCAACATTTACAACTTCCGCATACTGCCTGGCATCCAGAACGCTAAAATGATTGGGATTAATAAGATTCTGAACTCCGAAAGAGCAAGAATAAGAAACTTGAGATTTGGATTCTTTAATTTTGTGTTTGTCCTTTGAACGCGAAAAAATTTTGCAGCGTTTTATTTCTTTTGGTTCGAAGTATCGTTGCCGGATTCACCGTCAATGGCCGGATGCCCGGACAAATAACCGATTGAAACCAAAAATTCGTCCGCCAGCAATACTGTTTTTTTGTAATACTCAAGTTTCTTGAAGTTAAAGAATCCATGTATTTGCCCTTCGTATACATGAAGGTCACACCGGCTGCCGATTTTCTCCATCAACATTTTATAATACCTGGCCGTTTCGACAGGGATCAAAAGATCGTTGGTTCCCAGAAAAAAAATTGTTGGAGGCATACCCCGATGCAGGTTGTGCAACGGGGAAAAAAACCGGTATTCCTCACCGATCCGGTCAAATCCGTAACCCCCTGGCCCGTTGTCGATTACCGGATTAAACAAGACCATCGCGTTGGGTTTGGCGCTTACCGTCAGATCATCCTGATCGTCGTTGTATTTTTCACAGCAGGCGGCTGCAGCAGCCAAATGACCTCCTGCCGAACCTCCGGATGCAACAATTCTATCTTGATCGATATGGAACCTGGCGGCGTTTGATCTTAAATAGCGAATGGCCGACTTAGCGTCCTTCAACGCTTCGAAGGGAGTTGTATTATTTCGCAATTGCACCCGGTAATCAGCTAACACGCTGATCATTCCCCTTTCTGTAAAGTATTTTGCATGGTGTTCAAATTGAACCTTGTCTCCCTGAATCCATCCTCCACCAAAAAAGAAAATAATGACCGGGTAAGTTTTCCCTGCAACCATCTTCGGTGGGTAATAGATATCCATCGATAAAACGATCGAATCGATCGTTTTATAGACCACATGCTTTTGTGCCAAAGCGTATGGCACCACATCGGGCAAGCTAAAAAAGAACAGGCATAGGAACAGAAATCGCTTCAATAGCTTCATAACAGTCAAAGTTAGTCGCGAGAATTTTTAAAAATGAGGCCAATTTATTGTTTTGAACGCATAGTCACAGCTAACTCTCCTGTTTTAAGGCCTTGGAAGTGGGTTAGCTGGCTCAGGATTGTCCCATTTGGAATATTAAACTTTGAAAAAAATCCTCCAGCCGGATACCGGGGAAAAAACGGAAATTCTTGCTCCGTCCTCGGGCATGCATTCGATATGCCATTGCTCATGGTCGATAACTGAAGTCTTCATCAAAGTGCGATTGCTTTAATTCCGGACAGTTCACAAAAGGCCTTTAACTCCTCATACAGGTGTTTGCCATAACCCAGGCAGGCATATTCATTGTTCCATGATTGGAGAAGTTCATCAATGTCGCAATGTGCTTTCACAAAACCATGCGGCCAGAAAGGTATTCCACACTCAACCTTTCTGTCCTCCAACTCTTCAACAGGCGGTTCAAAAATGCTACAGCGGGCGATGACCATTTCAAATTGCCCATTATTCCTTCCGAGACGTGCAAGTACCCCGTCGCCGACTTTACACACAAGTTTGATGGAAAGTCCACCTGCTTCGCCTTCAGTAGGAATCCCATGCTCGGCAAAACCGGCGGGGCCCAATTTGCTTGCCAGAGAAGGAGGACATGCACCATCACCGATTATTTTAATCTCATTATTTGATTTATCGATATGCTGAAGGTCTCCGTAGTAGACAGGCTGATCACTCAGATCTGTTAGGCATTTTACACTCATCGCAGTATTAAAATCACCCAGAGTAGAGGTTCCCATTCCGTCTTCCAGGATCATGCTTTGGGCGAAACATGTAGCGCTGTATTCGTCCCCAAGTCCTGGGAAAGACTGAATTGTATAAAAATCCCATTCGTTTTTAGCCATAAGCTTTTTTATAGCCAAGTAAAGGCTGATCGAATGGTCAGACTGTTCATTGTCTGGTATGGAGTCAGAAAAATATTTCTGTATGCCAGCTTTGGCTTCCCTTATTTCCTGTTTACTGACAGCCTGCGCTGTTTTTAGCAACTCAGTTGTATCCCTCGAGTCAATATCGATCCCAAATACCCTCATCCATTGGGACGGGTCGGCCACACCGCAGGTTTGCCCCATTCCCCTGCCGCTAAAAGCCCCTATCGTACTCATGTTCAACGATCTTAACAATGCACTGGCACGGCAGTATGATGTTATTTTCTCTATCTCTACCTCATCACTGTAACTGCCATAGACAAACCGGTGCTTAAGCCCGATTTCTTTCATAGCTCCCTGCATAACCAAACCGCCAACTGGCCTCCAACCCTGGCTTCCCGGGTTCGTCCAGAGAATAATTCCTTTACCGGTTGTGGCGAAGTCACGGATTGCTCCGATCAGATGAGCAGCCCAAACCCAGGTGCCTGAAAAAAGAACCACGGCATCAATATCATCACGCTTTTTGAACTTATCAAAGCATTCCCTTGCCTCTTTTTTTGATGCAATAATTAGTTCATGTTCAACAAGCTTAAGTCCCGCATTTTTTAGTGCATCTTTTGCCTTGTCAATAAGTTCAAAGTCAATAAACGGTGTCCCCAGTGGGTCCTTTAAGCCGTCTTTATGTACTCCGTAAACGATAAATCCTACTTTTGCTTTAATCATAATGTCTGATTTTAGAATTATTGATTGTCCACACACATTTGAAGTGCTGGAATTAATTTTATGATATTTTTATAATAAATCTTTTCAAGTACCTCCTTAGGCAGACCAATACCGCAAACAGGCCATCGTGCCCTGTCAAATGTTCCGTCATAGTCGGGGGTATAAAAAGCTTCATCGAAGGTTTCAAGAAACCTGAAATAGCATCGATACATATCAATTGAACTTTCGATATTGGCAGGCATGTCTGCTCCAAAAATTATCCTGTCCTGATGTTTTATAAAAAACTCCCTCGTTGAATAGGGTTTCCTTCCCAACTCGTCAAGTCTTGCGGAAAAGTCTATGTAAACATTTGGATTTTCATCAATTAGCTTAGAAACATACGGAAGATTCTCAGCATAATTGGCAACGTGGGGAAGGATAAAAATCGTATTGCGGTGCCGTTTGATAAGATTATCCCTCCGCTGAAGTAATTCTGCCTTGCGGGGATATTTTGAATCGGCGAAACTCCACAAAGGGTACTTTACCAGCGAATCATAATGCTCGTTCTCCGATGTAACCGGATCGAAAAAACCTGATGGATCAGCCTGATGGATCAGCACCGGAATATTAAGTTTAGCAGCCTCATCCCATATCGGGGCAAGTCTAATATCGTCAACACGGATCAGTACACCATTCGAATCATGATAATGAAGCCCCAGTTCTTTTAGCACTTTTAATCCTTTAGCCCCGGCCTGGACATGCGCATTCAAAGTTTCTATACATTTTTCGACAAACTCACTTGCATTGTTAAAAAGCGGCTCATTTGCCGAATGAGCAAAAGCGGCCATAGTAAATCCATAAAAGCGGTATGGATATTTATCAACGCAGTTTGTGAAAAAATCAAAAATATTTCCCTGATTAAGAATATATCCTCCACCAGAGAAGGTGATGCGCACATTAGCAGTTAGATCGCAATAACCAACAATCCCCGTTTCATCCATCGTACGTACGACCCTTTCAACCTGCCAGTCGCCCCATAAATGATTATGCGCATCGATAACCGGGAAACATGCTCTTTGAGGGATATGTTCTTTACTTACCATGTATGTATTTTTCATTTCGATATTAATGTTTGATCATTTTTTTATCACTTCTTACAGTATTAGCAGTAACAACCTTGTGATAGCTGACGTCAAATTTTTCTTTCATCTTGTTGTTCGATAGATTTTAATGTTTCGCATTTTCGGCAGATTTGTCGGCAGCAAAAATCAATTTATGGGTTTTTAGTGCTTCGGTCAGGTTAGTTAATTGCATATCTTTCCCTTCTTCAAGTGCTTTAAAAAAAGCTTCAAACTGTACGTGGTACGGGTGATCGGACACATCGCCAGAGTCAAGCATTTTCATAGAAAGCTCGCTCCAGCTATGCTTATTCAAGGCGGCAAACTTTGTTGAATAAAATTTATTGTCCAAGAGGCTCCCTTCACTTCCAACCAGGTGGAAATGAAAATAATACGGTTGCAAGCAGTCAATCACAGAAGCGACCTTGCCGACAGAACCGTTTTTGAACTTAACGATGGATACGGAACTGGTAGGATAGTCATATTGTACAAAATCTGTGTTTGCTGAATTGGCTGTATAGCTCTGGACTGTTTCAAACTCGCTGTCCATGCACAACAAAAGGGCATCCATAGCATGACACCCGGCCGAAAGAAGGCTGCTGCCGGCTATTTCTCCTTTTGTATTCCATCGAAATTGCCCGTACCACGGACCTATTCCGTGATAATAATCAACTTCGCCATAGTGTATTTTGCCTAGCAATCCCTGATCAATGACAGACTTAATAGTGAGCAACTGGCTTGAAAAGCGACATTCAAAACAAATACATGTTTTAACACCTGCCTTTTTTACAGCTTCCTCAACAGCCAAACAATCATCCCAATTCAAGGCTATGGGTTTCTCGATGATCAGATGTTTTCCTGCACTTGCCACGGCAATCGCTTGCACTGCGTGTTGGTTCGGGTAACTGCAAATGGAAACAACATGGATATTCGGGTTGGCAAGCATTTTAGACAGATTGGTGTAACAAGTGATCTGTCCCCCGTGCTTTGTGTTTATTTCAGCCGTATTGAGTTTACGCGATGAACAAATGGCTGTCACCTGCGCATAGGTTGTCCTATTTATTGCTTCAATATGTGCTCCTGCTGCCCAACTGTAACCAATGATGCCAACGTTGTATTTTTTCATCTTTCTCATGATTTAGAATGATTTCTGTTTAGTGCATCTCTGCCTCGCATTTGCCAATTCCTCCCTTGTAATAATTAAACTGGACATTGGGGTGGTCGGCCAATAATGACATCGGGACTGAACTGTCCACTATTTTCTTGCTGATCATAAATGCGGTCAGGCGTTGACCAAACGGATTGTCGTGCGTGCCAGCCTGCCAAATAGATACCTTCTCAGCTTTCCAAGTCTGCTGCGGGCCCACAGTAACTGCCTGCACGGGAATATCCGTCACGATGCCTCCCGCGCTGGTACGCGCATTCTGCATGCAGGTCACCGGGTGCAGGTCGACAACCCTTGTTGATAATTGCCTGAATTTTTCGGGGCTGGGCGGGGCATTCCTGTATTTTCCTACTCTTTTCACCGGGTCGTTAAATGCCCAGTGTTTTATGTCGCCCTGACCACCCTGCATAATTGCGCAACGGATCCCCTTTTCCCAACTTTTGACATACTCGCGGGTATCGGCCTTGGGAAAATGAAGGTTCGCTTCAGGTATCCGGAGTTTCTTCTCGATGCGGTTGAAACAAAGTTCCCGGCCTGCCCGCTCAAATGACAATGGATGGTCCGGGGTTACCTCTTTCCCGTCAATACACCACTCATCCATTCCCCAAAAGTGGACATCAGCAAGGCTGATTTGCAATTCATTAACAATTCGCGCCACTAGGGGAAGTTGCTCGGTAGGGCCAATCGGACCGCAAATACCGACAGGATTACCAGGCGTTGACTGTTTCCATGCATGGATGTATTCAAGCGCCTCTGCGAGGTAGAATTCCTCAAGTGTGTCATAAAAAACAACCTTAAAACCCTCTCTTGTCAATTGCAACATATCGTCGGCAGTAAGCCTTGCTGCATCTTTTAGGATTTCGCTGTCCAGGGTAGTGAAATCCCACCACTCAGGAGCAAGCATGCTTAATCTTCTGTCCATATCATTTTATTTTATTGTACTATTAGTTTTACTGCATCTTCTAAAACTTCTTTTAGGATATTCTTCTGCGGATAACTGTGCCCGAGATGTTGACGGAAACCTTCGGCATATTCCACGCCTGCCTCTTTTCCCCTTTGCTCCGAAAATCTTTTCATGGATAACAAATATTCATCAATTTTATGATGATTCATCAACCATGCCCTTTGACTGTCGTGCTGCGACAGCATCTTTTCCTTCAGGAGTATTTCATTTGTTATGTCCACATACATGGTCGGAAACAATGGATTGCCCAATTTATCTTTTCCTTCCATTGCATCGCAATAATACAGGTACGGAAACTTTTCGCAAGTCTTCTCAGAAACCTCCAAGTTCCTGATCCCCATCGAAAAACATGCTGTCTGGACAATCAGGCTGCACATTTCGTGGTCAACCATGTAATCGGAAGGGCTGGCGGTGAAAACCACATCGGGCCGAATTTTACGTAGCAATGCCGTTGTTTTGTTGATCGATTCCTTGTTGTACAAAATGTAAATATCTTCAAGCCCAATACAATGGTACCGGGCACCGATCAGCTTCGCAGCTGCTGCCGCTTCTGCTTTCCTGACAGCAGCTATATCGTCCCTTCCAAGTTCGGCACTTCCTTTGTCCCCGGCCGTCATTGATGCAAAATGCACTTCCCACCCGGCCTTGCGTAAAAGCGACAACGTACCTGCACACATAAATTCGATGTCATCTGGATGGGCTAAAAGCCCTAATACAATTTTTTTCATTATCAGTTTTGTTTCTTGATAACTATTGATCCGGATAACCGGATATCCTCGGCAGATGCCCCAATCATAATCTCAAATTCACCGGGTTCTATCACATAGTTCATATCCTTGTCCCATAGGCCAAGTTCATTGCATGGAATTAAGAAGCTCACCGAAACGGTTTCATTTGGGACAATATTTACTTTGTTAAATCCTTTCAGCACTTTAACAGGGGTTGTGACAGAACTAACCTTATCGTTTATATACACCTGTACGACTTCTTTACCGGCCCGGTCACCTATGTTTTTCACTCTCACTGATAATTTCACCGTGTCCTTTTCCGATAATCTGTTTTGATCTATCCGGAGATTCGAATATTCAAACTGAGTATAGCTGAGTCCGAAGCCAAAAGGGAATAATGGGTCAGTGCTAGAATAAACATAATCACGTCCCGGCTTTTCAGGCGTACCCGGACTGTGGTAAAAGCCTCTCCCTGTAGGTTTATAGTTGTAAAATACAGGGATGTGTCCTGCACTTTGAGGAACCGAAACAGTGAGCCTTCCCGAAGGGACCGTCTCCCCGAATAAAACTCCGGCAATTGCGTTCCCCCCTTCCTCTCCGGGGTACCATGCTTCCAATATTGCAGGGAGATGTTCTTTTTCCCATTTGATGCTATACGGACGGCCGTGAACCATCACCAGTACAATTGGCTTGCCTGTTTTGTATATCGCGCGGATTAATTCAGGTTGAATCCCTGGAGGGGTTAATTCGGCGCGGTCATATCCTTCCCCGCACGTTGGAAAAGCACCCTCCTTAGCCAACTCTCCCCATCCGACTCCACCGAGCGACATGCTTGTTCCACCAATGACCAAAACAACCACTTCGCTTTTATTTGCTGCATCAATTGCTTCTTTAAACCCACTGTCATCAAGGTCGGTAATACCGCAGCCTTTAGCATAGTTGACCGCAATCCTGTTTTTTACCAGGTTTTTGATCCCTTCAAGAATAGTTACTCCGGTTGAATTGTCTTTTGTAATGCTGTAATCACCATATTGTACTTGATCGGCATTGGGGCCTATAACAGCGATTGACTTCAGTCCGGAAAGGGAAAGGGGCAATGTGTTATCCTGATTTTTCAGCAATACGATTGATTCTTCAGCTAATTCACGCGCCAACTTTACTGACTTTTCAGTATGAATAAGTTCTGACAGCATTTTGGGTGCAACGTAAGGTTTATCAAACAAGCCCGCTTTAAATTTTACGGTGAGGATATTTTTTACAGCTTCATCAATCAGGGGTTCAATTTCCTTGTTATTTTTTGCCAGGTTGATCAGCTCAGAGTAGGCATAAGCGCCTCCCTCTTGGTCTACACCGGCTTTCAGTGCAAGCATAGCTGCCTCTGCTTTCCCGGCGGCGACTTTATGTGTATTTTGCAACATCTCTACTGCGCCATAATCAGCAAATACATATCCATTAAAGCCAAATTCCTTTCTCAGGATATCGCGAAGAATGTGTTTATTTGCATGCACAGGAATACCGTTAACCTCATTGTATGAAGGCATTACCGAGTAGATATTGGCTTCTTTTACTGCCTTTTCAAAGGGATACAGATACAAGCTCCTGAAATCCCTTTCCCCGACTTCTACCGGGGCAATATTGATACCTGCTGTGGGCGGCCCATAACCAACATAATGCTTTGCAGTGGCAATCAAATGATTATCCGGGAGGTAATCTTTTGTAATATCCGGGTCTCCCTGAAATCCTATCACAAATGCTTTTCCCATCTCAGCAACCAGATAGGGGTCTTCCCCAAAACATTCCTCAACCCTACCAAAGCGGGGGTCCCTTGCCAAGTCAAATAATGGGGCAAAAAACTGGTCACACCCGGTTAAGCTGGCTTCATAAGCCATTAATACGGCCATCCTTTTAATCAGACTGGGGTTCCAGGTGCTGCCTTGTCCCAGCGACTGGGGAAAGATCGTACTTCCGGCGGCCAGTTGGCCATGAATACCACCAAGGTCAACCTGAAGGGCAGGAATGCCTAACCTTGTTTTTTTTCGAAGATATTTATCGGCAGCCTCCGAGAATTTTGCAATCATCTCAACATCAGCAGGTTTGTTTTCAATTTTATTCCACACCGGGGGATCCAAACAGCCGATACTTTTTCCTGCAAATAAATTTTCAAGCGATTCGCCGGTAATATCTCCAGCATTGTCCACCTTCAAATCTGCCAAATCAAGCTTGAGCATTTGGTTTACCTTCTCTTCAATGGTCAGCCTGTGTATTAAATCATTAACCCTTTCTTCCACTTTTAATTCTGGATTTTTATATGGCAATACCTGTCCATTTAATTTTGCACATGAAATAACTCCCCATAAAGTCAGGAAAACAACTAAATTGATGATACATTTTCTATTTATTTCCATACTTAACCATCTTAAAATTACACACTTCTGAAAGTCAGTCCATTGAATATATGGAATAGTGTTCGGTTTACATTCGATAATTTCCGCATACCATCCATTTTTAAGACTATCCATAATATTTATTTTATTCCATCACTTTATTAATTATCCCTAACGTTTTATTAACCAATTCCTGTCCTCCCTCTGGACCAACAAGGGTACTTGCAGGTTCTGCCCCATAGGACCGTCCTGTTGTAGAACGGGAAGGGGGAAGGTATCCGAATGACCCGTTGGAAAGTTGAACCAGAAATGTCTGTGTTGCAGGACTACGGGCTTTAATGCGCATCCCAAAATCAACGTACAATTCAAAAGGGTTGGTTGCCATAACCATATCGCCAATTCTGAGCACGTGAATTTCGACCGGTATTTTGGGTTGCACTTTTCCCAATTCATAACGGTCTTTTACGCTTTGTCCCCTGGTCATTCTTCTGTAAGTTACTGTAATATCGCTGTACCATCCAGGGATATTTTTAATATCCGAATTTTCATTAACTTCCTGAAGTAGCTGCTCGTATCTTTTTTTCCATTCCATTGATTCATTCATTGCTTTGCCAACATCTCCCACAGCAATAAGTCTTCTTGACAGTTCTACCACCTCCATCTGATATTTTATGACCGGATTCCATTCAATGTTGTTACTCATATAAGGCAAGACAGAAGTAACTGCATCGGCGATCTGTTTGGCAATCTGCTTTCGGAGGCCGATATTGTATTCGCCTGTTTCATTAATAGGGGAAAACATGATTCGCTGCATTCTCTCTTCAGCCTTATCTCCAAACAACGGATGCGGAGACTGGTCCCCAGCAGCGCTGCATTGCGGTAGGATAAAGACATCACCTCCAAGCCTGTTGCCGAGTTCAATTCTTGTTTCGTGCCAAAAATCGGCGCTAATCTTGTTTAAGGTTTCCGTAGCCTGAGAAGGACAGGCAATGTTGATTAACACCCCGGTAAGTTTACTGTCTTTATCCCATGTGTATAAAAGATTAACTGTGTGGTCCTCGTATCCTTCGATATGACTGAATTCCTCTCTGTTTGTGTTCCCATATAGAACTGATTTTCCTGAAAAGTCAACAGCCAACCGATTGTGCCCGACAACAGCATGGCCCAAGCCACAACTTATACCTCCCGGCTTTCGGTTTGACCATGCTTTCTTTACCGTTTCAGAAATACGTTCAACAACAAATTCAAAATAATCAGACGGAGCCATAACGTCCAGAACAATTCCATACCGGTTCCTTGTATCCATGTCTGTGCTGCAATATGGGGCGGTATGCGTATGCGTTGCATTTATGATGATCTGCGTGGGGTCTATTTCAGGTACTGACTCTTTTATTTTCATCCTGACGGCATCAAGCAACTCCTTTTCGATTGTGATGAGGTCACAACTCACCAGGATAACCTTGGCAGAAGAAGTATCATTCCTTGATTCGATGGCCAAAGCCGTTACAGTGACCGGGTCTAAAATGCCATCAGATATTCTGGCAGTGAACTGGCCCCTGATATCAACAGGTTGGTCGGGCGTTATATCAGCAGATGCCCACCCAATGTCTATGTTCCCCCTATTATCTGCACCTGCACCATACCGCTTCTTTTGCAGACAATTATTCAGACAGAAGAGGAGCACACCGGTTGCTACGAGGAATGTCATATGGAAAATAATTCTTTTCATAATCCTGTTTCTTGCATTTATGCTATTCAATCTGTTTTATTCCAGGTATTTATATAAAAAACACATGGATTGGCATCCAAACCATGAATCTCAAAACCACTTATAAACTTTGTATCAAATAATACATTGACTGGAATTCTTGGCCAATTTCGAAACTGAAAGTCCCATCCTTATATTCAGATGGAATATAACCGGTTATGAAACCCTGCGGATTAACCGACATAACCCGCAAATTGGTCCTGTCCGTTTTAATTTCGACGGCAGCTTCGATTACCTCTACCTGTATCGGCCCATGTCCAGGGTTCAATTGTTGCGTCCGGTCTTCATTATACCTGCTGCCGGTGTTTTCGGCCCTGCCAATCGCTGTCAGCAACATGTTTTCTGAACGATTAATGGGATCACTGGTTAACGTGCTTATTGCCACGGTGGCAAAATCATTCTTTACATTGATCTTAAGGCCAGTCAGGGCCAGTTCGCCTTCTTTTCCGACGAAGCCGTAAACTGCTTTGGAATTTGGTGAATCCACCCAGCCGATTTTTTTAGTCAAGTTCCGGTAAAGTTCTTTGGTGTCCGAAAGTACCTCTCCGCTTTCCAAATTTACCACGGCTTCATCCGGGCCAACTATTTTTTTCCCTGTTTCCTTCATGCCGGGGAAAATGATTTCCGTTCTGTGTTTTTCTGCTGTAAGATGAAGGGCTTTCCCAGGTTCTGCGAAAGGACTATCCAGCTTAATGTTTACCGTTTCTTCGGCAGGTCTTATGTCCCCCCTCCTCATAATAAGGGCAGCGTGATAGAATAATCCAAACTTGGCCGGGTCGTTGAAGGTATCGAAAACCCCACCTCTGTAATAAACTCCGGCAATTGAACCTGCGGTTATTGGTTTTCCGATCATGTCCACATCTTCATCTTTGGAATAGCGGTAAGTATGAATGGCAAAACCTCCCCACCTTTGGAATGATCCAACCGCTGCCAACATAACGGAACTCTCGGCCCGCCATTCGTTGGGCCAGGGATTGTCCCACTCCGATACAAAAAAAGGCTTGCCCTGCACACTATAAAATGCCAGGGTCGGCAACAAATTATTGACAGACCCTACGTTAGGTTGGTTGCCAAATTTTCCTTCCCCGTCGCGCCAACCGCCTCCCCCGGCCGTATAGGCATGGCTATCGGTAAAATCCCCTTCCAACTGGGCTAACAAATGAGATGCATTCCGTGTCCAATTGGTCCCTGCGATAGGGATTTTCACTCCCGTTTCCCGCATATGCGCAATCATCTCTTGATAGTACGCTTTGGTGATAGCAGCAAAAAAATTAGTGATATTTATATCCTTTTCGTGGTTAAATTCCACTTTTTCTTTTCCCACCTTTATTTTTCTATCGGCCGCCCATTTTCGGTACAATTCTTCCAGTTCACTCAGGTAAGGTTCCAACGTTGCCCTTTGCGTCCATAAATCATTTTCATTGGTAACTTCAGCCAGCACAATTACGGGGTCGTCTTTGTATGCCAGTTTTGTATAAGAATTCATATGGGTCCACAGGTCATTATTAAACTTCTTTTGCAATGCTATCAACTGTCTGCTAAATGTGGAATATGGCTTGGCTGCATCTGCCAGTTTATTGGCTGCCTCAACGCCGTCACCTGTTTTAAACCTCCTGTAAGTGAGCAAATCCATGTAAACATAGATTCCCTCCTGCTTCAGACAGTAGATCAGGTAATCAAGCCGATCCATACTTTCGGCATCAAAACTTTGGGTGTTGGGCTTGTTCTCCCCCTTGGTAAACTGAAATATGTTGGGCGTTGACCATTCTGCATCCATCTGGTGAAACCTGACAAGATTGACCCCTATTTTTGCAAGGCGTTTTGCTACTTTTTCGCTGTGTTCATGCGAAGGGAAAATTTGAGCGCTGTTAAAATTGGTTCCCCAGAACCTTGCTTCCGTGCCATCCTCAAAAACGAATTTATCGCTATCAACTTTTAAGAAGCCATGCTTCCCAGCCGGTTTTTCATTTTTATAAATGAAAGACAGGTCAATTGGCATGTCGTCCCAAGGTAAGGTATAAGGAATTGTTTTTCTAATGGAATATTCCATTATATATTTATTGTTCTCTGAAATCAGAGAGTCATTCCTAGCATTAATCTTTAAGATTAATAATAAAAGAAAAATTACAGTGAATCCCTTTTTGATATAAGAATTTTTAAAAGTTTCAGGCTTACATTCATCAATGAAATATGATATCTTACTCATGATTCTTCTATTTTAATAATGGCTTCGGATTATCTATGTATTTAGCAAATCTTATTTGCTTGCCTATTTGATTTGAATCGCCAAGCTCTTCTCTAATCTTTTCAGCTTGTTTCAATAACCTTTTTACTACAGCCGGATTCTGTTCGCATACATCATTCTCTTCTTTAATATCTTTACTTAAATCAATTAATTTTAATTTGCGGGGACCATAAAACTTGTTTTTGTTTTCCTCTGCATACTTATTATCTATAGGTGTTAAATAAAGTTTCCATTCGCCTTCTCTTACCGCCTGTAACTGATCCATCATGTAATAATAGAAAACCTCATGAGGCGATTTAGCATTTTGGTAATCTGAAAGTAATGGCCATATATTTTTCCCATCAATAACTCGGCCTTGGGGAATTTGACTACCAGCGAGATATGTAAATGTCGGCAGCCAATCCATCATTGTACACAATTCTTTATTTACACTAGCTGGAGTTATCTTGCCTTGCCAAGTAACAATACCTGGCACCCGCATACCCCCTTCCATTGTATCATAACCTTTACCGGAAAAAGGTTCATTGCTGCCACCTCCACTACCTCCGGCACGTCCTTTAGGTGTGCCATTATCTGAAGTAAACACTATTATAGTTTTTTCTTCAATTCCTAGTTCTTTTACAGTGTTTAAAATTTCTCCTACTGACCAGTCTATCTCTTCGATAGCATCACCGTATGGACCATTGATTGATTTATTACGAAAGCTCTCATCTACTGTTGGAATGGATTCACTTCCTGGCAGGTTATGAGCAAAATATAAAAAAAAGGGGGTATCCTTATTTTTTATTATAAAACTTACAGCCTCCCTGACATACCTTCTTGTAGTTGTAGTTAAATCAACCGGAGCCTCAATTACTCTATCATTCTTAAGAAGAGGTAGGGCCGGCCAATGAGGATTTTTGGAGGCAACCATATCTTCACTATATGGGATTCCATAAAAATAATCAAACCCTTGATTAATTGGCAGAAACTCTGGTTGATCTCCTAAATGCCATTTACCAATACAGGCTGTTGAGTAACCTCTTTCTTTTAATATTTCTGCAATAGTAATTTCTTCGGGATTCAACCCTTTTGAAGAAACTGGAAATAAGACCCAACCACCGTTCTCATTCAAGTGCATATCAACCCGTTGAGCATAACAGCCTGTCATCAGACTTGCACGAGAAGGAGTGCAAACTGGTGATGAAGAATATAATGAGGTGAGGCACATTCCTTTCTCTGCCATATTGTCAAGATGCGGTGTCCTGTTAAGTTTTGAACCAAAACAACCTAAATCGCCATAACCTAAATTATCAGCATAAATAAAAATGAAATTTGGCTTCTCATGTTTTCCATCACTATAACTATTACAGCTAACCAAATTAAAATTTACAAGAAGTACTTCAATTATAATTGCTACAAATCTTTTCTTTACACGGTATTGGTTAAAACACATTCTCGCATCCATTATCAGAAAATTAGTCAAATATTATTTTAATTATAGGATATCTATCAAATCTCTATTCTGTACTCCAAAGGCTATATAACAACCGAGAAGCCGTCTCAACAATTTTATATCCGGAATTGGCCTCAAGCCGGCACCATGAAATCGGGGCTCCGGAATATCCACCCCCCATTACCCCATATTGTGTTGGACAATATCCCCCATACCCATCTGTAAGCCCCACTACAATCGTATTTGAAACCGGACTGCGACGTTTGATATCGAGGCCAAACTGACAATACAATTCACAGGGCTGTGTTACCACTGCCAATTCCCCAATCCTGAGAGCATGTACTGGTAATACTTCAAAAAGGTTGTTGCTGTATAATTCATTCAGATGAACTGCACCAAAGGCCATTATCATCTCCATTGGTTCAACTATTTCCCCTTTATCAATTCGCTCCAGAACCTTTCGACCCTGAAGCACCTGATCTGTATTTGGTAACCGAACTGAAACTTTTAGATCATAATATTCATGTTTCAAAACAGGATCACGGTCATATGTTATGTTCTTATAAAGTGCCATCGTCATATCAACCACCATATCACTGACCCTTTTTATCTTCTGTTCCCTTGACTCTGATATGGGATTGAGCATGTCTTCAATGGAAATATCACCTTGGGCTCCGTTTAAGAAAAGCACAGGTATTTGATGGCCAACTTTCGCGCGAATTGCTGTTCTCACTTCACCAGGAAAATCCGCAGTGTATACTCCCGCACCGTAATAAATCGTCGGATGCGTTGTATTGTGGTACAAAACGGACAGCAGATTGCCGTTTAAATCTGTAGCAAACATAGCGAGATGCTGTGGGTCATCAGGTCCTTCCAACCCTGTAAAATCTTTTCTTTTCGCATCACCGTGCATGGTATGTGTACCGTCTGACCAAGTCAGTCGGCGATTAAACCCTATGTGGGCTTCTCCTTTCGCCCATCCAATCTTTCCTGGTTGTGCCGTAGCCACAGCTTCCTGCGCCAGTTCCACCAACCATTTTTCCAATCGCCCCATATATTCCTCATCAACCGGCATAAGATAATTTGTTTTTAAAAGGGATGGGCCGCCGTGTGTGTGAGTGCACGATATCAATATATCGCGGGGTGAAATGGCGGCTGCAACACCCATCTTTTCCCTCAGTCGGGCAGCAAAGGATAATTCGATGCCTACAAGGTCGCAGCTAACCATTAAGAGTTGATATTTACCTTTTGAAAAATAGATTGCATTTGCCTCCAGGTTATCAAGAATTTCAGTCGCTTGACGGGGAATACCCGCTCCCTGAATATACCTACCAACCTCATTATTGATTATTTTGCTTGACGTCCCAATCTGAAATACTTGGGTTTGTGCCAAGGATGAGAAGGTGATAAACAAAAAAAACAAAGATGTGATATTGTGTTTGACCATAAAATCTTTCATTTTCCAGCATTATTAATTTTTGTCCTTTCAGAAATGATATATCGTTTGAGCAGAACAGAAGTCTTATGTGTTATTTTCTTTCCATTTTTTATTGTTACTGCCGAATCCATCCTTCAGTTATTGTCTTGATATATAGGGTGATTCAGTTATTGAAGATTGGTGAAGAAACAATACTTCCCGGTAAGGAGCATTCTCTTGTAAGTATTACATAACCAACTATTAATCACTGCATTGCTAAATTAAACCCCTTAGTCTGCGAGTTTGTCGATATCTGGTGTTTTTACAGAATCTTCGTTCATGAACCCCATTGCCGGAACACGAAATTGATCAGGAAAGATAAAAAGCCAATTTGGTCGTTTAACTGGTTGTTTTGCTATTGTATTTGAAAAGGGAAAAGATTGTAACCCAGTCACAAAACAGCATTCAACCAGAATAACCGATACCTTGTCAACACATGGCTAAGATTGAATATAAGTTTTGTGTGTTTAGATGCCCCGTTTGACATGATACTCTGAAAGGAAAGTGAAAAAATATCCTCATTTTTCGGATTCATGTGGGTTAAATTGGCTTTGTTGCAAATCATATCCTCTTCCATATGCGCTTATTTAATTGATTATATTGTATTTCACTTGCTTTATACTCCAATCCCATGATGAATTTTCTGACATGAATTGTTCGCAGCACTAAAAAACAGATAAAGAGTTTTGAATCAGAAAGATAGTGGATATCAGTATCCTCTAATCCCTGGTTCCATTTTATTATTTATTTGAAAACCTTTCTGTAATTGTCATTTTGGACGATCCATTCAAAACAGTCTCCAACTTTACCGGATGTCCAGTAAGTCTCGCGCTTTTAGATGCCCCTGCAGTTTTTCATGTAGTTCATTATTCAATTTTTTATTTTCAGGCTTATCAGCCACATTTACATTTTCTTCGGGGTCATTCCGATGATCAAAAAGCATTCTTGCTCCCAGTTGACCAGTTTCCGGATCAGTCCATTCCGTATAACCATGAGTTTTTGTCAAAATAGTTTCACCGTTCCCATTCCTGTAAAAAACAGCTTCTTTCCAAGGTCGGACAGTATCATCCAAAAGCGGGACAAGACTTCTCCCCTGGAGATGAACAGGTAGACTTAAACCTGCAAGTTCACACAGAGTTGGATATACATCCACAAATTCAACTAATTCTATAGATTCTAGCCCTGGTTTTTTCCAGGGTACCATGACAATTAAGGGAGCATGCGGCCCCCTTATAAAGTTGCTGTGCTTTGTCCAAAAACCATGTTCGCCGAGGAACCATCCATGGTCGCCCCATAGAACAACGATCGTATTGCCTGCAAGCCCAATGTCTTCCAAGGCATCTAAGACTCGCCCAATTTGTGCATCAACATAACTCACACAGGCGTAATAACCGTGAATTAAGTTAAGGGCGGTTGAATCAGGTAAAGGTCCTTCCTGTGGTATCCCATCGTAAGCACGCAATTCAAACCAGTTGAACCTAGCATCATCAGGGGTCTTTTCCGGGAAAAAATAATTGGACGGTAAATGGATGCTCTTCCTATCGTACAAATCCCAATATTTTTTAGGGGCATTAAACGGAAGATGCGGTTTTTTAAATCCTACAGCGAGAAAAAACGATTCTCCATTACTTCGGAAATTTTGTAATTCTTCTATTGCACGGGTTGCTATTCTCCCATCGTCATAAGCGATATCGGGGATATCCGGTTTCTCGAAGGCAGGTCCCCTTTGAGGCAGATTATTGTTGTCGCGCACACGTGAATCTTTGAATCTTCCTTTGTTTCGTTCTTCAAAAATCCGGACAGCTTCGGCTGATTGGTAATCCCAACTGGTTGTCGTCTGAGGTGGTCGCCAGTTTACATCCCAACTCCCTTGGCCGTCTTCGAAGTTATTATAAACCTTACCCAACGAAATCGTTCTATAATTGTTGTTTCGAAAATGCATGGGAAGGCTCACAATTCCCGGAATATCGACATCCTGGGAACAGTTCCACTGGGCAAATCGATTACGGCTTGGGTAAATGCCACTAAGCAGCGATGCCCTGGAAGCCCCGCAAACCGGATAATTGGCGTAAGCTTTTGTAAAAATAACACCCGAATTAGCCAACCTGTCTATATTGGGCGACTTGATATGTGTTTTCCCAAAACATCCCAGTTCGGGACGAAGGTCATCGACTGCAATAAAAAGTACATTCGGCTTGTCCGGTTTTATTACCTTGCTTTGAGTTCCCGCACGGAGAGAAGTTACAATCAGCATGCCCACAACGATAAGCGGATAACTTATTTTTTTCATCTTTACCTATCTCTTTGTTATTTCAATTCTGAAATCTTGATTTATTGTCATTAAACGAGCCAATACAAAAACCATGAAGTCGTTCAATAATTTCAAAAAATAACATATTTAATTCTGGAAATAAGCCATGAATCCGAAATGCCAGGATAATCATGGCTTATTTTCTCTTATTAATATTTCTTTTAGGCGCATGATCACATGCTGCAGGATTGTTGCCAGTCCGACTTACTGCCAACCCGGATTCTGAGTTAAATTCGGATTTAAATTCAATTCTTCTGCCGGTATCGAACTTAAATAATCCTGATTTTCCCTAAACTGGTAGCCAGCAGGCAGCGTATTTTTCATATAATCAATTAATCCGTTTTCATCCAGGGGAGGATGATAGGCCGGAAATTCATTCGGATCAAAAGGATAACCCTTCGGCCGTTTCCCTTTAAACAACTTATGGGCAGCCCAACGCCTGTAATCATCCTCTCTAAAGCCTTCGAGTGCCAGTTCAACCCTGCGTTCCCTTCTTATTTCATACAATGCATCAGAAATTGAATACCCATAGCTTGACCAATTGGGATCGGAATTTTGTGGATTAACTGTAAAAGCAGGCATTCCGGCTCTTGCCCTTAACAGATTCAAAACATTCGTAGCCACAACTCCCTGCAATTCGTAAAGCGCCTCGGCATAATTTAACAATACCTCGCCATAACGAAAGAGAATATATCCTGTTTCACTAGTTCCTCCCCCATTAGCACCCGCTCCCGGAGAGTTGGGATTAGAACATTTTCTCAATTGAAAACCAGTCGGATTAAGCAATGACCCCACCTGATCGATTGAAGGTTTTTGAAAAACCTGTCCGTTCCGTGCCGATATCAAGTCTCCCGGTACCCAGACTGCAGCATGACATCTTGGATCAATATCCTGGGTTAATTTTGTTAAAAATGCATTCCCCTTGGTGGTTGAAGCAAGACCCAGGTAATCGTATGGTTTCCCATTCTTGTCAAGATATGTGGAAACCAGTGACCAGGTAATTCCAACTTCAAATGGAGAGAATGTAGTTTGGTACTGGACGTCATTAAATACTCCATCCTTAATGTTATATGCCCTGTAAAGGAGGATCTCGTTTACACTAGACATGTCGTCTAATCCAAACATTTTATAATAATCATTATAGATTCCAACTTGATATATACCGTTCATTAATTGCTGGGCAGCATCAACACAAATCTGAAAATACTTATTGGGATTAGCATTAGTTGTTCCGAAAGCAGTTCCGGCATGATACTTTTGCCAGGTTCCTTCATAAAGGGCGACTCTGGTTTTAAAAGCCAAGGCTGCTTCCTTACTGATCCGATTATTCTTATATTTAGACCTCAAACTTAGGACATTAATGGCGTGATCCAGGTCAACCAATATTGAATCAACTACCGCCGTCCTCGGATCCCTGGGACGCGATAATTCTTCAGAAGAACCTGGAAGTAATTCAGTCGAATACCAAGGCACGTCCCCGTATTTTTTAACCAACTCAAAATAGAACCATGCCCTGAAGAAATAAGCTTCGCCCAGAAAATGTTTGTATAAGTCAAAATTGTCCTCACATCTTTTATAATTGTCAAAGAAAATATTTACACTCCGGATATTAGACCATTCGTTTGTCCATCGTCCCACGGTAACACCTCTTTCACCATTTAATATGATGTTGGGCGTAACCTCCATTGCATTATCCGCGTTTTTGATTGGATAACCATACCCATATTGCCAAAGGCTATGTGAAGGAAATGAAGGATAAAAATGAATCACATAATTTTCAAGATCCTTGGCGGTTTTCCAGTAACTTTCATTGCCGATCGCATCCAGTGGTGGCCGGTCCAAGAAGTCCTCGCAAGAGCAAAGAATGAAAAGGAATATTATTAGTTTTAAGTTTTTCATAACTATAATAATTAAACGTGCTAAACAATTATAATGTGATGTTTATTCCAAACGAAATCATTTTATCTGTACGGTAGGTACCTCCAAAAATGAGATTGGTTTGTCCCAAAGCAACCGGATCTATCCCCTTAATTGCGTCGGTAATCGTAAATAAATTTTCACCTGAAACAAACAGTCTTACCTTCTGTAATTTTACCTTATTAATAAAAGATTGGGGCAAAGTATAACCGATTTGGACGTTCTGCAACCTGATATAAGACAAATCCAATAAATACCTTGTGGACGGATGCCTGTTTTTATAATTCTGAGCGCCTTGAATATAGAGTTTAGGCCAGAAAGCATCCAGGTTAATGTTGGCATCTCCTTCGTACAGGCCAGTATATTCATCACCCGGTTTATCACGGAAATAATCCAGATGTTCGGTTGTAAGCCCTGTGTGTAGCCAGGTATTTAAACCCCAATAAGCATAATTTGATTCATTTCCGTCGCTCCTCACATAAAAATCTCTTTTTGCTGTACCTTTGACCAGAAAAGAAAAGTCAAATCCTTTATAATCAAATCCGCCGCTTAAGCCCCATTGATATCTTGGCATGTCATTCCCGATTACGGAAAGGTCACCATGATTATCAAGTGAGCCGGTGCCTCTGTCTACCTTCCCGTCTCCACTGGTATCCAAATATTTTAGATCCCCTGGATTCCAGGTATTATAAATATACGACATATCCACTTTACTTAGATATTCATCAACATCTTCCTTGGTTTTAAACAGTTCGTGTGCGGTATAGCCCCATATTTCTCCAACCCTTTTCCCGGCATACCAATCTGTGATAATTCCGGTAGGATTCAAGTAATCCAATACAACTGACTGTGCATCTGAAATATTTAATGAAACATGGTATGACAGGGCTGATCTTTTAACATCGTGTACCCATCGTAAAGCGCTTTCCCACCCCCTGGTTCTTAACGTTGCATTATTGGATTTTGGCACGCTTGCACCCAACACTCCCGGAAGGGGTTCCGATGGCCCGATCATATTCTCGGTAATACGTTCAAATAAGTCAAAATCGAGTTGTAACCTGTTGTTCAGGAAACTGGTATTTACCCCAATATTTTTTGTTGTTGAGGTTTCCCAAGTCAGGTCAGTGCTTACCAGGTTGGGTGTACCGGTGTAACCCGATGGCCGACTTGCCCCGTAATTAAATATCCAGTCCAGTTTTCCTGGTTGTAAAGGAATAAGCGCCAGATCCTGATAGGACGCTACCTGTTGGTTTCCTAACTGACCCCATGAACCTCTCACTTTAAAGGTGTTTACATATTTTGAAATGTTTTGCCAAAAATTTTCCCTGTTTACATTCCAGCCAAGTGAAAAGGAGGGGAAGAATCCCCATCGGTTATCCTGTTTAAACCTGGATGTCCCATCGTACCTTGCATTCGCCTCCAACAGATATTTTTTATCAAAATCATAAATAAACCTTCCAAAATACCCCTGTGTTGACCAATGGGCCAAGTCGTCACGGGCCACAATATCTCCGTTAGCCGTTTTTAGTGAATATATAGATGGGACAATTAAGTTAGTTATGGAAGCAGTAAGCTGGTTACTTTGATTTAACTCAAACTGTGTTCCTGCCATAAACAAGATGTCATGCTTATCCAACGTAAGGTTATAAGATGTGTAAGCATTTGTTGTCCAATAAGAAATGTTACCTTGGATTTCTTGAAGACTACTTGGGACAGACGTAGCAAAAGCAGACATACTGCCATCGACATTGTCAGTATAAACCGTCAGTTCCCTGTTTGATTGCAGGGTTTTTATCGATTGGTAAGCGAATTCACCATTGATTTTCCATCCCTTCACAGGTCTTAACTCTGTTGCCAAAATGTGCCAATTCTCAGTAGTTTCATTCTCACTTGTACCACCGTCCTCTACCATTGGGATTTTTGATTGTAAATTATACAGCCCAGTACCGTTGTATTTAGCCTGTGTTGGCACTGTCCGGATAACTTGCCAAAACATATAGGAATAGGGCATTGTTCCGGGCATACTGGGGAATTCCCTGTTACTTTTAGACAATCTTGTTTCGTAGCGAAAATCCAACCAATCCGTGATGGACGTATTCACTTTACCCATTAGGTTATACCTTTTATAATAATCAGTCCCGTAGTTTACGACTCCATTCTGATCCATGTATGCGGCAGAAACATAATAGGCCGTTTTATCCGACCCTCCCTTTACCGAGAGATTATGTTGCTGATTTAAACTCGTTCCATAAAATTCATCATACCAGTCGTAATTTGCGTGCGCGTTCTGATTGGCTCCCCAGGTTCCGTTTGCAAGGGGCATCGCCTCATAATAAGTTGTGCCCTCCGGATAAAATTGTTTTAAATAATCCCAATCTTCGTTTTGATAGGCAATTATGCGCTTTATTGCATCATTTGAGTATGTCCGCCCACCTGCATTTACACCAAATTCATTGATCACGCGTGCAAATGTATAAGAGTCAAGCATTTGAGGAAGCCTATCCGGTGTGGCAACCGTAAAATAACCCGTATACGATATTGATAATTTTTCATTTTTTCTCCCGCCTTTTGTTGTGATGAGAATCACGCCAAAAGGCGCCCTGGCACCGTAAATAGCTGAAGCTGCCGCATCTTTAAGTACAGAGACCGACTCAATATCATTTGGATTTAAGCGATCCATTTCTCCGGGAATACCATCGATTATAACATACGGAGCTCCCCCATTTAAGGTGCCTGTTCCCCTGATATTGATTTTCATGGAGGCACCGGGTTCAAAGCCATTGTCTCCGAGTGAAAATTCCAAACCCGGCGACTGTCCCTGTAAAATTTGCGACACCGTTGGGGCTTGTCTATTCTCGAGTTTTTTATTGGTTATCACATCAACTGCTCCGGTTACATTTACTTTTTTTTGAGTACCGTACCCAACAGCAACGACCTCATCAATATCGATTGTCTCTTCAGCAAGAGTCACATTAATTGTAGTTTTGTTTCCAATAGCAATCTCCTGTGTCTTCATTCCGACAAATGAAAACTGCAAAGTGCCATTTGCCGGAATATTGGACAGAGAATAATTCCCGTAAGTATCAGTGATGGTTCCGTTAGTAGTGCCTTTGACAACAACCGTTACACCTGGTAACGTGCCACCAGAAGAGTCGGTGACTTTGCCGGATATTTTCCGCGCGGCCTCCTGTGGAAGCGGCATATTCGTGGGTGAGATTACTATCTGCCTGTCGTAAACCGCATATTTGATCTCCTGATCATTAAATAGCCGATCCAAAATGGTATTGATTTGTTCATTATCGGATTGGATATCTACTTTTCGTTCAACATCAATCAGTTCATTGTTGTACAGAAAATAAAATTCACTTGATCTTTCAATTTCTTTAAGAGCCTGTTTTAGTGATATTTGATTAAGCCTTAGCGATACCTTTGCAGTCTGGGAATAGGTATCAGTTGCTAAAAGATTGAAGGAGGAAATCAGGATCAACAACAGAGTTATTTTCATCATAATTAATCCTTTCTTTAATACGGCATAATTATTACCGCTCGGAGAATGAAATCCGAATTTTTTCATACTTTTGATTTGTTAAATGTTGGTAATTAATTTTTTCACAAGATTGAAGACATTTAATCATTAACGGGGAGGTGCGTCAACACTTTCCCGTTATTTTTTTCATTTAATTTTCCATAGGCAGAAAGTTATGGTATATTAGTTCCGATTAATTAAATATAATCTCCCTGGTTGAATAGGAATTGTCTGCAAGTCTTTTGGCCTTTCTTATCCGATATTGGATCGGAGAAGATTTACTCAGCAGGTCAAGCACTTGCTCGATAGGTTCATCCGTAAATGTTGCGGTAAACCGGTACCGCTTCAGTTCTTGGTTGTAGATTTTGACGGTTACATTGTACCAATTTCCCAATTTTTCGGCCACATCTTCAATTGGATCATTGAAGAAAACCAGTTTACCATCTTTCCAGGCAGTAAATTTATCCAAGTCCTCTTCAACGGAAACATTGATCGCTTTCTCTTCAGTTTTATATACCGCCCTATCTGAAGGTTTTAGTTCGGCTACTTGTTTTGATATTCCATCCATCTCCCTTTCCAATACAACTTTACCGTGAACAAGAGTTGTGCTAACCTTATTGGTCCCAGGATAGGCCTGAAGATTGAATGACGTTCCCAATACCCTGACATTGATTGCGCTCGTTCTAACGATGAAGGGTTTGGATGGATTAGGGGAAACATCAAAAAAGGCCTCACCTATCAATTCAACCTTTCTGGCCTTATCTTCAAATTCATCTGGGAAAATCAGCTTACTACCAGAGTTCAGATGAACCATTGTCCCATCAGAAAGTTGAAATTTTGTCCGCATACCATAAATTGTTGAAATTTCCTGCACAACCGCTGGATGTCCATTTCGATCGGTAAAATCAGTTCCATTGTAAAAATATATGTATACTGAAGAAAACAGTACGGCCAACAAAAGTACTGCTGCAACTCGTTGAAAGAATTGTAAGTAATCAAATTTCTTCAAAAACAGCCTCAGTTTTGTCTTGATCAAGTCATCTTCGACATCTATCGGTTTTATAGCAATCTGGAGTCCAGACTCTTTCCACAGCAGGCGATAGTCTTCAAATATTTTTTGTTCATCAGGATTGGATTCCAGGTGATCTTTTAATTCCAGTTTTTCACCATCAGTAAGATTTCCGAAAAAATATCCGGACATTAAAATATGAATTCTCTCCTGCATTATTTTCCTTTTTAATGCAAGACGTATTTTATGGGCCTTACCCTACATTACTTCTAAATTATTTTTAAAGACTGCTTAAATTTGATAATTTCATTACTAATGTTTCTGCAAGGAACATCTGATTGCTTCGCTACTAATGACAACATTTATAAACTGCACATTATCAGAGACTATATCCTGAAAAAGGCAACAGATTGCTTCGTTCCCGATGAAAAATCGGGACTGGCAGTGTTTCCTATCAATGATACATTTTTATATTTGTTTGATTATCAATAGATTGCTTCGTCGTGCCTCCTCGCAATGACGGTATGCTGTTGATTTCGTGATGGTTAAGAGAAGGAGGCGGGTCATCAGTTTTCGGTAATAGCAGAATCGCCGCCCGCCTCCTTCTCTTAACCATCACCTCCAAAAAAATGATCCGTCATTGCGAACACGAGGCACGAAGTGTGAAGCAATCTGAAGCATTACTTGAATCAAAAACTGTGCAGATCCTACCACAAATATAGTAATCTGCACCCTGTCATTTTCACATTGTGGCCAAATTTTTTGGGTTCTCACTCGCAATGACGATTCATAATCAAGGTCTTAGGGTGAACGAAGTGGGAAGCAATCTCACGTCATTTGAAGAACTCTGAGAAAATTAAATTTAAACAGTCTCTAAAAGAATGTCAAATATATTGCCACCTCAAATAAACAGCCTACTTTTGTGAGGAAGAACTAATTGACCAGAACAACTATAATGAAGATTGAAAATGAAGAGAGTGACCAATTTTTGGTCGCGCAATTACATTTGGGGAAGGAGGAAGCCTTCGATTTCATTTTCAGAAAGTATTATAAAGGATTAACTATTCAGGCAATACGGTTTGTGCATGATCAGGATACAGCACAGAGTCTTGTTCAGGATTGTTTTGTCTCATTTTGGAAAAAGCGTTTTGAAATATCGAATATCGATCATCTCTATTCATATCTATTCTTCATGGTGCGAAACCGGTGCATCGACCATTTAAGGAAACAGAAACTGCATCGACAGGTTCCTATTACGAATCAGACAGATTTTCCGGAAAATGAAACGGAGCAGCAGGTCGGAGCCAATGACCTGAGTTCCCATTTATGGCAGTCAATTTCCAATCTTCCCGAACGATGTCGTATGGCATTCGAATACAGTAGAATAGACGAACTAACCTATCACCAGGTTGCACTGAAGATGGGAGTATCCGATAAAGCCGTTGAAGCGCTAATCAGCAGGGCATTGAAATTATTACGTGCCGACCTTGTCGACTTTTTGTGCTTGATGATTCTGTTCTCGATTTAGATTTCGTATTTTGTGCACTTATTTGAATAGCACAAATTGGAACTCACAGATTTTCTGCATTTATACCGCTCTCATCCGTCCCTGATCGGATTAAAAGAATCACTGACCTCATCCGGAGCCAAAAAAATCTCAGTTTCAGGTTTATCCGGATCATCCGCAACTGTAGCCTTTTCGGTACTTAGAGAGATGGTACCCTACCAGTCCCTTTTCATCCTTGCCGACCGCGAAGAGGCTGCCTTTTTTTTCGATGACCTTCAGGTGCTCGGCCGTGAGAACGAGCTTCTGTTTTTCCCGTCATCCTACAAACGAAACATCTGGCATGACCACATCGATAACGAAAATATCATTCTCCGCACCGATGTATTAAATAAGTTATCAGTCAAGGAGAAAAACTACCTGATAATAACTTATCCGGAAGCGATTATGGAGATGGTAGTCTCCGAAACCGGACTTCAGAAGCACACACTCCATGTCAAAACCGGTGAAAAGCTTTCAATCTCTTTCATCAATGAACTCCTTTACGAATACGGTTTTGAAAGGGTAGAATTTGTTTTTGAGCCGGGGCAGTACTCCATCCGGGGATCCATTGTCGATATATTCTCCTATTCGAATGAAGATCCTTACCGCATCGATTTCTTTGGGGATGTAGTTGATTCCATTCGTTCATTCGATATCGAAGACCAAATCTCCAAAGTTCCCTACAACAAGATCTCCATCATTCCAAATATTCAGGATGGGTTGTCGGAAGAGCAGAAGGTCTCATTCTTCGAATTTCTCGACAGTAAAACCTATCTGGTTTCGAGAGATTTTGACCATCTGACCAGCCATATTGGGGAATTAAGCTTCACTGCCACCCAGGCACAGGGAGATAGTGAAGAAAAGGTTAATGGCGAATTTCTCTCAGCCGAAAGTTTTAAAAGCTATCTGAAGAAATTTCAGCTGGTAGAATTGAAATCAGGCAAAAAAACCGGAGGTTTATCTGTCGACTTCCATACTGCTCCCCAGCCTGTTTTCAACAAGAATTTCGACCTTTTGGGAGCTAACTTAAAGGAGAACAGACACAAGGGATACCACAACCTGATTCTTTCTTCAAGTTCAAAACAGATCGATAGGTTACATGCTATTTTTGACGACAAAGGAGATCCACAGAAGCTTGATTCACTGCCATTTGCCCTACAGGAAGGCTTCACAGACCACGATCTGAAGATTTGCTGTTACAACGACCATCAAATCTTTGAACGTTACCACAGGTACAAACTTCGCACCAAAAAACCTTCACGTCAGGCTATTACGCTCAAAGAGCTGAGCAAACTCCAGGTAGGCGATTATGTTGTTCATACCGACCACGGGATTGGAAAATTTGCCGGATTGGTGCGTACCGAGGTGAATGGCAATGTACAGGAGGCGGTAAGACTCTCCTACCAGGATAACGACTCCCTGCTGGTGAGCATCCATTCGCTTCACCGGATCTCCAAATACAAAGGGAAAGAGGGACAGGAACCTGCCATCCACAAGCTGGGTACGGCTGCCTGGCAGAACATGAAGAACAAAACCAAGAGCAAGGTTAAAGATATAGCACGTGAGCTGATTGCCCTCTATGCTGCCAGAAAAATGGAGAAAGGTTATGCCTACATGGCGGATACTTACCTCCAGCAGGAGCTGGAAGCCAGTTTCATCTACGAGGACACGCCCGATCAGATCAAGGCAACCATCTCTGTGAAAGAGGATATGGAGCGGCTCATGCCCATGGACAGGTTGATTTGTGGCGATGTAGGTTTCGGTAAAACAGAGATTGCCGTACGTGCCGCTTTTAAAGCTGTAACCGACAGTAAACAGGTGGCCATTCTGGTGCCTACCACCATATTGGCTTTGCAACATTTTAAAACTTTCAGGGAGAGATTGAAGGACTTTCCCTGTAATGTGGAATACATCAGTAGATTGCGTCATTCGGCTGATGTAAAAAGAGTAATACATGACCTTTCAACTGGAAAAGTGGATATTCTCATTGGCACGCATAAGCTGATTGGAAAGGATGTCAAATTCAAAGACCTGGGATTGTTGATTGTCGATGAAGAACAGCGATTTGGCGTTTCGGTCAAGGAAAAATTGAAGCAACTAAAAATCAATGTGGATACTTTGACTCTCACGGCGACACCAATTCCACGCACACTCCAGTTTTCGCTAATGGGTGCGAGGGATCTTTCCATCATCAGCACGCCCCCGCCCAATCGCTATCCAATTTCTACCGAGGTCCACTCATTCGATGAGGAGGTAATCAGGGAGGCCATTACCTACGAAGTATCCAGGGGTGGTCAGGTATTCTTCATCAACAACAGGGTAAACAACATTTATGAACTCGAACGTCTGATTCACAAGCTATGTCCGGGTGTCAGGACCATCGTCGGTCATGGTCAGATGGAAGGTGACAAGCTGGAAAAAGTAATGTTCGATTTTATCAACGGCGATTTCGATGTTTTAATCGCTACTACCATCATTGAATCCGGGCTGGATATACCAAATACCAATACCATTCTGATTAACAATGCGCAAAACTTCGGATTGAGTGAACTCCATCAGTTGCGAGGTCGTGTTGGAAGATCAAACAAAAAAGCCTATTGCTATTTGTTAACGCCACCACTGGAGGCAATGACACCTGAGGCCAGGCGTAGGTTACAGGCCATTGAGGAGTTTTCGGATATTGGCAGTGGTTTTAGCCTGGCCATGCAGGATCTCGACATCCGCGGAGCCGGTAACCTGCTGGGAGGCGAACAGAGTGGGTTCATCGGGGATATTGGCTTCGAAGCCTACCAGCGAATTCTGAACGAAGCGATGGAAGAGCTTAGAAATGATGAATTCCAGGGTGTTTTTGAAGAACAGGAGATCAAAGACCAGCAGAACGCTTTCCTGCAAACATCTTTTATCAGGGATTGTACCATCGACACCGATCTTGAGCTCCTTTTTCCCGATGATTATGTATCCAGCATCTCCGAACGGGTTTTACTATACCGCGAGTTGGATGACCTGAAAGGTGAAGATACCCTCAAATTATTTGAAAAGACCCTGTTGGATCGGTTTGGTCAGATTCCAAAACAGGCGATGGAACTGCTCGATGTGGTGAGGCTGCGATGGTTGGCCATAGCCCTGAACATGGAAAGACTGATCATCAAGGATAAAAAAATGATCTGCTATCTGCCTTCCGATCAGAGCTCTAAATTCTATTATTCCAAAGAATTCGCAGGGTTGATGCAATGGATCAGTCAGAACCCTGCCCGGTGTAAAGTCAGGGAAAACAAGGGGAAACTTGCGGTTATTCTGGAGCGAATTGAATCAATACATGATGCATTATCGATTTTGCAGGCTATATCCCGCCATTTAATGCTAAAAAGAGAGCTGGAATCATTATGATATCGGTCAATCAAGTCAAAATCGTTTTGCAAGGAATAATATTGATCCTCCTTATTTACCTTCCAGGTTCCATGTGCAACTTGCTTTATGCCCAAAGTTCGCATATGATTCCAACCGACCATCGCGGGCAAATCCGCAAAGATTCGTTGCAAAAAGTGGTACCGTCAACGATAGCAGATACGATGCTTCATTTTAGTTTTCCGCCTGTGGAAATAAGGGGGGCATACAATTTCAAAAACAAACATCAGGAAAAGAAATACCGCCAGCTTTTTGAAGATATTAAACGAACCTACCCACTTTCACAAATAGTTTTGCATGAAGTCAGATCGGTTGATGGTGCAATTGATTCTACCTACTGGACCAAGGCACAAGTAAAAGCATACCTAAAATGGTATGAAAAACAAATTTTCAATACCTATATTGACACACTTAAATCTTTAAATATAAGACAGATACAACTTTTCATCAAACTGATTGACAGAGAAACCGGAAATTCCCCGTACAAGTTAATAAAGAAGTACCGGGGTGGTTTGGATGCTTTTCTCTGGCAACTTGCTGCCAATGCGATGATGCTAAATCTCAAAAGGGAATATGACCCCGCAGAGGAAGCCATTATTGAGGATATTGTCACGAAATTTTACTGATTTTAGTTACATTTTTTCTAATTTTGGCTTATTATTTATGCATGAAATTCGTCCTTGGTTCCGATCAATGATGAAATACATTTTCACTCAATAAAGTTTTAGCTGTGATAAATCTCAACCGCAAATTACAGAGTCAAAATCCAATCTTTGACCATTCATTAGACCATTTACCTACCAATCTTACCCATCGGGATGTGCTCACCAAGTATGAGAAAATTCCAACTTTCATTTACCAGGAGAGTTCAGATGCTTCATTCGAGATTGCGAGGGAAATTGCTGAACTCATCCGTTCCAAACAGGAAAAGGGTGAAAAGTGCGTTCTAGGACTGCCGACAGGTTCAACCCAGTTAGGAATATATGCGGAATTGGTACGAATACACAATGAAGAGGGGTTGAGTTTTCGTCATGTGATTACATTTAATCTGGATGAATATTATCCGCTCTCCTCCCACTCCATCCACAGCTACCATCACTATATGCGGATGCACTTTTTTAACCACATCGATATTTTGCCCGAAAACATCCATATTCCGGATGGTACAATTTTACTGGAAGAGGTGCATGATTTTTGCCGCGACTATGAAGCCAAGATTGAAAAGGCCGGAGGAATAGACCTTTTGTTATTGGGAATTGGCCGTAGCGGTCACATTGGTTTCAATGAACCTGGCTCCGGAAGAAACACCAAAACCCGGATCATCACGCTTGACCCTGTCACCCGGCAGGAAGAGGCAATACAATTCAGGGGGTTCATGAACGTTCCGCGCAGCGCCATCACCATTGGAATTTCAACCATCCTGAATGCCAAGAAGATAATCATGGCAGCATTTGGTGAAACAAAGGCAAAAGTGATCAAACAGATGGTGGAAGATGAACCCAACAATCTGGTACCTGCCTCCTACATTCAATTTCATTCAAATGCCAAGGTCATACTTGACAGTGGCTCGTCCTTGCATCTGATCAGGATGAAGACCCCCTGGCTGCTGGACAGTATGGACTGGTCGGAAGACCTTCTGATCCGGAAGGCAGTGTTGTGGTTGTGTTCAAAGACCGGCAAACCGCTTCTGAAATTGACGGGAAAAGATTACAACGACTATGGCTTAAGCGATCTCCTGGCAACAGTTGGGTCAGCGTATAAAATAAACATCAAAGTTTTCAACGACTTGCAACACACCATTACCGGATGGCCGGGAGGGAAACCGGATGTAGACGATACTTTTCGTCCTGAAAGGGCTGAGCCTGCCAGAAAAAAAGTTGTCATATTCAGTCCCCATCCGGATGATGATGTCATCTCAATGGGTGGTACTTTGTTACGTTTGATTGAACAAGGGCATGATGTTCACGTTGCCTACCAGGTCTCCGGAAATTTTGCCGTGTCAGATGAATATGTGACCCGTTTTCTCGATTTTCATCAGGAATACATCGAATTCTATGACAGAGAAAATCCTGTGGCACAACTTCAGCAGGAAAAGATCCTCGATTTCATCAAGAATAAGAAGGACAACGATGTTGACATTCCCGACTTACGCAAAGTTAAGAGTTTGATCAGGCGAATGGAGGCCAGATCGGCGCTTAGATATTTTGGTCTAAAAAACGAAAACATCCATTTCCTTGATCTTCCTTTTTACGAGACCGGGCTCAAGTCGAAGGCTCCTATCGCTGAACAGGATGTCCGGATTATTATGAACCTGCTGGAGAATATTCAGCCGCATCAAATATTCGCCGCAGGCGACTTATCTGACCCGCACGGTACTCACAGGGTATGTCTTGATGCCATCTTTATTGCATTGGAACATCTTAAGGGCAATTCCTGGATGAACGATTGCTGGGTATGGTTGTACAGGGGTGCCTGGGCAGAATGGGAAGCCGACCAGATAGAAATGGCAGTTCCTATCAGTCCGATCGAACTGTCGCGAAAAAGAGAGGCAATTCTGCGCCACCAGTCACAAAAAGAGGGTGCCATGTTTATGGGTGAGGACGAGCGTGAATTCTGGCAAAGGGCCGAAGAGAGAAACCGCTCCACTGCAAATCTCTACGATGCACTTGGTATGGCTGAGTATGAGGCCATGGAAGCTTTTGTCAAGTATTATCCTTGATTGATATTATTCTATATTTATAAGGAATGACCTCTCAATCAAATGACTGGTCATTCTTTTTAAGGGGATTTTAAATATTTATTTCCGCTTCTTAAATAAATTACATAATTTGTAAATCATACCAATCAATATAAAAGCAAAACTGGAATTATAAATTTTAAATCCCCTAATTGTCAAATGCAAGAAAATAACCAATGAATCTATTTCAAAGTTTTCTGTTTCGACTCTTTATCCTGCTGGTTTTCACTCCACATTTAAGTTCTGGTGCAACGTTAAATCAAGGATTCGATAACCAAGGTACGAAGGATGTTCCGAATCAGGCCAGATTGAGTGAATTCAGGGCAGTTTGGATTGCCACCATCAATAACATCGACTGGCCCTCGAATCCAAACCTTCCTGTGGAAGCTCAAAAAGCCGAGTTTTTAAGATTACTGGATACCTTTCAAAAGTTTAACCTCAATGTGGTCATTCTTCAGGTAAGGGCAGCTTCAGATGCATTCTACGCCTCAAAATACGAACCATGGTCACATTTTCTGACTGGCAAACAAGGTAAAGCGCCCAGCCCCTATTATGATCCATTGGCATGGGCCATCGAAATGTGCCACCAGAGAGGAATGGAACTACATGCCTGGTTTAATCCTTTCAGGGTACGCAACCTGGGGTTTTACAAGCTTGATCCAAATAGTTATGCAGCAAAACATCCGCAATACGTTAAAGAGTTTGACAAGAAGTACTTTTTGGATCCGGGATACCCCGAAGTCATCTCGCATTTGGTAAAGGTAATTGCTGAAGTAGCAACCAATTACGATGTGGATGCCATTCTTATGGATGACTATTTTTATCCTTATCCGGTATATGGAAAGAAATTTGACGATGGGAAGAGCTTTGCCAAATATGGCCATCACTTTTATCCCAAAAGGTTGAAAGAGTGGAGAAGGGAAAACATCAACCACTTTATCTCTTCCCTGCGCGACACGCTGGTGCAAATAAATCCAAAAATAAAATTCGGGATAAGTCCGTTTGGCATCTGGCGGAATAAGTCTGTCGATCCCGATGGTTCTACCGGTCTCCGCGGAATGAGCTCTTACGATGATTTGTACGCTGATGTTCGCAAATGGCTGAAAAATGGATGGATTGATTATGTGATTCCACAATTGTACTGGGAAAAAGGAAATCATTTTGGAGATTTTACCTCTTTGGTGCAATGGTGGGGCGAAAATAGTTTCGGAAAGCCGTTGTACATTGGTCAGGCGTTGTACAAATCAACTGCCGTGAAGAATGGTTGGGCACAACCAGATGAGTTGACCAACCAGATCAATTATTTAAGGACCAACCAAAAGGTAAGGGGATTTGCCTTCTACAGCGCCTCCAACATTCAAAAATTGTCTGCCTCGCAGGTAAAAGCTTTGAGAGGAAACCAACTAAATTCCGTTGCGGCCATAGATGATAACCGTCGCGTACCCCCGTCGACGCCACCATCAGTTGCATCCCCGGCGACTGCACCACCAGCGAATGCCCAAACCGAAGCGTTGCTCAGGAAAGAATTCGTTCTCTCGCTCAATTTTAATCCCATCTCTATTCGTCCTGTGATGACAAACTTACCAGGAAAAATCAGGCTGGTAAAAAACGCTGACAGAAGCCGAACCCTTTCCTGGAAAACAGAACGTAATTTAAAATCAGAACGGTATGCCTTGGTTTCATTTAAAAATACGGGAAAGAGAAAATACAAGCAGGTGGTAGAGGAAATTTCCGGATCGGCCGAATTCAATATGACTGAACAAAGATGGAAAGATTTAAAAGAGATGGATTTGTTGCTGGTATCCAGGGATATTGTTAATAAAAGTGATCGCTTCTCCCACTTTTTCAAGCTAAAAAGGAGAAAAGTAAAACAGGTTGAGAACCCTTTCAAACGCTCCTGAATTCGGTTGGCATATTACTGAAAATCAGACAAAACCATAACAAAAGACATCCTTATCATTCGAAATTAAGTGGCACCGCCAATTTAAAACCAATGTTCCTCCCCATATTGTAAATGCCATTTCTACCAGACTGATTATTTGGATATTCTTCAAAATATTTTAGCCTGCTTAAGTGGGATTGATAAGCAACATCTGTTATATTATTGCCCAGGATATTTATGTTTACAAGTACTTTCCCATGAATATTGGTTATTTCTGCTCCTATTCCTGCATTAAACAGAAAATAACCGGATGTGGGTGTTTCTGTATTATCTGCAGCATATACCCTGTCCTGCCTTGCATAATATTCCATCCCAATTTTAGCATACAAAGAAGAAAAATATTTAAACTTTCTTTTCAGGTTTGCCCTTAATTCTGAACTCGTATGAAGTGGGGGGATAAATGGCAGATATTTTGAGCTGTTGGTCACTCGCATCCCATTCCCACCTTTGTTCACTGCATAGACTACAGATACGGAATTCTCGAAATGAAGCCAATCAAAAGGATGAATATCGAGATTTGCCTCCCATCCATACAACTGTGCTTTGGCTTGTTGGTATTTAAAAGTCTGATTACCTCGAATAACAATAGAATCTTGTCCCAGATGGTTTAGTAATTTCTTGTTAAAGATATAATTTGAAATCTGGTTATTAAATATATCCAGGTTCCCACTAATGTGATCTGACCTGTAAGCAATGCCAAAATCTTCCTGTAGGCTAAATTCCGGCTTAAAATCGGTATTGCCTGTCTGGTAAATCAGTGTCCCCGGATGAATACCATTTGCAGATATCTCAGCAATGTTGGGAGAGCGGAATCCCCTGGCAATATTGCCCTTTAATACAATTTCATTTAATATTTTGTAAGTAACCCCAATACTACCTGACATTCCTGAAAACGTATGATTAAAACCAAAAAAAGGTTGGTCTGTTCCAACCGGTGAGTTGACCTGCATATTAAAACCAGATTGAGGGTTTACCCTGGTGAACATTGCCTTATTATTAAAAATTCGCGCATCATAACGAATCCCCCCTATTACATCCAATTTATTAAATGCTTTTTGCAGTAGTGCGAAAGGTCCTATATCAAAAAGAATATAGTTTGGTATTATAAATTCTGTACCCTTGTTTGTATTATCTTGATACATACCATTTATTCCAATTGTTGTTACCCATCCTTTAGTTTCAGGAAAGTAGTATTTAGCATCATAGGTATATGTATTTAATACCAGGAATAGTCCGGCAATTTCAGGATATTCAGGATGACTGAACTCCCTGCGTATATTTTGTTGGTACCCCAAAAGCAATCCTAATTTACAATCCCCAAAAATAAAACTACTGGATGAATACAGTTTGTAGTGTTGAACATGCTGATGTAATGCAGTAATTTTGTAAGAATTTAATTCAGTGTCTGAAACTAAAGGTCTGAATATGTCACTTTCAGTGATTTGCTTTGTAAATTTTCTGGTCGTTGAATCGCGACTTCCATCAGGTATTTCCTGCAAGTCGTCGAAAATTGAAAAATTCAGATGCGAAAAACCCCATTGCTTAATCAATCCAATATAGCCACTTAAATCCGTTTCATTAAAAGCTGTTCCATAAACACGTCCGTCGTATTTATTTCGATAATTTGTCGCCTGTTTATGCGAAGCCACACCTCCCCAAATAAGCCCCTTCATATTTCCAGCCAGCGCGACAGAGGCTCCAAAGAGGCCATTGTTAGACTGGTAATTCGTTACGAAATGTCCATTCACAATACCTTCAGGAGCAGGCTGGGCAGGCAGTAAATTAACAACTCCTGACAATGCATCGGAACCATATGTCAGGCTTGCAGGACCTTTTACAATTTCAATCCGGTCGATTGCATTTTCATCCATTTCAATACCATGTTCATCACCCCATTGTTGACCTTCTTGTTTTACCCCATCAAATAAAGTCAGTACCCGGTTATACCCCAATCCATGAATAAATGGTTTTGATACATTCGGGCCCGTTGTAACGGCATTTACTCCTGGAAGTCTTGAAATTGCATCTATGATGTTTGTGTTCAAATTCTGCTGCAATTCTTTTCTGTCCAGTGTAATCATCGGAACTGGGTTTCGTGTTATTTCCATGGCCTTTGATGTACCCGTAACAACAACCTCGTTCATTTCTGTAATGGCTTGTTCCATTGCAAAATTTAATGATAATGAAGCTGCCAGGTCTACATTTTCCACAACTGATTTATATCCTAGAAAACGGATCTGAAAGATTACTTTTATCTTAGGGAGATTTTCTAATTTATACCAACCATTTTTATCCGCTACAGTGCCTGTTTGAAGTTCCGGAATATACAGGGTTGCCCCGGAAATTGCTTCTCCTGTTAATTTATCTGTAATTCTTCCGGATATTTTGTATTGTGCATTCGCAAAATGACAAGTGCATATCATCGTGCAAATGAAAAATATTCCCTTCATTTTACTACTTAATTATAGTGATAATATAAAAATAACCGCTCCTGAACGTTCTCAGAGGCGGTTAAATTTATGCTAAAATTAAATACTAGCGCGTAAATAAGAGCTCGCGGTATTTTGGCAATGGCCACAGTTCGTTGTCGACCACCAATTCAAGTTTGTCGATATGGTAACGGATGTCATCAAGATACGGCCTTACATTTTGCTCGTAAGACAATGCCTTTTCCCTTGAATGCTCAATCACATTTGCCACTTTTCTTGCCTCTATCATCTCTTTGGTCTTGGACTTGATATTTGAAATGTGGTTTGAGATCTCTTTGATCAGATCCTTACGTGCACCTGCAAGTTCATTGAACTCATCATCGGAGAAAATCAGTTTCATTCCTTTGACGTTCTCAATCAACATGGTTTGGTAGTTGATGGCCGTTGGTACAATGTGATTGATAGCCAAATCACCCAGTACACGGGCCTCAATCTGTATCTTTTTGATGTATTTTTCAAATTCTACCTCAACACGCGCTTCCAACTCTTTTTCGTTGAAGATCCCAAGTGTTTCGAAAACTTTTCTGGAATTTTTGTTCAGATATGCATCCAATGCAAGTGGAACGCTCTTGATGTTGGATAATCCGCGGCGCTCAGCCTCGTCGGCCCACTCCTGACTGTAACCATTTCCGTCAAAACGTACCGGTTTGCACTCTTTGATATATCTTTTCAATACCTGGAATATCGCTTCATCTTTTTTGACATTGGCGTCAATCAGTTTGTCAACATCCTTCTTGAACTGGATCAATTGGGCAGCTACCACCGAGTT
Source organism: Prolixibacteraceae bacterium (assembly GCA_023229575.1). Taxonomy (GTDB): domain Bacteria; phylum Bacteroidota; class Bacteroidia; order Bacteroidales; family Prolixibacteraceae; genus CAINVV01. Next base: position 52,615 of record JALNYZ010000001.1, read on the forward strand.
CAACGCAATCATCGCAGATGCACAGTTGGCTGAAGAACCAACGGCCCTGAATTCGAACCTGTTTCCAGTGAAGGCAAAAGGAGATGTCCTGTTTCTGTCGGTGTTATCCAGCAAAATTTCAGGAATACGGCCGATGTTCAGTTTGAGGTCCGTCTTTTCGTCCGGGGTCATTTTCTTCTCTCCTACCATCTCTTCAATCTGGTCAAGCATGGCGCTTACTTCTGTACCAAGGAAGGTAGAGATGATTGCCGGCGGGGCTTCGTTGGCTCCCAAACGGTGTGAATTACTTGCTGAAACAATGGATGCACGGAGCAAGTCCTGGTTGTCATATACTGCTTTGATGGTGTTGACAATGAAAGTCAGAAATTGCGTATTGGATTTCGGGTTTTTCCCGGGAGAATAAAGGTTAACACCGGTATTGGTTGAAAGCGACCAGTTGTTGTGCTTGCCTGAACCGTTGATACCGGAGAATGGTTTCTCATGCAACAGAACCCTGAAACCATGGTGGCGGGCTATTTTGTTCATCAGATCCATGACCAACTGGTTATGGTCATTGGCAAGATTTACCTCTTCAAAAATTGGTGCCAATTCGAATTGGTTGGGAGCCACCTCGTTGTGACGTGTTTTAACGGGGATACCCAATTTGTAGGCTTCATTCTCAAGATCAATCATGAAAGATGTAACCCGCTCAGGAATGGAGGCAAAATAGTGGTCTTCCAATTGCTGGTCTTTGGCCGAGGAGTGTCCCATCAGGGTACGACCTGTTAAAACCAGGTCAGGACGAGCGATAAAGAGTGCCTCATCGACCAAAAAATACTCCTGCTCCCAACCAAGATTGGCATTAACCTGGGTAACATTTTTATCAAAATATTGACAAACGTCAACGGCTGCATTATTCACAGCATTCAGCACTTTCAACAATGGTGCTTTGTAATCAAGGGCTTCACCGGTATAAGCAATAAAAATAGTTGGGATACAAAGTGTTGTTCCAACGACAAATGCCGGGGAGGATACGTCCCAGGCGGTATATCCCCTGGCCTCGAATGTATTTCTGATACCACCGCTTGGGAAGGAAGATGCATCAGGCTCCTGCTGCGCCAATAATTTTCCGGGGAAGCTTTCAATCACACCCCCCATTTCAGAATGATCAATAAAAGCATCATGTTTCTCGGCAGTTCCGTCAGTCAAAGGATGAAACCAGTGTGTGTAGTGGGTAGCGCCATTTTCGATGGCCCAGGTTTTCATCCCGATTGCTACCTGATCAGCAATTTTACGGTCGATGGTTGTTCCATTGTCGATGGCATCACAAATACCTTTGTAAGAATCCTTTGAAAGATACTTCTTCATCTTGGGACGATCGAATACCAACATGCCATAATAATCAGATGTCAGGTTCTCCTCCCTTTTTACCTCCACAGGCTTGCGCGTCATCAAAATCTCAAGTGCTTTAAATCTAAAAGTTGCCATAACTATAATTTAAAAAAATAATAAATTCAAAATTTTCAGCTAAATTACATTTTTTTATTAATCACCCCCTATTTTTTCGATAATTATATCAAAATTTCATATTTTTTTAACATTAAATTCAATTTTTTGCCTGTCATAATTCAGGAATATGCATTTTTTCTACATCTAAGTCTATTTTAAACAAAAATGGCCAATTCTATGAAATCGGCCATTTTTTCAAATAGTATCCCAAATTTCAACCTATTTCACTAAAAAATTGATAAAATTGCGTCACACACCTGATCCCATTAAAAAAATTTTCTAAATGAAAATTTTCATTTGGCGAATGGATTGCATCTGATTCGAGGCCGAATCCCATCAATATCGTCTTAATTCCCAAAACCCTTTCAAAAGTCGAAACAATGGGAATGCTTCCACCACTCCTTACAGGTACCGGCATCTTTCCATACACTTTAAAATAGGCCTTTTCGGCGGCCTGGTATGCCGGATGATCAATAGGGCATAAATATCCCTGACCGCCATGGTGAATCTTAACATCAACCCTCACTGATTTTGGGGCAATGGATTCAAAGTAATCTTTAAACATCACTGCAATTTTCTCATGGTCCTGATTGGGAACAAGCCTCGAACTTATCTTTGCATAAGCTTTGGAAGGAAGGATGGTTTTGGATCCCTCACCCGTATATCCTCCCCAAATACCACAGACATCAAAAGCTGGCCTAATCCCGGTACGTTCACTCGTTGTATATCCTTCCTCGCCCATAAGCTCTTCGACCTTAATGGCCTCTTTATATTTGCTCTCATCAAAAGGGTTCAGGGAAAGTTTCAATCGCTCCTCCATCGAAACCTCAACGACATCTTCATAAAACCCAGGAATGGTAATCCGGTTTTGTGCATCTGTCATTTTTGCAATGAGCTTGCACAATTCGTTGATCGGATTAGCCACAGCACCACCAAAAAGGCCCGAATGCAAGTCCCTGTCCGGTCCGGTCACTTCTACTTCCCAATAGGCAAGTCCCCGCAATCCGGAGGTAATAGAGGGTATATCCTTGCCTATCATACCCGTGTCAGAAACCAGTATCACATCGGCTTTGAGCATCTCTTTATGCTCTTCGCAAAATATTCCCAGATTCTTTGACCCAATCTCTTCCTCTCCTTCAATCATGAATTTCACATTGCAGGGCAGCGTGTTACTCCTGACCAGGTACTCAAAAGCCTTTGCGTGAATGAATGATTGTCCTTTGTCATCATTGGCGCCCCTGGCCCATATTTTCCCATCCCTGATTACAGGTTCAAAAGGATCACTAAGCCATTTTTCAATTGGATCCGCGGGCATCACATCCATATGTGCGTAGACCAATATGGTAGATTTTGAGGGATCGATCAATCGTTCGGCATAAACTACCGGATTTCCCGCTGTTTGAAAGATCGTGGCCTTATCAACTCCAGCCTCAAGCAATATCTTCTTCCAATATTCAGCAGCACGCTGCATATCAGGCTTATGCTCCTCCATCGAACTGACTGAAGGTATTCTGATCAGGCCAAATAGCTCATTTAAAAATCTTTCCTGGTGTATTTTTATGTATTCATTTATCCTTTCCATCTGTCTATTTTAGGGATTATTTTATTTATTTATGGCAAAATGATATTCAGTTTCCTGGCAATGATTTCCTATTCAATTTTTCTTAAATTTAGCGGTTTTTTGGCTGATTTCTCAGCTTCAGCCCATAACAATATTTTATCAATTAAGATTACTAAACTATTATGACGAACAGTCGGAGAAATTTTGTCCGTGATGCCGGACTAACTGCAACAGGGTTAGCAATCCTTCCCAATGTAATGAGTTCCTGCATCTCAGCAAACGAAAAGGTAGTTGTAGCATTAATCGGCTGCAAAGGAATGGGATTTAATGATTTAACCGAATTTCTGAAACAACCGGGTGTTGTGTGCGCAGCATTGTGTGATGTGGACAGCAACATTTTAAACCAGCGCGCTGCCGAAGTAGAGAAAATGACAGGGAAAAAGCCTGATTTGTACGAAGATTTCAGAAAGGTAATTGACCGGAAAGATATTGATGCCGTTATTGTTGGAACACCCGACCATTGGCATTGCCTGCCAATGGTTTATGCCTGTCAGTCAGGCAAGGATGTATATTGTGAAAAGCCGCTGGGCAGGACCATCGAAGAGTGCAACCTGATGGTCAAAGCAGCCCGCAAATACAACAGGGTAGTACAGGTTGGACAATGGCAACGAAGCGATCCTCACTGGAAAGATGCTGTAAATTATGTACACAGCGGAAAACTTGGCAGGGTTCGTTCCGCCAGGGCATGGTCTTATGTCGGGTGGAAAAACGCTGTTCCGGTTGTACCTGATGCACCTGTTCCAGCTGGGGTAAATTACGACATGTGGCTGGGACCAGCCCCAAAACGTTCCTTTAACATCAATCGTTTTCATTTTACTTTTCGTTGGTATTGGGATTATGCTGGCGGTTTGATGACCGACTGGGGGGTTCACCTGCTCGATTATGCCCTTTTCGGAATGAACCAATATGTACCTAAATCGGTCATGGCATCAGGTGGAAAATATGCCTTTCCAACAGATGACATGCAAACACCTGACACGTTGATGGCCATTTATGATTTTGGGGATTTTAACATCGTATGGGATCATACCATTGGAATCTACGGCCAAAACTATGGCCGCGGTCATGGTGTGGCCTTTATCGGTGAATATGCAACGTTGGTGGTCGACAGGAATGGTTGGGTTGTAATGCCTGAAACCAAAAGTACCTCAGCAAAAGCTGACTTTGTACCGGTTCCTCCTCAAGGTAGTACGGGTAAAGGGTTGGAGTTGCATGTCAAAAACTTCCTTGATTGCATGAAATCAAGGGAAAAGCCGAATTGTGACGTTGAAATTGGCGCCCACATTGCCCGGATTTCATCGCTCGGAAACATTGCCTACCGCCTTGGACGACAGGTCAATTGGGATGGAGAGAAACAGACTTTCAAAAATGATGCCGAAGCGGACTTGTTAATCAAGGCAAATTACAGGGCTCCATGGGAGTTGCCCAAGATGTAAGATTCTAATAAATATTAAAACTTTTCCAAAGTTTACGTTACGAGGGAATTTCGCTCGTAACGTAAACTTTGGAAAAGTTGTTTTATTAGTTTCTATCTTACCTCCCTGTAATACAACTCTTTCGCCTCAATCTTCATTCCCGTATTGTGCCCCTGGATGGCAAAATGTCCTGACCTATATTCTTTGTCATCGTAAGTCATCACCAATTTTCCATTTATCCAGAATTGAATGTGTTCGCCAACCATCTTAATATGGTATTCGAACCATTCTCCGTCTTTTGTCAGCAATTCGGCGGCTTTCCCGGTAGGTTTGCCAGGCTTCCAAAGCCAGCCGGTATAGGCATCCTGGTTGTGGCAAACCTGCGCTTCATATCCAAGCGGAAAACCATCAATATTGTCTGCTGGAGGATTACAACGGAAATAGAACCCACTGTTGCCTTTTGATCCCGGATCTGAAGAGATACGGAACATTCCTTTTGCCTCAAAATTTGTACAGGTTGCATCCGTATAAATATGGCCCATACCACCTACGCCAACCAAAGTACCATTCTCAACGCTCCATTTTGCCTTCCCGTGGACAGTCCACCCTGTCAGGTCCTTGCCGTTAAACAGGGATTTCCACTTTTTAGCTTCAGTTTTACCTGCACAAAGAAGCATGATGACCATTAGTAGTAAAGTTAATTTGTTCTTCATTTTGTAGAAAATAAATTGATTAAACGATTCTGATCCTATTGAAAAATTCGTTGAAATTTTTTCCAATTGATATAAAAACTAATTGATTGATTTGTCTTTGCGTCTTCATTTGCGAACTTTGCGTGAACCTTTGAAAATAGTTCACGCAAAGTTCGCAAAGTGAAAACCCGCAGAGTACGCAAAGACAAATCAATCAGACGACCTCACCTTCATTGGAAAGGATTCCGGATTTCTCACCGGCTGCCGAACGGATGATCTGCATATCTTGTTGCAGCCTCTGCGAAAACATTGCCAAGTCGGAGCTGTGGATAATGAGGTTGATCCCCTCCTTCATCCATCTCAGTTGTCTTTCGGGAGATTCCGAAAAATGAATCCCAACTGCTAATCCTTTCTCTTTTGAAATACGGATGATTTTTTTGACCGCCTCCTCAAATACAGGATGATCATACTGTTCAGGTAATCCCAGACTAATGGAGAGATCGTGCGGCCCTATGAATACAGCATCCAGTCCGGCGATTGACAAGAGTTCTTCCAACCTTTCCAACGCGGGTACACTCTCAATATTTGCTACACAAACATTCCCTTCATTCCATTTGGAAAGATAGTCCCCGAGCGACTTTTCAATCATTTCCGGATTCTCCAAGGCATGATCCAGCAACTCCCCTTTCAATGGCCTGTATTTCAATGCACCAACGAGTTCTTTGATCTGAAATACATTTTCAAGATAGGGTGCTACAATACCCTCAGCCCCGGCATCCATCATCTGACAAGCCCGGTAAGGATCCGGAGAGGGTATCCGAACAATCGGGGCAATCCCCATTGCCCGAAAAGTCTGGCACATGCGGGCAATCTCCATTCTTTCGAGTGGTATGTGCTCTGTGTCGAGAAAAACAAAATCCAGGCCTGCACGCTGGGCAATAGCAGGCCAGGTTGGTGCAGTAGATGCAATACATGTGCCATACACCATCTGCCCTGCTTTAATTTTTTTAAGCAAAGTCTTTTCCATCAGTAGTTTGAATGACTTGTTAATGTTAATAGTGGGATTCGAAACCAAATATTGAATCCAGGGCAATTTACAAATTTGTTGCGCTTGTTCAAAATAAATTTGTTGCGCTTTCCATTATGGAATTTTAAGCATAAATTTGAGGGTCAGACCTAATTGTTTCTTATTGGAGTCTGACCGATCAATAACTATTAAATTAAATTAAATCACATGAATCCAACCAACAAGCTTTCCAGAAGAGGCTTCATTGGGACATCGGCAGCTGTTGCTACAGCCATCACCCTTGTTCCATCAAACACCATCGCCGGATTAGGACACAAGGCACCAAGCGACAAGCTGAACATTGCCGGTGTAGGAATCGGCGGAATGGGATTCGGCAATCTGAAACAGATGGAAACAGAGAACATCGTGGCACTGTGCGATGTCGACTGGAACCATAGCCAGCGCTGTTTCGACCATTTTCCCAAAGCAAAAAAGTATTGGGACTGGCGTAAAATGTACGACGAAATCCACAAGGATATCGATGCAGTCCTGGTCGCAACAGCCGACCACAACCATGCGATCGTTGGTGCTCATGCCATGACACTCGACAAGCATGTCTACATTCAAAAACCATTGACTCACTCTGTTTACGAATCCAGATTGCTCACAAAGCTGGCTGTCAGGCACAAAGTGGCCACATCCATGGGAAACCAGGGATCGTCGGGCGAAGGTGTTAGATTGATTCAGGAGTGGTTGTGGAACGGTGAGATCGGCGATGTAACAAAAGTAGAAGCTTTCACCAACCGTCCCTTGTGGCCGCAGGCCCTGGCCCGTCCAAAAGAAGGCATGTGGCCGCCAGATACCATGAACTGGGATCTTTTTATTGGTCCTGCCAAATTCCGTCCCTACCACAGGATGTACACCCCATGGACATTCCGTGGCTGGTGGGATTTCGGCACAGGCGCTTTGGGCGACATGGCCTGCCACATACTTCATCCGGTCTTCATGGGACTAAAACTGGGCTATCCGACCAGGGTTCAGGGGGCTTCTACCCTTTTAATGACTGATACACCTCCCGCCTCAGAGGTTGTTCAAATGATTTTCCCTGCTCGGCCTAAAGTGAAAGGGATTAAAATGAATTTCCCTGAAGTTAGTGTTACCTGGATGGATGGCGGCTATAAGCCAATGAAACCATCCAACTGGCCTGAAGGTCGCGATATGAACAATGACGGTGGCGGCGTTATCTTCCATGGAACAAAAGACAGTATTGTTTGCGGCTGTTACGGAAAAGATCCGTGGCTACTTTCCGGCCGTGTACCAACCGTTGCGAAAACAATTCCGCGTATCAACACCAGCCATGAGCAAGACTGGATCCGTGCCTGTAAGGAGGCCCCTGAAAACAGGATTGAAACTGCTTCGCCATTCTCACAGGCCGGACCATTCAACGAGATGGTGGTAATGGGCGTATTGGCCGTTCGTCTCCAGGACCTGAACAAAGAACTCTTGTGGGATGGCCCAAACATGAATTTCACCAACATCCACGACAATGAGACCTTCAAGTTTTGTCTGGACGATGGATTTGTTATCAATGACGGTCATCCGACATTTAACAAAAAGTTCAGTGAACCCATCAGCGCCAAAGGATTTGCTGCAGACTTAATCAAACACAACTACCGTGAAGGTTGGTCTTTGCCGGATATGCCCGCATAACAGGGATTTGCATTATTGAATATACACTCGCCGGAAGCACGAACTTCCGGCGATTCTTTTTAACTGCCCTATTTTGTACTACCTTTGTGGCCGGAAGAAGGACTTGGAGACCCGGAGACTTGATGACGGAGATGACGGAAGGACTTGGAGACCCGGAGAATTGATGACGGAGATGACGGAAGGACGGAGAGACGGAGAGACTGTGGGACTTGGAGAAGGGGCGAGTGCGACTCCTTACTTTCAAAGGATTTAAAAATTGCTTGAAGGGTTTGTGGAGTGTTCACAATTCAAACTTCCAATTTCTTCTTAATTTGTGTTATTTGTGTAATCTGTGGTAGAGAGGGGTTCATTCGTGTAATCCGTTATTAAATTCGTGTAATCTGTTTTTTTATGATATCTGTTGAAGAACTATATGTTGAATTTGGTGGTTTTGAGCTTTTCAAACAGGTAAGCTTCATCGTCAATCCACGCGACCGTATTGGGTTGGCAGGCAGAAATGGGGCGGGAAAATCCACACTATTAAAAATTTTTGCAGGGAAACAGGTTCCAACCTCGGGGAAGGTTGTTGCGCCCAAAGATGTCAAAATAGGCTACCTTCCACAGCACATGGATACAACAGACTCAAGTACCGTTATCCAGGAGGCCGCAAGGGCTTTTGAAGAGATTCATGTTCTCGAAAACAGGCTCAATTTTCTGAGCAATGAACTTTCAACCCGTACTGACTATGATTCACTGGAATACCACCAGATCATGGATGAACTGCACGAAGTGAATGACCGCTTTCACTTGCTTGGAGGCAGTAACTTTCATGCCGACATAGAACAAACGCTGATTGGTCTGGGCTTCGACCGGAAAGATTTTGAAAGACAAACCTCCGAATTTTCGGGCGGATGGCGCATGCGGATCGAACTTGCAAAAATACTCCTCCAGAAACCCCATGTTTTCCTGCTGGATGAGCCAACCAATCACCTGGATATTGAATCGATACAATGGCTCGAAAGCTTTTTAAAGGATTATCCCGGAGCTGTAGTATTGGTATCCCACGACCGTGCCTTTCTGGATAATGTCACCAACCGAACCGTTGAAATAAGTCTTGGAAAAATTTACGACTACAAAGTCAACTACAGCAAATACCTGGTACTTAGGGTAGAAAGGCGCGAACAGCAATTGGCCTCCTTTCGTAACCAGCAAAAAATGATCCAGGATACCGAAGATTTCATTGAGCGGTTCCGATACAAGGCCACCAAATCGGTGCAGGTTCAATCACGAATCAAACAGCTTGATAAAGTAGATAGAATTGAGGTCGATGAAGAGGACACCAGGTCGATGAACATCCGGTTCCCTCCCTCTCCCCGATCCGGAACGGTCATATTCAAAGCTGTTGAACTCTCCAAATCTTATGGAAATTTACAAGTACTGAACAATGTAGACCTTACCATCGAAAGAGGCGAGAAAATTGCATTCGTCGGAAAAAACGGCGAAGGAAAAACTACCATGGCGCGAATCCTGATGCAGCAACTCGAATGTACCGGGGAACAGCAATTGGGGCACAATGTCAAGATTGGGTATTTTGCCCAAAATCAGGCCTCCCTGTTGGATGAGGAACTTACTGCACTCGAAACCATAGATCAAATTGCAGTTGGAGACATCCGAACAAAAATAAGGGATATCCTGGGAGCCTTCATGTTCTCGGGCGAGGATGTGGACAAAAAAGTGAAAGTATTGTCCGGAGGCGAAAGATCAAGGCTGGCCATGATCCGTTTACTGCTCGAACCGGTTAATTTTCTGGTACTTGACGAACCAACAAACCATCTGGATATCCATTCGAAAGGTATTCTGAAAAAAGCATTGCTCGACTTCGATGGAACACTTTTGTTGGTTTCGCATGACCGTGAATTTCTGGATGGCCTGGTCAATGTTGTTTATGAGTTCAAAAATAAAAAGATCAAACAGCACCTGGGTGGAATCTACGAATTTCTGCAGAAAAAAGAGCTTGACTCACTGCGTCAATTGGAAATCAACACTCCGTTAAAAAAAGGAAAAAAAGAACCAATCAAGGAGATAAGTGTTGTATCTTTTGAAGAACGCAAAGAGATCAATAAAATGATCAGCAAACTTGAAAAGCAGATTTCAGAGCTGGAAACCTATATCTCCAAGCTTGAGAATGAGATCACCGTCACAGATATCTACATGACCGACCATCCCGAAAAAGTGGATGGTGATTTGCTGACCAAATACGAAGCCACCAAGAAACAATTGGATACGGAGCTAAGCAAATGGGCAGATCTGAACAGTGACCTGGAAAAATGGAACACAAAAAAACCTGAATAATAGGGAATTATGGAAGATAAAAATTTTGTATTCGGATTGCACTCCACCATTGAAGCCATCAATGCCGGAAAAGAGATAGACCGTATATTGATCCGAAAAGGATTGCAGGGAGAATTGTACATGGATCTGATGAAACTGATCAGACAATTTGAAATTCCCTTCCAGCAGGTTCCGGTCGAACGCATTGACAGGGTAACGCGTAAAAACCACCAGGGTGTTGTAACTTTTATCTCTCCCATTGCTTATCAACCCATTACCGGGATCATCCCGATGATTTTTGAGGAAGGGAAAAATCCACTTATTCTTGTACTTGATAGAATTACAGACGTCAGAAACTTTGGTGCCATTGCAAGGTCTGCAGAAGTTGCGGGTGTTGATGCCATTCTGATTCCTGAAAAAGGGGCTGCCCAAATCAATGCCGATGCCATCAAGACCTCTTCCGGGGCTTTACTTACCATTCCGGTTTGCAGGGAGAAAAACCTGATCAACGCGGTCAGGTTTTTGCAGAATTCGGGACTTAAAGTGATCGCAGCATCCGAAAAAGGAGAATTGAATTACTTTAGTTGTGATATGACAGTGCCATTGGCCATCGTGATGGGTTCGGAAGAAACAGGAATCGATTCGGCCATCTTAAAAATCGCAGACGAATGGACAAAAATACCCCAATTGGGCACCATTCAATCCCTGAACGTTTCGGTTGCAGCAGGAATTCTTCTTTTTGAAGCGGTCCGACAAAGGATATTAATCTGCTAGATTATCTGTACAATGGATACATTAAAGGATGGAAGGCAACTTTCATCCTTTTTTTATAATTTTTTATACACCCCCTCCTTTTTTAAACAATTGCTTGAAATTTTATATGTTTTTTCAAGTTATACCCCCAATTTTTCGACAACTGTTTGTTAATTTATTATTAATTTGCGGACATACCCTCATATTTTTGCAATATATTCCAAAAAAAACAACTATTCTTGCAGGGACAACAAAAAAACAGGGGGGGGTATCCAAAAAAAAAACATTTTCTGATGTCAACCCAATAAATAGAAAATACTGAATCTTAATATTAATCTTAATTCTCAAAATCATGAAAAAGAAAATTCTCTTATCAGTTTTTACGCTTTCGCTAATCCTTACTTTCAAGGTAAATGCACAGGAAAAGAATCCATGGACTACCGGAGTTGATATTTACAGCAGCTATGTTTGGCGCGGAACCAAATTTGGAACCGGTCCGGCTATGCAACCCACTTTAAAATATAACAAAGGTGGATTCACAATTGGCGGCTGGGGCAACTACTGCTTTTCAGCCAACGAGGCAACTGAAGCAGATCTTTTTACCAGTTATGCAGTTGCACTTGGGAAAAGCTCCTCGCTTACCTTCAACCTGACCGATTACTATTTCCCGGGAGCAACCGCCCCCTATTTCACCGGAACCTCACACTTTTTTGAACCGATGGTCAATCTTGGACTTGGAAAGTTAACTCTTACCGGAGCCTACATGTTCAATGCCAAAGACACTTACCTGGAAGCAGATTACGCAGTCGGTAATGTAACTCTCTTTGCCGCTGCCGGAGATGGTCTGTACACCAAGGATACCAAGTTCAACTTGTGTAATGTTGGAGTCAAAACAACAACAGCCATCAAGATTAATGACCACTTCACGATTCCTCTCAATGGCGCACTCATTCTGAATCCTTCTACCGAGCAGTTCAATATTGTAGTAGGAATTACATTGGCCAACCAATAAATTTTACTGCTGCGCTTTCAAAAAAGATTATCAATCACTTAAAAAAACAAAAACATGAAAAAGATTGAAGCAATTGTAAGAAAAACAAAGTTCGAAGAGGTACGTGCCGCATTGCACGAAGCGGACATTGATTTTTTGTCCTGGTGGGAAGTAAAAGGACAGGGAACAGCACGTCAAGGTCTTATCTTCAGAGGAATAGCCTACGATGTAAATTCAATAGCACGTATTTGTATCTCATTTGTAGTGCGCGATGTCAATGTAGAGAAGTCAATCGGCGCTATTCTGCAATCGGCCTATACCGGAGAGAGTGGCGACGGAAGGATCTTCGTCTCAGAGATAGAACAGTCTATTCGGATCAGAACTGGTGATTCGGGAGATGAATCCTTGTACGATAAAAAATAGATGATCTAAATATCAATCAAAAAATAAATCAAGATGAAAAAATTAAAAAAATATACCGGGTTGCTACTACTCGGAATAATAGCACCTTTTGCTCTTTTCGCTGCAGACACAACGACCCCTGAACCAGTTCCTTTTATAGATGCGGGGAATACAGCATGGATGATAGTCGCTACAGCACTGGTTATGCTCATGACCATACCTGGCTTGGCTCTTTTCTACGGTGGATTGGTTCGCCAAAAAAACGTACTGAATATCCTAATGCAATGTTTCATTTTAACAGCTGCAATTAGCCTTGAATGGGTACTATTTGGATACAGTCTTTCTTTTGGCTCTTCAAAAGGCGCCTTAGCCCCTTACATAGGTGGATTCGACTGGGCCTTTTTAAATGGAATTGGTATAAACGATGTTAGTCCATATTATATTTCCCAAGCTACAGCCCGGATTCCACATCTTTTGTTTGTACTGTTCCAATGTATGTTTGCCGTGATAACACCTGCCCTAATCATCGGGGCCTATGCTGAAAGAATCAGATTTAAAGGATTTCTATTATTTTCAATTTTATGGGCAATTTTCGTATACAATCCGGTGGCTCACTGGGTATGGTCAGCTGATGGCTGGTTATTCAAGCTTGGGGTTCTTGATTTTGCCGGAGGTACTGTCGTTCACATCAACGCAGGCATTGCAGCCCTGGTAATGACCTTGATGATTGGTTCCAGATCCAACTATGGCAATCACCCAACTCCACCTCACAATATTCCACTGGTTGTAATTGGGGCAGCCCTACTCTGGTTTGGATGGTTTGGATTCAACGCAGGAAGTGGTCTTGCCGCAGATGGGTTGGCGGTCAACGCATTCTTGACAACCCATATTGCCACTGCTACCGCCGCCATAACCTGGGTAATCCTTGACTGGATCCTGAATAAAAAACCAACAATCATTGGAATTTGTACTGCAGCTGTAGCTGGCTTGGTCGCTATAACACCAGCTGCCGGATTTGTAGGGGTAACAGGTTCTATTGTAATTGGAATTTTGGTGGCAGTTGTTTGCTTCTTCATGGTATCCGTTGTGAAACACAAATTTGGATACGATGATTCACTGGATGCTTTTGGTGTGCACGGAATTGGTGGAATTATCGGCGCTTTGGCAACAGGACTTCTGGCAACACCTACTGTTCAGTCAGCTTACAGCGGTCTTTTCTATGGCAACCCGAAACAGTTTTACCTTCAATTGATAGCAACAATTACCACCATCGTTTTCTCAGGCATTATGACATTTATCCTCTTCAAAATTGTGGATAAACTGGTTGGTATTCGCGCTGGAAAAGCCGAAGAGATTGCCGGATTGGATATTACCCAACATAACGAAATAGCGTATTCAGAAAATGATTAAGCGGTGAAGCACCTTGATCAATAGTTTAAATAGCCCATCATATTTTGGGGGCATAACTACAAAATTAGATTATATTGTAGTTATACCCCCATTTTTTTATTGTAGATTATAAATTTTATGTGTTTATTCGCATCAAATAATTAAAAACGTTCTTTTCTTCAGAATAAACAAATTTGTAGACGCTATCTGATATTGGTTCAAAAAATTGGTACTTCCCTTTTGAAGGTCTCTTCAAGGGAAATAAAGGTCTCGGTACTCGAAATACCCTGGATTTTTTGAATTTGGTCACTCAGAACAGATTTTAAATGTTCGTTGTCCCTGGCATAAATCTTGGCAAAAATGGCATATTGACCCGTAATGTAGTGGCATTCAACAATTTCTTTAATCAATCGGAGTTGTTCGGCTACCTCGGCATACAAGCTGCCCTTTTCTAAAAACAGGCCAATGTAGGAACAGGTTCTAAAGTCGATCTTCTTTGGGTCCACAGTGTATCCCGAGCCAACGATAACCCCCATCTCTGTCATGCGCGTTACACGTTGGTGCACGGCAGCCCTGGATATTCCGCAAGCTTCCGCAACATCTTTGAAAGGGATACGTGCATTTTTAGTAACAATATCCAAAATCTGGAGGTCGGTATCATCAAGCTGGTTTCTGAGTGTCATGATTTAAAGATTTATTTTATGAAAATTTTAGTACTTTTCTGGTCATACTGAAGGCAGTAGAGTCAGCTGAATACCAAACATCCACAATGACGATCTAAACAAAAATAGCTTAAATTTATTAATTTGTATAGACAATAGCAGGTTATCAAGACAAGTGAGCTTAAAACCATTCAATATTTTGGAAAAATGACATATTTAAGAATTTATAAAAGAAGAATAAACAAATTATATACTTATGAAAAAATCCTGGCAGATCTCACTGTTCCTTATCTTGATACTATCGTTGCTCGGAGTAATTATTTCCGGAAAAAACCCATTTGAGCTGGATCCCAAGACCGTTCCCGGGGATGTAGCATGGATGCTAACCTCCACAGCGCTTGTACTTTTCATGACGCCAGGCCTTGCTTTTTTCTATGGCGGCATGATCCAACCTAAAAACATCATATCTACCATGTTACAAAGCTTTGTCGCCATGGGTGTAGTGAGCATTGTATGGGTACTGATAGGATTTAGTTTGGCATTTGGCGATAGTATCGGTCCTGAAAAGTATGGCCTTTTCGGAAATCCTTTTACCTATCTTATGTTCAAAGGAGTTGGTGGAAACATCAATGCGGCTTTGGCTCCTACCATTCCATTGGCCCTCTTTGCCATTTTTCAGATGAAATTTGCCATCATCACACCAGCGCTCATCACCGGTTCATTTGCCGGGAGGGTCAGATTTAGCGCTTACATCCTCTTCATTACCCTCTTCTCCATTTTTATCTATGCCCCATTGGCGCACTGGACCTGGCACCCGAATGGATTCTTGCGCAATTGGGGAGTCCTTGATTTTGCCGGTGGGACTGTTGTTCATATGTCAGCAGGATTTGCGGCGCTGGCCGGTGCGATGTTTCTTGGGCCAAGAAGGGATTACCAACAACAGTTTCATCCAGCGAACATTCCTTTTGTCCTGCTTGGCGCCAGCATGTTATGGTTTGGTTGGTTTGGATTCAATGCAGGATCTGCGCTTGCAGCAAACTCGATAGCGACTGTCTCCCTGATGAATACAAACATTGCATCCGCAGCAGCCATGATCGGATTCATCCTGTTCGATGTTGCCATGGGCAGAAAACCATCGGCAATGGGAGCAGCCATTGGCCTTGTAGTGGGTTTGGTTGCCATTACTCCGGCTGCCGGATTTGTCAACCTGGGCGCTGCCATATTTATTGGATTGTTTGCCTCCTTTATTTGCAACGTTGCCATCTCCTATCGGTCCAAAACATCGCTTGATGACACGCTGGACGTATTTCCCGCCCACGGCATGGGTGGTATTATCGGCATGTTACTTACAGCAGTTTTTGCCCAAGGTGTAGGCTTGTTCTATGGGGAGTATAAAACATTTTTGTTCCATCTGCTTACACTGGTGATCGTTGGCGTTTACACTTTTGGAGGTTCTTATTTGTTGTACAGGCTTACCGACAAAATCATTCCAATGAGAGTCTCCCCCAAATCAGAACGACTTGGCCTGGATATCACCCAGCATGACGAATCGTATGTAAATGAGCATGTCAGGGAATGATAATAACAACTGAAAGCAATATGTGAATAAGGTAGAATTAGAACTTGATGCTTTTAGGCTATTCACTTTTCGCTATACACTGTATTATAGCTGTTCCTCATAACCTTGCTCCAATCTATCTCTTTGTTACTCAAAGGAGGACGATCGGCAGCTTTATACCCTATTCCAACGATTGATAGAACTTCAAGATGTTCGGGAATATTGAGCAGGTTGCTAATAAATTCATTGGCTGTCTGATCATCATCGTGGTAACGACGGTGAATCTGCACCCAACAGGAACCCAGTCCCAAACCTTCCGCTGCAAGCTGAAGAATAATGGATGCAATGGAGCAATCCTCAATCCAAATATCACTCTTGGTTTTATCACCGGCAACAACAACGGCAAGGGGAGCGTGTTTCAGCAGGCAGGCGCCATGTGGTTTAGCCACAGAAAGCTGGCTTAGCAACTCCGGATCATCAACAACAACAAACTCCCAGGGCTGACTATTCTTAGAAGATGGCGAATGCAATCCTGCTTTTAATAGTTGATGGATGATTTCATCGTCAATCTTTTTTTCACTGAATTTTCGGGTACTCCGGCGGTTATAAAGGATTTCAAGCATGGTTTGGTTTTATTTGCAAAAATAGAAACCAAATTGATTCACCGCTACCTATTTATCATTTATTTTCAGAAACCGCAAAGAAATTGACTTGATGGTAAAAAAAACATTTAAAATATCACTTATATCCAACTTTACAGCAAAATCAATGATCAACGACGAATAAATCTGACAGACACCTGGTCAACCAGTAAAAGTAACGATATGGCAACCAAACAAGTCAAAAACGTGGGAGACAGATTAGTCAAAGCCTTGGTTACCAAATTGAATGGTTTTAAAAATTGTGTAAAATCAATGCTGTACAATGGTTGTAAAACAGAGGGTGCCTCACCACCTGGAAAATAGTTGCGGAGAATTGCAACGCCTATACCCAGCAACAAAAGACCAAACGCAATCTTCAACCAACCATGAATGCTTATTAAAGGTTGGTACACCGTTGATGTTTTCTTCATCTCCAGGCTCACACGGTCCATGACTTTTCTTGTAAAATCCTGTGATGGTTCCTCCCTTGGAAGCCCCTTCATGAATTCCCGGAGTTTATCCTGTTTGCTCATCTTGTAAATTTTTTCTTTCAAATTAATATCTGTGACCTTCCAATCTCATATTATCAGCTATAGCAGAGCACCTTCGCATTTCAGCAAGCTGTGAAGCTGACCATAAAGTTTCTTCCTGCTCCTGAAGAGTTTTACCTTCACGTTGGATGCAGACAACTCCACAATAGAAGCTATCTCCTCAACCGGAAGATCTTCAAAATAGTAAAGGTTCAAAATCACCTTTTCGTCCGGGTCTAAGCGTTCCATGGCTTTATGAAGCTGAACCGAACGCTCTTCTGAACTTAGCTGACCAACAGCATTTTCAGTATCCAGCATTTCAGTGTCCGATAATTTATACTCTTCCAGGCTTACCACATTTGTCTTTTTCTCCCTGACTTTTGATATGGCAGTGGTATAAACAATCCGAAAAAACCATGTTTTAAAAGCGGCGCTTCCCTTAAAACTATCCAGCGACCTGTAAGCCTTGATGAATGCATCCTGTGCACATTCTTCGGCATCTTCCCATCTGCCGATAATTTTCATGGAAAGGGAAAAGGCCATATGCTTGTATTTTTCTACAAGCTGAGCAAAGGAACCGGCATCTCCTTCCAGTACTTTTGCGATGTAATATGTATCACTTTTTCGATCCATCACCACATTAGACACAAGATACGGTTAATCGGTTACAAAATAAAACCTATTCCCAATTATTTTTTTTGAAACCTGTAACCATGTCTTAAAGCATGCGTCAAATGGGCAAATGTCAAACCATTAAAATTTAACACCATGCTTACAGCAATTTTAGTTCCACTGGCCTCTTTTGCCATGGTATTCGGAATCATTTATGTCATTGTTACCGCCAAGAACCGCGAAAGGATGCTGCTGATCGAAAAAGGGGCAGATCCAAAACTGTTCGAATCCGTTAAAACACCATCCAGTGGTGGAATTCTCAAATGGGGATTGTTCCTGGTTGGAATCGGGATGGGCATTTTTTGCGGATCACTTCTTGCAGGGACCGGAATGAATGAAACTGCCGCCTATTTTTCAATGATATGCCTTTTTGGGGGCGGCGGACTCCTGATTGCCTACAGGATTGAGCAAAAGCAAATTAACCAAAAAGAGAAGCAATAATTGGAGCAATGTCTTTGTCCGCCTTTAAATTATTCACAGCATCTTTGGATTACTTTGGCAATTGCCTTTTGACAAACCGGACAGAAACTGTTCGGTTTGTTTGATTTCATACGGCAATCATCCATCGGACTGAAAACTCCCTTTGCAACATATCCACCTCCTTCAAATACCCCCGTTTTACCTGCGTATCCATTGGTTCGAGGAGTAGGAATTGGCGTAGTTGGATCAATCAATGCCCCCCATTTGGACTTAAAATCAACCATCGTGGTTAGATTGGGTTCCCATGGCTCCACCTTCAGGTTATAAAAGTCTTCGTAGGCAACCTCGGAAGAATAGTATTCATCACCCAATCCGGCAAATTCATGTCCAAATTCATGGATGAAAACATTGGCTGCCAATGCATGGTCCGACGTACATACCGATACATAGTTGCAAAATCCTCCACCTCCGTATTCCTTCGAGTTCACCAGCACAATCACATAATCATATGGAACGGCAGCTGCCTGGTCGGAAACAGATTTTAAATCAGTGGTGGTCAGGTATCGTGCCACGTCAAATGTATAGAAGGAGCTGTTAAATAGCGTATTTACATAAATATTCCTGCCGGGAATATCTGTTCCTGATTCTGCGGAGGGGGTTTCAAGGGCATAAATATTGAACTGGTCCTGTTGTGACGCAAATGGCCCGACTTTGAATAAAGAATCAACCAATCGTCGGGCGTCCTTCACGAATTTTTCCATCTCCTTTTTTTGATAGCCTTCTGCAAGTATCGCAATGTCGACCTTCCGATTCGGTTCGCCGGAACTCTTCACCATTACCCAATCGTTTTGAACCGGCAGTTCTTTGGTAATAAAATAGTTGGAGGGATCAATTGTTGTTGAATAGATTGTTTGAAATTTCCCATCCCTGTTGCGACATTCCAGTTCAAGGAGTACTTTGCTTTTGGGAAAAGGAAATCGAAGCACTTGATAGAATGCCCTTTCCATCTTTTTTGCCTCTGCAGTTGTTTGCCATTCCTGAAATAACGGCGAGAATCCCTGACGAAAAATAATGGTTTGGGTCGCTAAATCCTTGACATTGAAACGATAATTGCCCAGCGTCTGTTCTTCAACGGCAATTTTGGTTGTTCCCCCCCAAAATAGTTCCCTCTTTTGCTGAACCTCGGTTACCCTTGCAACATTACTTGATCCTGAAAGCAAATAATCAAACCGAAGTACCCCATTGGTGAAAAAATCATTGAAATTACCTTGTGCCGCCAGGGAAAACGGAAGAAGAACAAGGAAGAAAAGAGCAATTTTATTTCTCATTTTAAGCGTATTTATTCAAGGCCTCCTACCGAAATTTTATCCAAAACATCTGCCGTTTTGTTTTCTCCGGCCGAATTTATTTCTGAATGGCTGATAATATCCGGCTTCTTTCACTAATTTTGCAGATGATTCAAAATTACCTATTTCTCTACATTTTTTAATGATATTGATCATGCAAGTTTTTTATGATTATCTGAGGGAATTTTTCTTAAATGCGCAGCTTCATCCAAAAATAGCCATCTATCTGGCCGCTCTTGGAACCTTTCTGATCCTATCGCTCATTTCGTTTATTCTCTTCTTTCCCTTACGGAAACTGCTTATCACAATCGTTGAAAGATTTACAAGACATACTGAAACCCTTTGGGATGATGTTCTCTTTGAGCACAAGGTTTTTCATGCGGTTGCCCACCTGCTCCCTGCAATCTTCATTTATGCATCAGCAGGGTTTGGTTCGGAGGATTTGGTTTCCCTACCATTTATCATAAAGGGCATCGCTAAAATTTACATCACTTTTGCAGTAGTTTTAAGTCTTGCCCGCTTCCTTGATGCCTCCCAGGACATATACAATACCTATCCTTTTGCCATCGAACGCCCTATCAAAGGTTATTTACAACTGGTTAAAATACTCATCTATTCGGTGGCTGCCATCATCATTGTTTCCATTCTTGTTAACCAGGATCCCGGAAGGCTCTTCACGGGACTGGGCGCCATGGCAGCCGTACTGATGTTCGTATTTAAGGATCCGATTTTGGGCTTTGTGGCAAGTATCCAGCTGGCAGCCAATAAGATGGTAAAGCCAGGAGACTGGATCACGGTACCTAAATTCAGCGTGGACGGAACCGTTGTTGATATTTCGCTTACTACCGTGAAAGTTCAGAATTGGGACAAGACCATTACATCCATTCCCACCTATTCCCTGGTATCCGAATCTGTTACAAACTGGATTGGCATGCAGGAATCCGGTGGAAGGCGCATTCAGCGCTCCGTCTTTATTGACATGGCCAGGATCAAATTTTGCGACCAGAAATTTGTGGACCGTATCGCAAATCTTCCTGTTATCAAAAGTTACGTGGAACAGAAAAGGGCATTGGATCCTGCCTTCCCCGAATGGAGGGAGCAGATGGGGAATCAACCTACTAACCTGGCCCTTTTCCGGGCATACGTAGAAGCCTTTCTCTGGACAAATCCAAACACCCATAATAACATGACACTGATTGTCAGGTTTCTGCAATCAACCGAACGGGGCCTGCCACTGGAATACATCGTTTTTAGCAAGGAACAGCAATCTGATCTTTTCGAATCCATTTCTGCTGAGATCGTTGACCATATATTGGCTGTCATCTCAGAATTTGAACTTAAGGTATTCCAGAATCCTTCCGGCAGTGACTTCAGATACATTGCCCGAAACCAATAAAATTGGGTCTGGGCAAAGTAAGCATTTCTTTGAATCTTGAACTTCACAAGCTCTTCAAGGAAACGATCAGACTGAGACTTTCATTACAAAAATTCCACCTAAAAATTTGCCATAAGGCAGGAAAATTATAATTTTGCAGTAAATTCATCAATTTAATAACAAATTGAAAGCAACGTGAAGAAAAATAACCTTGAATTAGAAGAAGACTTTAAAGAGCAGGCAGTCCAGATTGACGATCTGGATAGAAAAATACTTAAACTTATTACCAACAATGCCAGGGTTCCTTTTCTTGAAGTCGCCAGGGAATGTGGCGTTTCCGGCGCTGCCATTCACCAGCGTGTACAGCGCCTGATCTCCATGGGGGTTGTAACAGGATCTGAATTTATCGTTAGCCCCTCCAGAATGGGTTACAATACCACTGCTTTCATGGGTATATACCTGGAAAAAACCAGCTTCGACAGGAAAGTACTAAAACAATTAAAGGACATACCGGAAGTTGTGGAATGTCATCATACTACCGGACAATACGCCATATTTATCAAGATCCAAACGAAAACCAACAAGCATCTGATGAAGATCATTGACACGGATCTCCAGGCTATAGATGGCATTGCACGGACCGAAACTTTTATCTCCCTGGAACAAGACTTCAAACGTCAAATTCCTATCAAATGATTCACCATTTTAGTCACCCTTTGAAATGACTAAAATGGTAAATCATCATTTTCCCCATCCTTAACGGGCATAAAGTCATCTTCATTGTAGGGAGGTGGTGGTGCCTGGTCTCCCGTTGATGGTGATTTCTCCAACCTCTCTATTTTAAATGCGTTTACATTGTGGTACCATTTACCATTGTATTCACGTCCCTCCAAACTAAAACTAACCTCCAGCTCACGACCCTTATCGCTCTCCCTGATCATCTCTGTTTTGTCGTTGAACAAGGTAAAACAGATTTTTTTTGGAAACTGATCATCAGGAACTTCCAGGACAAAATCAAGCTTTTTCCACTCTCCTCTAGCGCTGCTTCCCGTTTGTAACGGGAGTATTTCTATCAATTTACCTTTTACTTTAAAGCTCATAAATTTGGTTTTTTCAGGAAATAAAACCCGGAAGATGAGGTTCATCCATTCCGGGTTTTGTTCCAGGGACAATCACCCCTGTTAATGAATAAGTTAATTATTTCGTTGCAGGTGCAGCAGCTGCGGCTGGTGTCGCAGGCTCAATGCTTAGCAACTCAACTTCAAAAATCAGAACTGAGTTAGGTTTAATTTTAGGCCCTGCGGCTTGTTCGCCATAACCCAGTTCAGATGGGATATAAATTTTCCATTTAGAACCAACAGGCATCATAAGCAAAGCTTCAGTCCACCCTTTAATTACCTGGGTTAAGCCGAATGTAACCGGTTCGCCGCGGTTAACTGAACTGTCAAATACTTCACCGTCAATGGTTGTTCCATGGTAATGTACTTTCACATTGTTTTCAGCAGCTGGCTTTGGACCTGTTCCGGTTTTAATGATTTCGTACTGCAGACCAGAAGCTGTAGTGGTTACACCTGCGCGCTTCCCATTATCGGCCAAAAAATTCTTGCCTGCTTCTTTGTTTTTCCCGCCCTCCAAGGATTGGGCTTTTACAAAATATGCCTGAGTAATTGCACCTGCCTTTGCGGAAGCAATAAGGCCAGAATCACCCTTCATCACGGTAGTGAAAGCCTGTAAAATGATTGCAGTATTAAGGTCTTTACCTCCCGGTGCTGCCGGAAGATTTTTCTTGATGTTGTTGCCCAAATCCACGCCAATGGCATAGGCAGCAGAGTCGGCCTGGGTCTTCAGGTTTACTTTGGTGTTTGATGTGTTACAGGAGGCCAGGGCAATTGAACCGGCTACCATTACGAGAAGTAAATTTCTAATTTGCATAACTGTTTCTATAAAAAATTGAATGATGGTTCTAAAAGTTGCGAAGATAACTATTTTTCAATAGATACGCATGTTGTGATGTTAAATTATTTATCTGTAACTCGTTGTTTATGGGGTTCTTAATTTTCCGATAACAACTTTTCAAATCCCGGGGTATAAAATATAGTAAAACCCCCATGCTGGTCGTCGCTGATGAAATAGGCTTGAAGTTCCGGATGGTTGACCAGAAAAGCTTTCGATTTCTCCAGTCCCATTACCATGAAAACAGTGTCATAAGCATCCGCTGTAATACAATCATCTGCTACTACTGTGACACTAAGCAAACTATGCTTAACAGGGTATCCATTGGAAGGGTCAATCGTATGCGAATACCTTATTCCGTTCTCTTCATAATATTTACGGTAACTCCCGGCAGTTGTAATGGCCTTATCCTTCAACAATAAAATTGTCTTTATCTGTCGCTCATCCCCGGCATTTTTAGCCGGCATCTCAATGGCTACGCTCCATAACTGGCCATCCGGTTTAACCCCTTTGCCCAAAACTTCCCCTCCAACATCAATCAGGTAATTATGAATCCCCTTTTTTTCAAAAAATTGAGCCAGCCAATCGCAGGTATAACCTTGGGCAATCCCATCAAAATCAATTCGGATCCGCAGATCCGTTTTTAGTAATTTACCCCCTAAGAGCCGAACCTTCTGATATCCAACCAAAGTAAGAAGGGAGTCAACCATTGCCTGATTGACTTTGGCTTTCTTTGAGAATCCAAATCCCCATGCATCGACCAGCGGACCAACAGTGGCGTCAAAAGCTCCATTACTGGCAGTTGAAACCTCCATCGACTTTTTGAAAACCTTTTCGAATATCTGATCTGCAGTTGCAGTTGTATCATTGTTATTCAATCTTGAAATGACAGAATTAGGCAGATATTCCGATACCGACAAGTCAAACTGCTTTAGAAGTGAATCAACCGCAGGCTGAAGATTCTCATTGTTGTCAGAGCAATAGGTGATGGCGTAGTAGGTTCCCTGGGCAGCACCCGTCATTTTAAAGATTTTAAGATCCTTTTTAATTGTACAGCCAGTCAGAAGTGGCAAAACAAGAACAATCGAAAGAACAAAACCCCAATGCAATCCTTTCATTTTCTTCGATTTATATAAATTAACCATTATTTTCGGGTATATAAATAAATGAGGTAGCTTTTCTCCAATTATCACAAGGCATTATTTCCGGGATACTACATTTCAAAATGGCTTATCCGGGTAAAGATAAAATAAACGGATTACTTCTAAAAACTATATTTCAATCTCAGAAACCAATAAATTCCGTAATCGCCATATTCCGTGCCCTTTCCCCCGCTAAAAAACTGGGCAGTCAGCAGAAGGTCCAGCGCTTGGGTCGCTGACAACTCAAGTGACGGGGCCAATACAGCAGAAAAGTCTGTTGGATTGTACATTACGGAACATTCACCTTTGAGAAGCGGTGTAATCGGATAGCCCATCTGGCCAAAAACTGCGTACCTGGCTTTGGTGAAATTTTTTGCAGAGATATCAAGTTCCCGTATAAACAAATTGCCCCAACCCGCCGGGCCGGTTATACCTTTTGAATTGAACAAACCTCCCGCCTGGAAGAACAATTCGAACCCAAACGTATAATTTAGCGCCATAGTGAAAACAATTTGGCCTGTACTGTCAGCAAAATTTTCATAACTTCTGAAATAGCTTCCTTCACCATTAAACCCGGCTCCATTGATTTGACCGGACCATCCCCCTCCCACAACTAAATCTTTCAACATCACACCACTCAGCAACTGAAAATCCCAATCCCAGCGGTTAAAACGATAGAGCGCCGCAGCCGTCAACTGCTTTTTATGGTCCAGCTTTGCCGCCACGTCAAATGAAGATGCCGGACCGGTGTAATATTGAAACCTGACTGCATCACTGCCAGGCCTCTCAGCATAATCGAAATCAAGATAGTTGAAGCTGTTGAAGAGATCATTGGGGGTCCAGACCATGTTTATGCCCCAGTTGATTCGCTGACGGCCCAGCGTAAACTCGCATTTCCCGGATGAATAATTCATTAGGGCCCTGTCAAAATTCGCATATAGATGATAGCCGGTACTTTTTGCTACGGAGAAAGTCAAATCCATTAATCCGTCATCCCTCGACTGAAGATCTGTCAGATAGGGATAATAATCAGACATAATCCCACCGAAAGACCAATTGTTCCGCAAACCTAACTTAAAACTCAGTTTCCTGTGGGGATTCCACTCCCAATCGATCCTGTTTTTCACCTCCCCAAGATAGCCCCATTGAGGATTAACATCACTTCCAAGAATTGTTGCCATACCTTCAACAAATCCCTTGACACTACTGTTATTTTGTCTCTCCTGAGCAATACCGGACATAGTCGCCAGGGTTGTGAGCATCATTAATATCAACGATTTGAAATCTAGCCAATTGCTTCTATGAAACTGATACAACATCATTGTGTTTTCTTTTCAAGATAAGAGCGTTCTACACTTTATCCTTTATCCTTTATCCTTTATCCTTTATCCTTTATCCTTTATCCTTATTGCTCCTGCCTCATATCATCCTTCAGTTTTCCATCCTCAATCCGGATTACCCTGGTGGCTTTGTCAACCACCCGCTGATCGTGCGTAGCAAAGATGAAAGTGACGCTCAACTCCCTGTTCATCTCCCGCATGATCGCCAATAATTCAGCGGTAGCCTTGGAATCAAGATTGGCGGTCGGTTCGTCTGCTATGATAAAGTCAGGATTGGAAGCCAACGCCCTGGCGACAGCAACCCTTTGCTGTTGCCCTCCGGATAATAGTGCTGGCCTGTCATTCAGTTTATCCATCAATCCGACCCTGCCAAGCAGTTTTCTGGCCTTTTCGGTCCGCTCTTTTTTGTTAACGCCCTGCAGTTCCATGATAAAGGCGACATTCTCAAGGGCCGTAAGCACCGGGATCAGGTTGTAGGTCTGAAAAACGAATCCGATATGGTGCAACCTGAAATCAATCTGTTCGTTCGATCTCAGTTGTGTGATCTCTTTTCCTCCGATCATGACAGATCCCGAAGTGGGTGTATCCAATCCGCTCAACAGGTTGAGAAGGGTTGTCTTTCCACAGCCGGAAGGTCCAACGATCGCAGCAAAATCGCCCTTTTCAAAATCTAAAGTGATGCCATTCACGGCATGAACCGGTATTTTACCCTGGTCGTAGGTTTTATAAACATCCCGGATTTGAATAATTGCCATAGTTGTCAGTTTAACCGTTGTAATGTAGTGCCTCCACAGGATTCATGTTTAATGCCTTTCGGGCAGGATAAATGGATGCGATCATTGCCGTAACCATTACCATGAAAGCAACAATGGGGTATAACTCAAGTGGGGCATATAAATAAACGACAGAATTATATCCGATGGAATTAATGCCCTTACCGAAAATACTCAGGTCTATTCCGGTATAACCAAACCATGCTACCAAAACCGCACTTATAACAATTCCGGCCACTCCTCCTGTAATGGATAAAAACAAAGTTTCGTAAAGGATCATTTTAAATATATTCCCCCGCTGCATGCCGTTGGCCATCAGCATACCAATCTCCCTTGTCCTTTCCATGACAGCCATCATCATGGTATTGATGATCCCAAATGCCAGGGCAAACAGGATAATACCCATGAAAATATAGGCAAAGAAGATGGTGTACGCGTCAATTACCTTTAAAGTTGGTTCCAGTTCGTCCCAGCTCTGCAGGACAATCTTTTTGGTGTCCAATTCCCGTCTAAGGGCTAAATTGAGCTTTATTCTGAAATCTTCTATCTCAGCTGTTTTGATGAGCCTGACGGCAATTTCAGTCGTACTGTTTTCGTCGAAATCAAGCAGTTTGTTCAGATCATTTCTCATTACAAAAACATTGGCCTCATCGTACAGGTCATTGTGGGTAAAATAGATACCCGTTACTTTGAATGCAGCCTCCACGATCGAACCTTTTTCATTGGCCATCGACAGAACAACCTTGGAACCCGGTTTCGCATGTAACTTTTCGGCCATCTTTCTGCTCAACAGCATGGGCATTCGCCTGGATCCATCAAAATATCCTCCTTCAACCACTGTTTGGTAAATATTGGTAACCCGCTTTTCAGAATCAGGATCAATACCGTTGACCATAGTTCCGGCCGCAGTCGAGGCCGTTTTGATCATCGCACTGTTTTTAGTTCTGTAGGAAACTCCTTTCAAATTGCCCATTGAGGCAATTTTGCAGCAAAGGCTATCCGGGTTATGGATGACAAACCGAATTTCCTGATTCATCATATATTCGGGATGATGGATTTGAAAATCGGACAATTCGTTGGAAATTGCCGCACGGTTACGCTGATCGTTCATACCCATCATGAAGGCATTGTAAAATATGCCTCCGGTCAGGCCAATCATCATCGCCAACATGATGACTAAACTCCGCGATCTGTTCCTCCACACGTTTCTCCAGGCAATCGACCAAATCATGACTTATCAGTTTTAGGATCGGATGGCATCCTGAATTTTTAATGCAAATACAGTTGCAACCGGATATAGGGCCGCCAGGACAGACAAAATAAAAACCACGATTCCCTGATTGACAAACATCTGTATACCATCCGAAAATGGCATCACCGGTTCGATGTTGTACTGGGCCATCATGTCCCCCATTTCTCCCGACATTGGGATCGGATGCAAGTGATAATACCTGATGATGGGCAAAGTTAAAACAATGCCTGTCGCAACTCCTGAAATTCCGGTCATCAGTGATTCCATCATTACCACCAGGGCAAGTTTTGTCCGATGCATGCCGATGGAGATAAGGATGGAGAACTCCTTCCTCCTTTCCAGCGTCCCCATCAACACTGTACCGAAGATGCCCATTGCGATGATAATGTAAAGTATACCTGCAACAATGACCCCACCGGCGTTGTCAGCCTTAATCTGTTGCAGCATGATTTCCAGCATCTGGTCCCACCGCATAATGGTAACTTGCCGGTGATCCATGATTGCAGTTTTCAACTGCTCCTCCACCTTTTTTGTCTGTGAAATATTGCCTGTCAATACTGCGACTGAAGTTACCAGATTCGGTTCGTAAGGAGAAAACAGTCTTGCCGCGCACTTGATTGGCATAAAAATCATTGTGCCATTTTCCACTGGCGACAACAATTTGATGATTCCTCCCACGGGAAATTTCCCTGCGGCCGTAATCCCTTGATATCCCTGCCCCAATATCACAAGGGTATCCCCCACATCAACCCCAAAAAAACTTGCAAGCCTTGTGGCGACCAAAATACAATTGTCATTTGAGGTAGGATATACTCCTTTTATAAGCCGACGCGAAAGATGGAGTATTGAGTCCTGCTGTTCGGGAACCATGCCGGTTACAAAGACTCCCTTCGTTTGGTCCCCATAGGATCCAAGGGCAAAAGATTCCAGTTTAGGGGCCGTTCCCCTGATTTGCCTTATACTTTCTACCTTTGCTTTCAGTGTAGAATCATAAACAAGGGCATCGTTGATCGAATGGCTGTCCCAGTATCCCTGGCCCTGAAGCTGCATGTTCCCAACCTGCCTGATACCGGCATCGATCATGTTCTCATAACTGCCCAACTGTACCGAACGCATCAACAAAGTAAGGAAAACAGAAAGGACTACTGAAACGATGGTAATTGTAGTTCTTCTGCGGTTACGCCAAATATTTCGCCATGCTATTTTTAACAGCGAATTCATGTGTTTCTAACTTATTTTTACTTGCCACATAAAAATCGAAAGTTGTTGATTTTCGCCTCGATTTACGATATACGGACATGCTCATTTCATGTTCCGGAACATTTGGGTATGCACATAAGCTACTCACCCGGACGGACACTTTTCATTTTTTGCTGTGTAAAAAACCCTGCGCTTAAAGGAATATCAAACTCCTGATTTGTAAATTCTATGACCGTTTTATTACCCTGTTTATCTTGCGGCACAATGGTCAATCTGGCCGGTAACTCCCTGTCATTAAAACGGGTTATCTTATCGCAAAACATCGTATTGATCTTTGAAAAATCTTCGTCGTAATATTCGACTTTCATCTGCCAGAATTTTTCCCTGGCAATCCAGATTACCACCTTTCCCCAAACTACCGCGGAAGAGGGTAATGGAACCATCTCAATTTTCCAACAAGTCACCCCTGAAACCTGCTCCTCCCCTACAATTTTCTGAACGTAATCATCCACCATGGAGCTGCCCTTCATCAGATCATCATTGGTAAAATCGGAACCCATCCACGATTGCGCCATCATGGATGGTGGTATTTTGATCATCCTTCCAATGGAGGGCATCCAGTTCCACATCTCCTTTTCACGTTTCATGAAAACTGAACCCTTTTCGCGGGCAGGGGCAGTTACAAGGATCAGGTAATATTCTTCCCCGACAGACCAGCTTTGCATGCTAACTTCCCTTGTCCAGGTTGGCCGGACGATTGTCATGGTCATTTCGCCCTTGTTCGACTTTCCATTGACAAGGGCCTGGGAACGCCGGAGTATCTCCTTGCCACTTTCCTGTGCCGGAGAGCTGGAAAAGCCGAGCACAAAAAGAATGAGAAAAGGTGAAATCCTCAATAGTCTTTTCATATTCAATGAGATAGATTATAAAAACAGAACCCGTTATCAAATGCCAATGTGAATATAACGAATTATCTTTCACGTTGAAAGACATGACATATATTTAACAAAAGATTAATCCAGCATCGAGAACTACCGGTATTTTGTTGCCCTGATCATCTCTCTTTTTCCGGGAGGACCGGGAATTCGCTCTACCTCAAACCCTATGGACTGGAGTGTTCGTCTGACAATCCCTTTGGCACAATAAGTGACAAGGATACCTTTGGGATTCATTCTGTCAAAGATCTTTTCGAAAATTGAACGGCTCCAAAGTTCCGGCTGCTTTTCAGGCGAAAAGGCATCAAAGTAGACCAGATCGACCAAAGGCAGATGATCCCATTCCAAGTCAAGTAGGTCTGCTTCAATTTTGTGCAGCAAAAACTGATGTTGAACCTCAACCCCACAATTCCATAGCGCCTGGTGGATGAGGCGGTACCATTCGGGATTAGTTTCTGGAAAGTGATTGGTGAATTCCAATTTATCCCAAACTTTTTCCGGCAACGGGAATTTTTCAATGGCGTTGTACCATACTTTTTTCCCTGTGCCCAAACCAGCCAAAAGAGTCAGGTAGCAATTCAATCCCGTTCCAAAACCAATTTCCAGTACCCTGATTTCGTTTTGCCCACACTGTTTAAATCCGGCCCCTATAAAAACATGTTGCGACTCCTGAATGGCCCCGAAAGTCGAATGGTAATGTTCATCTAACTCTCCCAGGTACAAGGTCTGCGATCCATCCATTGTCTCCCTGATTTCAACGTTCATCCTCTTCTTCCGTTTTTGAATCAATAACATCTTGTCTCAACGTAGTCGGTAATTGGCGGATAAAGGCAATTTTTCTTCTGTTTGTTCCCAAGTATTGAGGATGACCTTTCATCCAAAAATAGAACCAACCAAATAAAATCAACCCTTTTACAACTGAAGTGAGGGTGATGCTCCACCACACCCCTGTAACACCAAAAATAGATGGTTGGGCAAGATAAATTGCCAAAGGAATCCGTAATCCCGTCAATACAATGCCAACAAGCGAAGGAGGAATGGTCTTACCAACACCATTGAAAACGCCGCCGGTGGTAATTTCCACACACATAAAAAATTGGGAAATAGCCAAAATAGAAAGGTAACGTACCCCTAAACTTATCGCGTCCTCCTCCCGGAGGAAAAGGGTATAAATTTCCCGCCCGAAGACCAGAAAGCAGATTGTTACAAGAATTCCAATGGTACCACTGATTGTGATTGTTGTAAAATAGCCTTTAAATATCCTATCCCATTTGTTGGCTCCGAAATTCTGACCGGTAAAAACCCCAAGCGCAGTCGAAAATCCCCCAGCAGTCATCCAACTCAGTGCCTCAATCTGTGCACCAATACTCTGCACCGCAAGCGGTATTGCCCCCCACGGCGCAATGATCCGGGCAAGCGCCATTCCGAAGGAGGCAAAAAGGATGCTATGGAGGGCAACAGGAGATCCAAGCCTAATAATCTTTTTGAAATATTCGGCCCCTAACCCCAAACGCATTCGAACCTTGCCCAATGCACTCTTTCCACTTCCAATTGTGAATATAAATATCGCCAATACAATTGTTTGCGATATTACTGTCGCAATGGCCGACCCGTCTGAACCAAGTTTTGGGATTGGCCCAAAACCAAAAATCAGTATGGGATTGAGCACCACATTGGCAATCAATCCTATGGCGTTGATCCTGAAAGGCAATTTCGAATTGCCTGTCCCGTTGATGATGCCGGTAAAGGTCGGATTGGAATAATAGAGAAGCGATCCTATGGCAATGATGCGTGTGTAGGAGATGGCTGAAGCCTCAACACTTTTATTCTGAACATGAAAATAAGAGACAAGTTCAGGAGCAAAAAAATAGGTAAGGGCACCGTAAAGAAGTGATAAAGCCACAACAAGCGATACTGCATTGACGGCATACGATTCGGCGCCGGCTTTATCCTTGGCCCCCAACGATTGAGAAACACCTACTTCAGCACCAATCCGGCCAATGAGCATCAAAGAGACCCCAAACCAGGTAAAATAAGAGGCGATACCTACCGCAGCCACTGCATTGCTCCCAACCCTGCCAAGCCATAACATATCGGTCAGGTTGTAAGCCATTTGCACAAAAGAGGTACCCAGGATCGGTATGGTCAGACGAATAATCTGACTGGTAATAGGACCGTCGGTGAGATTTTTAATTTTCAAGTGCCTGGAGTGAACTAAAGTGACTAAAGTGAACTAAAGTACCTGGAAACTCGATCACCAAAGTTCGGAGTCACAAACTTTAGGCACTCTAGTTCACTTTAGTCACTCTAGTCACTTCTCCCGGCGAAATTATATCGAAAAAAGCTATTTTTACTATCTGAAACGCAAAAATGTAAATTGTATCGCATGCTTGTAAGGCTTTATGATGATAATCCGAATCAGAAGGAGGTTGATAGAATTGTTGAACTATTGAGGGATGGTGCAGTTATCATCTTTCCCACTGATACCATCTATGGAATAGGTTGTGACATCACAAAGTCCAAAGCGGTAGAACGGGTTGCCCGAATAAAAGGGGTTAGACCTGAAAAAGCCGATTTCTCCTTTATTTTATACGATCTCAGCCAGATTTCGGATTATTGCCGCCCTTTCCCCAACTCTATTTTCAAGCTTCTGAAAAAAAATCTCCCTGGCCCCTTCACCTTTTTGCTGCAAGCCAATTCCAACGTCCCAAAACTTTTCAAAAACTCAAAGAAGAACATAGGCATCCGGATTCCGGAAAATAATATCATCCGCACCATCGTAAAGGAACTTGGAAATCCGGTATTGTCCACCTCTGTTCACCACGAAGATATTGTTTTGGAATACATTACAGATCCTGAGCTCATCGAAGAGAACTATGGCCACCTGGTCGACCTGGTCATCGATGGAGGATACGGGGACAATCACCCTTCAACCATTGTAGATTGTACCTCGGGTGAGGCCGAGATCATCAGGCAAGGGAAAGGCATATTGCTGGATTAACAATTCCTTGCAATCAAAATATTTTTGGAATCAATAAATCCGCGCTATTCATTTCTCCCGTTGAAATACTGACAAATGAACCTGTTTTTATGTTCGAAAGGGGAAAATCGAATGACGACTTGTACGGCGCTATTTACATTGAATGATTTAGTCGGACAGTGCAATTTCACCTCCTTTTCGACCTCCTCCGGCGCCCGGTAAAGTATTATCCTGCACGATGGTAAGTCCATACATTTGTCTGTTCCTGAATTGACTTGACCAATCCATACCAGATCAGCAAGCAACACTTTATCCATCTTTTTGAGCGCTGCAGGTTCAAGTGACGGAATGAAAATCGTTACTCCTTTATAATACACCCGGTTCCTCTCTACGCTAAAGTTTCTATCTGCAAACCGAAGTTGATCAGAAAGCTGAAACATCATCGCTTCATTTACCCCTCTTTCACCAAGATAAGGTTTCAAAACATATCCAATCTTTTCATCCGCATTTTCGCACCGGTCATAGAGAACCACAGCCCTTCCTTCGCCCGTTATGACCATGGCACGCGTACCGGGAATGTTCAGAAAAATGATTTCTGAATGTGTCAAATGTCTGTAAGTATTAAGAATTTCTATGATAGAAAGCACGATCATCAGCAAACCTACGTTACGCAAATTCCTGAATTGATGGCTCTTGTAATAATTGTACAACCACCATCCAATGAGAAGCAAGATACAAATCCTAATATAGGATGGATATATTCCTTTAAGGACCGCGTGCGGAAGGGATTCTACAAAATTCACCGATAACAAAACCAAACGGACCGACCAATCCAGCGAAAGGGCGAAAATTGAAGTTAAAAATCCTGAAACCGGGGCGAAAAAAACCACTACAAATGAGAGGTAAAGGATGAAAGTAACCAAAGGGATAACAGCCAGATTGGTTAACCAGAAATAGACCGGAAACTGGTGGAAATAGTGAAGGGTAAATGGAAGTGTTCCAATTTGCGCGGCAAATGTGACGGAGAGCAACAACCATATCTTGTCCAGGAATGGGTTTTTAACATAGAAACGCTTGTACAACAAAGGTTGAATGACGACAATCGATATAACAGCTGCGTAGGAAAGTTGAAATCCAACATCCCTTAAGATGGCAGGATCCCAAAATATCAACAGGAAGGCTGAAACAGCCAATGAGTTAAAGATGTTGGCGTTTCGCCGGAATGCATTGCCAATAACGACAAACGTGAACATGACTGATGCCCGGAGGATGGAGGCCGACATCCCGGTTACCAGGGCATATCCCCAGATCCCGGTCAAGACGGCCAACGTGTGAAAGAGAAAACCCAACTTCCAGCGCTTCAGAAATCGCAAAAACAGATCAAGAATGATGAAGATTAGCCCAACATTCATTCCTGAAACAGCCAGGACATGGATAACACCCGTATTGGTAAAGCTTTGTACCGTCTCCTTGTCAACCTCATCCCTTGCTCCAAATGAGATGGATGATATCAAAGCAACATGCTCTTTTTGAATACCGGAACTGTAGAGTATTTCTATCAGTTTCTCCCTTAAAACCAACGCATGGCGGGAAATATTCATCAAGCTGCAACCCTTTAAAAATTTGTACTGTCCCTCCCGGAGAAAGACACGGTGACCAATTCCCCTGTTGTTCAAATATCCACGGTAGTTAAATTCATAAGGGTTCCCATCGTTTTCAACTAACTCAGGCAATCCTTCCAATCCGAGAACATCACCAGGTTTTGCACTTTTTACAGCCGGGGATTTTGGGAGATAAACCAGTATTTTCAGCTCCGAATTGATCATTTGACAAACGACCTGACAGGTTTTTGCCTTCTCGATGGGATAGGTATCAAGCACGACAAACAGGTGTTGGTTTTTGAGTGGCGGAAAGTTAATCTCCTTTTCAAGCGAGCGAAGAATCCCAATAAAAAGAAGAGCAATAAATAAGATGATCGCCCAGATG
Source organism: Prolixibacteraceae bacterium (assembly GCA_023229575.1). GTDB lineage: Bacteria > Bacteroidota > Bacteroidia > Bacteroidales > Prolixibacteraceae > CAINVV01. The sequence continues at coordinate 87,157 of JALNYZ010000001.1, forward strand.
TGTTGCATCCCAAATGCGATCCCTTTCAATAACAGCAATGCCAATATGGCAAGGAAAAGTAGTACGGCACAAATCGGGGCATTGAAATGAACACCAATGTGCCCCAGGGAAACTCCCATACAAAGCGGAAGGAGCAATCGTACAAAAGGTGCAGAGGCAACTTGAAGACCGGAAACTGTCATGTGAACAGGGAATTCACATCAAGTTACAGGATTCTGACGAGAAAAGGAAAAAGAATGGACAAAATAAATGTGCTATACAATAAAAAATTGTGCAGAACTAAAATTTACATTTTGGGAACTTTCACCCGATAGGAGGCATTTGTTATTCCCTTCGAAATTTCGGTCAGACGACGCTTGAGCAACCTCTTTCTCAAGGGTGAACAATGATCGGTGAACATCACTCCATCCAGATGATCGTATTCATGTTGCAAAACCCTTGCCGTATAACCGGTATACGTTTCATCGCGTGGTGTCCCGTCAGGCTCGAGATATTGTATGCGGATGAAATTTTTGCGATATACCTCTTCATGAATCCCCGGAATACTTAGACATCCCTCTTCCATCAACTCCTCGTCACCACTTCTTTCAAGAATTTTGGCATTGATGAAAGCCTTACGAAAACCGGCCAACGAAGGCTCGTCCTTTTCAAGTGGGGATAAATCAACCACAAAAATCCTGATAGACAAGCCCACCTGAGGTGCGGCAAGACCAACCCCCTCGGCATTATACATGGATTCAAACATATTTTCGATCAGTTCTGAAAGGCCTTCGTACTTCAGATCAATATCTTCTGCAACCTTCCTTAAAACAGGATCACCATAGAGTGTAATTGGCAATATCATACTTATATATACTTTTTTTGTTCGAGATAGGATTGCAGGAGAATGGTGGCGCTTACCCCATCGATGGTTCCTTTGTCCTGACGCTGGCTCTTCCGCAATCCGGCATCAATCATCGATTGAAAAGCCATTTTTGAACTAAATCTTTCATCAACCAACCTGATATCTTTCTCATATTTTTTCCGAAATTTTTGCACAAATGGATTGATGAACCTCAGTGCCTCCGAAGGCTGGTTATTCAGTTGAACAGGATAACCGACCAAAACAAGATCCACCTCCTCCCTGGCAAAATAGTCGTCTAAAAATTTCCAGACAAGATCAGCTTCAACGGTTTCCAATCGGGTAGCGATCAGTTGTAAAGTATCTGTCACTGACAATCCTACCCTTTTTTTGCCGTAATCAATGGCCATGATCCTTCCCATACTTGCATTCAATTTCACTTCAAAGATAGTGGTTTCAGAAATCTTAAAAAAATGACCGGGACAATTGTAATGAATGATGAAAAGTTAATACAAATTAAGAAACATTTAACACCTGGAAACGTTTCTAGTGTAAAATGTTTCCTATTTTTGTATTCTAATTAATATTGAATATCGGAGTAATGGATAAAGAGGATTTACACAAGGAGCGATTTCATGAATGGGTTGAGCCGGTTAAGAAACTCTTCTATGCTTATGGGTTAAAGAACCTAAGCATGGATGACTTAAGCCGTAGTTTAGGCATTTCTAAAAAGACACTTTATACCTATGTCAAAAACAAAGAGGACCTGATCGAAAAAATATTCCTGCACGAGGAGTCAATTATATTCAGAAAAAGTGGAAAAATTGACGACATTTCAATCAACGCGATAGAAAAATTGTTGCGTATCAGTCAGTTGGTCCATGACGAATTGCAACAAATCAATCCAATGATCCAATTCGAGATGAAGAAATATTACCCGACAATTTTTGAATCTTACATAGAGAAAAAGCGGGTCTTTGTTTTCGAAGGGATGAAAATCAACATGCAACAGGGAATTTCTGAAAAATTATACCGCGACGACATAAACATTGATCTTGTCGCGACCATTTACCTTAACAGCTTCATTGAACTTCACAATTCAGATGTCTGCAAAATCCTGGATGTAAACTTTCTAAAGATATTTGAAGTGATGTTTGAAAATCATATCAGAGGGATCTCCACTCCGGCAGGTATAGCCTACTTTGAGTCAAGAAAAAACGAAATTCTGGAATATATTAACACAAACAAAAAATAACAATTATGTCATTTCCTAACCGTTATCAACTTTTGATAACCATTATTTCACTTTGCCTGGGCATATCAAACGGAGTTGCCCAGGATACATTGCACCTCTCTTTGCAGGAGGCAAGACGGTTGGCCTTTGAAAACAACACCAACATTAGAAACTCCGCATTGGACATGGAGATTGCAAGGAAGAAAATATGGGAAACCACAGCCATTGGATTGCCGCATATCGATTCAAAAGCTGCCTACCAATTTCTTCCCAATGTACCCACCCTGCCACCGGGAACGATGGGCCCTGGTACACCAGCAGTTGAACTGGGGGTTAAAAACAATGTAACTTTTGATGTAACTGCTTCCCAGCTTATATTCAACGGATCCTATCTGGTTGGATTAAAGGCCATGAAGACCCTTTATCAGCAGACAAACGAGAGTACCGAAAAAATAGTACAGGACGTCAATGAATCAGTGATCAACACCTACTATATGATTCTGGTCGCGGAAGAGAGCCTCAAGAATCTTCAGAAGAATCTGGATAATGTGAAAAAGACGGAATATGAGATCACTGAGATGAACAAACAAGGCTTTGTCGAGAAAACGGATGTTGACCAACTCGAACTTACAGCCAATAACCTGAAAAATGCGATGAATCAGGTAAAGGGGAATTTAGATGTAGCCAACAAACTTTTCAAAATAATTGTAGGCCTGGATGTGAACAAAAACATCGCTTTGACCGAATCGCTTGGCTCATCCCAGGCTCTTCCCGTGACGATAAACGCCTTGGTAAATGAACCTTTTAACATCGACAAAAACATTGACTACCGGATTATTAAAACAGCTACTGCCCTGTCAAAACTGGAATATCAAAACGCCATTGCAGCTTATATGCCAGTAATTTCAGGATTCTATAACCATACTGAAAAGGCAAACAAACCCGCGTTTGATTTTACAGTAAAAGATGTCCTGGGTATCAATGTAAGCCTGCCTATTTTCAGCAGTGGCCAACGTATGGCGGCAGTCTCCCAGAAAAAACTGGCCATTAGCAAAATGGACAATACCAGGCAGTTGATATACAACAACCTGCTGATGCAAGCGGATCAATATCAGACTGAATTAAAGCTGAAATTCGAAAAGTATGATATCCAAAAGAAAAGCCTGGCCCTTTCCGATGAAATATACCAGCGTACACTCGAAAAGTATAAAAACGGGGTCTCATCCAGCATGGAGCTGACCACTACCCAAAATCAGTACCTGACAGGCCTTTCCAGTTATTACCAAAGTATTTATGACCTGGTAACGGCCAAAACTAAATTGGAAAAATTGTACAACATCAACCAGGAGATAAATAAACAATAAAAATTGACCTGCCCGGATATCTTCCCACCGAAGAAAATTTTAGAGAGTAAATCAAGAAATTAACAAATAATAAGAATCATATGAAAAACGCATTGCTCATCCTGGCCATCCTTGCCACACTGGTCTCATGCAATCAAAGCAACGACAAAAAAGGGGAATTGGAAAAATTAAAAACAGATCGTGAAATCCTGAATACCAAGATTTCCAAACTTGAGGCTGAAATCAATCCGAATCAACAAAAGGTAGAAAAGGCAGTTCAGGTTAAGACTTCACAACTTGTAACGACCAGGTTTAATCACTTTGTTGAAATTCAGGGTGTTGTTGATGGCGATCAAAACGTTTCAGTTAGTCCGCAAATTGGCGGAGTGGTGACAAATGTTTATGTAAGGGAAGGATCGTTGGTTAAAAAAGGCCAGATAATGGCCACCCTTGATGCAGAAGTACTTAAACAATCTGTTGAAGAGGTCAGGACTCAACTGGACATGGCGAACATCATCTTTGAGAAACAGAAAAATCTCTGGGACAAGAAAATTGGAAGTGAGGTCCAGTTTCTTCAGGCCAAAACAAGCAAGGAGTCGCTCGAAAGAAGAATCAAAACCATGCAGGAGCAAGTCTCCATGGCCAATGTCGTATCGCCCATTAGTGGATCTGTGGAAAGCGTCCCATTGAAAGTTGGACAAATGGCCTCTCCCGGATTACCCAACTCCGTTATCATGGTTATCAACATGTCGACAGCCAAAATTACGGCCGAAGTTTCCGAAAATTTTGCTTCAAGGATCAAAAATGGCAACGAGGCCTTTGTACGCTTTCCTGATCTTGGTAAAGAAATCGAATCAAAGCTGAGCTTTACCAGCCGGTTCATTGATCCTTCCAACCGTACATTCAAGGTGGAATGCCGCTTCTCTACCCACGATATTGAGCTGAGGGCCAATATGATTGCCTATGTAAAAATCAAGGATTATACCAACGAAGCGGCCCTTGTACTGCCAATAAACCTTATTCAGAGCAATCAGTCGGGAAAATTTGTCTACGTCGCAGCAAAACAAGGAGACAAATTTTCAGCTGTCCGCAAAATCGTGACAACCGGTATGGATTACAATGGTCAGACAGAAATTATTTCCGGCCTTACAATTGGCGATCAGGTTATTACTGCCGGCTATCAGAACCTGAAAGAGGGAGAAGCAGTCATTTTCTAAACGACAAATCATAAAAATATGTCAAAAGATAAATCATTTATCAAAGAATTTTTTGCAACCAGCTGGGCTGTAGATAATAAAACAAGCGTTTATGTGCTGATGACCATTATCTCCATTCTTGGTTTGCTTAACTATTACCAGATCCCCAAGGAACAATTCCCGGAGGTGGTAATTCCTTATATCATTGTCAACTCTCCCTATCCGGGAACATCGCCGGTAGACATTGAAAACCTGATCACACGTCCGATAGAAAAACAGTTGAAATCCATCGCCGATGTCGAGAAGATCACCAGTAACTCGGTTCAGGACTTCTCCTCCATCGTTGTTGAATTTGATCCGAGTGTTGCCGTCGAAACAGCAAAACAAAGGGTCCGGGATGCGGTAGACAAGTCAAAAAAGGATTTGCCGAGCGATTTGCCCGACCAGCCACAGATCATGGATGTGAACCTGGCAGAATTTCCGGTCATGTACATCAACATTTCGGGCAATTATGACCTGGACAAGCTGAAAAAATATGCCGAGATTATCCAGGACAAAGTCGAAGGGGTGAAGGAGATCACCCGCGTCGACATTGTCGGGGCACTTGAACGGGAAATTCAGATTAATTGTGATATCTTCAAGATGCAGGCTGCACGCGTTACTTTTGCCGACATCGAGGGAGCGGTAGCCCGCGAGAACCTGACCATCTCGGGGGGAACGATTACCATGAACGGGACCAAGAACTCTGTTCGACTAAAAGGGCAGTTTGATAATGTTCAGGAAATCAGAGATATTGTCGTTCATGCCTCAGGAGGGGCCTACATTAAACTGAGCGATCTGGCCGAAGTGAATGATAGTTTCAAAGATCAGGAGAGCTTTTCGAGGCTGGACGGGAAAAACGTCATTACCCTGAATGTGATCAAAAAAAGCGGCACCAATCTGTTGGATGCTTCGGATCAGATCAAAGAGATTGTCACTTCCGTTAAAGGCAAAGAACTGCCCGATGATCTTACCCTGACCATCTCGGGCGACCAAAGCCTGATGACCCGCAACACACTGGAGGAGCTGAACAATACCATCATCATTGGTTTTATTCTGGTAACATTGGTACTGATGTTCTTTATGGGCTTCACCAATGCCTTCTTCGTCGGACTTTCCGTGCCTTTATCTATGGCCATTGCCTACCTGGTCATTCCGAATATTGGATTTACAATGAACATGATCGTGATGTTTGCCTTTATTTTTGCACTCGGAATAGTGGTGGATGATGCGATCGTGGTCATCGAAAACACCCACCGGATGCACCGCAGATATGGCGACATACGGGTCGCATCCAAACTTGCTGCCGGAGAAGTATTCCTGCCCATCCTTTCGGGAACGCTCACCACCCTGGCGCCCTTCTTCCCTCTGGCATTCTGGCCAGGGATCGTCGGACAATTTATGCATTACCTCCCTGTTACATTGATAATTACCCTCTTTGCATCGCTCTTCGTTGCTTATATTTTCAATCCGGTATTTGCAGTCTCCTTCATGGCCCATGAATATGATTCAGATGCAAAAGCGGAATGGAAACAAACCAAAAAGGTTTTGATGGGTATGTTTGCACTGGCAGTTGTATTCTATCTTTTCAAATCTTTTGGGATAGGCAATTTCATCCTGTTTGCCATCCTGATGGTTTTCCTCTACCATTATTTCATTCAGTTCTGGATCAAGTCGTTTCAGGAAATATTCTGGCCAAAAATGATGGCTGGCTATGAAAAACAATTGCGCTGGGTTTTATATGGGTACCGTCCGTTGTTGTTGCTCGGGGCGATGACCGTCCTTTTCATTTTCACCATGATCCTGACCGGGATCGTTAAGCCCAAGGTGCTTTTCTTCCCCGACAGCGATCCCAACAGTGTGATGGTATATGTGAAGATGCCTGGAGGAACCGATCAAAATGTAACCGACAGTGTTACAAAAATAGCAGAACACCGCGTATACAATGCCATTGGACAACACAATCCGGATGTAGAATCCGTCATCTCCAATGTCACGGTAGGGGCCGACGAAGAGGGGTTCTCCTCTGCCGGAAAGCCATTCAACAGGGGCAAAATATCCATTAATTTCGTGGAATACAAATACCGTACGACCGGAATCTCAACAACCAAATATCTTGATAAAATCCGTGAGTCAGTTGCTGATATTGCAGGGGCGGAAGTTACCGTAGGAAAGCAAAAAATGGGCCCGCCAACGGGGCAACCCATCAACATAGAGGTGACAAGCGAAAATATGGACAACCTGGTTGCAGATGCCTTCTCCTTCCGCAACTACCTTGATTCCCTGAATATACCGGGAGTCGAAGAGCTGAAAACCGACTTTGAAATCAACTCCCCGGAGGTCATGATCAACATCGACCGCGACCGTGCCCAAAGAGTCGGCCTATCGACCGGTCAGATTGGACTGGAGCTAAGGACTGCCCTCTTCGGAAAAGAGATTTCAAAATTCAAAAAAGATGAAGATGAATTTCCTATCACAATCAGATATTCGAAATTAACGCGCGACAATATCAATTCGTTGATCAACCTGGATATTACCTACCGGGATATGAACTCCGGGCAGCTAAGGACCATCCCGCTTTCGACGGTTGCCAAAATTAACTATTCCAGTTCCTATGCCGGTATAAAAAGATTGGACCAGAAGCGGATCATAACCGTTTACTCCAATGTGACCTCCGGTTATTCGCCCAACGACATCGTACCGAAGATCAAGAAATTGGCCAATGATTTCCCAACGCATCAGGGCACTTCGATCAAGCTTACAGGGGAGCAGGAAAATCAAGCAGAAACCTCCGCTTTCCTGTTGAGGGCCATGATCATTGCGCTGGGCCTTATCTTCTTTATCCTGATCACCCAATTTGGTTCAATCAGCAAGTCCATCATCATTCTGAGTGAGGTGATCTTCAGTGTGATCGGCGTTTTACTGGGTGTCATCATCTTCCGCATGGACCTGGTAATCATGATGACCGGTTTGGGTATTGTTGCCCTGGGAGGTATCGTTGTCAGAAACGGGATATTGATTGTCGAGTTTTGCGATGAGATGAAGAAACGGGGCATGAAGACCAGGGATGCGATTGTACAGGCCGGGAAAACCAGGATAACTCCTGTTGTTCTTACAGCTTCCGCCACAATTTTGGGCTTGGTGCCGCTTGCCGTAGGAATGAACATCAATTTTGAAACACTCTTCACTTCACTCAATCCACATCTTTACTTTGGCGGCGACAATGTTGCCTTCTGGGGACCGCTCTCCTGGACAATCATCTTCGGCCTGAGCTTTGCCACATTCCTGACACTGTTGTTTGTTCCGGCGCTCTACTACATGGATTATATTATCCGGATTAAGAATCGCAGGAGAAAAAATCTAAAGAAAATAAAGGCTGCTAATAGATAATTGATTTTGAAATAGATAGACAAACAATAGGGTTTCCGGAATGGAAGCCCTTTTGTTTTTGATATTTCTTTTATACCTTTATACTTAACCGTAAATTGATAAAACGCTCTCATATTCACCAAAAAAACGAGTATTATGAAATTCATTTTCCTGTTTGCTCTACTGAGTCTCTGCTGCTCTTCCCCGCAATTTGGGCAATCAAATACTCCTTGCAGGGAAAATTCCTTGCTGGTCAATGGTACCGCGATTCTTAAACAAACACCCGAAATCCTGACAGCCAGCATCACGATCAAGGTAAAGGGGTTGAAATTCAACGAATGTCAGGAAAAGCTTGTCAAAGCCATCGAACAGGCAACAAATATGCTTGTAAAAAAAGGAATCGAAAAGGAGATTATTCACACCAATGATCTGAATGTATCCGAAAGAAGTGAGTATATATCTGAAGGCCGCACAAAACTTAGTTATGAAGGAAGTTCCTCAGTCAATGTAGAACATCTTTATTCTCAGGAATATGCCAAAAAATTACTTTCCGCCTTGCAAAACGATTCCGTTAACTTTCTTTACAATCTCGGTTTTACGCTATCGGAAAATCAAAAGAGTATACTTCGAAAAAAAACGATTGATTTAGCCATTTCCGATGCCAAAGAGAAAGCCGAAGCCATTGCCAAATCTGCAAATATCCGGTTGGTAAGGATCAACAACATTACCTTCACCGACAATGAGCAAGGGCAATTTTATGAATCAGATCTGGTTAGGGAAGGTAGAATGAACTCAGGTTATATTGCAATGAGCAAATCTGCAGGTCCGGCTCCTGCCATTGATCTCAATCCCAAGGGAATCGGGATAAGAAAGAGTGTTACTATTGAATGGCTGATTGAGGAGAAAAAATAGGCAATATATTAGAAGCGCATGATCAGACTGAAATAGATAGTAGCTATTTTTCGTGTCCAATAATCTCATCGTTATTAATCTCAATAAGATCATATATTTCAAGTAACTTAATCATTGTCTCAAAGTACTTTTCTATAATATTGAGTAAGTCTCTATTAGCAATATTACCTGTTGTGACAAATATTAACATATTGGGAATCCCTTGAATTATATGTGAATCAAGGAAATCAGAATCCTTAGTAATTACTACCCTATTTTGTTCTATAGAAACCTGTCTAATCTCTTTATCTGAGGTTCTTTCTTTATTTGGAAGATTTTCAGTATGAATAACGTCGAATCCTAATTCCCTTAACCTTTTTGCAAGTTTGAAAGGGAGATTAGCATCAACAAAGAATTTCATGTGTATATGATTTGTTTTTTAACGGCCAATTGGAATCGAAGATCAGCGAAGCTAATAGCATGATTGATGAAATATATGCTTATTTCGGTTGGTCCAGACATGTCGGGATGGCTATTTCATGCAACAATTCTATTAACCGATTTAACTTTGGATAGTCTGGATGCAAAAGCCAGGCACGCTTTAATATCATTACTTTCTAATGCTGGATAATCCTCAATAATCTCGCTTTCACTCATCCCGGAGGATAGTAAGTCAAGTATCAAGTCAATAGTATAACGCGTATTTCTGATGGTTGGTCTTCCCTGACAAATCTCTGGATTGATTGTAATCCTATTTAAAAGTTGTTTATCCATACTTTTTTTGTCAAATGTATAAAAAAACCCTAAGTATAGGAAGTCTAGGTCCATAGGTATTCCACCAAAGTTCTCCAGCTACACGCAGGACGTGAGTTTACCGATAAACTTTCCACGATGTGTTGCATTACAAATTGCTAATTTTTTGCCAAAGGAGGAAATCATTTTCAGCTGTACGATAATTTCGTACAACTGAGAAAAACCTTCTGTGTTCAGTTTCCTTTTTAGGTCACTCCAATATCTTCGTGGATTATTACTTTCGGTAAGCACTTCGATTACATCAATTATTGCGAAATACTATTTTTGTTCCGATTCGTTCCATTCTGAACGAATTTGTTTGCTCTCAAATAGTTTGATACTACTCATTTTATCGTTTTTTTGATCATCAAAATATTCATTTCTCCCGAAACGCTCCCCTTCAATTTACTAATTTCCTGTCAACGAAGCACTGAAACCCGACTTGCGGGAGGAGCTTGCTGTTTGCAACAGGGCTTCATGTTGGGTCTCGTCCCTCAACCACACGAAGCCTTAGTTATTATGAGCTGGCGTTCCTGCATTTAGTTATATTTTCTATCTATTTCCTTTTGCCCGATTGTGTGTTTTACACAACATCTGACAGTTCTTAGCCTCTGTTGCGCCACCCTTGCTCCATGCTGATACATGATCAGCGTCCATTTCTACCAACTTCCAAATCTTACTCTTGTTGGCATCATGTCCAATGACACAAAGCGGACAGTTTGATTCACCCTTAGTTTCAGATCTGGCTGTCTGTGCAGTGTAAACAATTTTCTTGGTTGCTTCGTCAAAGACTCGAACATCCAACAATTTCGTATCGACTGAACCGCCAAGAATGTACTCAAAAATACCCTTACGATTTTTGATATACGGATCACCGTAGAGCTTCCGCACTTCTTCCGACACTTTAGCTGGATCATAAGCTTTCTTGTGATACTTTTCGTACAATCGTCCCCATTCCAGCCCGCGCATCTCACTCTCGACCTCTTTAAACACGCTGGAAACCCATTCAATTACACTGTTGAAATATGTTTTTAATTCAGTAATGTTCGTGTCAAAGCGGTGTCGGCTCATATAATCACTAATGTTACCTTTGCTCACCCAGTCAAGAGCGCATTCCAGAAACTCCTGCCGGTTGGCGCTACCGGATACATACGCACTCCATTTTTGGATGTTGGAGTTTTGGCTATTACTAAACTCTTCTTTGCCGAGTGTGACAAATGGTCCTGAGAAGATGGCGTTGAGTAATTCCTGATCATTGAGCGGAATACCGGCAATATTAATCGTCCGAAACCACTGTTTTATCTCACTTTCGCTGCCTTCACATTCGTAAATGGTTAGCTTCGTTTCCCAAATCCTGGACTGCTTGTCGGCTGCAATACCGCTAAAATATTGCTCCATGCCGTTTTCATCCCTGACGGCAAATTTGTTGGTTACAAACCGTCCAAAACTGGTAATTCGCTGTTGCCCATCCAATACTTCCAGTTGATTATCACTCACTTTAACAAAGTATATTAAGCCCAGCGGATAACCCTTGAGAATTGATTCGATGACGGCCACATCCTTCTTGCCATCGGCATAAATGTAGTTGCGCTGGTACTCCGGCTGGATGGTCAATTTGCCCGACAAGCCAAACAATCCCTTGCCTTCCAATTCGTTGTATACAAATCCTTCACAAATAGCTTTGACTTTGATGTCTGTACGCAATGTTGTTTTCATTTCTTAGTGTTTTTATGTTTGATGAGTATTCGCGTATATATTCGCTTAAAAGTGCTATCACCATTGGCAGTATAAAAACTTGGACCTCCCTGTGCAAATGTTCCTTTCTTTGCAACCTCAAACATAGGAATTCCGTGAGTTAAATTTGAGCCTATTATTTCAAATTGTTCGGGACAGTATTTATCAAGGAAACTAATTGGTACACCCATTATACCGTCGTAATCACTCGGGATAGCATCGGTAAATGGCACTTCAATGGCACTATAGTTTTCGTAGCGATCATACGATTCTTTACCTTTAATCTCTTTGTGTTTGCTGTATTTCAGGTTGTCCGCCATGGTCATAAGTGGCAATGTTTGGTGACGCCGCCCATGGTCAAGGTTCGTAAACCAGCATGAATTTCCTAATCTTGTATAATCGCCCACATATCCAAGTCGGGCAGCTTTCTGCCTGTCCTTTTCGTCAACTTCTGCACCTTTTGGAACAGCAAATACCATATCACTACCATTTCCAGTCGCCCCTAACCAAGCTTTATTTTCTTTAATCAGCGGGAAAACTTCCTTGTAAGTAATGGCATTCATATTGCCGATTATCATGAATTGTTTGCCTGCTTGCACTATCCACGCTAAAAAATTACGAAACAGCGAGAAAGGCGGATTGGTAATGATGATATCGGCTTCGTCTTGCAGTTTTTTGATCTCTTTGCTTTTAAAGTCGCCATCGCCTTCCAGGTAATGCCACTCCAGGTCATTCACATCAATCTTGCCATCACCCGTCTTGTCGTGTGTCAGGCTAAATATCTTGCCGTTTTTGGTAGTCTTGTTATAGTCGAATTGCGGGTCGTTTACTTCGAACAGGGTAGGCTGGTATCCGGTTTTGTATTTTTTACTGTCGGCCGCGTAGCTGGTACTGATCAATTTTTTCAGACCGAACCGCGCAAAATTCTGCGCAAAAAACTTGGTAAAGTTGCTCCATTCCGGGTCATCGCAGGGCAACAGCACCGTCTTATCCCGAAACACATCAGGGTTGAATTCCAAGTAGGCATTGATCTCTTTCTCTATATCGTGGTACTGTGTATAGAACTCGTCGTTTTTTGCATTTTTTGCATTCGAGAGGTTGCTGTTCGCCATATATTTTTAATGGTTTATTTTAAATGGCTATTACCATCTGTTATTTTTGTTTCTTTCTTTCATTTCGCAGTCAAATTCCATTGAATTTAATAATTCGGAATCCTGATAATGGTCATTATTTTTTAATATTTCGTCTACAATTATATCTTGTTGTTTATCGGAAGCAAATAGCATATCGTCAATTAATCGAATTCGATGCGGAATGAAGCTCAAAATTTGGATACTATCACATCTTTGAGGAATTCCTATTGTTCCTTTAATTGGATTTATTTTTGTATTCAACATTTTATCTTCGTCATCTCCAAGTAGAAAGGACCAAAAAATAAATTTTGAAAATTTTGCATACATCGAACAATAATTAAATTTCTCATTGAAGACTGTTGTCCCATCCATCAATCTTGTCAAATAGTAATCAACACTTTGACTTGGCATAGTGTGATCAATAACATTGTCTATCAGAATGAGATGAACTTTGTCATAATCGTATGGATAAACTCCATGTAGAAGAAAATTTCTCCACTGTTTCTCCGCGTCAAGTTGCGTATTATAAAATTTAAAGGATTTTGCATCTGGAAGCTCTAACTCAAGGACTAAGATCCTCCAAAGCATAGAAATGGCGAAATAAAATAGATTTTCATCATAAGTCATTTGAAGAAATGTATTGTCAAGATATTTTCGGAAAATATTCTCAGCGAACCATTTTTCTCTTTTACCAAATAGTTGTTCTGCCTCTTCAGAAAGCAAATATTTTTTATAGCCATCCTGATCTCTTTTGTTCGGAGTTGCATAACCTCTCTGGTATTTAGAGCCGGTTGATTTCATCCATTCAACAACGAATTTGGGATAAATATGAGAATTTCTAAGATCTGCTTTCTCTCTTGTCAGTCTGCATATACCTATCATGATGCGGTATTAAAATTGCTGGTAGCTTTTATATGTACAATAAAACCATGCATATACAACTAATAGGGGCTGTATAGGTTAAGGTTCATATTGTTGGCAGCAATAAAAGTAATAAAATAAACACTTTACCATTGTAATTTATGGAATTTTTCATGTCATTCACATAGTTAAAAAAGAAAACTCACCAACCTCCATTTAAATCAAAGCTTAGCGGGTTTGCTATTTCAAAAAATCGCGAACGGTTTGTACAACCGGTTTTAATGAATCCGTCTGGGGGGCGGCAGTGCGCTGTGTCAGCATGTCGGCGTAGTATTTACATGCCGAGTTCTGCTGCGGAACGTTGCAATGAACCGTTGAGGGTGGTGAAGTTGAAATTTCAGGAATATTTATGTAGACGGAATATAAAAATCCCATTAGCAACAATTCCAGCCATTTAAACCCGGAGGGTTTGCATGTTTATAGAAAATCCGGGGACAACATGAGGGTTCGACCCCGGCCGGGGTCGAATGGTTCTCGACAAAATGCTTTTTCTATAAACATGTGATTCCTCCGGCATCTGTTTTGCAAATAATGGGAAGATTTACTCATTCTCATTCCAAACCCGCCAACCTCTACGATCAAGGCCATGTGGGTTTGCAAAAAAAGACATATTAATCATTTGTGCTTTGGCTTAAAGGTTTTATATATTTGTAAAAAATTAGGATCGAGATGACAACAATAGTAATCGATGATAAAACCATAGATGCAAAAAAGATGGTTGAGTACCTGAAAACCCAACGTTACGTTAAAATCATCGATGAAAAAACACCCAATGCGACCTTGCAAAAATCAATCGATGAAGCTGAGACGGGCAAGGTAATTAGGGAGCCAAATGTAAATGAATTGCTAGACCGGCTAAAAAAGTAGCTGCATGTACGAAATAATCGTTACTAATCAGTTCTCGAAATATTACAAACTATGCATTAAGCGTAAATACGGCATCCATTTACTTGATCAGATCATCATTCAACTTGCTGAGACAGGTAGCGTTCCGCCGAATCATAAACCGCATATTTTATCTGGCAAGTTGCAAGGATATTGGGAATGTCATATTAAACCGGATTGGCTTTTAATATGGAGTAAAAACGAAGAGCAAAGAACCATTACCCTTGTTGGTACGGGAACCCATTCCGACCTGTTTTAAATGATGCCCTGTTCATGTGGGCCATAGTGGTCGGGATTATTTACACATCGAGAGCTAAAAACGCTTTATCAAACTGCAATAAATCTGGTGGTACGTATTCTGTTTTTCAAAGGTTCCTTCGTAATTGACAGACATTGAGAATTTGCGGGAAAATTGATAGGACAAATCAGCCTCACCAATGTGCTCCATGAGTTTTGAAGAAGAAATGAGATAGTTATAATCAACGAACCGATAGTTTAAACCACAGTTCATCTTGCCGTTCAAAAAGTCCTTGTCAAACCTGACGCCATAAACGACTCCATCTACATAACTGGTTTTCAAAATATTGGCAGTTAAAGTAGTCGAAATATTTAAGGAAGTAAATTGGGAGTAGTTAAATATTCCATTAAAATTTTTCGTGGGCTTACTATCCCCTGCCCTATCCCAGTAACTCGAAGAAACCCCAATACTCAAATAATTGATTGGTCGGTAATTGATCCTCAATTGCACGCCCTGACGCGTGGCATCAGCGAGCATTACGTCAATGTAGTTCTTAAATGTCTCATAATAAATTATATTCTTACGATTGTCATAAGAGGTTGAAACAGATAGTTTTCTGGATACCCTGTAGGTGAGCATCAAGTAGAGACTTGTCAGCGACAGTTCATTAGAAGGAACTCCGGCAACCATTTTATACAGGTCTATCTCTGAAGAGAGAAACAGGTTCAGGCTTTTAAAAAGCGAATTGTCGTGCTGAAGATAGATAAACCTACGGTCGGTCTTTCCCGAATTTGTCTGGTTGAACCCGGCCAGGGAGGTCTGCATGATACCATTGTCATTCTTTACCGAATGGCCAATAAATGCGCCATATTCCAATAGTCTCCCATTAAAGCTGTAATCCACGTAATCCGGCCTAAAACCCCCGACCGCTCCCAGGAAGAAATGGTCAAAGTTCATCTCAAACTGAACCCCGTCAATGGCTCCAAGACTGGAAATATTGGGATTAACTTTCCGCCCCAACCAGATTGTTGTTTTATTATCTGCTTCATATTTCAGGTTCAGGTCGTAGATCTTCAGCGCATTGAAAATATTGCTTTTAACCGGCGCCCAATCATTTAGCTTATGGGCAAACGAGATGTAGCTATCCAGTGAGATGCGTGAATTTGAAATATTGGAGGCGTTCATCGACCAGATATACCTCAACCGGTTGCTGTTTCCCGCGTGCAAATTGGAAAGGTTGGTGTAAGAGGAAATCTGTAGCCGGCCATCGATCCGCTCTTTCCGGAAAATTGGTGTTTGCCCTGTTTTGAAACTCGCGCGTTGTGAACTATCTGCAGCAAGTATTGCACTGGACTGTTCCCTTTGCATCTCCCGGACTACGACGGCTTCTTCCTTAGGAACCAAGGCGATCACCTTATCTCCTACCTTTAATTTTTCCGAACTTACCGGTTTCCCTACGCAGGAAACAGAAGAGGCATTTTCAACAGATAACACCGGTACCAGAATTTCATTTTTCCGGATATAAATTTTATCCCCTGTCTTGATTCCTTTGGCCGATAAAAATTTAACATAGATATTTTGGGCTGTCTGGTAAGTGACTGCACCTTCAATCTCAATTTTCCCATTCTGGGCAAAGATGATTGAGATACTCAGTAACATTAGAATTAAAAAAAACGCAATCCTCATCAATTTTAAACTCAATTATAAGTATTTACCATTAATTAATTTACTATTTACAATTTGGTTAATCATTGACGATTAAACCCTTACAGAACAATGTTTACGACATTCAATTTTCACGGTACTTAAATTAAAACCTTCATCTGAACCTTTTTTGAATTAATTGTTTCCCCTGGGATGGCAAGTGTAGCACGATGTTGCAGTGTATGCATAATTTTTTACGCCCTTATGGTCATTGTCCACAGAAGCTTTATTGCTATGCTCATGGCACAAAATACAAGTAAAGGCTGCGTAGTTGGTGGCAACATTATGGCAATCAGAGCAAAGTGTCCATTTGCCATTGTGTTTACCGCTATTTATCGGGAAATACTGGGCATCATGATTATACGTAGATGGTGTCCATGCTGTGGTTGAATGGCAAATTTCACAGTTGGTGGGAAATTTGGCCCCCGCATGGTTTGGATTTGTGGAGGCATTGTATTTGGCTGCATGACAAGTGAAACAGACCGTGGAGGTTCCCTTGAATCCGGTGGTGTGGCATTTTGCACAGACAACAGAGGCATGGGCCCCGGTTAAAGGGAAGGCAGTCGTAGCATGGTTGAAAATATTTTCCAGCCAATTGTTCTGGGTATGGCAGATGGTACAATCGGTTGGGTATCCCTGGGCTTTGTGATTGGGGGCTGCATCATAATAGGTCTGATGGCACCCAATACAGGTCAATGAGGCGGAAGTCAGGTTTCCCTTGTGACATTGCGAACACTGGACAATATTTTTATGCGCTCCTTTCAATTCATAACCGGTGGTCGTATGGTTAAACTGGGATGGTTTCCAGGATGCCGGGGTATGACACTGGGCGCACTCTTTTGGAATACCGGCAACTACGTGACCTGGCAATTGGGAACTTGTATAAACCGTTAAATGGCAACTACTGCAAGCAGTGGGTGTTCCTACGTATCCATTGGCATGGCAGACAGAACAAAGCACTTTGGTATGTGATCCGGTTAACGGGAAATTGGTTGTACTATGATCAAAGCTGCTGGACAGCCAATTATCCTGCGAATGGCATTTGGCGCAATCAGTCGAGAACCCGCTTTGTTTGTGTCCCGGGGCAACATCGTACTGCGCCTGATGGCAACCGATACAAACTTGCGGGGCAGTGGTGAGATTTCCTTTGTGGCATGACGAACACTGAGCAATCAGTTTGTGGCCTCCCTTTAATTCATACCCGGTAGTGGTATGGTTGAAAGTCGATGGTTTCCACGAAGCCGGTGTATGGCAGGTGGCACATTCCCTGGGTATTCCTGCTGCAACGTGCGCCGGCAGCTGGGAGCTCGTATAGACCGGTAGATGGCAATTACTGCATACTGAGGAAGTCCCCTTAAAGCCAACCGTATGACATTTCGCACACAAAACCGTGGTATGCGAACCTGTCAACGGGAAACTTGTGGCTGCATGGTTAAAGCCATTCTCAAGCCAGTTGTTCTGGGTATGACATGTCAAACAATCCAACGGATAGCCCTGGGCTTTGTGGTTCGGGGCTGCATTATATTTGGGCTGGTGGCACCCGACACAGGTCTGAGGCGCGGTGGCCAGGTTTCCGGTGTGGCAAAGGGAACACTGAACCAGTGCTTTGTGAGCCCCTTTTAGTTCATAACCTGTGGTGGTATGGTTGAAGCTGGATGGTTTCCACGCCGTGGGAGTATGGCAAGTTGAACAATCTTTTGGAATTCCGGCTGTTACATGGGCAGGAACCTGAGAGCTGGTGTAAGCCGCCATGTGACAGTTGCTGCAAACTGTCGTAGTTCCGGCAAGGGTCGTCAAATGGCAATCGGCACAATTGGCTTTTGTATGTGCCCCTGTTAATGGATAATTGGTCGCTGAATGGTTAAAAATGTTCTCCACCCAGTTGTTTTGTGTATGGCACTTCATACAATCTACCGGATAATTCACTTTTTTATGGTTTTGCGCATTGTCATACTGAGCCTGGTGACAACCCAAACACTCCTGTTTTGCCGATGTCAGGTTGCCTTTGTGACAATCGGCACATTGTACAACATTCCTGTGTCCGCCTCTTAATTCAAAACCCGTGGAAATATGATCGAATGTCGAAGGTTTCCATGCTGAAATGTTGTGGCAGGTTTCACATTTGACCGGGATCCCGGCTTCAACATGTTTTGGGGTTTGTGCCGCTGTGAAATGTTTGTTATGGCAAGAATTACATTCAGTCGAAATTTTGGTGTAATGGGTGGTCGTATGACACTGACCGCATCCTACATTGTGACCGCCGGTTAACGGGAAGAAATCGTGGTTTATCAATCCGGCATGCCAACTGGTCGAATTTTGATTGTGACATTCCAGACAATCGGTGGAATACTTATTTGATACATGGTTAGGAGTCGTCGTTTTCTGAAAATCACTGAGATGACAATTGACACATTCTATCCCCAGTGGTTCAAACTGAAAATTAGAGGCAGATTTATGACATTGGGCGCAATCGACCGTCTTGTGGGCGCCAAGAAGCGGAAACCGGGTCTTCTGGTGCATTGATGTAACATCACTGATAATCCACGTTTTCGGGGTATGGCACTTTTCACAGTCTTTTCCAAGTGTTTGATTGTGGGCATCGTTGTGACAGTCAATACAATTTCTTCTTCCATCTTTAAATGTAAGTGTAAGGTGGCAGTCCCTGCAATTGACAACCGCATGCTGACCAACCAACTTAAAGTCCGTATTGTCGTGGTTAAATTTTACGTCAGTAGTATTAACTTTCCAACTATTGGATGTATGACACTGGGCACAATCGATGCGGAAGGCTTTCCCGTGAGGTGAAGTCTGACCCTGCACACAGAAAGCCATCATCAAAATGACTATTGTAAGTGACAAGTTGCGCATAATATCTCATTAAATTTGTAGTTAATATATCTGATATTCCCATCTCTCATGGGTTTATGGCACTTTATACAAGCAACATCTTTGTGACCTCCGTCCAACTTAAAGCGGGTAGAATTGTGGTTGAACTTTTCCGGTTTCCAATTTTCAAAACCATGGCACCTCAGACAAATTACCTCCTTGCTCTCATTGAATTGTCCGTGATGAACATCGTTGTGACAATTCCCACAATCGGCTTTCAATGTATTAAATTTCTGACTGACAACATTTTCGCTACTTAATTTGAAATGGCATTTCCTGCAGGATGCCGAAGCATGTTTCCCTTCAAGAGTAAATGTGGTTAATTGATGGTCGAACTTTACTTCACTCCATGCCGAGGTTTCATGGCAACTCTCACACTTCCGGGAAGGGTAATATTTGTCATCAATCAAACTCAGGTGAATATCTATGTGGCAATCAACGCAACGTTCACCAATACCCCTGAAATTCCATTCCTTATCCTTTTTATGGCAATCAAAACAGGGTGTGGCCTGATGGGCCCCCTCGAGTTTGAATTTGGTCAGATTGTGCCGTTCAAACGAATAAGAAAATTTGGTAAATCCGGTAGCATCGTGACATTCAGAACAGTCAGGTGATTTGCCATCTTTCATAAATTGGTTTTTATGGTAGTCCTTGTGGCAATCCATGCATTTTTCGTGTTTGACTTGTGCAGTAATACTTCCCTTGTGACACAACTTGCAGGCTACCTGGCCATGTCGTCCTTCCAGCAAGAATCCGGTTTTGTTGTGGTCAAACTGCCCCGAAACCTTCGCTGTCTGAAAAGATTGTTCCACATGGCATTGATTGCAGTTCTGACCAAATTTGTTGTCGTGGGGATCTTTGTGACAATTCACACAATTTTGAAATTGCAAACCCGTAAATTGCTGAAAGCTTTTCCCGTTTCTGACGCTTTTGGGGTGGCATTTCTCACAGGTAACTTCAGTATGCTTTCCTCTTAATTGATATTTTGCCCTCGTATGGTCGAATTTTGAAGCAGGTTTGAACGCATCGGCAACATGGCAATTCAAACAGTTCACGGAGAGCGTCTTCTGATGGAAATCTTCATGACAAGTCAAACAGAGATCGTTCAATCCCAAAAACGTTTCCTGTTTACTTTTTATCTGCTTATCAGCAATATTCTCTTTTTTGTGACAATCCTGACAATCTTTATTCGCATGCTTTCCAACCAATTTGTAACCGGTATCGTTGTGGTCAAATTTATCTTTTATCAAATGGACAATATCATAATTTCGTCCGTAATGGTCACTGTGACAAATGATGCAATCTTTGCCTTTTACCTTGGAAGATGCATGAAACCCCTTTGATTCATCCAATCGTGTTTTAATCTCCTTATGACAATCAAGGCACTTTTCGTTCGATACCTTGGCACCCAAGGTATGGCACAAGGTACAATTGGCCATTCCTTCCAGATGGGCATGTACCTTGGCAAGATCTCCGGGAGAAATTTGACCCATTCCTCTGATAGAAAGCACAATGGTACACAAAAAGACAATTGTATAACGTAAAAATTTGATCCTTATCATACCGAAATCAACTTATCATTCAATTATTTTTCGTGTTTCAAAATAGCTTCCCCAAATTTTTTGGTGATCCGTATGCCTATCTTTTCAAGAAATTGCGTTGGCAATTCCCCTCCTGCAAAAATGTAAACCAGATCATTTCCCAGGACCAGTTCATTTTCTTGATCCTTAACCCGGATCCTAACTTGATGATCGTCAATTTTGGTCAGGTTGGAATTAAACAGAACATTAATCCTATTATTTGCGATTGCTTCCTTAATTTTTTCATTGTTTTTGGGTTTCAACCGCCCAAAAACCTCACTTCGGTAGGATAATGTCACCTGATTCTGATCGGCGAGAAGCAATGCTGATTCAATGGCCGAATCCCCTCCCCCAACGACCAAAACCTTTTTGCCTTCTATAAACTCTGGTTCAAGCAACCGGTAAGCCACTTTCATGCTCTCTTCGCCCTCAACATTAAGTTTTCGCGGAGATCCCCTCCTCCCAATGGCCAACAATATCTTCCGTGAGGTAAATTCTTCCCCATTCAATGTTTTGGTGACAAAATATTTTTCGGATGGCGTGATCGACTCTACTTTTGCATTTTGTTTCAGGTTGATCTCATTTTTAGAAAGAACCTCATTCCAAATATTTAAAAGCTCTAACTTACTAGTCTCAAATAACTTAACCTTGCCATGCAGGGGTAGCTCCATGGCGGAAGTCATAACAATCTTGGAGCGGGGAAATGTAAAAACAGTACCGCCCAAACTATCCTGTTCAAGTGTCAAAGCGCTGATTTTATTTTTTTTGGCAGTCAGGGATGCTGAAATTCCTGCCGGGCCGGCGCCAACAATGATCAGGTCATAATCGGCATCAACATTTTTGTCAATCTTCCTGGTAAGGTTTTCAACTGCTTGCTTTCCCTGTTCAACCGAGTTTTTGATCAATCCCATTCCGCCCATTTCACCCGCGATATATACCCCGGGAACATTTGATTCAAAAGTTTGATCAACATGGGGAAGTTCAACTCCCCGCTTCTCGGTACCAATGTATAGCGTGATGGCTTGGACCGGACAAGCATGAAAGCATGCACCATGTCCTACACAGTGCGAAGCATTGATGATGGTTGCCTTCCCATCCTTTATTCCAATAATGTCCTTCTCGGGGCACGCTGTAATACATGCACCGCTTTTGATGCAACTGTTCACATCTATCACAGGATGCAGGGTAACGGGTTCGTGCAAACCCTCCTCCTTGGCAATGGCGATCTTTTCTTCAACGATGCGTGAATCTCTTTTCTGTTTATACAAATAGTAAGAAATAATTACAACAATGAAGATTGTAACCGACAAATAAATGACCAGCTTTTCAAAAAGTACTTCCATAACTAAAAAATCCATTTGTAACCAAAGGTGACAGCTACAACAACATGAACGATCATCACCACCAGCATTATAAATGCAAATGGTAAATGTGCGACATGCCAATAGGCAAAAAGCTTTTGCATCGTAACCAGGCGCTCAATCCTCTTCCTCAAACCCAATTGGTTTTTAAATAGTTGAACGATCTCCCGGGCCTTTTTAACTGGGATCTGCTGACTCTTTAGTTCACCCCTTAATTTCCTCAAAGCAACGCGTTCTTCCTTCCTCCTACCAAAAAAACCCCCTTGTCTCTTCGATTTATCAGGAAAATTATCGATCAATTCATAAATGCCCTCATCCAATGTAATGGTTTGCCTGAGCTGTTTATTTATTTCCAACTTCTGATCTTCAATTTCCAGCAATGTAAGCTCTTGTCCTTCAATTGATCTCGGTATTTGAAGATAAATATATCGTCCGATGATGCCACTCAGAAAGACAGCTACCATACTCCAGAAACTAACGGCTACAATTCCACCGAACTTGAATGTAGTATGGAAGAGAATAAGAAATGGACCCAATGTACACAGGAAAATATGGAACTCCAGCCAATGCTTCAGAATCCCTATCCTTGAGAATATACGCAATCGTTTCCTTAACATGTAGGAGAGAACGCCAAACAGAATTAAAAATGAACCCACTATTCCCAGGCCATGTCCTACCACTCCACTCGCTTTAAAGGTTTGGTTTAATGCATGAAAGTGCCGCTCTTCCAGTGGTATTGAATAGTAATCATATCCTACATACAACAGAACAGAAACTGTTGCCGCGACAATGACAACCAGGGCAGATATTACAATTTGATGTATTGTTGAGTCTTTCAATTTCATATTACCATAAAATGTATAGCTAATTATCTCAATATTTGAGTCTTGAACAGTGAAAATAATAAATTATTTTATTAAATACAAGCTGATATTCGATGGAATAATTTCATCCGCTTTAACAAAATCCTGCCGTAAATCTAACTGAATAGATGAAATTCAGGATACGATTTCACCCAATAGGATTCTTTACATTTTTTATGCAATCATTTTAAAATTAAAAAATGTGAAGAATTATTTTCAATCGTAAAATACCAGTATTTTATTTATCGCTGAATATAAGCATCTTAAAAAAATCTATCGCAATGCCTTCTGACAGATTTTGACCCAATTTATTATCAATACAAATAAGCCAATTATCTGTATTTGTAATGATTCCATTTTAATTTTCAACTAAAATTTCATTGAAAAGCCAGAACAATAAAATTGGATTGTGAAATTTTGAAATAGTCGAGAAAGTTATCTTTCCCCTTTGTATATTAAATGGCAAGTCGCTCTGTTTTGGATGCAAATTGCTTATATTGCTACATCCAAAAGGATGACCATATTTCAATGGATAATCCTGATGTTCAAGATCTTCCGAAAAGATAATGATTGATGAAAATATTACTGACAGGTGCAACAGGATACATTGGGAAAAGACTGCTCCCAGTTCTACTGGAGCAAGGCCATGAGGTGATTTGCTGTGTCAGGGACCAAAACAGGTTTCCTAACGGAGGAATATACAAACACCACAACATCTCTCTATTCGAAATTGATTTTCTTAAAGGGACAAATCCTGCAGAATTCAATCAACCTATTGATGTCGCATATTATCTGATCGACTCAATGAGCAGCAAAAGGGACAATCCCGGATTTCACAACGATTCCCCGGCGATCAATTTCGTCAGCCTTATCAAAAAAACGACGGCTAAACAGATCATATATCTTGGCAGCCTGACAAATCATCCGGCCACAACCCTCTCCTGTTCAAAAAACAGCATTGAAATAATTCTTGAAAATAGCGGTATACCTGTGACCTCCTTTAAAGCAGAGATCATTGTCGGATCGGGAAGCGCTAATTTCGAAATCATACGCGATCTGGTAGAACTTTTGCCGGTGATGATCGCTCCCAGATGGATCAACACCAAAAATCAGCCCATTGCGATCCGCAATGTGCTCGAATACTTAAGCGGCGTAGCTTTAAAGAATGAAACTTATGGCAAATGTTATGAAATAGGAGGGCCGGATATTTTATCTTTTAAAGAGATGTTGCATCAATTTGCAGAAGTCAGGGGTATGAAACGGTACATATTTTCAGTTCCGTTGAATGCCCCCAGGTTTTCCTCCTATTGGGTCAATCTGATTACTTCCACCTCCTTCAGGCTTGCCAGACAATTGGTCGACAGCATGAAAAATGATGTAATCCCAAAAACCAATGACCTGAATCAACTGCTTAATATCCAATTAATATCCTATAGGGATGCGGTAAAATTAGCCTTTCAGCGGATAGAACAAAACAACGTAGTTTCCAGCTGGAAAGATTCGCTTGTATCAAGTTATGAAGACAATTCATTGCTTGAACATGTAAAAATACCTACAAAAGGCTGCTACAGGGACAGGAGAAAAATTGAAATCACTACCAGTGTGGACCAGGTCCTTAACAACATGTGGTCGATTGGCGGAGAGCGCGGATGGTATTATGGCAACTGGCTCTGGGACATAAGGGGACATCTGGATAAATTATCAGGGGGAGTTGGCTTACGCAGGGGCAGGACCAATACAGATTCAATCCATACGGGCGACACACTGGATTTTTGGCGGGTATTGGCGGCCGACAAACCAAACAAAAGATTGTTGCTTTATGCGGAGATGAAATTACCCGGAGAGGCTTGGCTGGAATTTAAAATCATTCAAAAAAGCGGCAAACCATTTCTTCAGCAAATTGCTACCTTCCGTCCGGTTGGCGTAGCAGGACGACTCTACTGGTATGCAGAATATCCTTTTCATCTGTTTATTTTCAGGGGTATGGCCAAAAACCTGATCAGTTTCAAAAACAGTTCCCGGGCCGGTGAATTCCAATAATCAATTACTCACCAAAAAAAAAGAGGCGCAAAGCCTCCTTTTCCCAAAATCATAAAGCAGATTATTTTTTGACTTCAGCCTTTTTCTCTTTTGCTCCAGCAGTTTTATCGCTGCAACAAGCTTTTTTGCACTCTTTTGAACAGGCTTTGCCATCTTTGGTACATTCTGTTTTGGCAGCTGGTTTTACTGGGTCTGCTGCAAAGGCAGGAGCTATCATTGCTGCACAGAAAACGAAAGACAATACAAGGGCTAATTTTTTCATAACATCAATTTTACTGTTTATTTAAATCCAAAATAAATAAAAAAAGTGATTCGTTCGACAAAGGTTGTTGTTAATAGGATGTTAAAAATTAAAATCATTTGAATTAGTTCTTAATTTTGTTGGCATGAGCCAACTGAAAAGAAGAATTCTGGTTTTAATTGCACTCGTGTCAATCTTGCTTTTACTGGGATTACAGGTTCATTGGCTGCTTTACTCCTATCGGATTGAAGAAGCCCTTTTCAGCAAAAGTGTACGTGTAGCGCTCAACCAATCCATTTCAACTTTGAGCAAGGATGAAAATATGTGCCAATCCATGCAAAAAAGTATCTCCTGCGACAGTTCATTCAGGGCCAGCAGAAACCATACACCCCATGTCTGGCAAAATCTTGATCGTCAAATAAGGGATGAACTCGCATTGTATGATATCGATCTGGATTATGACCTTGCAATTTTCAAAGGGAAGGATACCCTGAAAATTAATGACCTGGATCAGTTGGTAGGTGCATCCTGCTATCGGCTAAGCTTAAAAAATGCCCTTAAAATTTCGGATACGGAAATAGGCGTTGTATTCCCCAACCGTTACAAATTTTTCATGCACCGCATGGGAATGATGTTTACAGGCTCGGTTCTATTGATATTGCTCATCGGTTTTTCCTTCTTCCTTGTGATTCGATACTATTTGAAAGAAATTAGCCTATCTGAAAGCATCAAAGAGATGGTGAATAATTTGGCCCACGAGTTCAGGACGCCTATCTCCAGCATCTCCCTGGCTGCAAAAATGATCAATCAGACACCTGAGGCATCCCCTGATTCCAAAATCCGGAAATATGCAGATACAATCATTGAAGAGAACAAACGTCTGCAACGACAATCAGACCATATCCTTCAACTTGCAGCCATTGAGCAAAACAACCTGGCCTTCAGGTTCGAAACCCTTGACCTAACCAATATTATTGAAGAGGCTATCCGATCCATCGAAATTCATGTTGAACAATGTGATGGGAAAATCATTCGAAAATTTGGGGAAGGCCTGTTCCTGATCCGTGGCGACCACCATGAACTGGTACATGTCCTAATAAACCTATTGGCAAATGCATGCAAGTATTCCCCTGAACTGATTGAAATAACCATCTTGCTGAAAAACACGGGTAAGGGCATCCAGCTAAGTATTATAGATAAAGGAATTGGAATAACCTCAGGCGAAAAAAAGAAAATATTCGATAAATATTACCGAATACCCTCAGGTAACCAGCATGATACCAAAGGGTTCGGAATAGGACTATATTATGTAAAGGAGATTCTGAAAGCGCATCACGCATCAATTGATGTTGAAAGTGAACCAGGAAAAGGAAGTAATTTTTCTATACTTTTTCCAAAAGAACAGGAAGAGAATGGAACAAAAAATTAGATTATTACTCGTCGAGGATGACCAAAGTCTTGGTTTCCTCATGACTGAATTCTTATCCTCCAAAGGATTTGAGGTCACCTTATGCAAAGATGGCGTGTCAGGATGGAAAGCGTTTAACGCTCAATCTTTTCAATTCGCAGTGCTGGATGTAATGTTGCCGGGAATGGATGGCTTCTCGCTGGCAAGGAACGTCAGGGAAAAGCAGTCAGATATCCCGATCATCCTTGTTACCGCAAGATCAATGAAAGAGGATAAAATCAAAGGTTTTAATCTTGGAATTGATGATTATATTACGAAACCATTTGATGAGGATGAACTATTCTGCCGCATACAGGCTATACTGAATAGGGTAGAATCAAAACAGGTTGCCGGCAATAAAATCATTCAATTAGGCAAATATTCCTATGAATTCCAAAATCAGTCGTTGAATCTCAATCATGGATCAAAAAGGTTGACTGCAAGGGAAAATGCAGTATTGTACCTGCTCGTTCAGAATGCAGGCCAGATTGTTAAAAGAGAGATGATTTTAAACAATATATGGGGAACCAGCGACTATTTTTCAGGCAGAAGCCTGGATGTTTATATCTCAAAACTGAGAAAATACCTACAGGAAGATTCGAACATTTTGATTGAAAACATTCCAAAAGTCGGCTTTCTTTTTCAGGTCAAAATCGATTGATTTTTTTTCAGGCGATTTACCTTTAGTTTCTTTCCATTACCAATATCAATGCTTTCGGTAGGCAAGCCACCACACCAGGAATCCGCTGATAAGCACAATGAGCAACGTCAATCCCATCAATGGGACATAAAGCAGGTAGAAAGGCCCGACCAGATGTTCAAAGATCCTTCCTGTATGAATTTCCAGCGCTGCATTCCAAAGAGAGATCGGTGAACGAAGAAGAATTTTCTCCGGCATGGGTGGGAAGGCCGAGGTTTTATTTGTAGGGATTGCCCCCCTGTTGTAATCAATCCAATAGGTCAAGCCTTTGCAATCGTGAATAAATCCTGCCACCATATTTTGACCTACCGGGCGACTCATTCCCCTGGGGGACCCGGCAGGCAATCCGGTAAAATAATCCAACACTGTGGCGGTGGATCTATCCCAAACAAACAATCCGCTGAATGAGCCTACCAGGTAACGGGATTGACCTAAAGGCTCCAATACATTGCACCCCATAATACTTACAATTGGCTGACTATCTGTAGGAACCAACTCTTCAGTGAGATGCTGGTCGGCCAAAAAGAATCCTTCAGAGGTATAGATCAGAAACCTGCATGACTCCTTATCCCACAATATCCTTCGCAATTTATCCTGCCAGGGATTTTCGGTATCCAAATCAGAAAAAGGAACTATACCGACCTTGGTGGAAGCAATAGGAATCAAAAGGGGTGGCCTCAAAAACATCCCTGCGGTGGTATTGACCAAAAGGAAAATAGCAAAAATGTAGCCTATCAGATTGTGCCACTTCAAATTCCATCTTTTTGCAGTGACTGTTCCGGAAAAGGACCGTTTGGATCTTTTCAGCCGGCATATCAGCTTAGGAAAAAGGAAATGAAGTAATCCCGTAACGCAGAGAAATATCAATACAAGCGCAAGCAGATCGACAAAGAGCATTCCTGCAAATCCGAAAAGCTCTCCGCTGTGCAATTCCCATAAGGTTAGAAATAAGGTCGCCTGCGGTTTAGTGCCTTTCCTTGGGGGAAGGGTTAATTTTTGAAGATGTTCTAAATCTGTTGTGACGTACAGATAATTTCGGGTAAGAATGAGCAATGAATCACCTTTAACAGCTAAATCACTGATTCGCTCCTCCCCTTTGGGCATTTGAAACTGCACCCATTGAAAAGGAACCCTACAATTTGAAAAAACGCCAAAATGTGTTCCTGCTACCAACCTGTCCCTGAATTTTACAATGGAATATATCTTACGCTTATCAATCCCATTTGGAAAACCCTGGTTGCAATCCTGAAACACAGACAACCCACTCTTCCCCAACCAAATACCAATATTACCGTATACCAGCAAAGAGTCATTACCAATTTGTAAGGAAGACCTTACCCCCGACAAATTCCAGTTTTCGTATTGGTAACCCGGAGGCATCCACTTGCGCGAAACATCGACCGAGGAGATAAGATCACGGTGATTGAGAATGATTCCGGAAAAAGCAAACAATAGTGTAAACAGGGATACAACTATACCGGGCCATTTGTGGTATTTCTTAATTTTTCTTATCCAATTGGCTTTAACAGGAGACATGGTAAACATTTAAGAGAACAAATGCAAATAAAAGACAAAAAAGTCTTTTATAAAAATTATTCGCATAATAAATTGAGCGGTTAGAAAGATTTTGAAAGAAATTAAATCACGGCATCTTATGAAAAAGGGCGGCCAATTGGTCGCCCTTTTTATATTTACCTTATATTGAACTATTTAAGCAAAATATTTACTTGATTGTACACATTTTCGGCAGTAAAGCCAAGCTGTTCGTCAAGTACCGGATAGGGGGCCGAGAACCCAAAAGAGTTCAATCCCCACACTGCTCCATCGTCTCCCACCAGACCTTTCAATGTAACCGGCAAACCGGCCGTCAGACCAAATTTCGGAATACCAGGAGTAAGGACCCGATGCTGATAATCTTTATCCTGATCCCTAAACAACCCTTCGGAGGGAGCTGACACTACGCGTACTCTTTTCCCGTCCCTCGATCTGAGCAGTTGTGCACCTTCGACAAGGGTTGCCACTTCTGAACCTGAAGCGACAAGGATTACATCCGGTTGGTCGCAATCTTCCACTACATATGCGCCTTTGGCCAATTGTCTTGATTCTTCAACCCTGCTTGTACCGGCAGGAAGATCTTTGATATTTTGGCGCGACAGGATCAGGGCTGTAGGTGTTTCAGTATTTTCCAGCGCCATTTGCCATGCAACAGTAGTTTCACTGGCATCTGCAGGTCTCAATACCAAAACGGAATTGTCGCCATGGTGGTTCTTTAGTTGCTCCATTAACCGCAACTGAGCCTCATGCTCGACAGGCTGATGGGTTGGACCGTCCTCCCCGACCCTAAAGGCATCATGCGTCCACACATACTTAACAGGAAGCTGCATAAGCGCCGACATGCGCAAGGCAGGTTTCATATAATCAGAAAATACGAAGAAGGTCCCGCAAACCGGGATTATACCGCCATGCAATGCCATTCCGTTCATCACACATGCCATGGTGAGCTCACATACACCTGCCTGAAGAAATGCGCCCGAAAAGTCTCCATTGGTGAATGCGTGACTATTGTTAAGGAAACCATCAGTCTTATCAGAATTGGACAGATCGGCAGAAGCAACCACCATATTTTCCACCTCTTTTGCGAAAGCCGCCAATACTGTGGCCGAGGCATTTCGGGTTGCAGCTCCAGGTTTCTGTGTTATTTTGGTGAAATCAAACGCTGTGGCTTCACCCGACAGGAAGATCTCCAGCTTCTTTTCCAGTACCGGATTGGCCGCTGCCCATTCATCTTCTTCCAGATTTTTTTCATCTGCCCATTTAAGCAGGACTTCTTTCCTTTTCCTGTAAAGTTCTTCGACTTCAGGGAAGATCAGGAAAGGATTTTCAGGATCGCCACCCAGATTGACGATGGTCTTTTTAAAAGAAGCGCCGGCATGGGAAAGTGGTTGTCCATGTGTTGAGCATTGACGCTCAAAATTTGAACCATCCTCCTTCACTGCCCCTTTTCCCATGATTGTCTTTCCGATGATCAAAGAAGGACGTTTCTTCTCTTTTAATGCCGATTTCAGCGCTTCACGGATCTGTACGGCATCGTTGCCATTGATGGTAGTTACATTCCATCCCCAGGCTTTATACTTTGATGCCGTATCTTCAGAAGTTACTGAACTTGTCTCTGTTGACAACTGAATATCATTGGAATCATAGAACATGATGAGGTTACTCAATCCCAGATGGCCGGCCAACCGGCCTGCACCCTGGGAAATTTCCTCCTGCACTCCCCCATCCGAAATAAATGTATAGGTTTTGTGGGACATCCATTCTCCAAAACGTGAAACCAAAAAACGCTCGGCAATAGCAGCGCCTACTGCCATGGCATGGCCCTGTCCAAGTGGACCTGAGGTGTTTTCGACCCCTCTCTCCGGATCAACTTCCGGGTGACCTGGGGTTACTGAGCCCCACTGGCGAAAATTTTTGAGATCTTCCATTGAAAAATGACCTCCCAAAGAAAGCACCGAATAGAGCATCGGTGACATATGTCCCGGATCAAGGAAGAATCTGTCCCTGAAAGGCCAGGTCATGTCTGCCGGATCATAGTTCAGGAATTCCGTATAGAGGATATTGATAAAGTCGGCGCCTCCCATGGCTCCTCCGGGATGACCGGAATTGGATTTTTCAACCATTGCAGCAGATAGAATCCGGATGTTATCTGCAGCTTTGTTGACAATTGCGTTGTTCATCTTGAAAATTTAGTATGGGTGTATTTAATTTGGAAGTATGATTCTAACCATCAAAATTCCGTCAATATCTTCAATTTTCTGCTTTACCTCCTCTGCAATAAAATTTTGGTCAGTATCGATAATGTTATAGGCAATCTCATTTTTGTTGCGGTTGAGCATGTTGGATATATTGATTCCTTCGTGTGCCAGAATGGAGGTAATTTGACTCACCATGGTTGGAACATTGCGGTTAGCGATAATTATTCTTGCACAACAGGTACGATCCATGGATGCTTTGGGGAAATTAACAGAGTTTCTGATGTTCCCGTTTTCCAGATAATCCATCAATTGATTTGCTCCCATGATGGCACAATTAACCTCAGATTCATTGGTGGAAGCCCCTAAATGCGGAATTGGTATAACCCCGGGCACGTTGAGCAGCGTTGCATCAGGGAAATCTGTTACATAACATGCCACTTTTTTGCGTTCAATGGCTGCAACGATATCTTGATTAGTGACCAACTCTCCCCGTGCAAAATTCAATATCTTGACACCATCTTTCATAAGCGAAATCTTCTCTGAATTAACCAAACCCCGGGTTGCATCCATCAGAGGAACATGCAATGTAATAAAATCAGCTTGTGAAAGGCATCCCTCAATACTCTCTGACCTGACAATGCCCTGGTCTAGTTTCCAGGCATGATCAACCGTAATAAACGGATCAAACCCAACTACCTTCATTCCCAGGGATTTTGCAACATTGGCAACCAAAACCCCTATATCACCCAAACCAATAATGCCTAATGTCTTCCCTTTAAGCTCAATTCCGCCAAATGCTGCTTTCCCCTTTTCAACCAGCGCAGGGACCTTGTCGCCTTCAGCCTGCAGCGTTTTGGCCCATACAATACCACCTGTTATATCCCTGGAAGACAATAACATTCCGGCTATCACCAATTCTTTTACGGCGTTGGCATTTGCTCCCGGGGTATTAAAGACTACAATACCTTTGTCCGTACAACGATCAATCGGAATGTTGTTTACACCGGCACCGGCTCTTGCCACTGCCTTTAATGATGCCGGGAGTTCCATTTCATGCATCGAAAAACTACGCAGGAGAATTGCGTCAGGGTTTGAAATTTCATTGCCAATTTCATACTTTGACAATGGAAATACCTGAAGACCTTCGTGGTCAATCTTATTCAGCGTCTGAATTTTTAACATTTTGTTTTTTTTTAGATAACCTGATTAATTAAGGCAAATATCATGATAATTGGTTCAAGATAATACACCAAACAGACAATTTTAACGTTAAATTCAAATTCCCGGAAAGTTTAAAATGAATTTCACCCTATCTCAGGATTTGTCATTGGGAAGTTAGCTATTTTATAATTATATTTCAAATAGGCTTTTATGATTTGAATGGGCTTATAAATAAAAGTAGCCGTTCCCTGAAATCAGGAACGGCTACTTTTATTTATTATCAATCTTGACTATTCAATAACCAAAGTTTCTGTTCTGCGGTTTAGTGCATGTTCAGCTTCAGTACATTTCACACCATCTTTACATTTGTTGATAAGTTGTGTTTCACCGAAAGCCTGGGCATTAATTCTTGAAGTGCTGATCCCTTTTGCAGACAGATATTCCAGAACTGATTTTCCGCGTTTTTCGGAAAGTTTCATATTGTAACTTGCAGGACCCCTACTATCTGTATGTGATTTCATCTCCAGGTCAACGGAAGGGTTCTCTTGCATATCCTTTGCCAAACGATCCAATTCAGACTTCGAAGCAGGATTCAAATCCCATTTGTCAAATGCAAAATATACTTTGAAAATTTCGCCGACACAAGCAGGGGTAACATGCTTTGGAGGTGCAGGAGGAGCTGGTTTTGGTTCCGGCTTGGGCTCCGGTTTAGGCTGTGGCTTTGGCGCCTCAACAACAGGTGCCGGTTTCGCAGGTTTTTTGCCCAACATAAAAGATAAACCTGCATGGCTATACAAATAGTTTTCACGAACTGCCCCAATCAGGAATTTTTGGCCCAATCCACCCTGATTGACCCCATCCAAACGGTTGGTATTAACCCAACTCCATTGTGTACCAAGATCCAATCTTACATTGTCAGACAAACGGAATACAAGACCTGCCCCGACCGGAATCGTCCAATATCTCCAGGGACCCTGAACAGTTGGATCTGTAAAATTCTTGTTGTTGACATGCGTCAAACCTGTTCCAAGTTTTGTGTACCAATAAAACTTTCTGTCAATTTTATTCTTTGAAAGAAGGTTACTCATATTCCAAACTGTATTCAAATCAAATTCACTTATGCCTGTTTTGAATGCATTGTAAATCGTCACCGGCGAACCCGTCAGAGTAGTGGCATTGTATGCACCTTCCAAAGCAAAAACATGGGTAAAATTCTTTTTGACAAGAATCCCGTACCCAAAGTTGTAATCCGAATTAAAATTGTTGAAATACTTCAGAAACTCGCTCTTAGAAACCACATAAGATCCGGTAAAATTTGATACTCCTGCATTCACTCCAATTTCCCACCTGTTATAGGGCAATTTCTCACCCTTCTCCTGAGCAAAAATAAGGGATTGGCCCACGAAGAGAAATACAGCCAATAAGCTAAGCTTTTTCATAATTGATGATTTAAGATTGATTGACAATATACTAATATAATATTTGTTTATTTAGATTATGCAAATTAACAAAAGTTTGAAAAGAAATACAACTTTTTTTTTATTTATTTTACAATATTTTAACAAAGCAAGTCATTAAATTTAATCTTTTGTAAAATTACCTTAAAATGTTTTATATCTGACAAATAAACAATTATCTTTTCTTATTCATAAAAAAGGAATTTCCACCAATAAGTTTCGCAAGCATGATTCTTGTTAGGAAAATAACAAAAAAGGCCACAATATTTATTACTATTAATAATTGAACAATTCAAGTTAAAAAATGTTCAGTAAAGCTATCCCAATCTTATCATAAAATTACCCTAAAAAATGAATTCATTTTATATTCCTGACATTAAAGGAACATCGATTGAACTTAACGCGGATGAATCGAGGCACTGTATCAAAGTATTGAGACTAACAAAGGGAGACTATGTTCAACTTTTGAACGGGAAGGGATCGATTTATAATGCTGTCATTCAGGAACCTGATCCAAAAAGATGCCTCCTTGGGATCATGGGTGAAGAAAAATATCAAAACAGCAGGGACTTTCGACTTACTATTGCAATTGCCCCTACAAAAAACAACGAAAGATTTGAATGGTTCCTTGAAAAATCAACCGAAATTGGTATTGACAGAATTATTCCAATGGTTTGTCAACATTCTGAACGAAAGGATATTAAATCAGATAGACTAGAGAAAATATTGATATCGGCCATGAAACAGTCATTGCAAGGCTTTCTCCCGGAACTTGCTTCATTGACCTCCTTCAAAGCGTTGGTCAATACAACTTTTGAAGGTGTTAAACTAATTGCCCATTGTGAACCGGGAGAAAAGAATTTACTCAAAAATTCTGTTCCACCAGGAAAGAATATTCTTGTTCTCATTGGTCCTGAAGGAGATTTTGATCCTTCAGAAATCAAACTTGCAATAGACAAAGGCTTCATTCCTGTATCTTTAGGCGAATCCAGGCTTCGAACAGAGACTGCCGGAATCGTGGCATGCCATACTTTTTGCATGATCAACCAAATATAAAAACCGCCGGGGAATGTCATTCCGGCGGTTTTGTATTTCAGATTATCTTAAGAAGGAAGATTCCCAATTATGACTTTTGTTCCAACTGGAGTGTTTTGGTGGTAGCATCGCATACAGTAGCCGGACCCCAGTATTGTATCGGACCCGGATAAACGAAGGAGGTATGAATTGCCCACTCATCCCGCTTGGCAGCAAATGCCTTAAACGGTTCACCGTCCATCCGGACCAGGGCCTTTTGAATTACCGGTTTCATCACCCCATTTCTTCGCTCCATGTTCATCATCATGGTAATCGGAACACCACCGGCTACCCATTCATCTGAAGATTTTGTCGTATTTCTTACGGAAGCCATGTAACCTGATTTTCCGTCGGCAATGAGTATCGCGGCTGTTTGACCCAAAGCGTAACAGTAATCTGCATCAAAATTTGAAGGTACGGCACATCGTCCTTCGTAGCCAAAAAAGTGATTTTGGGCCGAAAATTTCACTTTTGCAATACCCTGTTTCTTTAGTATAGAAAGTTGTTTTTCGACCATTTCGATTAAAAGCTTTTCTGTCTCGATCCTCGAAACCTGAACATTTCCATGCGGATCGCGGTCAAGTGTAAGTTGTTTGGCAATCCCTTTGGGAAGCACCTTAAATACTTTACCGGATGCTTCAGAAAGATGTTTGATCACGAATTCCCGCTTATCATCATCTGTTGCAATGGCTATAAATGCCTTGGCTGTTGCTGATCCCTCTGCAAGTAATTCATTCAGTTCTTCAATCAATATCTTCATTTCCGGTATGAACTCTATCAAACCTTCTGGAATTAGGGCGACTCCAAAATTTTCGTTGTTGACTGCCCGTTTGGTAATTGTTCTTACCAAATCATCCACAATTTGTTGCAAAGTTTGCTCTTTATAAGCAACTTCCTCAGAAATCAGGCAAATATTTGGTTGGGTCTGAAGGGCACATTCCAATCCGATATGTGAGGCTGAACGTCCCATCAATTTAATGAAATGCCAGTATTTCTTAGCGGAGGTTGCATCGCGCATAATATTTCCGATCAGTTCTGAGTAGACTTTACACGCGGTGTCGAAACCAAAAGAGGTTTCAATCATTTCATTCTTCAAATCGCCATCAATTGTTTTTGGGCAACCAATGACCTGCACTCCACTCTTTTTCTTCAGATAATATTCTGCCAGAACACAGGCATTGGTATTTGAATCATCGCCTCCAATGATCACAACTGCCGAAATGGATAACTTCTTGCAAATTTCAAGTCCCTTATCGTATTGCTCGCTTTCCTCAAGTTTGGTTCGACCGGACCCAATGATGTCGAATCCGCCGGTATTTCTGAATTCCTCGATGATTTCGGCGGTCAGTTCAATGTAGTTGTGAAGCACCAACCCACTGGGGCCACCCAAAAAACCATATAACCGGTTGGCCGGATTCAGCTTTTTTAAGGCATCGAAAATACCGGAAATTACATTGTGCCCTCCCGGGGCCTGCCCCCCTGAAAGAATCACACCAACATTAAGAACCTTTGTAATGACTGCATCGTCACTTTTTTCCAAAGTAAGGATTGGCATTCCATAGGTATTTGGAAATGTCTTCTTTATTTCTTCCTGGTCGGCAACTGATTCTGTACTCTTCCCTGAAACAATTTTAACATTTCCCTGCAAAGCTTTTGGCATCTTTGGCGTATACTTTGCCCTTTCGATCTGTAAGGCACTCTTGGTCATATTCTATAAAAAATCTATTTTGAACTAATTTCACAAATTAACAGTATCAAATCCGAATATTTCACAATCATACCTGCCATAATACAAGATTTGACAATCTTTTAATATTCGCTTCGAAATTCACGAATCTATTCATTGATAGCACTTCACCTTCAGGACAAGTTCCCGGTTCCTATTGCGAATCTTTTTTATCGTCCCTCTGTTCTATTTTTTTGGGACTAAACCTCCCTGCCGACTTTAGCGCTTGTTGCAGCACATACTCTATCTGTCCATTGACGCTGCGGAATTCGTCAGCAGCCCAACGTTCCAGAGCATTATAAACTTCCGGTTGTACGCGTAAAACAAATGACTTCTTATTACCCATGCCAATGAGCTAGTAGATAGAACCTGCATTCACTACCGGACGGGCCGATTCATCGGCGCAAAGGACCACCAGCAGGTTACTGACCATGGATGCCTTCTTTTCGTCGTCCAACTCAATTATATGCTTGTCTTTCAATTCATCCAGTGCAAGCTTGACCATCCCAACGGCTCCCTCAACGATCTTTTGCCGTGCGGCAATGATGGCTGTCGCTTGTTGACGGCGAAGCATAGCCCCTGCGATTTCAGGAGCATAGGAGAGATTGGAAATTCTTGCTTCAATCACTTCAATCCCTACCAGCGAAAGTCGCTCTTTGACTTCTGAGGCCAAGGCTGTATTGATTTCATCAATCCCCGATCTGAGGCAGATTACCTCGGTATCCCCATCTTGCTCGAGGTTATCATATGGATAGGTATGGGCAAGTTTACGAAGCGCCGACTCGGTTTGAATTTTAATAAATTTCTGATAGGACTCTTCGTATTTGGTCTTTTTCAATCCCGATTTTGGATCCACCTCTTCAAGGGTTTCAATATCAAATACGGCTTTGTAGGTATCTACAACTTTCCAAACTACAATCGCACTGATCAAAATAGGATTTCCTTGCTGATCGTTCACTTTGATAACATCTGACTCCAGGTTACGAATTCTCAGGGAGACCCGCTTTTTTATGTAAAATGGATTGAGCCAGAAAAAACCGTTGCCTTTTACAGTTCCGCAATACTTGCCGAAAAACAGAAGGACTTTCGTTTGGTTTGGCTGGACAATAAATAGACCGGTTATCCAGATTACACCAATTACAGAAATCAAAATATAAATAGGAATTATCCATATTTCCCTGTAAAACAAGGTACAAGCCGGTACAGCCATCAGTACAATTGAAACCAGTAATTGAAAGAAACCATTGTTTCTTAATTGAATTTCCTTTTCCATTTTAAGTAAAATTAAATTGATACTACAATGATATCATTTTAAATCCTAAATTCCAAATTTTTTCATTTTTTTTTATGGTTCCAACTCCTCTCTTTTTGTTTTGACCATGTCAGATACCAGGAAAGTATTTGTAAATTTACCGGTTTGGAAATTGCACAATCTAATCGCATTATATGTCAAAAGATATTAATAATCAATATATTGAAATAAGGGGCGCTAAAGTACACAACCTGAAAAATATCGACATTAGGATTCCCAGAAACAAATTGGTGGTCATCACCGGATTATCTGGTTCCGGCAAATCTTCACTTGCATTTGATACATTGTACGCGGAAGGGCAGCGCCGGTATGTCGAATCGCTCTCCTCTTATGCCCGTCAGTTCCTTGGAAGGATGGACAAGCCAGAGGTGGATTACATCAAGGGGATCCCCCCTGCAATCGCGATCGAGCAGAAGGTAAACACCCGAAATCCAAGATCCACGGTAGGTACCTCCACCGAGATTTATGACTACATCAAATTACTTTACGCCCGAATCGGGAGGACTTTTTCACCCGTTTCAGGAAATCAGGTGATGAGGCATGAAGTGGTTGATGTGGTTAACTACCTGGCATCCTTCCCCATCGGAACCAAAATTACCATCGTATCACCCCTGCAGTTTAACAAGGGAAGAAGTTTGACAAAAGAGGCAGAATTACTTCTGCAACAAGGATTTACCCGACTTGAACTGGATGGGGAAATAATAAAAATCAGTGATTTGGGGCATTATGATAAGAAGCCAGTCGAAATCAATATACTTATTGACAGAATACCGGTTTCGGAGGATGAAGATTTTTTATCCCGTATCGCTGACTCTGTTCAAACTGCTTTTTTTGAAGGCAAGGGTGAATGCCTGACCATGGTCGGACAAGGGAAAATATTGGAAACCAGAAAATTTTCCAATCGCTTTGAATTGGATGGAATCACCTTTGAAGAGCCTTCCCTTCACCTTTTTAGTTTTAACAATCCTATTGGCGCCTGTCCCATTTGCGAAGGGTATGGCAAGACCATCGGAATTGATGAAGATCTTGTCGTTCCAAACAAATCATTATCCATATTCAGTGATGCCCTGGTATGCTGGAAAGGTGAAAAAATGGTAGAATGGAAGGAACAGCTTGTCAAACAGGCATCTAAATTCGATTTTCCTATCCATAAACCCTATTATGAACTTTTGCCTGAACAGAAAAGATTGCTTTGGACCGGAAACAGCTATTTTGAAGGTCTAAATGCATTTTTCAGACAGTTGGAGGAACAAACTTATAAAATCCAATACCGGGTGATGCTTTCAAGGTACCGGGGGAAAACGACTTGCCCGGAATGTGAAGGCACAAGATTGAAGAAGGAGGCTGCCTATGTAAAGGTCTCGGGCAAATCGGTAACGGATCTTGTAAACCTTCCAATCACTGAGCTGCAACACTTTTTTCAACAACTCGCACTTTCAGAAACAGATCATGTAGTTGCCGAAAGGCTTTTGATTGAAATTAACAACAGAATAGAATTTCTCAGCGATGTCGGTTTGGGTTATCTGACCTTAAACCGTCTCTCATCTACCTTATCAGGAGGAGAATCCCAAAGGATCAATCTGGCAACCTCTCTCGGAAGTAGTCTGGTAGGGTCAATGTACATCCTGGATGAGCCATCTATCGGACTTCACGGACGTGATACCGGACGATTGATCAAAGTCTTGCGGAAGTTGCAACAGCTTGGAAACAGCGTTATTGTTGTCGAGCATGATGAGGAGATTATCCGGGCAGCGGATTACCTGATTGACATTGGTCCGTTGGCCGGCCAGCATGGCGGAGAAGTTGTTTTTGAAGGGACCCTGGAGGAGTTGTTGCGTAATCCGGTTAGCTGTACCGGCAGGTACCTTACGGGAATGGAGAAGATTCAGGTGCCTGATCATCGTCGCAAATGGAACAATTATCTCGAAATAACCGGTGCAAGGGAGAACAACCTGAAAGGCTTTGATGTAAAATTTCCCCTAAATACCCTGACCGTCATATCCGGAGTAAGCGGATCGGGTAAATCTTCCCTGATCAGGCGAATATTGTACCCGGCATTGTCAAAATATTATGGCGGATATGGCGAAAAAACGGGAGATCATACCGGGCTTGGAGGTGATCTTGACAGAATAACGGCCATTGAATTTGTAGACCAGAATCCCATCGGAAAATCCTCCAGGTCCAATCCCGTAACCTACCTGAAGATCTATGATGAGATCAGAAAGTTGTATGCAGAACAACCTGCAGCAAAAGTCAATGGATTTACGCCATCGCATTTTTCTTTCAACATCGATGGTGGCAGATGTGAAACCTGCCAGGGGGAGGGAGAGATAAAGGTTGAAATGCAGTTTATGGCAGATATTCTTTTAACCTGTGAAAGTTGCGGAGGCAAAAGGTTCAAATCTGATGTTTTGGATGTTAGCTATCGCTCGAAGAATATCTATGAACTACTTGAGCTCACTGTAGACGAGGCCATCGATTTTTTCAATGAAAAACCGGCAGGTAAGAAAATTGCCAGGAAATTACAACCATTGCAGGATGTTGGATTAGGTTATGTCCATCTGGGCCAATCTTCCAGCACGCTTTCCGGGGGTGAGAGCCAACGGGTGAAATTGGCCTCCTTTCTTGCAAAGGAAAAGGAGGGTGCAACGCTATTTATCTTCGATGAACCAACCACCGGACTACATTTTCATGACATTCACAAATTGCTTGATTCAATGAATGCACTGATTTCAAGAGGTCACACGGTACTTGTCATCGAACACAATCCGGAAGTTATCAAAGTAGCCGACTGGGTCATCGACCTTGGGCCCGATGGGGGTGATCAGGGGGGATTTAAACTCTATGAGGGCACGCCCGAAGGCCTGGTAAAATGCAGCTCCTCTTTTACCGGCGCTTTTTTGAACAGCCACCATCTAATTTAATTTGAGATGGATACTCAACCGGCAGGCTTACTTAAATAATTTTATCTTTGTCATACACAAAAAGGAAAATTGAAACTGATGGATCATCCGGATAAACTAAACCGTTTAAAATCTGCTTTAAAAACGAGTAACCAGGAATTAATTGATCATGCGCTGGAGGAGATAAAATCCAAAGGAGACGAATCCTATATTGCACCGCTGATTGCATTTCTGCACCAAACCCCCGGCAAGGAGATTAAAGAAATTATCTACCAAATATTCATTGATTTAAAGCATGAAAATTCAGTAGACCAACTTATTTATGAACTTAAAAATGAGAAAGACCTGGATATCCTGGAGCGTTTGGTAGCTTCGTGTTGGCAAAACGGACTAAATTACAGCAAACACCTTTCATATTTCGTTCAGATCATCATAGACCAGGAGTTCCAGATTGCTTTCGAAGCCTTTACGGTCATCGAAAATATGTATGGTAAAATAGATGGAGACACTGAAACCATCCTTTTGAACAAGATTGAAAGCAGCCTGCCTTTTGCGGAGGAGCGAAAACAATACCTGTTGAAAGGATTGCTTGAAATAATCCCACATATTCCACTGGATCAGGATCCGGTTGATTTCTAATCAGGATTTTAAGAATGATACTACAGCCTATATTTAGGATGAACGGAGAGATTATCCAAGCGATAAGAAAGACAAAACTGTCTGTTCCATTCTTGATATTGGTTGGCCTGGGTATGCTTTCATTCGCCGATTTAAAGGCGCAGGACCCGCAGTTTTCCCAATTCTATTCCAATCCGCTTTACCTGAATCCGGCTTTCGCTGGAACCAGCAGCCATCCCCGGATTGTTTCAAATTACCGGAACCAGTGGCCTAGTTCCGGCAACACTTTTGTCACCTACAATGTTTCATACGACAAGTATCTTCCCGGAATGAAGGGGGCTATTGGCTTCCAGACGCTTTATGACAGGGAAGTTAACGGAAACATCAATACCGTTCAGAGTTCGTTCGTCTACTGTTATCACGTAAAAGTAAACGACGGTTTTTTTTTCACATCTGCGCTTCAGGCAGGATTCATTCTTAAGCAGTTCAATACCAAGGACCTGATTTTCCCGGGGATGATCAATCAGGAAAATGGTTCGATCAATGGAAATTATGCTATTCCGGTAGAAAGTGGTCAAAAAATCTTCCCTGATTTTACTTTTGGAATGGTTGGCCAAAGGCGTGATTACTATTTTGGCTTTGCACTCAGTCATCTTACAAATCCGAACCAATCCATCATTGAAGGCGACAGAATGGGAAATTTGCCCATGAAATTCACCTTGCACGCCGGTGCTAAAACCCGCGATTTTGTGCGAGCGCTATTTTCGAAGGGTTTTTCCCTATCACCAAATGCCATTTACCAGCAACAGGGGGTTTTCAAACAGCTGAACCTGGGAATGTATATGGTTATTACCAACTCTTTGACATTTGGGGCATGGTACAGAAACAACCTTTCTGCCCGTCCTGATGCCGTTATCGGGATGATTGGATATTCTACCCCCTTCTTTCAATTGGGCTACAGCTTCGATTATGTGCTTTCGGAACTCTCCACTTACAGTATAGGCTCACATGAAATCTCCCTCATATTTTATCTGGAAAGAAACCTTCGGAAAAGGCCATTTTACGATACCATGCGAATACCGACCCTTTAATTCCGGTAGGCCTTATTCAATCAACATGACTGTTCCCGATTGCCGGTGGGCTATACCGAGAAAATCGGTGAACTCCAGAATCCAAACATAATTGCCTACCGGTGCCATCGATCCGTTTGACAATCTTCCGTCCCATCCCTTTATATCACCTTTACTCTCAAAGACTACATCGTTCCAACGGCTTAATATCTTCAAATGGTATCCATCCTTTTTGACACCCTCAATAAAGAGGAGAAATTGACGGTCTTCAGGATTTCTTGCCGTTGGAGAGAAGGCATTCGGCGTAAAAATTTTATGAATTGCCACGACCAGTTCTTTGGTGGTTGTGTCCTGACAACTGAATTCATTGAATACCGTTTCCTGGATTTTTTTAATCCCTACACTGTTAAAATCGTGCGAAGGATTTTGCAGTAAAGAGCGTGTCCCGTCACCAAAATCCCAATAATATTGGAAGGCGCCTTTGCTTTCATCTGTAAATGAGACCCGTGGCTGATCGTTAAAAACCATACCCGGATTCATCGAAAATCCAGCTTTAGGATTCGGGTAAACTGAAATATACTGCTTCTTGTCTATCACCCCATCACAGCCAGTAACTTTAGAGTGGGCATTTACCAGAATATCAAATGACTGATCAGGATTTAGGTAATTATGGAGGATACCGTCGCCTGATTGGGTTTGTCCATCCCCAAAATCCCACTGATAGTCCAGCAGATCATATGCATCATTTGATTTTGCTTCAAATTTTACCTGAAGCGGGGCACAACCCGAAGTTACATCAGAGGCGAAAGAAAATATCGGTTTCCTCTTGATATTTATCGCCTTACTTTCACTCTTGCAGCCATATTGCGAAACAACCTGCAATGCAACAGTGGATGTTGGATGGTTGATAAGGTCAAAAACCAGGGGACCTTGTGTAGTGCCCGGTGACTGAATAATTTCAATGGGATCCAGTCTGCCCAAATCCCAGTAATATTTATCCTTATCAGATGCTGATCCATTGTAGCTTAGCGTATTGCGACCCGGATCAAGGCAGGACTCCGGATTTAATGAGAATCCGACAGAGGGGACTGGTGCAACATAGACCATTTCCTTTACCTGTAACTGATCGGTGCAACCGTGGCTACTTTCGACCGCCAATGAGACAT
Organism: Prolixibacteraceae bacterium; assembly: GCA_023229575.1. GTDB lineage: Bacteria > Bacteroidota > Bacteroidia > Bacteroidales > Prolixibacteraceae > CAINVV01. Next base: position 130,834 of record JALNYZ010000001.1, read on the forward strand.
CATAATGACCATCAGCAACATATGCATGAGAAGCATTTAATCCGGTTGATTTGTTGCCCTCTCCCCAATCCCATTTGTATTGGATTCCCTGACCATTGTCGAAAGCATGAAACTCAAATAGGCCGTTCACACATTGAATGGGATCCTGAACGGAGAATTCGGCTTTTGGCTTTGGAAATACACTGATCCATTGAGGTTTCAATAAAGTGTCCCTGCATCCGGTTATTTTTGATTCGGAAAATATCTTTACATCATAGGTTTGTTTTGGATTCGGGTATGTGTAGGAAAACTGTTCACCATTTCCAATTTCGTTGTTGCCCAGATCCCATTTGTAATCCAACTGATCTCCGCTTCTATTCATGATAGCGCTGAAACTGAGAGAGAAGGGGGCACACCCTGAACTATCTGATGCAATTACCGAAAAGTCAGGCTTCCTTTGCAACCGAAGCTGCTTTTTAACGCTGGAACAACCATCTTTCGATACAACCTGTAGTCCAATGTCCACCTTGGGTTGATATTTCAGGTCAAAAATCAACGGTCCTTTGGTCAAACCAGGATTTTTAATTATTTCACCTGGCAGAAAACCGGATAAATCCCAGTTGTACTTCGCAAAATCATCTTCATTACCTAAATAATGGATGGATTGGGAACCTGCTTTTAAACATTGGTTGTCTTTCAGATCAAAATCAACTGTGGGTAATGTTTGAAACCGGATGGTAAAATTTGTATCGGCGGCACAGGTATAATCACCGGTTGCCGTGAATGTATAAGGATAGACGCCAAATTGCGGAACAGTGGCAGTCAAACCGGAAATCGATACGGCAGGATTATTGCTGCCAAGCGAGTAAAGTCCAACATCTGTGGAAATGTTCACTTCGGTCGATTTTACCCCGCAGATTACCGAATCCAACATGCTGAGATTTAGCTTTGGAATTTTACCTATATTAATGTGAATGGTGTCCCTGGCTGTACAACCATATTTATTTGTTGCCAAAACACTGTAGGTACCGGTTACATTGACCGGAATCTTTTGCGTGGAAGCATTGGTCGACCATTGATAGGAGGTAAAACCGGCGCCTGCATCAAGAAGAATGGAGGGGTTGCGACAGATGGTTGTATCGGCGCCAAGGTTAACAACCGGATTACTTTCGAATGCATAGACCTGGGCATTCAGGATACAGCCATCCGGTGTGGTTGCTGTCACTGAATAAGTTCCATTATGGGTTACACTGATTTTCTGGCTTGTCTCCCCGGTACTCCACAGGTATGTAGAAAAATAAGGCCCTGCATCCAGCATTTTGGGTTCACCATGGCACAGCAAAATGGTATCTTTTGCAAAGTGGATATCACCTCCCAGGTCGAGACGGGTACTTAGGTTAAAACCCACTCCATATCCGTACGATTCGACTCCTCCAAACCCATATACATAGGCAATGAAACCCTTGCCTGCTTCGGTGCTTGTCAGGTTATGGTTGCCTACCGCAATCTGAACCTGCGCAAAAGCATATCCGGTATTGGGAAGTGAGGTGAAGGAGATGGGATTAGTGTCCAATTGTATTTGATTCACCGCATCATCCCTGGTAACTATATTAACAAAAAATTTGTTTGTTATTTCGGGAGTGTCGTAGGCTACAAAAGTAACTTGCTCCCTGGTTTCGTCTACCGGACTGATAATTAACATGGAAGGATCGCCATCCCAAACACCATCGGGCGGTAAAGTAGGCGGGCTATCCACATCATTCGAGTTGCTGTATTGGGCCAACAGAACAGGATGATCGCTTTCGATCAAAGAGGCTTCATTGTCGTGGAGCATGAATTCATGGAAATGACCCCGGTCTATGACAACGGGCGTACGGGAGCCAATCCTGATGGTGGTCTGATCAACTGAAGCGAGAATTCTGTATGTGTCTTTGCCCCTTGATTTCAAAGGGACCGCAACAAATTTCCTGCCCCAGGAACGGAGCGGTGGTATCTGTTCGTAGAGATGGTCCCAGGCGGAGTTGGAAGATACCGGCACCGTGGTAGCCCAGGAGCCCGAATACAACGCGACCGGCTTGTCACTTTTGATGTAACTGCCTGTCAAATCGCCCTGGCCAACGAGACCGGCAGCGTTCATCGATTGGACCTGGTACAATTCACCCTTGTTCAGGGTAATGGTAATTGGAATATTGGCTGCATTTAGCTTATCTGTGATTTTACTGGGCGTGATGGTAACCTGGGTATGGTCTTCCGATGCAACCACGACAAATTCGCTATTTTTCCCATTGATTAGAGTGATATAACTAATACCGCAAGCAGCATAATATCCAGACTGATCATTATTATGTGGTTCATAACACATGGCATAATATTCGTTGCCAAGCGCCTCGACAGGGAAAATCACTGCCGCATCCGCCGAATTATACCCCCAGTTCATCGCATAAAGGTTGAGGGGTTGATCCGAAACCAGGTGAAGGGCCTTCCCTTCGATATTTTCGGATCCCGATGGTTCGGCCAATGAGCGGTCAATTCTTATTTTTTTGGGAATATTTGGCTGCAAAATATCGGTAATGATGGTGGTACCAGGTCTCCCAACCGTAAGGGTAAACTGACAATTAAACCTTGAGGTTACCGTAACTTCCAGGTAATTTACCGGGACTGGTGTCGGACATCCGAAACCAGGCCGGTTTTCCATAAAGCCAAACCAAAATTCCTTGCCTTCCGTTGATTTGACACAAATATCCGATGGGCCTAATGCAGAAAGCCTTGCGAGGTTCGAGAATACAAATATCAGAATGAGTCCATATTTGATCATCACACAAAGATCGGATTTTAATGGGCAAAATGCAGAAAGAGAAATTAAAAAATCAAAGTAACCGTTCCGTTCTGGTAATGGAACTTACCAAGAAAATCTTCATAATTGAGTAACCAGACGTAATTCCCTGCTGGAGCGAATGAACCATTTGACAACCGTCCGTCCCATCCCTTTAACTCATTTTTGGTTTCAAAGATCACATCGTTCCACCTGCTTACAATTTTGAGGTGGTATCCCTTCTGAAGTACCCCGTTGCAATAAGGAAAAAACTCCCTGTCGATTGGATTCGGTGCAGAAGGTGAAAACGAATTTGGAACAAATATTTTAAGCAAGGCAATGACGATCTGCTGAGAGGTGGTATCCGAGCACCCAAATTCATTGATGGATTCAAGTAAAACCTGCCTTGGGCCAACGACCCCGTATTTGTGGGTAGGATCTTGCATGTGAGAGAAAAGACCGTCACCAAATGACCATAGGTAATGGTCGGCGCCCGCAGATTGGTTGGTAAATGTGGCAACCGGATTTTCATTGCTCAGGATCTTCTCATTGACAGTAAAAGCGGCCTTTGGCTCCGGAAACAGTTTCACAAAAGCCGGCTTTGACAGGGTATCCTTACATCCCGTTGTCTTTGATTCTGCAAAAAGGGTGATGTCGTAAACTGAATTTGGTATGGGATAGGTATGGGAAACTGTAGCGCCGTTTCCGCTATTGCCATCCCCAAGGTTCCACCTGTAATCAACCTGATCGACTTTATCCGCTGTTAAGGCATTGAAGTCAACCACAAAAGGGATGCATCCCGCACTGTCTTTGACCTGCAGGGCAAACTTGGGAATACGCTGCAATACCAGCGCCTTGTTTTCGCTGATACAACCGTATTTTGAGGTAACCTGCAACTTTATTTCCGCTTTTGGTTTGTCAAGCAGATCAAAAACCAAAGGTCCCTTAGTGTCCCCGGGATTTTTTATCAGTTCGTTGGGCAGAAATGCCGACAAATCCCAGTTGTAATGGTCCTTGTCATCAGCAGATCCGGTATAAAGCAAGGATTGCGGTCCCGTATTGAGGCATGTGTTTTCCAGTATGGAATACTCCACGTTGGGGACTGGCGCTGCATAGAGGAGATTCACCTTCTTGACCGTGTTGATACAATTCTTATCGGTGGTAGCAGTCAACTGAACTGTATAGAATCCATCCTTTGTATAGGTATGCGAGGCTCCCTTTCCAAAATGTTCCTGAATTCCGTCCCCCCAATCCCAAAGATAATCCACCACATTCTCCGTATTGGATGCCCCGAAATTAAATTGAATTGGCTGGCACAATAACGAATCCTGCACAGAAAAATCCAGGTCCGGGATTACGCTGATCTCTTTGATAACCTGGCTATTTTGGCAGCCCATTTCCATGACATGCAGGTAAAGGTCGCGTTTGGAGCGGTCCATTCCCAATTTTACATGCATTTGCGTCCGGCCAATTTCGTTTGCCAATGTATCCTTCGCAAAAACCCAGGTAAAGCGGCTCAAATTTGGCTCCGCATCCCCCAGATATTTCGCATCCAGGCTGTACCCGTAGCACGTTGTGTCGTCAACAGAAATTTGCACGGTTGGTATTTTATGGAACCCCATCGTAAAATTGGTGTCCGACCTACAGGTAAATTGATCGATTGACCTAAAATTAAACGGGAAAGTTCCATATTTGGAAACTTTCGCAGAAAGACCATTGATGGTCACGGAAGGGTCGCTGCTTCCCAGAACAAAATCACCTTTGTCAACCGAAATATTCAGTGTGGTAGATTTCACCCCGCACATCAGGGTATCTAACCCGCTGAGGTCAAATTTGGGATTATTGACAAAATTGACATAGATATTGTCCTGGTTGGCACATCCATAATTGTTCTTTACCTGAACGCCATAACCTCCGGGAGATTTGACCACAATTGACCTGAGCGTATCTTTCGTCGTCCAGAGATAGGAAGATAACCCGCCACCGGCATCCAGGAGAATTGATCTGGGATTACAAATTGTGGTATCGTTTCCAAGGTTCAATTTTGGGATTTCGTGAAACCCGGCCTTGAAAACAGTATCCGCAATACATCCGTAGGGATCAGTCGCGATGAAGGTAAAAGGATAGGTGCCAAACTGAGGCACGGTGGCGGTCAGTCCATTGAAAGTTATCAGCGGATTATCCGCTTTCAGTTGGTACTTTCCCTTATCCGCAGTAAGGTTAAAGGTCGATACCTTGCTGCCGCACATTAAGGTATCAAGATCACTGAGGTTGATCTTCGGTTTGTTGGCAAAAAACACATAGATTGAATCACTGCAGGGACAATCGTATTTGTTTTTAGCAAGTACGTTGTACATTCCCTGTGTTTGGGCTGTAACCGACCTGACAGAATCCTTGGTATTCCAAACGTAGGAGAGGAACCCTGGTCCCGCATCCAGCTTAATGGTCTTTGGAATGCAAACAGTCGTATCGTTTCCCAGGTTGACAACAGGGTTGCTTATGTAGGTATAGATGCTGTCCTTTAAGGTGCAGCCATCTGTAGTTGTTGCCCTCACACTGGAATATCCGGCCATTGTTACAAAAATTGTCTGGGTTGTATCTCCGGTGCTCCACAGAAATTTCGAAAAATGCGACCCTGCATCCAGAATTTTCGCCTGCCCATTGCAAAGCAAAATGGTATCCTTCACAAAATGTATGTCGCCACCCAGGTCCAGTTTGATGCTGAGGTTAAAGCCAACGCCGTATCCATACGATTCAACACCACCGTAACCATAAACATAAGCGATAAATCCTTTCCCGGGCTCCGTACTGTTTAAATTGTGGTTACCCTTTGTGATGGCTACCTGCGCATAAGCATATCCGGAATTGGGAAGTATTTGAAAAACGACCGGCTGACCATCCAGATTTATAAAACTGCTGTATTCTATTTTGGTAACCACATTGACAAAATATTTGCTGCTTATATTAGGTGAATCATAAGCGACAAAAGTCACATTTTCGCGGGTCTGATCAACCGGACTGACAATTAACAACAGCGGATCGCCATCCCAGTTCGAAACATTTGCCGGTTTATCAACACTGTTTGAGACCATGAACTGGGCCAGCAGGATGGGATGGTCGCTTTCAATATAAGAGGGTTGGTCCTTTGTAAGCATAAATTCATAAAACTGCCCTTTGTTTAAAACAATTGGATTGTTACTTCCGATCCGGATACTTGTTTTGTCGTCCGAGGCTATGATCCTGAACCGGTCTTCGCTTCTTCCTTTCAGGGGAACCGTTACAAATTTCCTTCCCCACGACCGAATGGGTGGGATCTGTTCGTAAAGGTGATCGTATGCTGATGTTGAAGAGTTTGGAATTGTAGTAGACCAGGAGCCGGAATAAAAAGCAATAGGTTTATCGCTTTTTATATAGCTGCCGGTCAAATCTCCCTGCCCGACCAAATTTGCATGGTTCATCGACTGAACCTGATAGAGTTGGCCTTTGTTTAATGTGATGGTAAATGGTACGTTGGCAGCACGAAGCTGATCTGTAATCTTGGTGGGCGTAATCCAAACCTTCGTATTATCCTCGGTAGCGACCACGAGGAATTCGCTGTTTTTGCCAATACCGGGGGCACCTGACGAACTCTCATTGATTTGCGGTTCGTAGCACATGGCATAGTATTCGTTCCCGATGGCATCTATCGGAAATATAACGGCGGCATCTGCCGAACTAGGGCTCCAGTTCATCGCAAACACATTCATGGGCCTATCGGAGACAATGTGAATCGCCTTTTCCTCTACAACCTCGGAACCGATGGGTTCAACCTGTTGCCAGACCGGCCTGAACCTATATGGAGTATTCGGTTGAATAATTACAGTGTAAGTTGGGACTGACGAATTACCCAGGAAAACCTTGAAGTTACACGTAAATATGGAGGTACAGGTTATTTCAAGGTAATGGCCTGACTGATGATGCCTGCTCTCCATGAACCCCATCCAAAACTCAGTTCCTTCAGTCGATTTCATGCAGGAGCTGGAGGTACTTTGGGCGTTAAGTACCCCTGCCAGAAACATAAGGAAAAAAAGTGTCAGGCGGAATTTGATCATATAGAAAAGGTCATATAAACAAAGTCAAAAGATAGAAAAAAAACAAATTAAAAAACCAATGTCAGTGAACCGCTTTGCTTGTGCGGACGTCCCAGAAAATCGAAACACTCAAGAATCCAAAGGTAGTTACCCACCGGTGCATAAACCCCGTTGGCCATTTTCCCGTCCCATCCCCTTATTTCATCCCTGCATTCAAAAACTATGTCATTCCATCTGCTGTATATGGTCAGATGATATCCTTCCTTCATAATGCCTTCGGAAGTTAGCAGGAAGACCCTGTCAATTTCTCTGGCCCCACTTGGGGAGAATGCATTTGGAGGAAAAATTTTATTGAATGCGACCAGAACAACTTTAGAGGTTGTATCCGGACAATCGAATTGATTGTAGACGGTTTGAAGAATTTTTCTCTTCCCTACCACCCCATAATCGTGGATTGGATCTTTTTCCCGTGAGTGGGTCCCATCACCAAAATCCCAATAATAGTTGATCGCATCGACACTTTGGTCCGTAAAGGAGACCTTTGGCATGTCGTTGTAAACAATATCGTGATCCATGACAAAACCTGCCCTGGGATTGGGATGGACGACAATAAACCCGGCATTAAAAACACTGTCGGAGCATCCGGTAATGGTAGATTTTGCATTTAATTTCAGGTCATGTACCTGATCAGGGACTAAATAGCTGTGATTGACCTCGGCCCCGGTTCCTTTGTTTCCATCGCCAAAATCCCATTGAAAATCCAACTGGTCGACCGGATCCCCCGTCTTGGCCTTAAAGTCGACCAACAAAGGGGTGCAACCGTCGTTCACAGATGAATTAAACGAAAAAACAGGCCATCTTTTCACCTCCAGTGAGGCAGTAGCGCTCCGGCAGCCATAACTTGAAACGACATAGAGCGACAATTGTGTTTTGGGTTTGTTGATCAGGTCAAACACGAACGGACCCGCAGTGGTATCCGGAGATTGAACGATCTCAACAGGATCAAAACCCTTTAAATCCCAGAAGAAAGTATCTTTGGGCCCCGCTGTGCCCACATAACGCAAAGTATCTTTGCCTGGTTTCAAACAGAGCTCGGGGGTCAGCGAGAAGCCAGCGGTTGGAACGGGGGCCACATAGACCATTTTTTTTATGGCTGCTGTATTGGTGCACCCCTTATCTGTGGTAACAGTCAATGAGACATCATAATGTCCATCCTTGGTATATGAATGGGTAACATCTTTGGTTGCAGCGGAAGTTCCATCGCCAAGGTCCCATAAGTAGGTTACACCAGTTTCTGTATTAAAACCATTGAATTCGAAAGCAACCGGCTGGCATTGTACGGCATTTTTGACAGAGACGCTCAGGGTCGGGATGACATGGATATCCCTGATGGCATCGCTGTTGGTGCAACCTTCGTCATTGACAATGAGTTTGAGGTCCCTTTTGGTCTGACCAACACCCAAAGGAATCGTTTCGATGTTCCGGCCCAATTTGTTGCTGATGGTATCCCCTCCGAAAATCCATGTAAAACGGGAATTGAGCAGGTTTGCATTCCCGATATAGGTAGCCTGAAGATTGTAACCATAACATTGTGACTCGTCAATGGTAAATTTTACATCGGGAATTTTATGAAAACCCATTGAAAATGAGGTATCCGCCCTGCATCCATACTGATCTGTTGCGCTGAATGCAAAAGGATATTTTCCGTAAGCCGGTACATTTGCCGACAAACTGTTTATCTGAACAGCCGGATTTATGCTTGTTAACTGGTAGGATCCCTTGTCGACAGAGATGTTGGCAGTAGTGTTCCTACTACCGCAAATCAATGTATCAAGACGGCTCAAATTTAACCTGGGAATGTCGGTAAAACCCACTATAATACTGTCTTTGGTGTAACATCCGTTGCTGTTCTTAACGAGAACATTGTACTTACCGGGTTGTTTGACTTCAATTTTCTGTGTAGTATCCCCGCTCGACCACTGGTACATCGTCAAACCGGGATCGGCATCGAGGTATAGGGAACGGGGATTGCAAATGGTCGTGTCATTCCCCAGGTCGACTGCCGTTAAATCATGAAATCCTATGTTCACGAATGAGTCAACAATACAACCATAGTTGTCAGAGAGTTTAAGATCAAACGGGTATATTCCAAAGGATGCGACATGAATGGAAGGTGTACTAAATTGCTCTTTGGAGTTAAGATTGGTTATTAACCACTCCCCTCTGTCTTTTGAAATATTAAGAATAGTTGCCTTTGATCCGCACACCAGTTTATTTATTCCGGAAATGTCCATTTTTGGATAGGGATGGACATATACCAAGGCAGAATCGGAAGTGGCGCATCCCTTGTCGCTGGTGAGTTTCACCACATATTTACCCGCAACATCGGTTATCAGCGTTCTGACCGTGGAACCATTGTTCCAGAGATAGGATGCGCTTAGGCCCGGATCAAGGGTTTCTTTGCTGCCGGCACAAATATCCGCCACCTTTTTGAGCGTGGACACTGGGTAGGGATTGATGTTAACTGTAAATTTAGCCGAGTCCTTGCAGCTCCCATTCGTGGCAGTCACGGTATAGACAGTGGTTACATCGGGTTTTGCCATTGGGTTTGAGATTTTCGGATTGGAGAGTCCATTTATCGGGCTCCAGGAATAGACCGCTGAATTATCCTGTTGATTGATTTGGACCGGAATGCCCTGACAACTTGAAAAATCCCTCATAGTTGCAAAACTATGGACGACAACCTGCAGCGCTATACTGGCGATCAGACTGACGGGGGGATCACCGGGCATTCCTCCATATTCGATCAGATAACCTGCCGGGGTATAATCGCCAGAAGTACCACCATCCGGAAGATCATTCCATCTCAGGGATTGGGCCGGGTTGTTTGCAAAATAAGTAATGTGGGCATAGTCTTCATTGTTTAAATTATTTGGTTCACCAGTATTCCAATTGTTATACATTCCATTTACCGCGGAACCGGTACTGGTTCCTTGCCAGAATTGGCTTCCTGCCTCCGGTCCTGTTACCCACTTCCAAACACCTTCTACCTCCTGATCTGAAGCCCCAATCCAACCAACACCCTTTGTTTTAAGCTGAATAAATGCATTCTCGGCAGCTGAAGTAATTGTTGCCAGATATCCCTGCAAACCATGATATTTCATCGCAGCAGACTCTGCCTCGGCTTTTGCTGTAGTCCATCTGATTCCAGATCGTGCAATAAACCTGTAAAAATGCTGCGTATCAGGCAGATAATCAGCATCATTGAGCGAAAACGTAATGGTTTTGTCCCCCTTGGTTGGGTTGGTTGCCTTGTTCATGTACTGAACCTTACGGATGGCATTGATATAATCATCAACATTCGATCCGCCCAACAATTCCAAATATCCTTGTGCTGCATACCAGGTCTCATGGACAGACCCACTGTATCCAGCCAAGTGAAGTTCATCTTCTCCGTAAATATAACCCGTAGTGAAGGATATTCTCATTCCCGCAACTGATGAAGAGGCAACCATGTTAAAATTGGGCGAAATATAGAAGGCCTGGTTGCAATAGGTTATTCCCAACGGCTGGTTGGGATCTATTGAGATATCCTGGGCCCGGGCAACCTGGACAAACAATAGCATAAATAAAAATATGATATTCCAGAATTTCAAATTGTCAATTCATACTGATGATGCAATCTTTTACCGCGAACCAAAAATTTTACTGCCAATGCGCACGATGGTACTTCCCGCCTCAACGGCAATCGGGTAGTCGTCTGACATACCCATGGAAATTTCACAAAACCGATCGTTATTTTGGAAAAATCCCATTTTGAGTATTTGAAATATTTGATAAAGCCTTTCGAATTCTGATTTAACCATATTTTGGTCAGCAGTAAAGGTTGCCATGCCCATCACACCGGAAATTGAGACATTCTTCAAAGATCCGATTCCTGGCATCGAAAGCATTTTCTCAGCCTCATCCATTGACAAACCGAATTTGCTCTCCTCTTCCGCAATATGAAACTCCAGCAACACCGGGATGATCCGGTTGCACTTTTCAGCCTCTTTGTTGATTGCAGAGAGCAATTTATAGCTGTCTACACTGTGGATTAAAGCGACGAATGGGGCGATGTATTTTACTTTGTTGGTCTGTAAATGACCAATATAATGCCATTCGATCTCTTTTGGCAACGCTTGCCATTTTGCAGTCAGCTCCTGTACTTTGTTTTCACCAAACAGTCGCTGGCCTGCCTGATAGGCTTCCAGAATCTGATCATTGCTTTTGGTTTTTGAAACGGCAACGAGCTTTACCTTGGCAGGAAGCTGACATTGAATAAATTTGATGTTTTCGGAGGTTGTCATTGAAAATAAATTGAAACCAAATTTAGCAAAAGAGATTCATTTTTCTACTTTTACATAAGGATTGGTACAGCTCTGACTTAAATCGGCAGCCAAAGTTTAAACAAAGTGTGCATAATTTAGCAAATGAAGAACGAAAAAAAATACTTCCCGGCCAATAGCCTTAAATTCAATACGATAAAAACCTGCTTTGGACTATTGCTGTTTATGCAATTTTCGTTGTCTGCGCTTGCGCAAAATGAACCTTTCAAAAAAGAGTTCTATTTCGGGGCCAAAGGAGGAATGGTATTCAGCAGGGTGAAATTTAAACCGAATGTCGAACAGAATATGTATACCGGAAATTCTGCCGGTCTCCTGTTCCGAATGATTTCAGAGCCACATGTTGGCATTCAGGTCGAGGTCAATTATCTGCAAAAAGGTTGGGAAGAGAAGCCAATAGCAGGACTAACCCAGACCTATGTACACACGCTCAATTACATTGACATTCCAATCCTGACCCATGCCAATCTGGGAACAAAGGCTTACCGTTTTACCCTCAATCTGGGTCCAACTGTCGCCTTTCTGCTTTCCGACAGTCAGGGAATGAATCCCTCCTCTCCAGGCATCCCTTCGGTAGTTCCTATTCCTTATTGGGGCAAACCGATCGATTCGAGGGTGGATTTTCTTTTTACCGGAGGCATTGGTTCTGAGGTCCATTTTAAACATGCCGGTGCATTGGCCATCGATGCGCGTGTCTTTTACTCACTGACCAATCTTTACGACTCCAAGAATTATGGGTATGATCCTTCTCAAACAAATGGTTTGCAGGTGACGCTGGCTTATCTTTTCAGATTGAACCCGGTGAAGAAGGGAAAATGATGATGTGGTGATGAGCTGATGTTGTGATGTGATGATGTGATGATGTGGTGATGTGGTGATGTGATGATGTGGTGATGTGGTGATGAGCACTGTGAAGATGAGAAAATGTGAAAATTAGCAGTTGCACAATCCTAAATTTCCCGACCATAATGTTGATCCCTCTCCGATCTTACCCCGGAGGGGTTAAATGTTAATAGCCCGGGGTAGAGCGACGAAGGAGCGGTACCCCGGGTAAGGTATGCAACGCGACCACCGTCCGCGGTAACCAGTTCGAAAATGGTGGATGATCGGATCGGACGGAATGACTGAGGGACTGGAAGACTAGAAGGACTAGGGAACTATTGGATCGAAACTTCCAAATTTGAAAGGAATTTAAAAGGTTTAAAAAGTTCAATAACCCGAACATTTCAAACCTTTTAAACTATATAAATCCTTCAAACTTTCTAGTGCAGTTCGTGCACGACCAGCCCGGAGCGTAATTTTGGTTCGAACCAGGTCGTCTTGGGGGGCATGATGTTACCTGAATCGGCAATGTTAATCAGCTGCTGCATGGAAACCGCGTAGAGGGCAAAAGCGACCTTCATTTCGCCTGAATCCACCCTGCGCTTCAACTCGCCCAATCCCCTGATGCCGCCAACAAAATCAATCCGCTTATCCGTTCTGAGGTCTTTGATCCCAAGGATTTTATCCAGCACCAATGCAGAGAGAATGGTTACGTCCAGCACACCGATCGGATCACTGTCGTTGTATCTCCCAGGTTTGGCCGTTAATTTGTGCCAAACTCCATCCAAATACATCGAGAAGATGTGCAATGCTTCAGGCTTATAGATCTCGGTTCCAATTTTGGTTACTATAAAATCTTCTCCAAGTTTTTGTAGTAACTCCTCAGAGGAGAGTCCGTTCAAATCCTTGACCACGCGATTGTAGTCGATGATACGTAATTGGTTATCCGGGAAATGGACTGCCAGAAAGAAGTTGAACTCTTCTGTTCCGTCATAACCGGGATTTGCAGCCCTTTTTTCTTTTCCCACCAGCGCAGCAGCGGCCGTGCGGTGATGACCATCGGCAACATAGGTAGCCGGAATAGCGGCAAACAATCCGACCAGTTTATCGATGGTATTCCTATCATCGACCAACCAAAAATGGTGACCAAACCCATCATTGGCCACGAAATCATATTCGGGTTTGCGGGATTCAACAATATCTGCAACAATGCGATCTATCTCGCTTACAGCCGGATAAGCAAAGAAGACGGGTTCCATGTTGGCATCGGTGATGCGCACATGTTTCATTCTGTCCTCTTCCTTGTCGGCGCGGGTGAGTTCGTGTTTTTTGATGATACCGTTCAGGTAATCATCTACGGAGGCACAACCGACAAGACCATATTGGGTACGGCCCTCCATGGTTTGGGCATAAATATAGAGGTAATCCTGAACTTCTTTGCGCAACCATCCTTTGGTTTTGAAAAGCTCCAGGTTGGTGGCAGCTTTTTGGTAAACTTCAGGACTATGCTCATCCATTTCTACCGGAAGATCAATTTCAGGTTTGATGATGTGGAGCAGGGAATAGGGATTTCCCTCCGCCTCAAGGCGTGCTTCTTCCGAATTGAGTACATCATAAGGACGAGAGGCAACCTGTGCTGCCAGTTCTACAGGTGGACGAAGTCCCCTGAAAGGTTTTAATATGGCCATACTATTGCTTTGCTTCGAAATCTTTCATCGTTTTCACCAGTGCGGCTACACTCTCAATTGGCATGGCATTGTATATGGATGCCCTGAATCCGCCAACGCTGCGGTGACCTTCGATACCAACCATATTGCTTTCTTTGGCAAAAGCCTGGAAATCCTTTTCGAGCTGCTCGTTGCCAGGGGTCATCACGAAAGTTACATTCATGCGGGAACGGTCGGCAGGATCCGGTACGGTAGACTGAAACAAGGAATTACGATCAATTTCGTCGTACAACAATTTTGCCTTCGCGATATTTTTCGCCTCCATGGCCTTGATCCCACCATTTTCTTTCAGCCACAAAAGGGTCTGAAGGGCAGCGAAAACAGGCAGGCATGGGGGAGTGTTGAACATAGACTCTTTATCGATATGTGTCTGGTAGTTGATCATGGTAGGAATGGAACGGCCATTCTTGCCCAATACATCCTTGCGTACGATGACCAGGGTTACTCCGGCAGGAGCAAGATTTTTCTGCGCACCTGCATATATCACTGCATATTTGGAGATATCTAGGGGACGACTAAAAATATCGGACGACATATCAGCTACCAAAGGAACAGGAGAATCCAAATCATAGAGCATCTCAGTACCATAAATCGTGTTGTTGGTGGTAATGTGAAGATAGTCCAGATCAGAGGGGATCGCGTAACCTTTGGGAATGTAATTGAAATTTTTATCTTTGGAGGAGGCTACATCAACCACTTCACCAAAAAATTTGGCCTCTTTGATAGCGGCTGTCGCCCAAACACCTGTATTCACATAGCCCGCCTTACTTTTCATCAGATTGTATGGGGCCATGTAAAATTGTGTACTGGCACCGCCCTGCAAGAAAAGAACTTCATAACCTTCAGGAACTTCCAGTAGTTCCTTTACCAGCGAAATTGCCTGGTCCATCACGGCTACAAACTCTTTGCTCCTGTGCGAAACTTCCATCACAGACAACGTTGTCCCGGCAAAATTGACAATTGCTTCGGCTGTTTTTTGAATGGTGAACTCGGGAAGAATAGAGGGTCCTGCGTAAAAATTATGCTTCTTCATAGGAATCTGTTTTTATGATTTGACTTACTTGCCGGACGCTGCCGGAAGGGTTAAAATATTGATACAATTAGATATATAACTACTTAAATTTTATAATCTTAACCTCAGGTTTAAGTTTGTGAAATTAGCATTTTAATCCTTAAAACATGACAAAAATCAGTTAACTTTAGGTTAAGTATCGATGAATAACGGGATATGGAAAGAGTCTAAATAAAAGGCATCTTTACCACTTTGGCCTTTAATAACTTGCCGCGCACTTCCAAAAATATCTCACTACCAGGACGTGACAAAACCGTTGGCACATAACCCATACCAATACCCTTTTCGAGAATTGGCGATTGAGTACCGGAGGTTACCCTACCGATTACTGTGCCTGAGGCGTCGGTGATAGAATAATGGTGGCGCGGAATTCCCCTGTCAATCATCTCAAAGCCGCACAACCGGTTGGCTGTCCCCTGCTTTTTCTGCTGCAAAAGCAGTTCTTTGTCGATAAACTCCTTGTGATCATTGAATTTAGTGATCCAACTTAACCCTGCTTCAATGGGTGAAGTGGTATCATCGATATCATTTCCATAGAGACAAAATCCCATTTCGAGCCGCAAGGTATCCCGCGCAGCCAATCCGATGGGTTTGATCCCTGAATCTTTACCTGCCTCAAAAATGGCATTCCACATGGTTTCAGCATACTTATTGTGGAAATACAATTCAAAACCTCCGGCACCTGTATATCCGGTTGCAGAGATGATAACATCCTTTATTCCGGCCATTTCACCTACCGTGAAGGTGTAATATTTGATATCAGCAAGGTCCACGAAGGTAAGTTTCTGAAGTACCCCCACTGCCTTTGGACCCTGTACGGCCAATTGAGAGATACCATCCGAAGTATTCTCAAGTAAAACACCCATGTTGTTCTGACTGACAAGCCAGTTCCAGTCCTTCTCAACATTTGCGGCATTCACTACCAGTAAATATTTTTCGGGTGAGAAAAAATAGACAAGCAGATCATCCACAATTCCACCTTTCCCGTTAGGAAAACAGGAGTATTGTGCTTGTCCTGGCTGAAGTACCGAAACATCATTTGAGGTTACCCACTGGAGAAAATCCAGGGCTTTTGAGCCCTTCACCCATATTTCGCCCATGTGGGAGACGTCGAAAACACCGACCCCATGACGAACAGTGAGGTGTTCATCTTTTATGCCACTGTATTCAATCGGCATATCAAATCCTGCAAACTCGGCCATCTTCGCATGGTAGCCCAGATGGATGTGGTGAAAATTGGTTTTAAGCATGCTTAAAAAATTGAATTTTATACTTGTTCCATCAAAATAAGCCCCTGGATACCTATTTAATCAATAATTTTGCTATATTTATTAGAACTTTATTACAAATCAGATTTTCAATATAGGGAAAACAAAAATATGCCTGGTACCTGAGCGGTCATTTTGATTTACATTGAAGCGCCAAAAATAAGAAAAATATAGAGAGGAGTACCTAACAAAACTCATATCAAACAGATATTGTATTTCACCTTTTTGATCGGGTCTATATATTAAAAACACTTAAGGAATGACCTACACAGATTTAAAATACCTCAAAACGATCACCGATGGCAACAATAAAATTGTCCGGGAAATGATTGAATTGTTTATCATGCAAATACCTGATTTTATAAATAATATGAATAGGCTTTATCAGTCCGGGCAATATCAGGCAATGGGCAAGGAGGCACACAAAGCCAAATCTTCCCTGCAAATCATGGGGATGACAAAATTGGTGCAGGAGATGAAGCAATTTCAGCTCAAAACCATTGAAGGGGTTGATGTAGAAAGTTACCCGGTGCACATCAGGAATTTCGAAATTCAATGCGAAGCGGCTATCAAAGAACTTCAGGCGGAATTGGCAACACTTTAAACTGAACTTTTAAAGAACTTGGTGCAAACACAGCCGTAAAAATAACCATAATAGGCACATAGTTCACATAGATTTCTATTGTGTCCTATGTGCCTATTGTGATGAAAAAATATTATTGAATTGATTTCATACCGAGAATCTCTTCGGCAAACTGAAAGGTGGCATTTCTGACTTCAGGCACTGCCCCGGAAAGTAGCGGACTGCACAACACATGGTTTCCGGCATTGGGGAAATCGACAGCTCGTTTTTTGCCTTCAGGTGTGCCCAACTCTTTGAACATTTTTAAGGAGGCCTTCACCTCAACGATATCATCCTGATTTTGCTCATCTTTGTAATAATACCCCATGAAGACCGGGCATTTTACTTTGGCAAATTGCTCCTTATTCATCGTGGCATCCAGCAGCTGCTGTAAATAGACCGTTGCCTCTGCCCTATAGACGCAATTCCAGTATTTACAGATATCCCCGTTTGGATCATCGTCAAGTACCCTGAATTTACCCCCAAAGTTCAACTGTGCAATTTGTAATCCCCAATGACCGGAGAGTAGAACTGCCGTCTTATTCTTGATCTGAACATTCGGTGAGTAGAGAATCATGCCGTCGACCAAATTCGGAAAATCAGCCGCTAACTTCAATGCCAGGGTGCAACCAGTGGAACAACCCATGATGATCACCTTTTGACCCAATTGATGGGCTATAACAAGTGCTTCTTTGGCTGATTCATAGAGCCTTTCGGGAGTCATATCCAACAATGGGTTTTCAGAAATTTCTCCGTGCGCCGCAAGACGGGCAAAAAAAGCATTGCAGCCATACCTCTTCGCAAATTCTTCATTGACAGGATAGCCTTCTCTCCAGCTAGCCGAAAATCCGTGCAGATAGAGGAGGACATTTTCAGTAGCTTGTTTGGTGGAATCGTTGGCCCAGATGATTCTTGCCCTGCAACCCGGCCTGATTTTCAAGGTCGGATTATCTTCCAAAGAGGAGACATAATTTTCAACACTGCCCTGGATCGTTGGAAGATTTATACTTAATACCGGATCCGGCATGTAAGGCCCTGCAAAGTATATCAGGACCAAAACAGACATGGATATCAAAAGAGTCTTAACAGCTTTCATTTTTATCAATTTTGCGTTTAAACAGACCTTTTCACCATTAAAATACGCCAATCTATTCTTTCAGATTGATTCTTTTGAAGGACAAGACTACCGTAATTACAAAGAAGATACAGAATCATCCGTTCTCAATTTTGTAACCGCGATAATGACAAAGCTGACGATAAAAAACAGGGAAAGTAACAATGTGCTGTTGCGCATGCTGCCTGTAAGTTGTTCAATGAGACCGAACCCGAACATGCCAATCACGATGGCCAACTTTTCCGTACTATCATAGAAACTAAAATAGGAGGCTGTATCTGATGTCCCTGCCGGGATCAATTTTGACCATGTTGAGCGTGCCTGGGATTGAATTCCTCCCAGCACCAGGCCAACCAAAGCGGCCAAAACATAAAACTGGTATTCATTGTGAACCATATAGGCCAAAAAACAGATAAATATCCAAACGGAGAGCATCCACAAAAGTGAAGTCTTGTTCCCAAAACGGGAAGAAACCCTTCCGAATATAAAGGCCCCCATAATTGCTACCAACTGGATAATCAGGATCGTCATGATCAGTTTGGTATCCGTGATCCCAAGTTCAGCTTTGCCAAAAAGTGAAGCTATAATAATGACGGTTTGAACACCCATGCTGAAAAAGAAAAAGGAGAGAAGGAACCGGTACATGGATTTGTGTTTTTTGATATAACCCAACACTTTAAAAATCTCATGAAATCCTTTGGCGAAAATTGTTCTGTCCAATTGAACCTTTTTGCGCTCCTCACGCAAATAGAAGAAAGCAATCTGGGAAACAGCCAACCACCAGATACCAACCTCTATAAACGAAAACCTGATGGCTTCCATTTTATCGGCAAAACCAAACATCTGATAATTTTGCAGCGAAAATATATTGAAAATCAGCAACAACATACTGCCTGCATAACCAAATGAAAAGCCTCTTGCGCTGATGCGGTCGTGTTGATCGGGAGTGGCAATCATCGGAAGAAATGAATTGTAGTAGACCAGGGAACCTGCAAACCCAAGAACGGCGAGCATTGGAAGGAGAAGTCCCAATCCTAAATTGGCACCATTAAACCCGTAGAGCCCAATACATGCCAGCGAACCAAGCAATGTAAAAAACTGCATAAACCGCTTGCGGTAACCTCCCATATCGGCAATCCCAGATAGGGATAAAGTCAGAAATATGACCAATAAGTAACCAAGCGCGATCGCGTATTCATACAAAACAGTATTCTTGATCGTCATACCCAAAAAACGAACCATTTCTGAGCCATATGAAGATTTTGTTGCCTCCTGGTAGAATATCGGGTACAAAACCGTATTTACACTTAAAATGTAGGCGGAATTCGCGATATCGTATGAACACCACGCATTGATAACCTTAGGGGAATTTACAGGCAAAATTGGGCTAGTCATTTTCGTTAGTTTTAGAGTCCTACACAAATATATTAATTATTGGATATGATTCTACCAATTTCTAATCTTAGTGTGAAGTTGTCTTATATACACATAGTTACTATTTTTGAGGGATCAAGGCAGATTCAATTTGAAACAACTAAGTCGCAAACAACAAATACGGACGAAAATTTCATTCAAGAATTCGATCCGATCATATCTAGATAAATTCTTTACGGATGAGAAAACCCAGCATCTTCTTTCACCTATTGTCGAAATCTATAGCTTTCACTGTCAGGCTACTACTTCGTTTCCGGTACAGAATATTGGTTCAGGGAGCTGATGTTTTCACTAAAAATTCGCCTGTCTTTATTCTACCCAACCATCAGGCATTGATCGATCCGGTTATCCTGGTAAGCCATATTTACCGGTTTTCAACCGTTACACCTGTCATATCGGAAAAATATTTTGACATTCCGGTGGCAAAAACTTTTTTCGGTCGACTTGGTGCGGTAAGGGTAAGCGATCTTGAAAACGGCAGTCGTGACACCCAGGTATTAAAAGTAATTTCGAGGTCGGTCATCAAGGGTTTCAAACGGAAACAAAACATCATTCTTTATCCAAGTGGCCAAATCGCCGGACAAGGGTATGAGAAAATATTTAACAAAAAATCGGCTTATCACATCGTCAATAAGTTACCTGATGATGTTCAGGTTGTAGGTGTTCGTATCACCGGCTTGTGGGGGAGTATGTGGTCAAAAGCCAAGACCGGGAAATCGCCCGATTTTTTCGTTCAATTGTTGAAGGGGATGTTTTTTGTAATGGCAAATTTCATTTTCTTCCTGCCAAAGCGGACGATAACCATAGAATTTGAAGACCTGACTTCAAGTGCGAAAAGTATTGCGGAACAAGGGCAAAAACCTTTCAACTCATTTTTAGAGGAGTTTTATAACCTGCACGGAGAGGAGGCTCCGCTATTTTTGAAACACTTTTTTTATTTGTAACTCAATGAGATACTAAAAATCTTTCTTTTCATTGCCGTCAGCTTTAGCTGACGGAGCAGGAATGCCAATAAAAAAAGAGGGCTTTAGCCAAACAATGTTTTGGCTAAAGCCCAATGGGAATTTTGAATTACCAACCGTCAGCTAAAGCAGACGGCTATTCAAAAGAAATGCGCACATTACTTCATTCTCACTACGGCTGTCCTTTTCCGCCCATCCATCAAAACTTCCAAATCATTTTTGAAGCGAACCCATCTCACAAATTTTCCTTCCTGAACCAATTTTTGGGAACCCAGCAAATCCATATTGACAAATTCAATGCCATCGACAACCGGGACAGAGAAATAGCCAACATTCATGGAGGTAACATTGTGAAAAAAATGAGATCCGAGCGAGGCATCCAATGGAAAATCAGGTAATCCGATTTCAACGATCACCTTTGCATTGTTAATGTGTGCCCATCGAACCGGAATTCCGGTAAACTCATCCCGTGTACCCCATCTTCCGGGACCTATCAATACATATTTCCTATCTTCATCGCAGAGAAGTTTATTGAATTCAAGGATTTCAGCGGCAATCTCCTTGGTCCTGGTCCTGTCGAAACGATTGATATCGACATAGAGAACATCATGGATTCCTTTGATCTTTCCATTGCCCATTCCCCTTTGGGAGAGCAAAATCAGATTACCCTTATCAAGTTCGTCAAGATCAATTTCTATGTCATCCTCCCTGCGGATAAGCGGTTTCAATTGGAGCAGATAAAAGGTTGGCCAGCCATTGTCACCCTTTTTCAGGTCGATGGCAAATTCCATTTCCACTGGTGAACCCATCGCCTGCTGGAACAATTTCATCAATACAAGCAGGGAATCGGCCATTGGTGCCTGGTTGTATTTTAACAGGTTGGCAAAGTCTACGACTCTCGGGCCACGGGTTGCCACACCAGGAATAAGCGTCTCATTTTCAATATCGAACGTAGAAACACATTGATCGATAACACCATCCAGTTCAGCGGCTGCTATCGGAAATTTTCGAATGGCTGCCAATTCGCCTTCTAAATACATATCAAATTCATTGTGTGTCAGATCGATGGCATAAAATTCCCTTTGGGTATCCCTAACCTGATCCGAAATAGAACCAATGTTCAACGCAGGATATTTAGGACAAAACCGGAGTGCCTTCTCCCCTCCCGAAACAGCCTGGCCCAGTCCCATGGCTGCCACGGCAAAACCGTCTTCCGGTCGCATGTAGGAATGGGGGTAATAGTTATAGGATTGGGCTATTCCACTGATATCAACATAAAACTTTCCACTGTGCTCATGTCCTACAACAGGCTGAATAATGATGGCCATTTTTTCCTCTTCAATTTTGTAGTTGATGGCTTGAAAATAGGAACGCGCATCGTTGCTGAAGACGGAGGCGTAAATCAGTTTTATCGCATTTTGCAGTTGTTCGAACCGAATTTCAGGATTGGGATGGTTATTCGGAATAAGATAGGTATCGTAAACTCCTGAAAAGGGCTGTAGCAGGGAATCTTCAAACAATCCTGATGAACGAACAGCCAAAGGTTGTGTGATCTGTTGAATGTATTGCAATAACTTATCTTTCATTGAGATGCCCAAATCTCCGGCTAAAAATGCCTCCTTTATATGCTCTTGGTCGGCGGTATGAAAAGCTAGTCCAAACAAATTGTTTGATTCCAAAAACTTATCGAATTCGATGGCCCCAATGATGGATGTAGCAGGCATCCTGATGTTAATTCCCGGAAGAATTGCCTTCATATCAATGTTTTCCAGCAAATTGCTCATAAATGCCAGTCCTCTCCCCTTTCCGCCAAGTGATCCGAGTCCCATGCGGACAATGTACCGGTTTCCGGTTATCAGGCTGGCATCAAAATTTACAATCCTGCCCCTGTTTTTCTTTTCACTGACATCGCTAAATACGCTGAGAATAAAATCGCGAAGTCTCTCAGGGTTTTCAAAATCTTCAACTTTGAATGGTATGAGCCGTTCCGCCATGTTGATTTCGCCACGGGCCATGAGCCAGGTGGAAAATCCATTTTCCCTGGCATGAAACAACAATGATTCCATGGGTACCTTTGCCACCAATTCTTCAAACTCATGAAGGTTTCTTGCACAAGCTATCTTGTTTCCCCTCATATCCTTGAAAATAAAATCACCAAAACCAAGTTTGCTGTTGATAAATTCATGGATGTCGTGCGACAATGTATCCGAATTTTTAGTTATAAATCCGGCGCCGATTGCCTCAGCCCTTTTGGCATTTTCGATATCATGCGATTGCAAAAGTAATGGAATTGGATATTTTAAGTTCTCTTTGGTATATTTTAAGAGCTCAATTCCGGCCTCCTCATCGTTGATCCCCTCCTTTGCAAACTTAACGTCCGAAATGACGCAAAGCAGAAAATCCTTGTAATTGTTAATAATTTGAATCGCATCTTCGTAAGTGCTGACCAACAGGATTTTGGGACGTGCCCTGTACTTAAATATTTTGTGCAGTTCATCGGTTGAATCATCCGATACAAGCGCCTGCGTCTGGGTCAGGACACTGGAAAAGAGCAATGGAAGATACCTGGAGTAATATTTAACTGAATCCTCTACCAACAAGACAATCCGAACCCCGCCGAGCACGGTATCCCTGTCGACATTACGCTTGTCTTCGATGTATTTGATCATGGCCAGGAAGATGTTGGAATTGCCATTCCAGACGAAGACACGGTCGATGGCTGGGACTTGGGCAGCCGCACGCTTGAAATAGCCAACATCGTTGTTGTTGTTGACCAACAGAAGGATGGGTATCCTGGATTTGTGCGAATGGATCAGTTCGGCTACCTTGAGGGGCATCACCTTGTCGACACCGGCCATGATGATGATGAGGTCGAAATGGCGGGAGTTGAGTGTCTGAACTACATCCTCAGGTGAATTAACACTGGTAAAACGCGGCGCGGCATAGAGGTTCAGCTGCAGGTACTCGCCAAATATCTTGTCCGAAAACTGCCCTTCGCGTTCAATGGAATAGGCATCATAAAGGGTTGCAAAAAGCAACACCTCCTTGACCTTGTTGGGCATCAGCTCCTGAAAGATGTCGCGGTCGGTTTTTCGTCGTTTAAACAGCGAAGAGATCGAAATCAGGTCCAGCTTATCCTTTTCCATAGCATGTCAATTGATGCTGAAAGTTAACAATTTTATGGAAAATGGAAATGAAGGACCACTTAACTATTTTTGCTTTTGATATCTGGGCACTCTGTGAAGGGAGCGTGTCTTTGCAACCATCCTGACAAAAAACCACATAGGCACATAGGTCACATAGAATTCTATTGTGACCTATGTACCTATGTGGTAAATTTTTATGAGGCAAATTACAGCAAAGTCTGATTATGCATTCGTATTGAGGAGAAAGCGCTCTGCTTCCAGGTTCCAAAGACCATTGTGCTTTTGGCAGAGTCTGTCAAGTTCGGCAAAGAACGGATCTGATTTACCCTTTTCTGCAAAATCGGTGATGGGGGTCAATGGCATTTCGATGTGGTTGTAGATCAATTTTTTGCCTCCCGGGATTTCTGGTAAATGAAGGGTCGCATCGATCACTGCATTTAATCCACCGATATGGGTTACCAGTCCTGCAGGGTCCAATCCGTCCGACATCAGTCGAATTGCCTCCTTCATGTCTTCCGTATTACCTCCACTCGTTCCTACCAAATGGGTATAAGCATAATGAACATTGTAAAAATTGATTTTTGCGCTGAATTCCATATTGGAGGGGCCTGCAAAAAAATTGAGACATCCATCAAAACCCAGCAAAGCATCAGCCTGTTCAACCACCGGGGTTACCGGTGCGAAGACAAACACATCATCGTATCCTGTTTCACCCGTCAGGGATTTCAGTGCCTTTACAGGATCGGTAAAACTAGAGGTATTGATGTATTTAAGATCAATCCCACGGGATGCAGCATATTCAACGGTATAAAGTGAAGCAGCCCTGTCGAGCCTGGATTGCTCGATGTCTGTGACCACCAAAAGAGAGGGTCTTCGGTCTTCGCGGTTCAGTACGTAGTTGATGGCCGCCAGCCCCATCGGGCCGACCCCAGCCAAAATCGCCATTTTACCTCCTGCCACAATTTCCATATTGTGGATATAGGAACCGGGGGTGATATGGTAATTGGCATGCATGGCGCCGATTACACAGGAGAGTGGTTCAGCCAGCGATGCCGGGTAGAAACCTGCTCCCGAAAATGGCAAAAGCGCTCCAAGCTCCATCACCTCATTCGGGATAATCACGTAGGTGGCATCTCCGCCAATAAACCGATAGGAATAACCAGGGGCGCCCAGCACACCAACGGGACCACCTGCAAAGTTTATCGCCGGCTGGATCGAAAATTTATCGCCGGGTTTGAACTGGTTTTGCCATTTGGATCCTATTTCGACCAGTTCACCGGCAAATTCATGACCAATGATGATCGGGTTTTCTGCCACATCGTTTGGAATGCGCTTGTGATCGGTACCCTGCGACGCTGCCTTGTAGGAGGACATGCAGAGGGAGTCACATATTACTTTGGCCAATATTTCGTTCTCTTTGATGGCCGGAAGTTCGAACTCCTCTAACCGGAGGTCCTTCTTCCCATATAATCGTACAGCTTTCGTTTTCATCTTTATTTGTTTTTATGAACTTACACAGAGTTTCACAGAGAAGCACAGAGTTACACAGAGATTATTGTAAAAAATAACGGTAATCCGATTTTTTTAAATTTCTCTCTCCAAGTCCCTAAGTCCCCTAGGCTTCATTTTTCATTCTTCATTTTAATATTCCTCTGTGTAACTCTGTGCTTCTCTGTGAAACTCTGTGTAACATTTTTAATATCAGTTCAACATATTCTGTCCACCGGTTACCGGAACGGCTTGCCCTGTCTCGTACTCCTGTTCGATGATGTACAGGATCGCACGGAACACATCCTTGACGCGGCATCCGCGACCGGCAGGAACCTGCGCCTCGTAAAAAGCTTTGACATCTTCTATTGTTTTTGCCCCGGAAACTTTTCCGGCTTTCAAATATTGGACAAACAACCCCTTATCAGGATCGCTCCAAAGCGGACCTTCAAAGAAATTCCCCGGACATATTGAATTCACTTTGATTTTATGGGGCATCAACTCCATGGCAAAAGATTGCGTAAGACCAATTCCGCCAAACTTTCCGCCTGCATAGGCAAAATTCTTGTTGCTCCCTTTCAATCCGGATTTCGAATTGATCTGGATGATATCCGTGAAATACTCCTTCCTGTATTTCGCCTGGACCTTCATCACCGCAGAGGCATATTTCGCGCAAAGGAAATAACCTTTGTAATTGACATTGGTCATGAAATCAAAGTTATCAGGGGTCATTTCATCCAGGCCACCGGCCCTTAAAACCCCCGCATTGCTCACAATCAGGTCCAAGCCTCCAAAATGTTTGACTGTTTCGGTTATCATGTTTTCGACAGATTCTGCATCAGAGACATCCACCTTGACAAACAGCGCCCTGTTGCTGGCCAGCGCTTCATTTAAAGTTTGAGCCATCTTGCTTCCTGCCTCTTCGTTCCAATCGGCTATTACCACATTGGCCCCCTCCTGGAACAACATCTCCGCAATGCCGGCGCCAAAACCCATGGCAGCGCCTGTTACGATGGAAATCTTACCGGCCAGTCGGCCAGAATAGATCGAAAAATCACGTTCCTCCTGTCCCAGCATTTCATCCAATTGGGCAGCACTAGGAGCAAGTGCGATCAACCCGATCCCCCTGATCCATACATAATCTGGATAATAGGACCGCTCCTCTCTCCACATCGAAAGCTTGACCTCCAAATCGGAGATAATTTCGGCTGGATTGGTGGTTTCATCGACCACCAAAATGGTGGAATCATCCAGAATATATGGAAGGTCCCTCAACTCCTGATCGTCCTGTATATTTAAAATTGCCTCACTGTTGTCCAAACGGATGTTCAGGATATTTTCCCTTGATGCCAGCATCCGTAAGGCAGGCAAGACTTGCTTTACAATTTCGTCATGCATGGTTGGTATGATTTAGGTAGGTTATGAGTGCCATTCCGAGGGTAACCAACTGATCGTGTCTGTCCAAAAAAGGTTTTCCGTTTTGATCGAGATAACCCTGACCTTCAGTGGCATTGAGGTATTGATGGGCTGCCACCAGGCAGGCGCCCCGGTAATTGATTTCTTTCAAAACCGGTGAAAGCTCCGTTTTTTTGCGGGCAAAAAGTTCGATCGGCTCCATGACTGGTGTATTGTGCTCGCTGCCAAGTGTAACCACAAAACCCTCTTTGTGAAAGTATTGCACGTATTCTTCCAATACCTTAAGGCTATTTCGTGTAGTTATTAACTCGATCGACCAGATATTCCGCTCTTTCAATGTTTTAGCAGCTTGTTCCTTGGATCCTTCAAACGGAGTAAAATTTCCATTGCTGTCATCGGCCAGGAAAGGATAAGTTGGAATACCGCCCTGGTTAAGGATCATTTTGCAAACCATATTCGAATCAAGAAAGGCTGCAGTGGGTTCCGGTATAAAAGCCGCTCCGCCAGCTTTAAGCAGGTTGTTACGGAGTTCGTTTTCGATGGCGGCCGGTGCATCAGGGCTGGACACCAGGGGTTTTCCGCCAAATAGTTTTTGGTAAAATGCGCTTTGCGCTTCACCGGATGCAAATTGTTTTGCAACAACTTCCCGTAAGGCTTTGGCCAGATGGCGTTCACGTACCATCCCTTTTGTCATGGATGAGCGGATATAATCAAAGTCAAGAAGAAATCCGGCATTTAAAGATACAAGCAGTTGGTTCAGTTTACTGCACATTCCGGCCACATGTTGGTTGGATTCGCTGCGGACAGATGCCAATGCTGAAGCAAAAGGCTCGTCCATCTTTGGAGGAAAGGATAGTCCCTTGCCACTCAGATAGGTCCTGCCGGGATTGCCGGGATCGTTGACTTTCAGTCCGGCAATCTGGTCTGCTTTGTTCAGGCTGATGTATTCGATATTGAAAAGGGGAAATATGCCCCTGGCAGCTGCCTCTGTTTCCCATTCGGCATACCCGTCCGTAGAATAAAAATCGTTGATTCCCATCACCTTTACACCCTCTGCAACGCCCATGTCGAGCGCCTGGGGAATATCCCTGAATGCGCTGAATGAGTAAGGGGTATGAAGGTGAGCATTCACGGAAAATACCGCGTTGCTACCATTTGATTTGTACCAGGCCAGCAATTCATCCTTTGCGGGAAATTGACTCCAGAAATCCATATCGTTGTTTCTTCTTTTTATATTTTATCAATTCCGTCCGACAACAAGAAATAAGCTCTTTTCAAAATTTGTTCGCGGACGGTTTTCAATGTTTTTCTTCTACCCGGGGTACCGCTCCTTCGTCGCTTTACCCCGGGTTATTTAGATTTAACCCTTTCAGGGTATCAATCATCTTCATTTTTCCTTTACTAACACTCTGCTTTAGCTGATCCTGCTTTCTTCAGGAACCGATTCAATTCAATTTACTTACCGAGTCATCACATCAGCCAATCAACACATCAGCTAATCAACTTACACCCCCATCTTCGCCCTTCTGATCTGCTCCATGTCCGTAAAATTCTCGCCAGGTACATAACCTGCCAGCGGAACAATCTTTTCGTGGATGGCATCGAGGAACCAGCCGGGTTGCGGGAAGAAGGCCTCTTCCAACTCGTAGGCCGGGGTGATCCAGTTGCGCGATCCAACAACCACCGGAGGTGCATCGAGGTAATCGAATGCAAGCTCGGTAATGTTGCGGGCCAGGTCGTTCAGAAACGAACCGCGACTGTTGGCATCGCCCGAAATCAGGATGCGGCCGGTTTTCTTAACTGACTCAATCACCGGTCCATAGTTAAATGGCACGAGCGAACGTGCATCGATAACTTCCGCCGACAGGCCATATTTCTCTTCCAATATTTTAGTGGCATCGAGGGCACGGTACAATGTAGCCCCGATTGTCAGAATGGTGACATCTTTACCTGCTCTTTTCACATCCGGTTCGCCCATCGGGATTTCGTAATACCCTTCCGGGACACCACCTGCATGAAACTGTTCACCAATATCATAGACCCGCTGGCTTTCGAAGAATACTACAGGATCAGTACCCTGAAGCGCACTGTTCATCAAACCTTTTGCATCATAAGGAGTTACAGGAAAAACGACTTTCAATCCCGGGATATGGGCCACCAATGAAGTCCAATCTTGTGAATGCTGGGCGCCATATTTAGAACCTACTGAAACCCGCAAAACGACAGGCATCTTCAGCACATTGCCGCTCATCGCCTGCCATTTGGGCAATTGATTGAACACCTCATCGCCGCAACGGCCCAGGAAGTCGCAGTACATGATTTCAGGGATCACCCGCCCACCGCACATGGCATAACCGATAGAAGTTCCTACGATGGAGGCTTCCGAAATCGGCGAATTGAACAGGCGGTGGTATGGAAGCGCTTCGGTAAGCCCGCGGTAGACGGCAAATGCACCACCCCAGTCGCGGTTTTCTTCACCATAGGCAATCAATGTCGGATCTTTGTAGAAACGGTCGATAATTGCTTCAAAAATCCCGTCGCGAAGCTGATATTGCTTCATTTTGGAGAAGGGCTTGCCCTCGCCATCAAAAGCAAAACGCTCTTTTTTAGCCAATTGAATTACCCTGGCATTTTCTGCCATGGCATGATTGACCTCAACCGGGCGATCTTCCATTGAAACAGTTGGTGTATTGGAGAAGATCATCTCTCCAATTTGCTCCGGATGTTGGCGAATATCCATGCGGGGAGAGACGCTTTCATCGATCGATACTTTCAAAAGTTCGACCATCAGCGCTTTGATCTCATCCCAGATGCCATCCAGTTTTTTCTGATCCGTTACACCGGCTTCCACCAGATTTTTGGCATAAGTATGGATGCAATCCTGGTTTTGCCAGGCCTCTACCTCCTCCTTTGAACGGTAGGAGGAGGCATCCGACGGGGAGTGACCGCTGAAACGGTAGGTAAGCACCTCCAGCAAAACAGGACCCTTCTTCTCCTCTATGATTTTTAATTTCCTTTTGTAGGCGTCAATAACAGCCAGCGGATTGTATCCGTCCACCCTTTCCGCATGCATCTGGTCGGGATTGACACCGGCTCCGATGCGGGCAGCCATGCCATAACCCATTGTCTCGCCGGCCGTTTGTCCGCCCATGCCGTATTGGTTGTTCATGATGTTGAAGATCACCGGCAACCCGCCTTTCATGCCATCGTCCCAAAGTTGGGTAAACTGGTCCATGGCCGCGAAGGAGATCCCTTCCCAAACCGGACCGCAGGCCATGGAGGCATCGCCGATGTTGGCCACCACCACACCCTTTTTGCGGTTTACTTTTTTGTAAAGTGCGGCTCCAACGGCGATATCACCGCTTCCGCCGACAATGGCATTGTTAGGATAAACGCCAAAAGGAGTGAAGAAGGCGTGCATACTTCCACCCAAACCCTTGTTGAAACCGGTTTCGCGGGCAAAAATTTCGGCCAGTGTTCCGTATATCAGAAATTTACGACCAAGCTCTTTGACAGTTCCTTTGAAATCCTTTTGCACGATTTTCAAAATGGCGCCTTCAAAGAAAGTCTCCATGATGTGCATCAGCTGGGCATCGTCAAGTTTTTGAATCGAGCTAAGACCCTTTGCCAGAATTTCGCCATGGCTGCGGTGTGAGCCAAAGATGAAATCATCCACGGTGAGGGTGTAAGCCATTCCGACTGCTGAAGCTTCCTGACCTATCGAAAGGTGCGCCGGACCCGGGTGGTCGTAAGGAACGCCGCTGTACTCACCGGTAGTTTTGATGAGGTTCAGCATGGTTTCAAACTCACGGATCACCACCATGTCGTGGTAGATTCGGATCAGCTCATCGTTGGAGAAATTTTTAGTTTCCTCTTTGATGGTCTTGTTGTACTGATTAACAGGAATCGGCTTAAATGTGATCTCGCCGGCCTTTCTTGCGACACTGGGGTCAATAAACTGAACTTTAGGCATACGAATGAATTGACAATTGACAATGGAAAATTGACAATTGGGTTAACACTAAAGTAATTGACAATGGACAATGGACAATTGACAATTGACAATTACGTATATAATTGATATTAAGAACGATAATTATGTTTCTTTAAGTTTGTTTTTGTTTCTGAAACGTTACTGTACAAATTGTGCATTCCCTTCATTGTCAACTGTCAATTGTCAATTGTCAATTTTAAGGTTCAAAATCCGAATATCGTCTCTTTAAATATCTCAGAAACAGTTGGATGCGGGAAAACGACCTCCTCCATTTCCTTGAGGGTCATCTCCATCTCGATGGCCATGCAGGCTCCGTAAATCATCTCGCTGGAGGGGTTTCCAAGCATATGAACGCCAAGTACTTCGCCATACTTCTCACCTACCAGGACTTTGCACAAACCGCTGCCACCCTCATTTTCAGCCAGGAAACGACCGGCATAGGCCATTGGAAGTTTAACACTTCGGTAAGCAATATTTTGTTCTTTGGCTTTCTCTTCTGTCAGACCGACTCCGGAGAATTCAGGATTCGTATAGACAACTCCAGGAATTGCGTTGTAGCGCATCCGGTCGTTTCTTCCGGTCAGGTTGTTCACCACCACTTCGCCTTCACGGCTGGCCGTATGCGCAAGCAGGGAGAATCCGGTAACATCGCCGGCAGCATACACATTCGGCACGTTTGTTTTCATTTTTTCGTCTACTTTGATGCCGCCCCTGTCGAGTTCGACACCTAAATTTTCGAGGCCAAAACCTTTGGTGACAGCCTTGCGGCCCACACTTACCAGAATTTTATCCCCGGAAACAGTCTCTTTTTTACCGGCTTTTTCAAAGATCACTTCATTACCCTTCACTTCAATAACTTTGGATGAAAGGTGGAAGGTGATCCCCTTTTTCGCATACATCTGACGCAGCATGACGCTCATTTCGAGGTCCATACCGGTTAGAATCTCGTCCAGCATCTCCACGATTGTCACGGTAGTGCCCAGAGAATTGAAGAAACTGGCAAACTCCATGCCTATAACTCCCCCACCAATGACTACCAGTGAGGCAGGAAGTTCTTTAAGCTGAAGAATCTCACGGTTGGTTAGGATAATTTCGTTGGGTGTCCCCAGTCCCGGAATCGGTGGAACAAAAGCCTCTGAGCCTGTGCAAATCAGTAAATTAACCGCTTCGATCTCCTCGTCACCTGCGGTGATGGAGATACCTGATGCAGAACGACCTTTGATAAATGCCTCCTTTTTAAGTACATCCACATGGTGCTCTTTCATTTTCATTCCGACTCCACCGACCAACTTTTTCACCACTTTCTCTTTTCTCGACATCATCTTGCCAAAATCGAAAGTCACCTCTTTGGCCTCGACCCCATACTTGGAAGCACCGATGGCATTGTCATACAATTTTGCACTGTAGAGCAGTGTTTTCGTAGGGATACAACCTTCGTTCAGGCATACGCCACCCAATTCGCTTTTCTCGATCAGGACTACTTTGAGTCCCTTGTGTCCGGCGCGTTCAGCTGCAACATATCCTGCAGGTCCACCACCAATGATTGCCAGATCGTAATTTTTGCTCATGTTGAATTGCTTAAATTTTAAAGTTCAATGGTTAAGTTTTCGATTTCTGTCGCAATTTGTTTCAAAAATCGGGTAGCTTCTCCACCGTCGAGTGCCTGGTGGTTGTAAGTAAGGCTCAGTCCGAGGTGCGGAACAAAGCCGTAGACGCCGTCGCCCAGCTCTTTAGGTCTTGGTACAATGGTATTTACACCAAGAATGGCCGTTTGCGGAAGGTTGATAACAGGGGTAAACATTTCAACACCATAATTCCCCAGATTGGATACAGTAAAAGTGGCAGCTTCCGAAGCAAGCAAGTCAGGATTGATGCTCCCGTTTTTACAGGCAGCAGCAACTTCCTTCATCTGATTGGACAATCCCTGGATCGAAAGGTCATCGGCATTGCGAATAACCGGGACCATCAATCCGCGGTCGGTATCAACGGCAATACCCAAATGGATTTTTTTGAAATATTTCATCGAGTCATCCATGAAATGGGTGTTTACCTGCGGATATTTTCTCAACGCTTTGATCACCGCAAAGCAGATCAGGTCGTTCAGTGTAATATTCGTTGGATAACCTTCGTCAACAGCTTTCTTAACCACTTTTCGCAAATGACTGATTTGACGTGCATCAGCCGAAAGATGGTGGGTCAGCTGGGCAGAATTCTGCAACGAGCTAAGCATCGCTTTGGCAATCAGCTTGCGGATATTGGACAATTTCTTGATTTCAAATTCATCAGACGCAACAGCGCCCGGTTGTTTAAGGTCTTTGGCCGTAATGGCCCCGCCCAAACCGCTGCCAGTGCAATTTGTGCAAAGTTGCTCCTCTTCGGCCCGTTTTTTGGCCAGCGGGGTAATTTTTGGTTTCGCTGCCAGATAGGCAATCAGGTCCTGCTCCAGAATTCTCCCATGTGGACCAGTACCTTTTATTCCTGTGGTATCGATTCCTTCTCTTCCAGCAAGGGACCTTGCACGGGGCGAGATAAAATTATTCTCTCCTGCAGCGGATTCGGTAGTTTTGGTTGTAACTACAGTCTTTTCTTCCTTAACAGCGATAGTTTCAGGGACATCTTTTGCCGATGCTGCAATTGCATCAGGAGCGGATACGATTGTTTCCCCTGCCTCGCCAATGACACATACCTCTTTCAGCACTGGAACTTCATCGCCTGATTCGTAGTGAAAAGCTAAGATGGTTCCATCGACAGGTGCGAACTCCTCGAAAGAAGCTTTATCTGTTTCATAGGCAAATAACAGTTCCCCTTTGGTGACTTTATCACCAATTTTCTTTGGTATCTCAGTTAAAATACAACTTTCTACAGATTGCCCCTGCTTGGGCATGATCACAATGGTTGCCATGTCAAATATTTTTTACAAAACTAATTAATTCAACTTGTAAACACAAGTGTATATGTGAAATAATTCTTAATTTTTAATTATTTATTTATAATATATTGAATATTTGATGTTTACAAAATATAACAAAAAAATTTAATGTGTTTACAACTTTTACAAACAAAAATTATTTACCTTTGTTGATTGATGAAAAAATTGATGGAATACGCAACAGTCCTGCCACAGCATAGCAAGGTATACGAAATATTGAGACAACACATCAACGAAGGTGTGTATAAGGAGGGAGACCTGCTCCCGTCTGAAAATGAGCTGTGTGTCCTGCACAAAGTGACCAGGCCAACCATTCGTAAAGCTCTGGATCGTCTTGCGAATGAGGGTTTTATTGCCAGGCACCAGGGGAAAGGCAGCATTGTGAAGGGCGCCCCAAAAGGAGTAGGAATCCTGGCCATGAAAGGGACTACTTCAGCAGTTGGGAAAGAAAACCTACTCACCAAAATTATCGTTAAGCCTGAGATCAGAGGATGGAGTGAGGCTTTTTCCTTCTCGCTTTCCCGAATTGAACTTGAATCGGGCTGCATCTACATGGAACGTCTGCGATTAGTGAACAATAAACCGGTATTTTTTGACATTACCATGATACCCAACATCAATCTTCCGCGGTTTATAGGGAGAAATATGGAGAACAAATCGCTGTTCGATGTCCTGAGAAAAAATTACAGGCTCGAGGTCAAAGGTGGGGAACAGCGCATTCTCGCGATCACTGCAGACGAAAGGCTACAGAAATTTTTCGGTGTACCTGCAGGTCATCCGGTGGTGCAACTCAATCGAAAGATCGAGACCAACCGGATGGGCTTCTACATCTACAGCCAGGTGTTTTGCAATACGGACGAATTTATGCTGAGCGGAAGTTTTTAATCGTTCAATTCAAATATCGCTTCAATCTCCACAGCACTGTTTCCAGGCAGGCCTGATACGCCAAATGCGCTTCTGGCACCAACTCCATTCTCAGCACCAAAAACCTCTTCCATCAGCTGGCTGCAACCATTGATTACGTATGGATGTTTGTCAAAATCCGGAGTTGCGTTCACCATGCCAAACAGCTTGACCACTCTTTTAATCTTATCCAGCGATCCAAGTTCGTGACGCAGTGTAGCCAAAATGGCCAACCCGGCAGCGCGGGCCGCCAGTTTGCCTGCTTCCAAATCAAGCTCTTCCCCAACCTTTCCCTTTATAAGTGTTCCGTCACTCGTGGCTGAAACATGTCCGGAGAGATAGGCCAGGTTTCCGGAAACGACAAGCGGTCTGTACAATCCTTTCGGGGCAGATACGGGTGGCAACTGAAGTTGCAGTTCTTTGATTCTAGCTTCGTAATTCATGTTTATTGAAGTATTGATGTGTTAATGTGAAAATTGAAAAATGTGGAAATGTGAAAATAAACGCAATCGAAAATCGTCAAAGCAAGTCGTTTTGCAGTAGCAGTACTACCGTAGAAACCGTAAAAAAGACGACCATGGTAGCAGTGATGACAATTACTTCCAGTTCGTTGTGTGTTAGTTTATTCCGTTGATACGGATGAACAGGGAAGGCCCTGTCTTCGGCCAAAAGAAGCAGTCTGAAAACCGACCAGCCAACAAGTGTGCCCAAAAGTATTCCTCCAAGGATATCCCCGGGGTAATGTACTCCGAGATAGATCCTGGTGTAGGCAATCAGGCAAGCCCATGGATAGATGAAAATCGTATATCCCCTGCTTCGGAAGAGCAGCGCCGAAAAGGTGGCGAAAGCGAAGGCATTGGCAGCGTGTGCCGAGACAAAACCATACAATCCGCCAGTTGTAAAGAAGATGTGGGCCAATGGTTTCACCGCAGGATCCTGAGATGGCCGCAGACGCATCACACCATGTTTCAAAAGGTTGGCGATCTGATCGGAGAACAAAATAATTAAAACCAGCGAAATAATGACCGGAATGGATTTCCTTCCATATTTTCTGATGATCAGGTAAAGGGTAACACCGTAGAAAATGATCCAGGTAGAGGTGAGTGTAAAAAGAGCCATCACA
The DNA here is from genome assembly GCA_023229575.1 of Prolixibacteraceae bacterium. Lineage (GTDB taxonomy): Bacteria > Bacteroidota > Bacteroidia > Bacteroidales > Prolixibacteraceae > CAINVV01. The sequence goes on from JALNYZ010000001.1 coordinate 166,100, forward strand.
TTATCCATCAGATCGCTGTGGAACCCATTCAGAAAAAAGAATGCAGATTTGTCCCAATCTGAGATTGTCTGTATTACACCCATAACTATTCTATGAATTTAGAAGTTTCCAGATTTCATCTTTCAATTTTACAATCCCATCACCTGTAACTGATGAGATAAAGGTATGCGGAAAATCTTTGAATTCAGTGCTTATCTCTTTCATCAACTCTTTATCGAGCATATCAGATTTTGAGATAGCCACATATCTTTGTTTATCAAGTAGTTCAGGATTAAACATATCCAACTCATTCAGAAGAATATCCAGCTCCTTCCTGTGATTTTTACTATCTGCCGGTATCAAAAAGAGCAAAATAGAGTTACGTTCGATGTGTCGTAGAAAACGCAATCCAAGGCCACGTCCTTCATGCGCTCCCTCAATAATTCCCGGGATATCTGCCATCACAAAGGATTGATTGTCCCTGTAGGAGACAATTCCCAGATTAGGGACCAGGGTTGTAAACGGATAATCGGCAATTTCCGGTTTGGCTGCGGAAACCACCGAAAGCAGGGTAGATTTGCCGGCATTCGGAAATCCTACCAGGCCCACATCTGCAAGGATCTTCAGTTCCAGGATCTTCCATCCCTCCTCTTCGTCTTCACCGGGTTGGGCATATCTGGGAGTCTGGTGGGTGGCGCTCTTGAAGTTGACATTACCGAGCCCTCCCCTGCCCCCCTTCACCAGGATATTTGATTGATCGTGTTCTGTGATTTCGAAAAGCACCTCGCCTGTTTCGGCATCTTTGGCAACTGTCCCCAGGGGAACATCCAGGATAATATCTTCACCGTCCTTGCCATGACTGCGTGAAGCTCCTCCACATTCGCCCCATTCAGCAAAAATATGCTTGCGATATTTCAGGTGCAAAAGCGTCCACATCTGACTGTTGCCACGAAGGATAATGTGCCCTCCCCTGCCGCCGTCGCCACCGTCGGGTCCTCCTTTCGCAGCAAATTTCTCCCTGCGAAAGTGTTTGGACCCCGCCCCTCCATGGCCCGAACGACACATGATTTTCACATAATCCACAAAATTTGTTTCTGCCATCGCTCCTTTTATAGGTTGCCGCAAAGGTACACACTATCCCCGACTATCGAAAACGATCGAAGATAGACAATTTTTTGGTTCAAACTACCGATTCATTACCTTTGGCAGGAGAGTTGAATGTTGAATAATTGGGGAGTTGGAATTCTGATCATCTGCAAATTACTATTGAACCTATCTTCACCCTTCGACAAGCTCAGGGACCGGTCTATTTGCGTTTTTATATAGATGCCCTTCGACAGGCTCAGTGAGCAAAAATAATTTTCATACAAAATCAGCACATCATCACATTAGTTAATCAACACATTCTTCTTATGATTCCTGTTTGGAAAGAACGTTTTAAGATAACTTCGTATCAAGTCGATTTTCAGGAAAACATCAAGCCAACCAACCTGATGCAACTGTTTCAGGAGGCTGCAGGAAACCATGCCCAACATTTGGGTGCAGGGTATGCTGCTTTGGTTGAACAGAAGCTTTTTTGGGCCCTGTCGCGGATTCGGGTTGAAATTCTGCAATTGCCAAAATGGGGGGACGAAATCCACATTGAGACATGGCCATGCAGTCTGGTTGGACCATTCTTCAGGCGTGATTTTATCTTTTACAACAGCCAGGATGAACCAATTTGCAAAGGTGTCTCCGGCTGGTTGTTACTAAATGCTGAAACCATGCGACCCCAGCGGGCAGACAAGCTTACCTTCGACATGCCCTTCAATGAGGGCAAACTTGCCCTGGAGACTTTCCCTGACAGATTAAACGGGACGGCTGAGACAATCATTTTCAGTAAAAAAATCCTCTACAACGAAATCGATGTAAACAACCACGTCAACAATACACGTTACCTGGATTGGGTGATGGATTGCTTCGACAGCGATTTCTACCGGACGCATCGGCTTAAGGATTTCTCCCTTGAATTCCTGGGCGAAATGCATTGGGGGGACGAAGTACAGCTCTTATCCGGGCAGGATGCTACCTCCTTTCACATTCAGGCGTTGAATAGTCAGACTGGAAAGATTGCTTTCAAAGCAGATATTGATTGGAAAATTACCTAAAAAAACCTCTTTGTTTCAATAATTTAAGAATCCATTAATTTTTTTCACCACAATAGGCACATAGGCCACATAGAAACTAATGTGACCTATGTGCCTATTGTGGTGAATTTTTTATTTGAACAATCTGGAGAACCATTTGACCCGGCCTTTGACAAGGGTCATTCCCTTTTCGATGAGGGTGTTGTCAAAATCGTGCGAAAACATCAGCTCGGATGTATCGTTTGCTGAAGATGTGTAGACCAAAATAAAGCTGAAGTGCTCAAAATGTTTGGCCATTAGTCTTGGTATACTCTCCTGTGATAATTTGTATGACACGCCTCCACTGCGTGGCAAAGGGATAATGATCAGGTCCGAAGGCGACAATTGATGTCCAAGATTATGAAATTCCTCCCAGTCGGTAAATTCGGTATGATTTATTGTCACGGAAGTTCGCTGCTGCTGGTGAAACTCACCGACCTTTTCAAAAGTCTGTGGTGAAGCAAAAAACTGACAAGAGAGATCCAGCGATTTTCCCATTCGGAAAACCCGGCTCAACCAGTTCTGAAAACCAAATTCCCGATCAGCAAATTTTGGACAGATGATCACTATTTTTTTGTACAAGTTAAGGTTGGAATGTATGCTCGCAAGCCAGATGGCCTGCTCCGTGTTTTCAACAAGGTATTTGATATTGTTGCCAAAAAGCATTTCAGAAAACTGGTTCCTCATGGCAAAACCAAGAATGATCTCCGTGGCAAATATCTCTTTGGCCACTCTCTTGATGCCCGCGGTAACTTTCTGATCGATGGTAGTAACAATTTCAACCTTTTGGTCAATGGCAGCGGCATGGATGATGGCTTTCTCCAGCATTCTTTTGGCTTCGATCAGTTTCGATTTCGCGGTATGGTCATCATCAACCACTGACAGACTGACAATTGGGAAACGGTTTTTCGGCAGCTTTATGGCAATGGCAAGATCAATCAGGCGCTCCATAGTCCCGGGATTGGAAATTGGGACCAATATCTTCTGTTCCGTAAGGGGTGTCAAAGGCAATTCCCGGTAGGCATCCCCTTCGATCAGAATCCTCTTGGCGGCATTCTCGGTTACGAAAGAGGCCACCAGGCAGGTGACAAGAATCAGCACTATGGTACCATTTAAAACATTTTCATCTACAATGCCCATTTTGAAACCCACCATGATGACGGCCAGGGTAGCTGCGGCATGCGAACTACTCAAACCGAAAATCAATCGGCGCCATGTAGGTGGAAATTTGAATGTGAAGGAGGTCAATGCTGCTGCAAGATATTTTCCGATAATCGCAACGATTGTCAATGTACCGGCAATAACCCAGGCTGCTGATCCATTACCGATCACCTTCAAATTGATCAGCATTCCAACACTAATCAGAAAAAAGGGAATAAAAATGGCATTCCCAACGAACTCCAGCCGGTTCATCAGGGATGAAGTTTTTGGTACATATCTGTTCAGGGCTATTCCAGCGGCAAAAGCGCCGATGATGGGCTCCAGACCGGCCACTTCAGATAAAAATGCGGCAAAGAAGACCATGGAGAGGACAAAGACAAAATGGGACCGTTTTTCCCCCTCCAGCTTCTTAAAAAACCAGGAGGTAACCACCGGTATCAACAAAAAGACGACCAGCAGAAATAGTATGACGGAAATGGCAAAATTTATCCAAAAATGAAGGTTTATTTCACCTTTTACGGAGCCTACAATGACGGCAAAAAGAACTAGAACAGCGGTATCAGTCAACATGGTACCGCCCACAGTGATTGCCACTGCCTCGTGCCTGGAGATCCCCATTCTGCTCACAATCGGATAGGTGACAAGTGTATGTGTAGAAAACATACTGGCTACCAACAAGCTGGCGTTAAAATCAAGACCGATAAGGAAGCGGCATACGGGAAACCCGATGGCCATTGGGATCAGAAAAGTGTAAATACCGAAAACCAGACTCTTGTGCTTATTACTCCTAAACTCTTTCAGGTCCAGTTCGAGCCCGGCCAAAAACATGATGTAGAGCAATCCGATGGTTGAAAAGAGGTCGACCGCGGCATTTTTTTCGATCCAGCCAAGTCCATGAGGGCCAATGATCAATCCGGATAAAATCAGTCCGATGATACCCGGAATTTTCAAACTCCTCAGTAGAATCGGGGCCAGAAGAATGATGAAAAGAATCACTGCGAAGATCAAAACCGAACTATGAAACGGTTTTTGCAGTAAATCTATCAATCGGTCCAGAATTTGAGTCATGGGAGCGGCGACGGGATTGTTTTCGATGCCAAATATAGACAAATCGGTTTACAATAAAGGGGGAGAGATTATAGCAAAAACTCCTTTTAATTATTTGCTTTATCTATCAATTCACGCAAGTAATTAGGGCAAAAATCGAACCCGTTTTCCCAGGTGATTCCACCGAATTCATCAATCTTTACTCGATTGAAATAATCAACGTCTAATAATTTAGTCGAAATACCCGTTGTAATATAAGGTCTTATGTTGATTGTAGCATTAAAATTATCGGCAAATCGAACCCAAATATTATAATTCCCCAGAGGTTTTACATCAATTATTGATTCCATAGTAACCATACTTTGCATGAAAATGCGGTGGATTGAGTTCATTGCAATACATCGCAATAATAATTCCATAAAACCTGCATATTTCAGGCATACCGATCAATTTCGATTTTAACAAAAATATTAAATTTAACGAAAATTGTTTCTCATTCTCAAAAAACAAAATACATGACCATTCCTCCCCTGCTCGACATTGTTCTGCGCTCGGTCGCAGTCTACCTTTTTATTCTCCTGGCCATCCGCCTGTTCGGGAAAAAAGAACTTGCACAGCTATCCGTGATTGACCTGGTTTTTATTCTGCTGATCAGCAACGCGGTTCAAAATGCCATGGTTGGCAGCGACTCCTCGCTTTTGGGAGGTTTGGTAGCGGCGCTCGCACTTTTTGCCACCAACTTTGTCTTTAAGATACTGCTCTTTAAGAGCAAAAAAATAAGTGAGTTTGTTCAGGGAAAGGCAGTCCTGCTGGTCTATGAGGGACATCTTATTCCCGAAAACCTCAAATCAGCAGAAATTACATTGGAAGAGATTGAAGCAGCAGCCCGTGAACATGGTGTCGAAAAGATCGGTGAGGTGAAACTGGCCATTCTCGAAGTCGACGGGAACATCAGCATTGTCAGCAGCGAGCTGGGCAACAAAACCAAGCACCAGACTCATAAAACAAGGCACAAGCTAAAGGGGAGAGTTAATAATTTTTAGCTGATTCAGTTGATTACCTCTTCCCATTTTTCACTTGAAACTGATTTTTCCATTGCCTCAAGTACTGCAATATTTTTAAGGATACTTTTATGTTTGAGTGGTTCTTTTCCTGTTCGAAACATTTCCACCATATCGCGGTAGCATCTTGCCGGGTCGGTTTCCTGCACCCTGGTTTTGAGTTCAACAACACCATTTTTAGTTTCGACAAAAGTTTCCCAGCCGCTATGCAGCGAACTGAACACCAGATTGGCCTGTAACCCACTTTCAAAAATCAGGAGAGCCCCGGCCTTTTTCCCGTATTTGTTGACTTTTACAACTTTGATGTCTTCGCCAAACATGTACATCAGCGGTTGTATCAGATGTACCCCGTAAAAGAAGATTCCACCAAAAGGGGATTCAATATCCGCCGGGCCATAGCGTACCACATTATTGATTTCGCCAAGCGACTTTATCTGGTCAGCAATATCGAATGTCGAATCACTCTGAGCAATGGTACTGTACGATGAAACTGGGGTACCTGCTTCGCGGGCCATTACCAGAAATTCTTTTCCTTCTTCAACCCGGTAACAGAAGGGTTTGTCGATAAATGTCGGAATCCCTGCTTTTACGAATGGAGCGGCTGCTTCGAGATGAAATTTAGCATGCCGATGGTCAACTATCAGCGCATCAATTTTGCCAAGCATCTCGGAGGGATTTTTTACAACGTTCGGGATTGGCCCAAATTCCATTGCTTTTTTTGCCAGTTCTTCTGTTTCGCCCCATACGTATTTCACTTCAACGCCTGGAAATTTCTTGTCGGTATTAAACATTTTTGCATAGGTCATCGTGTGCGAGTTTTCGGCGCCAATGATCCCGATGCGGATGGGCTTTTCGACTGAAGGGTTTTCCAAATTCTGGCGGTAAGTAGTGGCACCAAAGGTTGTAAATGGAATGGCTGACAGCGCTGTCCCCGCTCCTACTGTCTTTATAAATGATCTTCTCGTGTTCATTGTTTTAAATTTATAATTTCATTTCCCAGCCCTTCTCGTAGGTGCGTTGCCAAAAACACTCGGCCTCCTTGTCTTTAATGATATGCCCTGTTTTTTGATCGATGTTCAGCATATGTCCAACGCGCTGAGAAATATTTCCCAGCTGCACCAGCAGTGTACTTTTATGCCCAGAATCAATGTCGGAATTCAGTTTTTCCCCGTTTTTAATGCTTGCAAAGAAGTTTTGAATATGCAAACTGTCAAGATCGGCTCCCGGATTGGACAAGTTACGGGCATCTATTATTTTTTCATCTTTCACTTCTTTCACTACCTTGCTTTGCAAATCGAATATGGTGTATGTATTTCCATCGATCAGTAAACTGCCGTTCTCGCCATAAAACAAAGCCCCTACCGTACTTCCTTCGATGTTTTTTCCATTACAGCTTCGCCCTTCCCAGGTCATGGCAACATTGTTGCCAAATTCAAAATTGATAATCTGCGTATCGGGTGTTTCCCAGTCGTCCTGATAACGGTAGCGTCCTCCGAATGAACTGACTTTAGTCGGGTAATCGACGCCAAGTCCCCATCGTAGCAGGTCTACCATATGGGTACCGTTGTTCAAAGCTTCGCCGGTTCCCCAATGCCATCGCCAGTGCCAGTTGTAGTGGACGATGTTGTCTTTGAATGCTTTTCTAGGTGCAGGTCCCTGCCACAAGTCCCAGTTGAGCCAATCCGGCACGGCTGCTTCTTTGCCAATGCCAATCGGGCCGCGGTTGTTGGTGTACCAACCTTTGCCCAGATAAGGCCGGCCTATTGCTCCGCTTTTCAATTCCTGAATAGCATTAATCACATTCGGGTACGAACGTCGCTGGTTTCCCATTTGGATCACTTTGCCATATTTGCCGGATGCTTTGACCAACAGCTCTCCTTCGGCTGGATTGTGGCTACATGGTTTTTCCACATACACGTGCTTGCCTGCCTGAATAGCTAAAAGTGCAGCTGGTGCGTGCCAATGGTCGGGTGCGGCAACTACAAGGGCATCAATATCTTTACTTTCGAGCGATTGACGAAAATCTTCGAATGCGGTAGTCTCAACATTTTTTTTCACACCATAGAGCATCTTCCGGCATTTCTCAATAGCACGACTGTCAACATCGCAAATGTGGATCACTTCGCAGTCGGTTTGCCCGGCAAAAGTTTGTGCCAACGCATTCCCTCTGGAATTAACGCCCATCATCGAAATTCGGATTTTCTCGTTCGAGCCAAGAATTCGGCTGTAACTGAGTGCACTAATTCCCGGCAGAATGCCACCTGCAACAACGGCTGATGCTGCTACCGATTTTCTCAGAAATTCCCTACGGGTATTTGTTGTTGTCATAATATGATATAGTATTAAATGTTGTCACTGCAATCTTTTACAACAGCTTAGGTTATTTGTAATTCCCGTGTTTTTTGCATAACTCAATAAACCTGAGCACACGTTCGGGTGAAACATCGTTCTGAATAATATGGGCCGGAGCGATCATGTAACCTCCTTCTTTGCCCAAAATGCTGATTTTTTCAAGGATGTCGCGTTCAAGTTCTGCATCAGTTCCTTTTGGTAGCAAATCCTGTTGATCGATGGCTCCCCAGAAACTGAATTGATCGCCAAACCGCTCTTTCATATCCTGAGGTAAATGCCCCGGAACGCCCGGCTGTACCGGGTTGAATACCTCAAAACCTATCTCACGGATGTCTTCCAGCAGTTCGGCAACAGCCCCGTCGCAATGAAGGATGGGGATGATATCCGGCTTAGCCTCCTTGAAACGGTCGATCATTTTTTTGTAGAAAGGTTTTAGCTGCTCACGAAAAGTTTCAGGTGATATGATCAGGCTGGCCTGAGTGCCAAAATCATCGCCAACCCAGATGGCATCCACCCCTATTTCGATCAAATGTAAGCCGATTTGGGTCTGAAACTCTGCGCAGGCTTCAAACAATGGGACCACATATTCAGTTTCCATCATCATGTCGACCAATAATTTCTCCATGCCCACCAACTGCTGCGCCAATGAGAATATCGTCACTTCTATATCTCCAATAACCAGGTAATCGTTTTTGTACTTTTTCACCAATGCTTCGGCGTCCCGAAAACGTCCGGGTGCATCAGGATCGGGAAACCGGTATGCTTCAATTTCAGCCTTCGTTTCAACATGGGCCAATGGATATTCAAGCACTTCCACATAAACATCGCCCTGGCGCATCCGCATCTGGTATTCATTGAGCCAGGTGCCTTTGTCATCTCTCAGTATACGGTAATCATCCGAAACGGATGCTCCGGTAACTACAACATCGCTGCCCAAAGCAACCCGTAATTCGTTAGCGCTAATGCGGTAAGTCACATCTTCATAAAGATTTTCGGTATAATGCACCGGAATTCCCAGTGCTTTGCCGAAATGATCGGACAACTGGCGGCACAGGTCAAACTGAACAGGCACCCTGTCGGGCAATCCGGGCATCCGCTTGAATGCTTTTAACACACGTTCTCTTGAGTTCATTGATATTTATTTTGTTATTTGTACAAATTCTGTTTTATTGATTTAGTTTCGTGCTATTTATTCGAAAGCTCATCTTCCCCCAAACAAGCCAGCAGCACCATATAACCATCGCAGAGAAAACCTTCGTAACCCCAGCATTCGCCTTTCCAGGTCTTCCAGTCTTTCGACATACCATTGGCACATTTGCCGCTAAAATTTCCTTCATTTATACTTTTAAGAATGGGATGTAATATTTTTCGCGCATCCTGATTTCGTCTCAGTTTTTGCAGGGCATCCACTGTAAAATAAGTGTAACAGGCAGTTGCACCCCCGTTTTCATAAATCTGAAAACCATCTGTCCCGTCATCCATGGATGGACCGCCCCACCTGTGATCAAAAGCAGTATAATCGCCCTTTTTTACCGGGATAAGATTTCCCGGCAAGCCAAGGGAAAAATCGGTAAAACCAACGGACTCCATTTTTGATAACAGTTTATCCATTATCCGGTTGCCTTGATCTTCGTTTATTAAACCGTAGCTAATTGAAATGCTATTTACAAAAGTGAAGTAATAATCGTGCAATTGCCCGTCTTTGCTTTTCCAACCGGCTAAAACACCAGTTTCCTGATTGTAAAAAGTTGAAAAATAGACCGACTTTATTTTCGCGGCATGATCAGAATATTTTTGACTTTCAGGCTTGTTTGTATTTTTCAAAATTGAACCAAACAGATTCAATGCCAGGTATGCCAAAGCGTTTGAATAAGCGTCTTTATGTCCGAAGCCAACAGTATCCCACCAATTTGCGGGGCGCCGGACACCGTCCCATGTGCCGCAATTTCCACTTTCCGGATATTCAATCAGGCCATCCCCGTCAATATCATTTTTTACAATGATATCTGCCCACAATGTAAGTGATCTAAAATTCTCTTTCAACCATTGGGTATCATTTGTAGAATTGATGTAATAGCAAGCCGCCAGCAGCAACGAGGGATGAGAATCAAGGCTGTCATATTTTGATTTCCACGAAACCGTATCCGCTCCTTCATAACTGTCGGTGTAACCAACCAATCCGTAGGCTTTCATGCCACTGATATACCGGTCAAGTGTCATTTTAACCAGGTCCATTGCCTTTAGCCCTTCAGCCAAAGGAGGAGTATATTGGGCAAGTTGGGCCGACATGTACAATGTAAAAGCACAGGGATCGGATGACGAATTATTTGCCAACACCCGGAGCCTTGGATTAACCTGAAATATATTTATAAAATTCCGCCTGAAACCATCGTAAATCGAACCATTTCTTAAAGTTGGATTATCGGGAAAAATGCTGATTATTTCTAATTGATAAGTAATCTGTGGATGTTCATCTGTTGCAGAAGGAAATGCAATGCTTACAAAATTATGCTCAAGTTTACCTTTCACTTCAGAGTTTGCCCTGCGGGCATCGGTAAATAATTCCAATCCGGAAACATTACTGGTCACCCGAAAAGTTCCCATATCGGGCAAATGGATCAGACAAGGAAGGATAACCTTATTGTTTTCTTTCATGACCCCAAGAACGGTAGCGTGGTTAAGCTCCTGATTAACGGTGATATTAAATGGCTCTCTATTCCCACTTTTTTCCGAAATGATCTGTATGACTTTATCTAAAAAGCTAAACTTCCAGGCCGGAGTATTATCTTTTTGCTGACTTTCAGCATGATAAGAAATTGATTTTCCTGAAATTGTACTTTTGTATTTTTTAATGACACTTTTGCCGATCAAAAGGGGGCTAACCGACTCTTTACCTTCGCCCAACGAATCAATACATAAAGAAATTAATTGTGGAAAATCCTTTTGCATGACAACATTCATGAAAGGTGAATGGAAGGTAAATGAATTAATTTGCTGACCGAATATCTCATTGGGATTTAATAATGGGAGGGCCAGCCCTAAAACTGAAGATGATTTTATAAATTTCCGGCGCGTGGTTGTTTTCATTTTTCAGTTTTAAAATATTTTGCAATCACTTTTAAAACTAACGAATCTTAATATTTCTAAACCATGATTCCTCGTTGTGATTTTGTTACATCATCGGTATTAACTTTTTTATTACTCCATTTTCTAATGCCCAGATGTCTTTTGGTGCATGTTCTCTTCCAAGGTGATCTTTCCGGTATAATCACCAATGCCACACAAGCCATTAAAAGTATTCCCGCCAATTAAGCCTTTCCAACCCTCTTTTATTTCATAAATTTTTACTATTTATCAGCCAGACTGTACTTCGTGATCGCTTCATCGGGTGTCATCCCATTTTTGACGACATCACAAAGGGCAGCTTGAAAAGAAAAAGGATCGTTAACCTGAATGGCATTTCTTCCAAAAACAACACCACGGGCACCATCTCGTATTTCGTCAGCAGCCAGCTGCAGAGCATGGATTTGTTTTGGCATTTTTTCAGCACCTAATCCAAATATCGGAACCGGACAACTTTCTGTTACTTTTTTAAACTCATGGGTGTAAAAAGTTTTTATCATGTCGCAACCCAATTCACTGAGTATTCGACAACAGGAAAATACCTGTTCATGCATCTGTTCTTTAGACATTGTTCCTGAGTGGGTAGGGAAATATTCACCAATTACAGGTATCCCAAGTTTACAGGCAGAATTTACTAAACGACTGTATATCTCAACATTTCTTGCATCAATTTCTTCACTTCCAGTCTTCAAAGTAAGAGAAGCTAAAACAATTTCAGCGCCATTTGATACAGCTTCTTCCACCGTTTGTGCCATTACCGTATAGGCTTGGTTATAATTCCAATGAAAACAATAAACAGTGCTCCAGTTTAATCTGACAATTGGTATGGGAGCTCCTTTGAAATTAAAGGCAGGATGAAGATGTTTCAGCATACCTGGACTCAATAAGATACCATCTACACAAGGATTGATTTTTTTTATAGTTTCTTTCAGGTTTATCATCCCGGGAATTGGTCCATCAAACAGTCCATGATCAATTGCAATTATTACCGCATTTTCACCATTAACAAACAGTTTTTCTTCTCTTAGATTTTTCCCATTCATAATTATTTATTATAAGATTATGTGACTTTTTAAATACGTTTAGTGGTATATATATAAAAATTATTTACCTTTTTAACAGTTGCATGGCATTATTATAAAAGACATCTTTAATATCATCATTAGAAAGTTTTGTCTCAATTGCGGCTAATCTGAATGCTAGAATTTCTTCGTATAAAAAGAAGGTAAGCCGATCAGCTTCATCACCTTCTATTTCTCTCATGTTTTTATCATTTGATACGTCACCATACATTCCTTTGGAAATAACATTCACATAGATTCCATTTTCGCAAATACGCTTCATACGCATCCGGGTGATAGGAAGATCACTACCAAATAATATCCGTTTGGGACCTACTGCCTTGATTAATTGTTCAAATACCCATTGGTTTGTGTTTGCACAAAAATCAAATAGTACATTTTTAGTTTCAGCCAATATTTCAAATGCATTGCCAACATCTTCCTTGCAATAGGCCCTACCAACATGAGCAATAATAAGTTTTACTGCTGGATAACGCCTTTCTATTTCTATTATTTGTGCTAGATTTACTGGATCTTTCAGCCTATTATCTCTTGGAATATGCAACATCACAATCATTCCATATTTATTCAAAATGGAAAGTTGATGATGAGGAAGAAAGTCAAAAATGCAAATTTCATTTAGGGGAATATATGCTGGTGCAAAATTCAAATATACTTTTGCACCCTTGAAATCTCCCATTCTTATTTTTCTTTCAAAAACATCTGCATCCCATTCAGGGTCAGCCAAAATCAGACCATAATACTTTTGCTCACCAATACAGTCAAGTATGTATTGGTTTGAAACATTTATATTCTTTATTTTTATAGGAAAGGGGAACATAAGAGGGATAACAGTTTTACCGGGGAACATTAACTCATAAGTTTCAAGAATATCTTCAAACGAATTATCTTCTGCGACTAGTTCAGGCCAACTAGCAAGCCTCTTATCTGCTTTATCGCCTTGAATCAAATTGTCTTTCAAATAAACATGTGTGTGAATGTCAATAATCTTATCAGGAAGAAAATCTTTAATATAATTATAATAACACCCTATATCAGTTTGTTTAACTTCGAATAAATCATTCATTTTATTTTTAGATTATAATTCAAAAACCTTCCATTCCATAATTTCCCCGAAACTTTTTAATTCATCAATAACTTGCCCGTAAACAATTGCACCATGATGGGTTCCGCCCGCTTCACTGTACGCTTTTAAAAATTCCCGAATGGCCATTTTAGGTTTCATCCATCCACGTATCCCGTCTCCCATGTTTTTAGGATTAGGTTCTTTTACCATTTTTACAGGAGATATAATTAATGTAAATGTATCGTTAGCACCTGGGGCAAGATTAACAAAAACAGCCTCGCCTTTTTTGAAACAAGCAGAAGGATAAACAGGAGCTTGAGCGTCTGTAAAGTCCCATTCTTTTTCAATTAATACGGGTCTATCTTCTGTTAGGTCCAAGTTGATTTCTCCCATGTGACTTAAGAAAATAACGTTGTTTTTCCAATCGGGACAAAACATCTCGGTAAAAGAAACATTACCTAAAACTGAAGCCAAAGAACCGACCAGCGAAGCGGTAAGCACATCGCCTTCGCCCGCATAACCGATACCGCGACTCATGGCTTTGCTAATTTCGAGAAAAGGCATGACCGGCAATTTTTCTGCTTTTGTAATGTATTGAAAATTAACTGAAAAAGCCGATAAATTTTCTTTTTCAATCCATCTGCGTATAGCTATTCCTGTTCTAACGGATAGCAAGTGAGCAATGGGGTCAACACGGGAAATATCAAATTTACTCGTATCATTTTGCATCTCCGCTATAACTTCATTATCATTATCACAGGGAAGATAATCAACTATTTGTTCAGGCTGGAAACTTAATGTTTTTATACCAATTTTTTGTTCCGCGATGGAAACTTCAACCATAAAATCTCCCATTCCCGAAAATGCTTCTCCGATTCTACCGACTCTTGTTTGTTTCATTTTTTTTGCAATTTGTGCTCCATTTATGTGACAAACCATATGGTCAATCACGTCGGAAGTTTCAATATGACCAGCTTCAATAAAGAAAGCTTTGCCATGTCTTTTAAGCATATTGCACATATCTTGAACACCATGGATACCATGATTGCGCATAAGTTTCGACATGGTATCGAAACAAGCATCAGGAGTAGAATCAAGAACAAGCAGTGGTAATTTGGTTTTACTCAGTGCGTTAATACTTTCAAGAGAAGGAGAATAAGCAAGATGAACCGTAACAATACAAGCCACCTCAATTTTTTCAAATAAATGAACTGCGTTTTCAAATTCCTTTGCAACCGTGCAAATATCTGAGGTAACAACCTCAACATTTTTATTTCTGAATTCAGAAATAATCAAATCTAAAAAAGGACTAAACTCTGATCTTACTTCAGGTAAAATATCATCGTAAAGTTTGAGATACAACGGCAATAGTCCGATTTTTGGTTTTTGAATACTCATAATTTATTGATTAGAAGTTTTGATAATATTATCAGCCATTTCAACGGTATCAACGACAGCACAAATAAACAAACGGGTTTTGTCAAGGTTTTTACAAAGTATTTTTACCTCCTCAATCATATCAATCTCACTGGTAATCGATAAGTCGTACCATAATTGCACCGATTTGCCTCCTTTTTGTATCTGTTGCAATAAATCAAGCCACTTCGAAGGCACCGGATTGCCGGCACCCTGAATCCATTGTACTGTTGTAAGTTTTTTCAAACCAAGGATAGTAGGTAAATGTCTTATTGCTTCCGCACCGTCTAAATGATATATCGAATAATCAACATATTGGGTACATTCAATATTATCATGCAAACAGAAATGAGTAAACATATCTGGACCAATTAAACATGAAAAATCATTTTGCCCTACACAAAGAAACTTTTTACTACTCCAACCCAAAGTCCAATTAGAAGAACCTTGTCCGTAGGGTACAATAATATCGGCAACGGTATCTACAACATATTTCCATAAATCTGTCATTTGAAACATTGCCTGTTTTATGGCATCAGGAGAAGTTATGATGTCCAGCATCAAATTTTCAGGTCCGCGCATAGCACATAAAGCATCAATACCTGAATGTAAATCGGGATACGCTGTAATCCATTTATCCTTACCCGCTTCGGCACAAGCTTTCAACAAATCAAGATAAAGTTTCCACCATCTGTTTTCTTTATCAATTTTAAAATACTTATACTTTTCTAAATCCGTAATAAACGGAGTTACCCAAGATGTAAATTCGTGTGGTTTTATCATCATGCTGGCACCTAACCATGCAGAAAACTGATCGGGACCAAGCCAAGGGTGACAAACAGGCAAACTATCACCGGCAAAATAAGTGTGAGAAAGATCGTATTCAGTCTTTTCAACATAATACTTTACATCAGTCCACATCTCTTCATTTGTAGCAGGATTCGGAGGAGGGGTGTTTTTTCTTGCCTCCGGGACAGTAACCCACATTAAAGGCGATTGAGTAAGTTCACCTCGCCAAAATGCTTCATTTCTAATTAATCTTTTTTGAAGATCCTTTTGTTCAATCCACTTTGTTTTCATTTTGACGTATTACTAATTTAAAACCCAAAAAACGTAAACAAGCTCATCCCTGCTGTAATGATAAACAGAAGCACCCATTGCATGTACGACAACTTAGATTTGAAAATAAGAGAGAATGCTATCTGTGTTAATATAAAGGAAACACCCATACTTACTCCATAAGTGATATTGGCATTCAAATGTTTATACGCAATCATTAAAAACCAGGTGCTTATAAAAGCCAATATATTTGCAACAACAAAACACCATAGCCAGCGTACTTTACTTGAACTGCCCCATTTGAAAAATATTGATACCAGAACCTGTATTATTACAAATGCAGAAATTGACCCTATCGCGATTCCTATCATAGTTGTATTAACTAATTATGTTGTTGTTTTTCTAATGTGGTAAATAATAACATACAAACAGCGATAACAACCAATATGATCCATTGTAAAAAAACCATTTTAGATTTGAAGACAAGAGAAAGTGCTACCTGGCCGCAAATGAATATACTTGCCACTGCTATTCCAAATGCAATATTAGGATTCAGATGTTTATATGAAATCATCATAAACCAAGTGCTTGATATAGATACCAGATTTGCAACAATATAACCCGGGAGCCAATTTGCCTCACTTAGGCTTCCCCATTTAAAAGTTAACTGTACAAAAATCTGCAACAACAGAAATATACCGATTGCCCCGATACCAATTTTTTTCATAATACATAGAGTATTAATAATTGTTAGTTATAATTTGACTATACTTTTCAGTATTTGTCAAATCCGGTTCGACAATAACAGATTTAATCTTTAAATGATCGAATCCATCAATCTCATTTTTAAATAAACCAATACCAATGCCAGCCAGAATCGATGCGCCCAGGCAACCGGCATATTCGCCCTGAATGAGCTTTATTGGAAGCCCCAGGATATCTGTCAAAATTTTTGGCCATATTTTACTTTCCGAAGGACCTCCAACCATAGATATATTTGTTGCAGACATACCTTCTTCACGAAAATATTCTATTTTTTCGCGCATCACGAAAGCCATGCTTTCCATGATTGCCCTGCTGATGTCAGAATGATTTTTGTTTTTAAATTGCAACAAATGTTCTCGTGGTGAATATTTTGTTTGTGTTATATCGATGAAAAGCTTATTTGACCCTAAAGGTGATCTTGATGCGGCTCTGTCAAGTTTAGCAAATCGATCTCGAGCATTCAAAAACAATGCATCAACATATTGGTTTATAATACCTCCGATATTGGTAATAGAAAACATACCACCCCATGGTCCTCCCGGAGAGAGGAAAGGATCAATTAACATTTTTTGCTGAAGTACTTTTTCACGACTTGGAACAGGATAAAAACAAACCCATGAAGTGCCGCAAGAAATGAGCAAGTCACCTGGTTGAAACATCCCGGTTCCTCTTGCAGCTGAAGGATGATCAAAAGAGCCGGCAACAATAAACACATCAGGTGATAATCCGGTTTCAACCGAAGCCTGATGAGTTATTTTGCCAATTTGTTCTCCGGCATTAATTATTTCTGGAAGAGTACCCGGATCAATTTCCAAAAAATCAAGAAACGGCTGATGGTATTTTTTATTTATCTGGTCCTGTAAATAAAAATTTGTTGCAGTAGATGAATCTTGCATCCAGCAACCTGTAAGTTTATAGTTAAAATAGATGAAATCCGTCACTTTATAGGGTGAAGAATAATAGATTTCCGGTTTGTTTTTTTTCATCCAGGCAAAATAGGCAAGAGGGAAACTACCAATTTTAGGCCAACCACAAATTGAATAAATATATTCATCGGAGAATGGTGATAAAAGCTCCTGATATGAAGATTCTGCTCTCATATCCAACCAACTGGCAGCATTTTGAACCGGGTTTTTATTTTTGTCCAGTAAAAGAGCATTCCCACTTGCACCTGAAATACTTATCGCACGTATTTTTGAATTTGAAGGTTTCTGTTGAGAAAGAGATCTGATGAGGGTGCAGATGAGTTTATAACGTTCCTCTGCATCAAATTCAATATAATCGGGATATGGAAATACAAAAGAAGTTTTTTCTTTTCCCTGAGCAAGTATCTCTCCTTTCTCCAAGATCAATATGCCCTTGATGGCACTGGTGCCAATATCCAAACCTATAAGACAATCCATGTGAACAATTTTAATTTATTAATAGTTCCCGTATTCTCTGGCTGCATCCGCAAAAGCCATAATGTTATCATAAGGGATGCTTTCTTCAAAATAATCTGTTGCTGCTAAAATAAAATTACCTCGTTTCTTAACAATATCTAATACTTTTTTTACATGTTGTTTAATCGCTTTGGGAGTAGCCTTAGCAAGAAAATCAATATGATCAATATTTCCTGATAGCGTTATTTTTTTATCAAAACGTTTCAATGCATCTTCTAAATTTGTATCGCCGTAAGGTGGTTCAGATAATGTTTCGTAAATGTTCATGCCTATTTTATTGTATAACTCAAATAAAGAACTGGCATTTCCACAATTATGATATAAATAATATGCCCCCATTTTTTTCACACTTTTAGCATAATCAGCTTCATAAGGCAATACGAATTGCTCGAAATAATCTGGTCCTGCCATAGTTGCATTTGCTACATTTCCGCCACAACAGATAATATCTGCACCTGCGTTAACCATTTGTTGGATAACATTCAAATGTCTCTGTGCAAAATATTTCATCATTCTATCATAAAAATCGTGATTTGTATATGCATCCATCAACAGGTCATCAACTTTTCTGTGAAAACTGGTTATGTTAAAAGCTCCCTGTGCCCAGGGAGCAACAAGACCTTTACATTTCAGAAGCTCTTTTGCACGCGTTATATCTGAACAATCATATTTGGGCAGTGAAGGTTGGTATTTAATAAATTGTTCAAAATCATTTTCGTCTTTAATAAAGAATTCATTAATAGCTTCTACTACTTCGTAATTTGCATTACGTGCAAATTTTTTTAATTGGGTTAAAATTTTTTCAGGAGTTCTAATTGCAGTTTTAATTTCCCACTGAAGCTCATTACCATTTTTTTCAACATTAACGATCCAGTTTTCTCCAGAGCAGTATTTTTCATTTAAAGATTCCCAAATATTCGCGGTCCTTAATATAATATCAAAACCAAATTTTTCATATAATTCAATGCCTTTTACGACAGCGTCAACAGTCATATCCTTTTCATATAAATTAAAAGGATTGGTTGCCTTATAATATTTATGGATAAGGTTATTGAAGATAAACGGAGCAACAGGTACACGGTAAACCTCTTTACCATCCAGAACATTAGTTAATAATTCTCTTGTACTTTTCATCTTTTGTTATTTAGTATCACTTTATGTTCCCATTCTTCTTTTATATCTATTGGATTCCAATAATTGAAGGACCATATAGTATGCCCACGAATAATGCAACCTGTCCTTCAAAAGCTGAACGGCTCAGAGTCCTCCGGTAACATCGACAATAACGCCATTTTTATTTGCTGTTCCGTTCCAGTTAATTCTAATCCTCTTTTTCCACTCCGGGCCTGTTCTGATCCAGGTCTGAGAAATACCATTGACTTTAATAACGGGGGAACCAGTGTGATCTTTAATATAAATACCTTTTACCTGAATTGCATTATCCGGTTTGAAAGTGATAGTCCGGTCTTCAAAAGTTCTCCCATTTTCTTCACAACAAATAGTCCCATTTCCTTCTGCTGAAATGAAATACCCATCAGTCAATCTGTGGTCCATCTCCGGAAGAAGGATAGGCTCCAACCAAACTTCTCCTGTATGTTTATTCCGATAGTAACCTATTAAATCCTGGTATATTCTCCACGTTGAAGGTCTGCTGGTATATTGTAAATATCCGTCAATGTCAGTCGCAGCAAAGTTAGGCGTCGCTTTTGACTTCAACGATATCGGAAGATTAAATACCCGGTTTCTATCGAGATAACCCCGATTGTACATATCTTTCCATAATGCCAGAGCCGGGTCGAATTTTGATCGTTGAACAGCATAACCACCCAAATGACCAACTATATGCTGAGGCCATTCGTTGTATGTTCCATCGGGGTAACCCATACTGTCTGTAACCGGCTTGTAGTATCTTTCGATATCATCATACAGGTAATGGTCAACTTTAGCCGGATCAAACTGATCAAATTTTAGGTTCTGGGAAAACCATGGGCCAGCCAAAGCACCTTCGCAATGTTTGTCCAGATAAGCATAATCAGAACCAAGGTATTTACGTTCAAAAGCTTTGCTTGTCTCTTCTGCAGCATTGTTGTAAAATTCTTTTGTTTCCGGCTCGTTCATGATTTCAGCCAGAAGCGCCATACATTTATAGGCCGGAATAACTGTCCCAGTACTGTAAGTTTGGCAATACCCTCCGGCATCGTACATGTTGTGGCTGGTTTCGAAAGCCCATGGATTTTTGGGATCCCCGTATTGGTCTTTCTGGGCGATAAGCCTTGATCCTGTATTTTTCAGGTATGGCCAAAGAAGGCTGAGTTTTGCTTGATTGTCGGTTGCAATGAATGTCTCATAGGCACCAATGATAAATCCTACATTTACATCCGGCCAGGAGATGATATCTTCCACCGGTCGATAGTCCGCATGATTGTAATCATCCCAACCGCACAGATCCTCGTCAGATATGCCCTTCCCTTTAGCTCCAAATCCATGGTGTATCTGTCCTAAATATGGATCCCTAAATTGTGTTCTCCCCCAGTATTCCAGCTCCTTCCATGTAAATTCAGGCATAAGGTTACTGCCGATAATCGTCCTTCCCTGCCAATATTCATCAATTGTACCCAAAATAATAAACTCTCCTTCCGACATAGCTGCTCGTCCATCTTTAGTGTACACTGAATTGTTTACCATGTTGGACAATGTGTTTAGCAAATAATTTGTCGTCCATTTCGGTAGGTTGGAGTTACGCATTCCTTCGACCAAGGAGACTGCATTATTCTTAAACGAATCAAAAGAGGCTAATCCCGCATCAGCAACACTACTTGCATTTGCAGACAGGTTCTCGTAATAGTATTTTCCGAAGGTATTGACTTTAAACCAGGAGAGCACGAATTTAATTGTCTTGGTTTCTTTTGCACCAAGTGAGATTTTTACTGCAACTTTGTTTGTTGCATCAATGATTTTATTGTTACACTGGCCACTGGATGAAAACCCGGCATCTCTCCCAACTGTAATGACAGGACTGACATCGCTACTTTCTGCAAAAATAGCTTTCATGTGCATGCCGGAATCATCAGCGAGTCCCTTTCCCTTAACAAATACCGGATTTGCTTCAAATTTGATCCTAAAGGCTACTGCCACATCGACCGGTGTTTCAAAGTTATTTGATACGGTAAACTCATAAAAGGCGTAAGGAAGAGACATCTTTTTTAAATCAGACGGATCCCATGGGCAAAAGCCAATCATGCTAACTGAAACATTGTTTATTGTACCGTAATTTGCTCTATGAATAGGGAATATGGCATCGTCATCAAAGTGTCCATTCACTTGCGGGACTTTAAGGGTATCTCTGGTGACTTTTGTCCCTCCACGATTTGAGTAGAATTGAAAACAGGCATTGGCACCGAGGGTTACATGCTTATTATACCGTTGCATTCCGGCAGGTGTCATATCGGTAAATGCATTGATTATTCCGGTCCATGCACAATACTTTACAGCACCGGTACCCACGCCACCCAATGGAGTTCCGGTTGTTCCGTCAACCTGAAAGTGTTCTGTCCTACTGCCCGTTTTGTCTTCCGGGGTTTCCCCTTTCCCCACCTTATTGCCTGTACAAAAATTAGAAAATAAAATAAAAAAGGCAATTAATAAAACTGCACCATAAAATCTTAAGTTCATATATATCCTAGTGCTCTTCATCGAACATGTTTATGTTAAAATTTTGAAACAATATAAAAGATTGGCCATTAAAATTGATATCCATCAGGCTACAATCCTTAAATAACTGATCAGTTCATTAGCCTCGAAAAGAGTTACTGTTCAGCGATCCACATAAGCTCAGAATTATATATACCGTTGAGTGTAACATTTATTCCTGTATTCATAAGCTCCGAGCCACTTTTTATCACAGTATTGTTTGTCCCGTCCTCGAAGGAAAGGGTGTAGTTCTTCGATGCATTAAGCCCCTTCAGCTTGATATACTGTGAGTTTACAGAGCTGTTGGGTTTGAAGATATAAACAACGCCGGTCTTGCCTGTTGGGTCGTAGTACTCGATACCGGTCCACACTACGTCGTCCGGTCGTGGGAAAACGTGATATACATTGGCAGTCTTTAACAGCGGACGGATTTTATTCTTATAGGTAGTTACAGCGCCGGCAACCATATCCTTGTCAGCCTGTGACCAGCCTATTGGGTTCATTCCGAAACATCCGGCACCCATGAAGGCGCTACGGAACCAATACTTCTTGTCTCCTGGTGAAAATGCTGATAAAGTCCAGACACCAGCTGGTCTAGTCCAGATCTCGCCCATAAGAGTTCCCATCAATTGTACAGGAGGCAGAAAATATACCAAATCGTAGAAAGCAATCTGGTTGTCTAATGGAGTAACGTAATCCGTGATCTGAATCTGCACTGAGCGGCTCATTATGCCAAAGTCCAGGAGGTGCGATCCCCCGGAGCAATTTTGATATTCAAAGTTAGTGACGTTTGCCTTCAGCCAGTCAAGCGCTTCATAATACCCTTTTGTCTGCCAATAACCCAAATCTTCGGCATAGTGGGCGCGTGTGCCGCTGCCATATCCTCCGGTTTGAAGCGCCTTTCCATCCGTATTATCTGCACGGTAAATATCGCACCCGAAATTGTCAAACAAATATTTGGCGTCGGACTTCCTCATTTGTATACCTGAATCAGTAGTCATAGAGGTATTGTCATTCCAGTAAAGGCCGAAGCGGACTCCCTTACTGTGGGCATAATCGCTGCAAGCTTTCATTCCCGACGGCCAGTCTACCGGGTCAGCCTTGGGAGGACACGGCTGAGTTCTTTGGTCACCTTCCCACCAGGCAATGTCCAACATAACTTCCTCAAAGCCCATACCTGAAATGACATCTACCAGCGGCCTGTAATTTGTTTCAAATGAGTTCCAAATATAGTTTACTGTAGTTGCCCCAAAGGCATTACACTCCACTTTGGGATATCCGGCTGTACGGTTCACTGCCGGCATGCTGTAGTTGTAAAGATACCTTCTGAGACTGTTGCCGGCATCATCTATATCACCATTATAGGCTCCAATAAACCCGGCCGGTACTCCAAATGTCTCGCCGGAATCGATATCCGTTTTGAATGTGTCGCCATTACCGGCTTTAACGCGGGCACCACCTGGAGCCCCGTTGCCTGTTATGTTGATACGTCCGATGCTCCACTCCCAACCAATGTATATACCGCTGCTACCATTGGCATCAATGACAGTATACGGAGCATTCTCCTCAGACTCTGAGATATTGAGTGTTTTATTGTAGTTGCCGCCTATGGAATCACAGTATATGACACCAGGATCACTTTTGTCTAACTTCCAACCATGGTTAATAAAATGCCATGCTTTAGCGTTTATCCCGGGTCCAACCAAATTAACATCGAAGGTTTCCTGATTGGCTATTGTTACAGTATTTCCTGAGTTGTTAATGATTTGCATATAATGCCGTACCGGACCCGGGCCGCTTCGGGCATGCCATATAGATTTCAATGTCATGGCAGGGATGGTATTTGTGAAGGTGATGGTCAATTTGGCGCCATCGCCCGTGTCCATTGTGCCACTTTGGTAAACCCAGTTTGGCGTGTAATTTGCACCCCCCATTGTAACACTACTTAAGAGCGGGAACAGGGAGGGTGATCGTGTCCAGTTCCAATTTGCCGCCGGGTTGCTGATTTCATAAATGTACAACTTGTTAACGCTGTTTACACCAACAGTAAGCCTGGTATCTCCGGTGTTCAGTGTCCATGATGCAACAACATCCCGTCTGGCATTCACAGGATTGCTTTTAGCCGTCAGTTGAATTACCATCAGTATCAGTATAAATAAAGAAACCTCAATCTTTGCAAATAGATTTTTCATGGTTGCATTCTTCTTAATTGTATTAATGTATAATCTTTTCATTTTTATTAAATTATGGCATATTTTCCTGATTATTCCTTACAAGATTCCATGCATTTGATTCAAATCCTTTCATTATTTGATTTCTCCCGTTAACTTTTCAACCAACCATTCTCTCGCCATTTCGTTTTGTTCCGGATAAGTCCAGTGGCCGGTTTCCTCAAAAATGTACAGGTTTTTTGGCGCCTGGATAACATTATATGCCGAAAACATTGAAGTGGGCGGACAGACTGCATCGTTATATCCCCACGAATAAAAGCCGGGAACTTTTACCATCCTGGCAAAATTGACTACATCGTAGTATTTCGAGGTTTCGATCTTGTCTTTTTTTACATTGAAAGCTTTGTTCCATTCTGCAAACATATGTGGCCATCCACCAGCCCTGCCATATAAATAGCCAGTCAGGTCGCAAAGGGCAGGATAAAAAGCAGCGAGGTATTTCACGCGGGCATCTAAACCGGCGGTCACTATTGTCAGTGCACCACCCTGACTTCCTCCGGTAACAGCAAGCGTTGATCCGTCAAATTCGGGCAATGAATAAATAAAGTCGATTGCGCGAACGCAGCCCAGATAAACACGCTTGTAATAATAACGGTCGCGGTCATCGAGGTTAAAAAACCAGTAACCATCAAGTGTGGTTTTGCCAAGATCATTGTAAATCCCGGCATCCATCGTCACGGGAATTCCATGGATGCCTATTTCAAAGGTAATCACTCCGTTTTCTGCCATTGCCACATCACCACTGCATGGACGGACACCGGCTCCCGGAACTTTCAGCAATGCCGGGTATTTGCCTGATTTTTTTGGAACACAGAGAATACCGTACAATCGCATACCAACTCTGTAATTTTGAATGTTGGCCTGATAAACATTTACTTTTTCGGTGCATCGATCGGGCAATAGTGTCAGTTTTATATCCATCGGAACCTTGGTGGCTTCGGCTTTGGCATTATTCCAAAATTGTACAAAATCTGTCGGCAATTCAGTTGTTGGGTTGATCTGCTCGGGGGAATAGGCCGCAGTGGCCAGGTTTTCATAACGAACACCGTCAACCATTGCCGAAACTTTACAGCGCAGGAATCCTGCATCATTCATAGTTCCGCCTTCAATCTGAAAATGTCCGTCTTTCAGAACTGCTGAATCACGCTTTGTCGGAGTCATCATTTCGGGACCAACTTCGTACTTGATCTTAACATTTTGTATAGCTTCGCTATTTTTCATCACAGTTACCTGAAAACGTGCTGATTCTCCCTTCTTATATACCCAGTTGGCGTGATCGGGAGCAACAACAATTTTTATCGGCTGTGCAATCAGTACAAGGGAACTCAAAAAAAAGAGAAAGAAAAAAGACAGCGTTTGTTTTTTATGTTTCATGGTTTTGTTTTCGAACAATAAATCAATTAAATACTATTTATTGGCTATATTCATTGGTATCCATACTTTTATATCTCCACCGGTTTGACCTGCATCAGCAAAAGGGACCATCACAATAGCATTCTTTTCCCTATCTACTATTTTTACTGCATAAGCTTGTTTCCCAATCCATTGCTGAGGCAATATATTAACGTCACCTTTACTTGTTTACTAAATTCAAAGCTCCTTTTTACCAGACAGAATTTATCATTTCCAGCGTTTTTTCAACAAGTTTCTGCCCCTTTTGAAAACAATCCGCAACATATTTTCAATGAGATAATTCAGGAATGATTCCCTTCTTCTTCAGAACAAGGGGTACTTCGGGAATGAGTCCCGTCTGTTTCAAACGATTCCAGACTTGGGCTTCCGGACACGTGCCGATTCCTTTAAAGTCAAATACAGGCGCCAGCTCTTTGCTAAGCTTTTTGATTCTTTCCTGCTTATCGGCTCCTGTAAGCGACTGAAACGCTCCGGAAGCGATCGCTGCCAACAATTTGGTGCGCGCTTTATTGTGCAGAAGAATATTCTGCAGGCTCTTTCTCAAATCGGACAGCATCACCTCAGGGTCGTAGATCAATTCCATGTAAGGGATCTTTGGAACAAAGTTCTTTTCAAGGGTCACCTTATCCAGACTCTCAAGCGCCTTTTGAATCCTGTTGATATCCTCTCCCGGATCGCCTGAACCCCAGCCTTCAAGATCGTGGAACGCATTTCCTCCCACCAGGTTTCGAGAGTATAAACATCGTGACCGCGCTATCGCATCAAGAATCTCCAGCAGAATGTCAGCGTTGTTCTCACCGACAATGCTTGAGCAGAACTCTCTGGCATATTGTTCAGCGTCACCTCGCGGATCAATCATCATAGCGCCGCCAACTGCCATGTTTATGCTGTTCCAATTTCCTTGCTGATTGGATTCAAGTTGGTGCCATTTGATGTCTTTTGCATAGTCTTCTGCCGACAGATCCCGGAAATATTCAGACACTTGTTTCCAGTGAATGTGGAGTCCCTGGCGAATTTCATTGTCGGCCAAATACCAGGTCCATATGCCAAGGGTGCGTCCTTTATTGATAATTGCCCGGCAGTAATCAGGGTTAAACCCAAAAGGATCACCCACCCAAATCCCAACGCTCGCAGGCAAAAGATTCGCATCGAGCACGTCATCAATGCCTTTTGTAATCCAGTGCCAATTCCAGGAGTTACGGTCAGTTCGTTCATTCTGAATAGTCGGACCTTTTAAACCCCAGAGTGAGAAAAAACTCTCTATTTCAGGATTGTATTCCTGCATTGATTTCATTAGTTCTAAGTGGTACAATTGTGGAATACGGATCGTACAGTCGCAAGTATATTTTCCGCCCGGGTCAGCCCAGTGTGAGACAAACGCGTCCACATGGCTACCCATAACTTTCGCCTGATTCTTGTAACTTTGCAGCATTTTTTCCCGATCCTCCCTGGTGTTGAAGCAAACTTCATTTATTTTCTCATTTTCCTGGAAAGCTGCACCCCAAATGAAAGCTACTGCCTTGCCGCCGATCCGGCGTTCTTCATCACACAACTTAACAACCCTTTTTTGCGTTGTATCGTTTGTGACATCGTGGCCCGGCATACATCCAAAGTTGGTCTCCACACCGTTGAATCCGAAGAAATCGAAGAGATGGGCCATAGCGACAACTTTTGTCTCGCTCCAATTGGAAAAGAAATACTTGGTATCAGCCTCGTTGTCGCCTAGTGTCCAAGACAAAGCTGGCAGGGAGAGCCGGTTCTCGAAAAACGGGGTAACGGATAATGCGACCGGGTGTGTAAGCGACAACGTGGACTGATCATAAGATAACTCATGGATAAGCCGATAAATAGCATACTTGATTCCGTTGACTGTGTTTCCCACACAATAGATTACCGGAGCAGCTTGTTTATCTAATGTGGTAATAAGATGGAACCCATCATTTTGGATTTCTCCATCCGACAGTTTAATGCCATGGAGCCTGGCTGTTTCCTTTGTGCAGAGGAAAATTTTCGGACCTGGTTTCCCAAGCGCCGCAGGCACGTCTGAAAAGGTCGGCCTCACGCCACATCGGCTGGAAAAATAATATTCAACAAACTCTCGTATATATGGCAGCCCAAGCGCACTTGAATCCAAGCCGATTATAGGAGTCACCGTTGGCGAGGCGATGATTTGTTCTGTATTTCGTTTGTTGTCACAATTTAATGCTGAACAACATAAAATCCCAAAACAAAAAAGAAAAATAGGATATAATTCTTTATTCATACTTTTATTATATTTTTTTTGTGTTAATAAACAATTTGACCATCTCCCGAGAAATGGGTTGAAAAAATCTGCAACCCAGTCATATCTGGGCTTTAAAGATGTTTATATATGAGGAACGCTGGTTTAATAAGGTTAATCATGCAAAATTGAGTCAGCTTCGAAAGACTTTTTAGAAGTAGGTTTATTATTAGAACCTGTTTGCTAAATTCCAAGCTCTTTTTTACCAGACAGAATTTATTAATTCCAGGGTCTTTTCAACCAGCATCTGCCCACCTTCAGGACCAACCAGGTTGCTCTGGCAAACAGCGCTGTAACCACCTCCACCCACTGCCTTTGTTGTAGGCAGATAAGTTCCCGGGCCTGCGAGTTGAACAACGAAATTCTGCAATGCCTTGCTGCGAGCCTGTATCCGGATGCCAAAGTCCGTAAAGAGTTCGAATTGATTGGTACAAACCGCCACATCACCCAAACGTATCACATGGATTTCTGTATCATAGGTCGGATTTGGGTTTGTCTTCTGCATTTCATACCGTTTCACAATATTCCCAAACCAGACCATCTTCCCATACATTTTTTCCGATGCTTTAGGATTTGCCGCTATCTGTGCCGCAGTTTCATCACTGACAGACTTCGAATCTTTATATTCCGCTTCAGTTACGATCCTCATGGGCAAGGTGATCATCTCTACCTTATGGGTAAGGATTACATCGGTGTGCCGGTCATTTTTTACTGTTTCATAAGCTTCACCAACTGCATGGACGATGCGTTTCGTAATAGCGTCAACACGGCTTAATTTGTCCAGGTTGCGCATACGTTCTTCCGCTCCCCTCCGGTACATCAGGTGTGGTGATTGGTCGCCGGCCGCGCCGATCCAGCCCATCACAAGCAAGCCGGAACCAAAACGCTTTTTTAAAGACACCCTCACGGAATGCCAGTAGTCAGCATCAATCACGGTATCTTTCTCTACTTCCTGGGCAGGACAAGGTACTTCTATACTTGTTGCAATTAACTTACCCGTTTTATTCCAGAAGAAAAGAGTATTCACATCATGATCTTCATAGCCCTCGAAATTCTGAAACTCAGGTAAATTGGTATTTCCATACATCTTTGCAGTTCCATCGGTATAAACTACACGACGGTTATGGGCTATCGTGGCAGAGGTAAGTCCCCAGGTAACGCTTCCGGGTTTGCGGGCTATCCAAGCCTTAACAATAGCTTCAGTAACCCGCTTGGCAAATAATTGTTGATAATCATTCGGTTGCGAAACACCTTGCTTCGGTATATCATAAAGGATAATTTCTGAGAAGTCGCTTTCCATAACTGGCGAGGTATGTGTATGTGTAGCGCTCAATATAATCTTCTTGACATTTAACTCAGGAATTTGCGGCTGTACCTGCTTTCTTACCAGGTCTGTTAATATTTGTGGGATAGACACCAGATCACAGGATACAAATATGGTTTGTTCTAGTGAACGCTCTCCATCGCGTGATTCAATTGCAACAATATTGGCAAGCAGCGGGGTTCTTGCCGTATGGGCGATCCGCAGATAGAACTGTCCGTTCAGCGCCACCGGTAAATCTGGAGTAATGTTAGCCTCTGCTGTGCCAACATATAAGTCGTTTCCGCATATTGCTGATACTGACGAAAACAGGAGAAAAATGAGAACCATTGAAGTCCTTCTTATTCGCCACAAAAGTACAATGGCTTCATATATATTTTTTATTATTAATTCGTTAAACATGTCAATTTGATTTAATTAAGAGGAATAATGATGGCAATAGATATATAGGCTCTTCAGGAGGAAGAGCCTATATATAAACGTTTTCCTAATTTAATAATTAAGAATATCAGCAAATACTAATAACCTGGATTTTGTGGCATAATCTTCGAATCGTTGTAGCTTGATATTTCTTCAAAAGGAATCGGAAGTATCATCTGGTAATCTTTCATCGAATACAATCCATTTCCCCGCACCGGTGTAGCAAGATATTGATTTATTGTATTTAGAACAATTCCCCAACGGATCAGATCAAACCAACGCAATCCTTCAAACGCAAATTCAACCCGGCGCTCTTTGATGATCGCATTCCGGAAGGCTACTTTATCCGGCAAATTAGTTGCCGACAGCGATGGAAGTCCGGCACGGGTCCTTACAGAATTTAAAATATTAAAAGCTTCTCCGTTGGCTGCATATCCCTCTTCGTTCAATACTTCGGCATACATCATTTTTACATCGGTGTACCTGAGAATGGGCAGATTATTGGCCCAGTCTGTTCCAGACTTAGGAGTATATGTGTCATAGTGCACGTATTTGATGATATAATTATAGCCATTTGTAAATAGAACGGATAAGTCTTTGCGTTTATCTCCAGGTTCATAAGCTGTAAAAAGGTCGTTGGAAACTGGCATCGCAGTTGAGGACCCAGGGAACGGCATAATGGTTTTATCATTAAAGCCTTCAGGAAGGCATAACGTTGGCAATTGTGATCCTTCGTTCAATAGTCCTCCGGTGAACTGAACTTCCCAAACCCGTTCAGGACCATTGTCTTTTGAGTCGGTAAAGCAATTCACATAGTCACTTTCCATAGTATATTTACCGGATGTAATAATATCGCTCAACAACGGTTTTGCTGCTGAAAAGTTGGATTGAAACAGGTATAGGCGCGCCAGCATTCCTTCGGCGGCATATTTGGTTGCCCGGCCTTTACTGGCAGTCGCCCATTCTGCCGGGAGCAGGGTTCCAGCTTTTTTATAATCTTCGGCGGCAAAAGCCAATGTTTCCTCCTTTGTTGATCGGCCGATCTTTTTAATCTCATCCGAAGTCATCGATTTATCAATCAATGGCATTCCCCCATATTGGATTGCAAGATAGTTATAAGCATAAGCCCTTAAAATGTATGCTTCCCCTCTGATGTAATTTTTCAGATCTGCGTTTGCAAATTCAACCGCATCAATCTTGTCAAGGATTAAATTGCACCGGCTAATCATTCTCCAATACTTTTGCCAGGCAGGTAACGACCAGGAATTAATTGCAGTATTTGTAAAAACGTCTATTCCACCCGCGTAGATGTCCGCAAGTCCTCCTGCCCAATTCCCACTTGTCTCGTCACCTCTTGTTATGGTTCCCCTAAACCAGTTATCTTGTGCTCCCTGGAAAAGCGCTTGTTGTTGAGAATAAGCAGCCGCAATGGCCTGTCCGAAATCAGTTTGTGTTTTATAGGCTCCATCTACACTGTATTCCGAAATGGGAACCACAGTTAAAAAATCTTCGCATCCGTTTATGCTAATTCCAAAAAATAGCATTATGGTATATATCAAATATTTTTTCATCGTTCAGTTTTTAAAAGGTTAATTTAATACCCAATGTATATTTTTTCGATAATGGATAAGTAGCATAGTCAACCCCGGGCTGGGTGGTAGCGTTACCAAAACTGTTCGTTTCCGGAGTATAACCAGGATAATTATCAAAGGTTACCAGATTGTCAACTGAGGTATAAACTGTTGCTGATTTTAACAATGTTCGGTTCAGAATCTTTTTAGGTAATGTATAACTCAACGTAACGTTTTTAACCCTGAAAAAAGAACCGTCATAAATCCGGTTATCGTCATTACCAACAACATAATTACCTGCTATACCCAAAGAAGTCTTACCATCCCATGACATATCAACGCCAGGGATATTTGGAATTGGGTTTTCTCCCGCACCATAAATGGCTTCATAATCAGGTTTCCAGGCACGCACCCATCTGGAAAAATTATTTGGTCCCCAGAAAGCAGCAACGTCAAGCTGTCGTTGCCCCAGAAACATTACGTCCCCTCCGATCTGTCCCTGACATAAAACACTCAATTCTAGATTTTTCCATTGGACTGTATTGGTCATCCCATAAATTAAATCGGGGATATTGTTACCGTAAGGAACCAAATCGGAAGCATCTATCTTTTTGTCATTGTTTTGATCAATATACTTAACATTTCCGGCTATCTGGCCTGTGAAAATCGGAACCAATGCCTTTTTATTGCTGTCAAAATCAGTGGTTTTTAAGAGCCCGTCTGAACGATATACATAGAATTGGGAAACAGGGCCGCCAACACGCGTAATAAACTGACCATCGAAACTACTGCTGATAAACTGGGTAACGCCCCCCATGTCGAGTACCTTATTTTTTTCGTGGGAAAGGTTAACCTGTGTGGTCCATTTGATATTTCCGGTGGTATTGTGCGTGGTCAAATCTATTTCCCAACCTTCGTTTTGAACTGATCCAATGTTGGTCCTGAAACTTGAAAAACCGGTTGTGTTGGGGACCGGAACATTGAAAAGCAGATTATCCGTTTTATTCTTGTAATAATCCAAATTAACCTGTATCCTGTTATTGAAACCTGTAAAGTCAATACCAATATCCGTTGTTGCAGTTGATTCCCATTTCAAATTTTGATTTTCGATATTGGAAGGGGCCAAGCCACTTACAATGGCATTGCCCCAGGAAGCATTATCTCCGGTCAGTTTGGCCATATAATCATAATCCCCAATCCTGTCATTACCTGCTTTACCCCAGGCTGCCCTTAGTTTTAGCAAATTAATCCATTTGGTATCGCTTAAAAAGGATTCCCTGTTGATTTTCCAACCGACAGATGTTGAAGGAAAGAGCCCCCATTTATTGTTACTTCCGAACCTGGAAGACCCGTCATAGCGGATACTGGCCTTCAGCAGATATTTGTCTTTGTAACCATAATCTGCCCTTCCAAAAAACGAAACTCCCTTGTTTTCTGTTTTGTATGTCGTAGCCCCTGTCGGGGTCTTTGCTACATTCAAGGTTGTCACATTGTCATTGGGCCATCCGGTCGCATTTGCAAAAATATTAAAAGACCTGTGCGCCTCCGCGCTTTGTCCGATCAAAACATTCAATGTCTGGTCTTTGAACGTTTTATCGTATACCATCGTATTCTGGATGGACCAATCGTCCCAGGCACTGGAATTGCTATTGCCAATTGTAATAAATCCGTTACTGTATGTTACATTACCGGGCTGAAAATACTCATAAACGCTGCTTCGGTGGTCGTAACTGTATTGTGATTTAAATGAAAGTCCTTTCATTAGTTCAAATTGCCCCCAAACTGAGGTGTTGAACGTACTCATTTTTGTAATGTCGGTTGTTTCTTTTAATTGTTCCAGGGGGTTAGGATATATTGTTCCGATACCCACCGGATATCCCCAGTCCCTGGTCGAAGAATTAATCGCTGCCAGTGGCGTCATGTTCAATGCATGATGCACCGCCAGTTCTTTACCCTCAGTAGCCTTTTTGTCCTGGTCAGAATAGGACGGAGCCACTGTCATTCCAATCTTAATGCGGTCACTGACATTTAAGATTCCATTGAACCTAAAGTTCATACGCTTATAGTAGCTGCCGTAAACAATACCATCCTGGTCAAAATAACCACCCGATAGATATAAACTTCCCATATCATTTTTCGCCGATGCCGATAGCTGGTAGTTTTGTATCGGAGCGGTAGTCAGAATGGCATCTTGCCAATCGGTACCATTTTTCGCATAATCGTACCATGCGGCAGGAATTTGAAGGGATGCCGGTCTTGACGACATCGGATCTTTCATTGAATGTCCCTGTCGTAACCATGCGTCATTTCTGTACCATGCATAAAATGCCAGGTATTCGTTCGGACTCATCATAGCCATTTTTTTGCTGGCGTTTTGAAATCCATAAAAAGACTCAAAGTTGAAAGATGGCTTACCTGTTCCTTGTTTGGTTTCAATCAAAACAACGCCATTGGCCCCGCGTGAACCATAAATAGCGGAGGCAGATGCATCTTTTAATACCTGAATAGAAGCGATATCACTCGGGTTAATATCTTTCATGTCATCTCTGGCAATTCCGTCAATCACATACAAAGGGTTGGTGTTTCCGTTGATCGTATTGATGCCTCTGATGCGTATCTGCAGCTCTGCTCCCGGAATACCTGTCGTGTTTTGGGCCCTTACCCCGGCTAACTGTCCGGCAAATGCCTCACTCAAGGTTGGAACCGGCCGGGATTGAATTGCTTCGCTGCGAATTACTGATACCGAACTGGTTAAGTTTTGTCTTTTCACGGTACCATATCCAATCGCCACTACCTCATCCAAATTAATAGATTCATCTACCAAAACAACATTAATTGCAGTTTTGTTACCAATCGTTATCTCCTGGGATTTCATTCCGACAAAAGAGAATATGAGGATGGAATTAGCCGGAATACCAGACAATGAATAATTTCCGCGAGCATCAGTGATTACCCCTATTGTGGTCCCTTTAACAACAACTGAAACACCCGGCAAGGTTGCTCCGGAAGAGTCTGTTACTTTTCCGGAAACCGATTTTTGTGGCTGTTGATTCTCACTCTTTTGCATTAGCATTATATTTGTACCTTCCATTGCATATACCACATTAGTATTGCTGAATACATCGGTGAGAACCTCGGCAACCGGTAGATTTTTCACTTCAAGGGAAACTTCACGATTAAGATCAAACGCATTTTTGTCATATACAAAAAGGTAATCAGTTTGACTTTCGATTGCTTCGAGTACCTGAAGAATACTGGCGTTTTTAATTACAATGCTCACTTTTGCAACCTGTGAACGGACATTTGTGGCAAACAACGAAGATGCAAACACAAGAAGTAGCAGAAATGTTGTTCTCATCTTTCGAATTAGTTGATTAGTTGAGTCAAAGAGATCCTTTGACAAATAATTTTTCATACATTTGTTTTTTGGTTGTTTTTACTTGAATTTGTTTTGAGAGCAGGTCAGGTAGCGACCTTTGGCCGAAAAGTGTTAGCGCACTTTTCGGCTTTTTTCATTTTTACTTCATAGGCAGTTACTTTTATTGATAATGTTTATTTATTCGATTGTGATTATGTTCAGTTTATCGTCGATCTTGAAACTAAATTTATTGCTTAACTGCAAAACTTTCAGAATATGCTCTACTCCATCTTTCGTCCGGAATTTTCCGGTACATCGATAGTTCATGATTTTCGCATTTTTCACTTTAATTTTCAGGTCAAAATAAAGTTCAAGTTTATTAACCAGTTCAGGAAAAATTTCATCATTAAAACTAATTATTCCCTCTTTCCATAAGAAGTGGTTCATGTGAACAATAGGGACAATGACCAAACGATTGTTTTTCTCAAAAATTTGTTCGTCAGGCTTGATCATTATTCCATCTTTGCTGTCTCCCGATTTAATAACTTCAACCGAACCTTCCAGAAGCGAAGTTTCGAAAATTCCTTTTCCCCGATAGGCCATTAAATTGAATTTTGTCCCCAGCACCTTAATGTCGTACTTCTCAGTTTTTACAATAAATGGCTTCGATTTATTGGAAGTAACCTCAAAGAAACCTTCACCATCGAGCTTCACTTCTCGAGTTTTTTCAGAAAACTGATTTGGAAAGGTAAAGGTCGTTTTTGCATTTAACCAAACTTTGGTGCCATCCGCAAGTGTAATTTCCGCACGCTGTCCTGCAGGAATATTTATGGTTTGCATCGCAACAGGATATTTTACACTTGGTTCGGAAAGGAAATATTGTGAAATTAAAATTGCAACCAGCAATATTGCAGCAATTTTGAAAACTTCAATGTAAATATATTTCCATGACCTGTTTGAATGTTTTTCGGAAGATTTTTTAATTTTCTTGTCCGCAAGAGAAGTTTGCCAGATAGTAATGTCATGCAATTTTCGCAAGGCAAGAAATTCCTTCATGTGTTTAGGATCAGAATCTAACCATTTAGTGATAGTTACTTTTTCTGTCTCGGAAGAACTCCCTTCAATATATTTCTGTAGTAGTTCTGTATTCATCTTTCAAAAGTTCTATTTAACTGCCGGGATTTTTTTCTTTTTCCCAACTGTTAAAAGAACGATTGAAGTCAGCGAATCACTAGTCGTTTTTCTATTTTTTTTAATGCAGAAATGTTAATGTACCAAGAAATGGCAAATAATCTTTGAGTGCGATTCTTAACGCTTTAACTGATTGCATGATATGGTAATCGACTCCTTTTACAGTGACTTTATTAAGTTCTGCAATTTCTTTGTGAGGCTTGTTTCCAAAGCGGCTCATAATGAATATTTCCCTGGTTCTTTCCGGAAGTGAGTTGAGTGTGGTTTCAATGATTTGCTGAACCTCAACCGAGAAAATATCTACTGGATCGCTTGCCTCTAAAGTAGTAGTCCGTATCTCCAATTCACGCTTTAAAGCATCACGTACAGCTTCGTGAACATTTTTTTTTATTACCTTATGCTTGAGGTAATCGAGCGATTGGTTCTTTAAGATTGTAAATAAAAACGGTAACACCGTGTCTAGCGGCCCCTGTTTCATTTTTTCCCACAATTTGATTAAAGCCTCTGAGACTATATCCTCAGAGGCCATGTCATCATGGATGTATGATTTCACATACAAATATGATTTTCTGTAATACTTAGTATAAATCTCATTAAAGCTATTTGCCTGGTTGAGATACATTTTCCCTCAGTTTAGACCAACAAACTTATAAATTTAAATCAATTTTAATTCTACCAGTTCAGATTTTATCAAGTTTTAGCTACAGTTAAATGGTAAATATCCCTTCCAACTCTTTTACATTATTTGGATATGGTATTATTTTAGTTAACCAGGCAGATACACTCAGTCCGACAACCAAAAACTGAAAAATTGCAATTGCTTTAATTGTTTGACTCATTTTTCCAGGCAGGAATGGCTGCTTTCCTAAACCTTCACTGCTTTTAATTATTAAATTTCTCGACCCGTCAGTTTTGCATCCATCGGTATTTTTGCAGCTTCGGCTTTGGCGTTGTTCCAAAATTCAAGAAATTCGGCAGGAAATTCGGTTGTCGGTTTAATCTGTTCCGGTACAAAAGCAGCCGTGGCAAGGTTTTCGTAACGAACACCCTCCACAATTGCCGAAACTTTACAACGCAGGAATCCGGATTCTTTCATGGTTCCCCCTTCAATTCTGAACTGTCCATCTTTTAGGATAACAGAGTCTTTTGGGATCGGGGCCATCATTTCGGGACCAACTTCGTATTTTATTTTCACATTTTGAATGGGTTGGCTGTTCTTCATCACGGTAACTGAAAAACGGGCCGTTTCGCCCAATTGATATACCCAGTTGGCGTGATCGGGGACAACAAAAATTTTGATCAGTTTCTCGACTGGCTGGCCAACCAGTATGTGGAAACTCAGGAAGAAAAGATAGAAAAGCGATAGTGTTAGTTTTTTTTGTATCATTGGTTAAGTGTTAATTATAATACACTGATTCTTAGAACACTTACTGAGTTTGCAGGGAATGTATAAATAAAAGCATTCCCGGCAGTAAATGTGCCCGCTGACGGTATAACTTTGGTTGGGTTCGAAATCGAATTTTCAGCATCAAGTGTACCTGTCAAAACAGTGAATTGGCCGACCGGATTAACTTTACCAACACCCTTTAAAGAAATAGTTACTGTTTCGGATGCGACTTTGTTGTTGGCTACTTTCAGGAGAACATCATTTTTGCCTGATTCGGTATCAACCGATGCAGACCAGAAACAATTCGCTGTATTTTGGGTGAAAGGCAAAACATGTGTCCCCTGATTATCAGAGAACAACATTTTTTGCATATAATATGAAGGTGTAACAAAGCTGGATACAGCATCATTCCAGACAATGCAGGGACCATAATCACTGTGGCCTACAACGCCGGCATAATTGCCATATCCTGTCCACCACATTCTCTCTGAATTTTTTTCACATCCCAGCATGAAAACAGCATCTCCAAGTGCATCTCCAAAGTTACCAATTACATTTCCTCCGTTTCCTTTGATTGAAGTCGCATATTCAGCGACACATATTTTTTTACAGGCCGGATCGATACTATCGTATTTGTTGTACAAAAGTGACAGATCTTTTTTATAAAAATGTTCATCAACAAAATCAACCGGATTTCCAAGTGTATGGGAATATTGAGGTGCATGCGAATATTCATTGAAACCACGACCACCATTGTACATCACCTGAAGATTAGGATATGCAGCTTTTAAAGCTTTATGTATCTTAGCATAGCGTGAACTATAATCACTGACTGTTTCCTTCACCCCATTTTCATTTCCTATTTCAATGTATTTGAGATTATAAGGCGCCGGATGGCCGTTTGCAGCCCGTTTAGCTCCCCACGCAGTTGCTGCTGACCCATTGCAGTACTCCAGTAAATCCAGAATATCGTCTATGATTGGCTGCATTTTATCAAGCGGACAAACAGCCCACCATTCAAGCGAATTTGGCCTTTCACTTATTCCGGACGAGGTGGTATAAACCGGCTCAGCTCCCAAATCTTCACACAATTGTAAATACTCATCCAAACCAAAATAGAGGTCGTTTTTATAAAACCAGCGATTTCTCGTGGAGCCGGGTCTTTGCTCAAGAGGACCGATTGAATTCTTCCAATTCCAACAAGTATCCATATTACCAGACTCTGCGGTGCAACCACCCGGAAACTGTACATATTTGAATTTTAAAGCATCCAGTTTTTCCGCCAGATCGGGCCGCAGACCATTTGAACGGTTCTTCCAGGTTGGCGGCATAACTGTGACTACATCAAAATATACATCTCCTGCCGTTGAAGCGTATATTACAAAACGGTTGGTTCCGGCAACACTTGATATACCACTGGTAGTAAGATCACAAGTAAAATGCTGCCAGTTCGCAGTCGGTTTAAAATTTGACGATTGCGCGTAAACAGTACCATCGTTACTTTCCAGTTTTGCTTTTATAGTACCCCTGTAATTTGAACCTTTCTTAGCCCAAAAAGAAACTTTATATTTTGTATTGTTTTCCAGTTTAATCCCCCAGTAACCTCCATTTGCCAGCCCTACACTTCCTGAAGCCACAGAAATAACCTCAAGTTTAATACAATGGTTTTGATGGCTGTTCAGCATACTTGTTTCACTGGAAATTTGGCCATGTAAATTACCATTAGATGATCCTGATTTTACCAAAAACCAATTAGCAGTGGGGATACTGTTAAATTTGATGTCTATCTCTTCAAACGAAGGATTATTAATCAACTGGGCGTATAAGCCTCCCTCAAATTGGTGGTTGAATTCCTCAATCTGCTGGCCCCTGCAAATTGGGGCAACTATAGCCCCCGGCCTCGAAAAGTCAATAGTACAGATTGAACTGGTCGCTTGCGCCTGGGCAATAATGACTCCAAAGCTCCAAATAATTAATACCTTTAAACCTACCCCAAGAAGGTTAAATAATTTGATCAAATTATTAACTTTTTTCATATCTTGAATTTAAGAAGACATTTTCCTTTGCAATTGATTGATATGTATGACTACTTTATTTCGGGCCAAAGGCTATTGATCAGTTCTACAGTACGGTCAACTAAAATCTGACCACCTTCGGGACCTACCTGGTTACTTTGTATGGTAGCGCTGTAACCGCCCCCCTTAACCGCCTTTTCTGTTGGCAGGTATGATCCCGGCCCTGCCAACTGGATAACAAATGTCTGTAATGCCTTGCTACGGGCCTGGATCCGGATTCCGTAGTCGGTAAAAAGCTCAAATTGATTGGTACAAATTGCTACGTCCCCAATGCGAAGCACATGTACCTCCGTCTCCATTTTTGGGTCCGGACCTATTTTTTGCTTTTCGAAACGGTCCACAGCAACATTGTTCCATCTAATTCGGGCTAAAAGTTCGTTAGCCAGTGTTGAGTCTGCTGCAAGTTGTGCTGAAGCTTTATCAATTTCCGCTTTTGAG
Source organism: Prolixibacteraceae bacterium (assembly GCA_023229575.1). Lineage (GTDB taxonomy): Bacteria > Bacteroidota > Bacteroidia > Bacteroidales > Prolixibacteraceae > CAINVV01. The sequence goes on from JALNYZ010000001.1 coordinate 205,194, forward strand.
AAAATATATTCTTCTTCGGAAACCAATCGCCTCGGTAAAGCCAGGGTTTCCACCTTATGGATTAATTGTGCATTCGCATAACGATCATCCTTAACGGTTTCGTAAGCTTCTTCAACAGCCAGGTCAATTCGCCTGGCGATTTCATCCAAACGGCTCAAATTACGTAGTTTGATCATTCGTGCTTCAGCAGCCTTACGATACAAGGGCCTTGGTGACTGGTCTCCTGCCGCACCTATCCATCCAAGTACAACCAGGTCGGGTCCAAAGCGTTCCTTTAGCTTCTCACGAACGGGATGCCAGTAGTCAGCATTTACTGCTGATCGTACCTCTGCTTCCTGCGCCGGGCAGGGAACATTAATATTTATGGCCATTAATTTGCCACTCTTGTCCCAAAAGAAAAGCGAATTAACATCATGGTCTTCAGTCCCTTCCAGGTTTAAAAATTCAGGCAAATTGGTATTTCCATACATTTTTGCTGATCCGTCAAAGTAAACAGCTCTTCGGTTGTAGGCAATGGCTGCATGACTTAGTCCCCATGAAACACTCCCCGGGCGCCGATTCTTCCATGCCTTAACAATCGCTTCGGCGACTTTCGGAACAAAGAAGATTTTATACTCATTATCATAAACTGGTGCGGTATGTGTGTGAGTTGCATTCAAGAAGATTTTCAACACATCCATTTCTGGTATTTGTTTGTGCACCTCATCGCGAACTGTTTTAAGAAAATCGTTTGGGATACCAATAATGTCGCACGAAACCATTATCGCTGCATCAAGTGAATGGCTACCCTCTCTTGCTTCAATGGCCACTACATTGGCCGTCAACGGCGTCTCTGCTGTCTGTGCTATTCTTACGCGAAATTGCCCACTCAGGGACACAGGCAGCTTCGGAGTAATATCGGTTGTTGCAGTACCTATATTCAGTTCCTGGGTTTGCGAATTCGCCGCAATACATAGTGTCGCAAAAAAAAGCGACAAAATTATTGCCTTTAATTGAGGTATGGGGCCATTTAAAGATACTGTATTCCGGTTTTTAATTCTTTCTGTTTTCATTGAAATATTATTTTAAATCATAACTTGATTATTTCCTCATAAGGTTCTGTTTCATCAATCTATCCATATATTTATTTAAAAATTCATTGGTATTAATTGTCACTCCAATTTCACAATTTGGTTCTTTGCTTTCGTCAATAACTGTATATCCATCATCAGTCACTTTAACAAAGGCTTTTCTGGTTTTAAACAATTCAGGCCAAATAACCATTGCAACTGCCACTGCATCATATAGTACAGGTTCTGGTTTTGCATTTGCCCCAATATGCCATAGGGAATAAAGGCCTACAACGGCATCCGTAAGTGGGGATTTTCGTTGGCTCAAAAGTTCAATTAGCTCAAGTTTAAGACTAACATAACAAGTTATATCAAGTCCTGCATAGGTAATTTTTGCCCCGGAGGAGGCAAATTTTTTGGCAGCGCTGATATCTTGTGCTACATTATACTCATTAGCTGGAATGGGACTGCTATTGCGTCCCATGTAAAACGAACCAAACATTGAATAAACATGTTTTGCCAGTTTCAGGGCGCCAGGCTCTTTATCAAGAATATCAGACATATTTGGAACAGGGCCTACTGTTATAAGAATAACCTCATTGGGGTATTTTTTTAACTGTTCTATAATAAAGTCAGCCGCTCCTTGTTTAACAGGTTTTATTTTGTCGAACCCCTCACCCCAATAGAACTGATTATAATAAGTATCTTCAGTTTTACGACCAATTACGACAGGTATGTTTTCCAAACCTGTTTCATACAACATCCGGCATGCAATCTGAGCCCTTTTAGGAGTATTACCAAAGTCCATAACAACACCCAGTATTTCGAGCTCCGGACTTGCGATAAGTAGAGACAGCGCATAAGCATCGTCAATGTCACCTCCTAAATCACAGTCAAATATTACCTTTTGCTTTTGAGCAAATGCATTGAATGATAATCCGGAAATAATAACTAACAGGAATAAGTTCAGTACTATTTTTTTCATGATGATTTATTTATAGTTAATAAGTCCCTGTAACATTAAAGACTCTTGCACCTGCCTGCCATTTTCCATTTTGATTTGCCGTTGTTGGGGATGAACCTTCGACCCATACAGCGGTTGTTGATAATCCTGTTTGCCAGGCTGTCCCAAGATTTGTTCCATAATCCAATCGGACTGTTGGAACTAAGTCAGTAGTATTTATGAATCCTGGATTCACTATGACCGAATGAGCATCATAACCCAAGGCTCTCCACTGTGCCCAGGTTTTAGTTGCCCCATCAAATCTAAAAACTGGATCTCCTGATTCACAATAATAAACATTATAATCGCATTCAAAACCAGATGAACTTCCACCATCAACAGATACATTCAATGTCTGGTATTTAGTATAGAATATATTGTTTTTAACTTTGCACCCAGTAGAAGGCAAAGTAGGTGCAAGATCATTTGTATAAATTTCGATAAGGGGTCTGGATGAACTTCTTTCCTGGTAAAAAGTATTATTGTACCAGTTAACATTTTTCATGCCTTTTACCACACCGCCAACATTTGGGCTGATAATGATATTGTAAGCAACTCCTCCTGAAGTATTGGCCATCCCTGTAACAGACTTGCGTATTATACCCATTGGAACTTTATAAAGGTAATTATACAGGACACTAACATTAATATTACAACCCGTGAATAACCCGTGAGTGATACACGTCAAATCAGTCCCAGTCCACATTACTTTATTGCCGGTTATTAAAGCTCCATCCAGATGATTATTATTGTTATTTATTCCTTCCTCTCCAGCCTGCAGCATATATCCCTCTTTATTTGCTGATGTAATGGAGTTATTCCGATAAATAAGCGTAGCAGGCACGTCTCTTGGAATAATAACCCCATCCCACCATCCCGTCACTTTATTATTTACAACAGTTCCCTCTATTGTCAGTGGTGTCTGCGCAAATAAAGGGTATGAACCAATTGCAAGAAACCATAATGTCAATATCGTTTTCATATTATTTTAAATTTAAATAATGGTCCATCAGGCTGTTGAAGAAAACATCACTATGTTTATCCATATCTGCTCTTGTGCTGCATTGAAAAACCCATTCGGTTGGGTATGATTCAATAAAATCCAATATGCTATTAGCCATAGCCTTTGATTCAGCAATTTTGCCTGTAGTTTCAAGCCATTGCATTTCCCTGATACGGCGGGTTATCTCATAACCGGCCCAAACCCCCTCCAGCCTTTTTTCATAGATAGGTTTACCTGCTACCAACGCTTTGGCCTGATCCATATAAGTTTTCATCTGGGCAAGTTCAGCTTTACCTATAAGATCCCAGAACTGATAGCCCCCGGAGCCCCAATACTTACCCTTATAAGCTATATTTTCTAAATACTCATGGTAAGCTTTCATCGGTTTTTCGGCTGGACCGTAATAGTTTTTATAATATAGGTCAAGCTCCTTATCCACATCTAAATAAGGATTCCACAATAGCTTGGTGAACATATACATATTGATCCCCTGGGGGCCCCAGTGGATAGGGTTGGCCTGCGTAGAAGAACCCTTTAATCCAAGTTTGAGGTATTCCTTTAATCTGTCTTTCAGAACATGCACAACAGGCATTGGGCCCCACCAGGCATATCCTGTGTAGTATTCGTAAGTTGTAAGCTCAGCGCCAAGTTTAGAGAACCCTTCAATTACCTTTAGAAATGCTGCATTCTGTTTGCTTGCCGTATCTCGCAAATCTCTTGAGTAATCGCTATATCCACCATCATATGCTGTCGCACGAATAACAATTGATGGTTCCAATTCAGATACCAAAGTTGGTACTTCTGTGTGTGTCGAATAGGCTAATAAACTTAGTTTAATATCCGGTCTTTGCGCTTTTACCTTATTCGCTATGATATTGCTAAAAGCATAAACCCTGTTACTCATAGACACTTTCCCATTATGCCCGGCAATCAGGTTTGGATCGTCCATTGCTTTACAGTCAGCGCATTCGCACCATAAATGCCCATCGTTGGGTTCTATCGATACTATTGACATTGAGGGGGAACTATTTGCTGCTGCTATAACCCTAATTGCAAATTCTGTTTTCAAATCTTTATTGCTTAAACAAAGCTGGGCACTTTCATTATTTGAGCGCTGCCCGTTTATTAAAGCGAAATATTCCGGGTGGGTTGGATAGTACATGCTATTAGGGATAAGACGTTGGTAACTATGGCTACCAAGGGGAGCTACACCTCCACCAAATTTTGCTTCAAAATTCCCCCCATTCAGACGATTTCTAACACACCAGGGTACTCCGGTTACCCGCTGGTCTGGTGTTTCGTAAGGCCTGTACCCGGACAGACCGGCCCTATAATTAAAATACGGTTTTTTCTGTGTTTTACCTGACTTAACACTAACTTTATTTATTGATGGAACATACTCTCCCCAACTTTCCGGACGATACCAGCGAACTCCGAGGCTATCCAGAAAATCATAAACACCGTATAAAGTTCCGCGTTCCGGATTAGTATCTTCATTGGATGGTTTTCTGCCTCCAACTATCAAAAGCAAATTTGGTTTAACGTCCATTATATACTCTTCAACTCCAAGCTTCTCCGGATGATAACTCACCGATAACTTATTTTGCCCGATAGAAATGATAACCCCAGTTGGAATGATTTGATCATCTATTACCGTAAAGACCCTGCCTGTCAACTTGCCAAGATAAGTTTGCATTTCTGCTGCTGCGTATTTTTCGGCTTCTGTTGCAGTTGCACTGATCACTATTTTCGGGACAGGTTTTTTAGGATCTACCAAAGTCATTTTACCATCTGCATGAGCCGCATGTAGCGAAACAGTAAATAATAATATACTTAACATTAGTTTTAACAAAGTTTTCATTTTAGTCTTCCTTTTGTACTATTTTATATTTTCAGTTAGTTTATAATTATTACTTCGCGACAGGAAACATATCGTTGATCAGTTCTACAGTGCGGTCCACCAACATCTGACCACCTTCCGGGCCGACTATATTGCTTTCCATGATGGCGCTATAACTGCCGCCCTTAACAGCCTTTTCCGTAGGCAGGTAATAGTCGGCGGGCCCTGCAATCTCGATTACAAATGTCTGTAAGGCTTTGCTGCGCGCCTGAATTTGAATCCCGTAGTCAGTAAAAAGTTCGATTCCATAGGTACACAAAGCCACATCTCCGATGCGTAGCACGTGAATCTCCATTTCGTATTTCGGCTGCGGGTCAGTTTTCTGTTTTTCAAACCTCGTGACAACGTCTCCGTACCACTTCATCTTAGCAAGGACCTGATCGGCTGTCTTCGGATCTGCGGCAATCTGCGCCGTAGCTTTATCGCGCTCAGCCTTCGCTTCCGCACATTCTGCCTCAGTTACCAATTGCTTCGGTAACCGGAGAGTCTCTACCTTATGGATCAACACTGCATCAGTGTGGCGATCGTCCATCACAGCCTCGTATGCTTCATCAACAGCACGAACGATGCGACGGGAAATTTCGTCCAAACGGCTCAAATTGCGGAGTTTACGCATCCGTTCGTCGGCCGCCTTACGGTACATCAGGTGCGGCGACTGGTCTCCCGCAGCTCCGATCCAACCAAACACACACAGATCAGCGCCAAAGCGTTGCCTTAGCGCGACACGTATCGGATGCCAGTAATCAGCATTCACTACAGTGTCATTCTCAACTTCCTGTGCCGGGCAGGCCACTTCGATGTTCACTGCAATCAACTTTTGGGCCTGGTTCCAGAAGAAGAGTATATTGACATCGTGATCTTCATAACCCTCAATATTTCGAAACTCGGGTGAATTTGTTCTTCCATACAACTTCGCAGTTCCATCAGCATAAACAGCCCTTCGGTTATAGGCAACCAGGGCATTGCTGAGCCCCCATGTAACGCTGCCAGGCTGACGGCGGTTCCATGCTTTTACGATCGCTTCGGCCACGCATTTAACAAAGAAGCCCCGGTAGGCATCCACCTGAGTAACACCTTCCCCGGGAATCTTATACCCCCAAAAATCATAGTCATTCACCAAGACAGGCGCCGTGTGTGTATGGATTGCGTTCAGGAAGATCTTCGTCACATCCAAAGTGGGCAGACGCTTATGAACCTCGTCGCGAACCATACTGAGTACTACATTCGGGATACCTACCAGATCGCAGGAGACCATGATAGCCAGGTCGAGTGACCGGTCGCCGTGGCGTGTTTCCAGTGCCACAACGTTAGCCGTGAGAGGTGTTTCCGCTGTGTGGGCAATCCTCAGGTTGAACTGCCCATCGAGGGCCACAGGCAGCTTCGGCGAAATATCAGCTGTAGCTGTTCCGATATACAATTTGCCAGATTGTGAACTTGCTGAAATACATAATGCCGTAAAAATTAGCAACAAAACTATTGATTTTAATAGAGGTATGGGTTTTCTTAATCTGTATTTGATTATTTCTGTTATCATAACGAGTTTTTATCAAATAGTCATGTAGACAAATAGTGTATTAATCCTTATTCAGAACAAAGTTAAACCCCTGCCAGCTACAGGCAGGAGTTCAACTTTGCATGAGTTCCTATTCTGCCGGTTACACCGGAGGTTATTCATTTATATTAATGAGCTTGAGAAAATCTCAAGCTCATTAATTCAAATTTTACCAGCCAGGATTTTGTGTCAACTTTGGATTCAGTGTTAGTTCCTGTGTAGGTATTGGGTGCAGGTATAGCCTATCATTCCAGACTCTCGTAAAACCTGGGTACAAAACACGGTATTGACCTGTCGCCGGATCGCGCGCTCCCTGAACAACTTTTATGTTTTCAAGTAATTTCCCTGCTTTCCAACGCACCAAGTCATCCCAACGATAGCCCTCGTCAGCCAGCTCAATGCGGCGCTCACGACGGATCTCATTGATAAGCGGCGTCACCGATACTTCCCATTTTGGCCAATTCGGATCAGCAAAGCCTACTGCTATGGATAGATGGGGCATTTTTACCCGGTCTCTCAAAAGGTTGAGCGATTTGTCTAAATCTGTTTGAGTGCACTCGTTCAATTCTGCCTTTGCCTCAGCATATTCAAGCAATGTCTTGGAATAGCGGAAAATGAAATCATCAATAATACCAAAGTCAGCCGTTTCCATGTAACGAATATCAGGGTTGAAACCTTTCAGAATATAGTAACTTGTAAAGCTACGGAGCGAGGAAAACTCCGGCATTGGCTTATAATACTTTGTTCCATCCTGATATATAGTATACGGACGATCAGAATTGTACACAGATTGTTGCATGCGGGGATCCCTGTTAATAAATTGATCCCCAAATACTGCATCGCCTTTGTATAAAAGGCTTAGAGAAATAGGCAAACCATCAGAGCAAAGATACGTTTGAACAAAATCTTCCGTGTATCCTGCATGTGTCTCATTACTTAGACGAACATGACTTTGTGTACGTAAGGCTTTAATATATCGTTGAACCATGATCCCTTCACTGTTCCCCTTTAATTCATCCTGAATAAACAGGTTGAAGTAATCCTCCGCAGGCTTACCAGTTGAATAAACGGAGAATAATCCGGAACTCATGATTGTTGAAGCAGCATCAACAGTTGCCCGAAACATTGGCTCAAAATCTCCGAGGTTACGATATTTTCTGAATGTACCTTCGTACAAACACACCTCTGATTTTAAGGCAAGCGCTGCATATTTAGTAAGCCGGTCGGCGCCTGATTTTTCAGGCAAATTGGTCACGGCAAAATCCAAGTCTTTTAACATGTTGGTAATCACTGTTTTTCTAGAATCCCTTGCCCCTAATAATTCTTTTGAATCAATTTGTAAAGTGTGTTCCAGCCATGGCACATCCCCAAAATATTTTACTTTGGCAAAGTAATAGAACGCTTTAAAAAAACGTATCTCGGCCTCGTACTGTAACACCAAAACATTTTTTTTCATTGAAGCGATATGGTCAAGGGCATAATTGCAGCTGCGTATTTTAGCCCAGTCACCTTTCCCCCATCCACCTCCTGTTGCCGGAACATTGGCCTCATTCCAGCTATAGAGAAATCGGCTTGCAGGCCCGTTATTATCAGTTGGGTTTTCTAATGACCAGGCTGAATTGGTGTTAGGATTTGAAGGTTTTAAATCCGGATAAAATTGATTGGCATACAATGCTAAATCTGCATCAGAGTTCCAGAAAGTGGCATCATTAATTCGATCTAAAGGAAATTTTTCCAAATAATCGTTATTACATGCTATTGCAGTAAATAACGTTATAATAATTATGACATATACATTTTTCATGTGTGTGTGTTTTAGCAGTTAAAAATCAATATTTACGCCCATCGAGAATGACTTGTTTAGAGGATAACTTAATGCGCCACCCACTCCCTGTGAGCCTACAAAATCAGCCTGTTCCGGGTCAGCAATCTTAATCATATTAGTGACTGTCAGCAAATTATTGCCAGAGAAATAGATTCTTAACCTATCAATCCCCAATTTTTTACTCAAATTAACGGGAATTGTATATCCAAATGTTAATTGTTTTAATCTCATGTAGGCAGCATTTTGCAAAAAATGAGTCTGAGTAACAAGTACATCAGCGCCTGTATTTAAAAGAGGCCTGGGGAAATAAGCATTAGGATTTTCCGGTGTCCAATAATCTGTAAGCACCTTATTTGGCACTTGCCATTCATCATAATAGGGACCAAAGAACAAGACAGGATCCAGCACCGCATCTCTTTTCGCAACACCCTGCAGGAATATCTCTAAATCAAATCCATTCCATGACACATTTGGTTTGAAGCCAAAACTGTAATGTGCGGCGCTGTTTCCAATAATCTTCCTATCGCCATGATCAGCTAACGTTCCATTTCCGTAGGTAATCTTACCGTCACCATTCAGATCCTTAAACCATATATCACCTGCCTGACGTGCCCTACCACTGATTTCAGTCTGGTTTAAGGCTGTTGCTTCTGCATCGGTTTTGAAAAAACCTCCTGTTTCAAAACCCCAGATTTCACCCATTTTTCTGCCTACATAGTAATCAGAAATAATTCCTGATGGATTACTAAATTTTGTAATTACCGAATTATTGTCAGATAATATAAATGTAATTCCATATTTTAGTTTATTAATGCTATGGTTCCAGGAAAGTGTAAGATCGAATCCGGTAGTCTTCATATCAGCAGCATTGGACTGCGGCTCAGCGACAGCTAAAACAGCAGGTAATGTTTGCGACCTGGTAAGCATGTTTTTGGTATCCCGCCTGTAAACATCAAAGGTTCCGGTTAATCTACTGTCCAGAACTGCAAAATCAATACCTAAATCCCGCTGTGTAACTGTTTCCCATGTCAAAGTCGGGCTTACCAATCCCGGGGCTGTAACGGTCATAGGCAAAGCTCCATTAATAAGATAACCAACTGTGCCTGAACCAAATGTTGCAATATATGGATAATTACCTGAAACACTCTGATTTCCCAAATTACTATAAGAACCCCTGAATTTCAATAGATTAATTGAATGTTTCAAGCCTGCAAAGAATCCTTCATTATCGATACGCCATCCCACTGATGCTGAAGGAAAAAATGCAAACCGGTCTTTACTGGGGAATTTTGATGTACCATCGTAGCGACCATTCAACTCGATCAAATAACGGTTGTCGAAACTGTAATTCAAACGGGAAAATGCACCCCTGATGGCATATTCCGAGGCTGCATCGGAAACATATTGCTGACCAGAAGCCTGGGACATGAAAGGCATGGTTTCAACTATCAAATTCTCGCGTTTTGCATCGAAATAGCTACTGGAAGAATTTTCCTGGTTGAACCCTACCATTGCTTTAAAATAATGCTTCTTGTTAAATGTATTTTCATAATCTGCATAAGCATTAAATGCATAGTATCTGCCATCGTTACTCCTCCTGGTTACATTACTTGGATTGGTAGCTTTATAATATGTATATATTTGGCCTTTATTGCCATAAACAGGTATTAGTCGCCGGTAATCTAAATCCCGGGTATTACTTATATTGAACGAATAATCCATGTTAAATGTCATATGTTTAACTGGCGTTAGTTTGACAAGACCTGTCAACCACGATTCGCTGTTATCTCTTGTACGGTAGCCGCCTTGTTCCTCAGTTTGAACAACATTAACACCATATCCTCCATCAACTGCATAATTGCCATCAGGAAGATAAATAGGAGTCATTGGCCATGATTGCAAATGAAAGTTAGTGGCATTTTCATTCCAATTACCATCCCATGCATCTCTGGGTGGATACTTTTTGTTGCTGTTGTTTATAGCGATCTTTGTCCCTATCCTCAGCCATTTGGCAATATCATAGTTTAAGCTCGTTGAAAAATTATAACGGTTGTACCTCTCCTTAAAATGCTTCGGGTTACCTTCCTGATTGAAATAACCAAAGGATGTATAATAATCAAATTTGTCCGAACCACCTGATATGCTGGCAGTGTGCTGCTGCATCGGATAACTGTCTCTTAGCAACTCCCTTGGCCAATTTACATTACCACTAAACTCCCACGCATTTGGATCCCCAAATGGATGTTCAAATACTGAAGGTTTAGATGGATCATTAAAATGGGCAGTAATAGCCGCCGCGTAATATTGGTCAAACGCGTAATAGGGTGAGCCGCTTTGGCGCATACTGGCCTCATTATAAAAGCCCATCATTTCCATTGAATTCATTATTTCAAGTTTGGTAACAGGCATATTAACCGAATAATTCGAAGACAAAGAAATTGTCGGTTTGTCTCTCTTCTTCCCGCTTTTGGTGGTTACCAAAATTACCCCAAAAGCTGCACGCGCGCCATAGATTGCTGAAGAAGCTCCATCTTTCAACACCGTAACATTGTCTATGTCACTTGGATTAATCATGTTAATATCCATGGGGACACCGTTTACCAAAATTAAGGGTTCACCACCATTTATTGAAGTAGCGCCGCGGATATTAAATGAGGCCCCTTTACCAAGTGACCCACTGTTCTGAGTAACATTAAGGTTTGAAACGGTACCCTGGAGACCTTGCCCGAGGTTGGTAATTGGACGGCTTTCCAAAACTTGTGAAGTTACATTTGATACCGCGCCTGTCAGGTTTATCTTTTTCTGAGTTCCATAGCCAATAGCAACAACTTCATCAATTCCGATTGTTTCTTCCAGCATTACCAAATTGATAGTGGTTTTACTTCCAATTGCGATTTCCTGTGATTTCATCCCAACAAACGAAAACACGAGTGTTTTGGCATCGGCAGGCACAGATAATCTGAATTGCCCATCGGCATCCGTAATGATCCCTGTATTAGTGCCTTTTACTACAACGGAAACGCCGGGAAGTGTAGCCCCGGATGAGTCTGTAACTTTCCCTGTAATCCTTTTGCCAGGTTGCTGTTCGCCCATAAAGGCCGGCGCCAATACGATCTTACGGTCAATCACCGTTATCTCAACATCCCTTCCTTCAAAGATATTGTTGAGCACTTCCGTGATCTTTTGATCTTTAACGTTGATGTTGATCTTCCGATCTACATTGATCAGTTCGTTGTTGTAGATAAAGAAGAATTCGCTCTCGTTTTCAATGGCCTTGAGCGCCTCCCTAACCGGAACGCTTCGCAAATCAAGCGTTATCCTCGTGTTTTGCGAGTAACTCCCGGTAGCAAATAAGCCTAGCGTTGAGGTAATTAGTATAAATAGGGTTAGTTTCATAATAAAAAACAGTTGTCTTGGAAAATTCCCTGACAGAACTTCCCTGTCTTTAAATTTTTTTTTCATAAATTTGATTGATTTTTATTAATAAATAATTTTTGTCTGCCTGTTATTCAGGCATTCTGAAAATTCAAACAGGGGAGTGCTTCCAACACTTTCCTGTTTTTTTAATTTTACACCATAGGCACTCAGATTTTAATGATTAGTTAAGCGTCATTTTTGATTTTATAATGATCTTTCGTTTTGAGAAAGAGTTATCTCCCAGTTTTTTAGCCGGAATAACTTTGTATTGCATTTGTGAGGTGAGATTGAGAATACTTAAAACCTGTTCGAGCGGTTCGTCAATAAAGGTCCCCGTGAAGCGGTAGTTTTCTAATTTTTTGTCGGAAAGTTCAATATCAACATTGTACCAATTTTCAAGTTTATGAATAACCGTATTGATAGGATCATTCGAGAAAACTATCTTTCCATCAGTCCAGGCAATATACTTGGTTAAATCATTTTCGTTTTTCCATTGTAGTTTGTTTTCGGATTGATTGAAAAACGCGACCTGGTTGGGTTTCATCTCCATCAGGTCAGAAATTTTATCATTAACCGTATTCTGCAGCAAAATCTTCCCTTCAACTAGGGCAATTGTAGTTACAGAATTTCCGGGATATGCGTCGACATTAAAGGTAGTTCCCAGCACCTTGACCTGAAGCTTATTAATATCTACTACAAATGGCTGCTCACTATTTTTTGTGACCTTAAAGTTTCCTTCTCCAGACAGATAAACCAGGCGAGTCTCATAGTTCTTAAATGAAGTGGGAAATTTTAAGGTGCTTCCTGAATTTAGGTTGACCATTGTACCGTCGGGTAATTCTACGCGTGTTTGTGTTCCATATGCGGCCCTGACTTCCTGATATACAACGGCTTCAGTCTCTCTGTTAACACCCGGCTTTAACAGCAGATTGTAAAAATAGGAAGATATGACTGTAAGAATCAGCACCGCGGCTATCTGGCGGATTAAGCTCATCCACTTGATCTCTGTTTTATAAATTCCAGCCTTTTGACGGGTAGTCTTGAGTGATTGGGGAAGATCGATCTGAGATGGTAATGCCAAGCGATTGGAATGTTTCCAAATCTCCACAAAATCGTTGTAAGTATCGATATTGGCTTTTTCAGCTGTTTTCCAGCTGTTTAAATGAACAGACTCCTCTTCCGTTAATTGGTCTGTGAATGACTTGGCAATCAGATCGTATATTTCGTCGTTTTCGGGACTCATTTATTTGTTCTTTTAAGGAATGACAAATGAAGTGGGGGTTTACCCTACATGTGAATGCGAAAATTTGAAAATACTTAAAAAAGTGAAACCGGGATACGGGGAAACGGAGAAACAGAGAGGATTTTGTGGCTTTGAGTTCCACAACAACAAGATATTAGGGTAATCAGCTAATTCCTAATTTTAATACAGAAATCCAAACAACCAAAGTGGGATTTTCCTTCCATCCGGAAATTCAATATCATCGGCCGCAATAAATGCATTCTCCAAACTTGCAATCTGCTTTGATTTTTTAGATGGCCCACCAACTTCGATAAGATACTTTCCGTTAATTAAGAAATCACCTTTTTCTGGATAAGAAACACTGTTTTTAACCAATAACTGATTAAGAATAAATGTTTCACGTAAATTTCCCTTATCGGGTTTTTCATTGCTTAAAGCATACATAAGATTTGTATTATTCAGGTATAGTTTATCAGGTTTGTTCAGATAATTAATACCAAATGTATCTTTTGAAAGCCACTTTACAACCCCTGCCTTTTCAAGGTAGAAGAGAAACTTCAGTAACGTATCACGCGTAGTATCAGCCTGTAAGGCAAGTTTCTCAATGTTTGGTTTATAGGGTACAATCCGTGAGAGTACTCCAAGCATTTTTTTAATTTTCATAACTGAGTAATAATCAATTTTGAAAATTGTCGGTAAATCACTTTCCAGAACCAGGTTAAGGATGTTGGTCAACCTATCGTAATAATTTCTTTCCGACTCAATAAAAAATGGATAATACCCATATTTAAGGTAGTCTTCAAAAAATTTCAAAGGCTTGATTTTATCAAGTATCTCAGGCACGATCTTTCTACTCTCCAACAATATCTGTTCGAGTGAAAAACTTTGCTGTTTAATCCGGTACTTCAGCTCAATGAATTCGCGGAAAGAAAGTCCGGGCAAGTTGTACACCAATGCCCTGCGGCTTAAATCAAAGGCCCCTTTGTAAATATCCAGTGCAGAGGAACTCGTGAATACTATTTTCAGACCGGGCAAATTATCGTAGATATTCTTAAGTTCCCTCGACCAATCAGGATATTTATGAACTTCATCCAGAAAAAGATATTCACCACCTTTTCTATAAAACTCTTCGGCCAAATAGATCAATGGATTTTCTGCAAAATAAATATCATCCAGACTTGCATAAAGCGCTTCGGCATTAGCAGATAATCTGTTTTTCATGTATTGAAGCAACAGGGTGGTTTTACCTGCTCCCCTCGCCCCAGAAATCCCGATCATCCTGTCATCCCAGTCTATTTCATCTGTCAAGAAACGAGTAAAGACTGTGTTGATCCGTTGCAACCTGTTTTCTGCTATTTGTTTAAGCCTGTCCATTTCTTAGGTATTTATCGGCAAAATTAATAATAATCGCGAATAAACAAGCGATTATTATAATTATTTTCACTTATATACAAGTGAATTTAAATGGCTTTTTCACTTTTTAAAAAGCGATTCAAATAAAAAATGAATAAGCATTTCAAATGCTATTTTAACAAATACTTATAGGCCGGAGTCACTTCTATTTTACATCCATCTTCGTCAATAAAATCGGAGTTAGCAAAGGTTACAATGGTAGCTTTGAATTGATTAAAGTATCGCATGGCCTTAAGTAAACCATTCAACTCCCGTTTTAGATTATCAGGGGTCAGTTCGTAACAGACTTGTACTATTTCGGCAACAGCACCGTGTTTCATCGCTACAAAATCGCATTCACCCTTCTCATCGAAATAGTAAAGTTCGGTATATTTTCGCCGTAAATGTAGAAATATTAGGTTTTCCAATTTTCGGCCCAAATCTTCAGTTAAAGTATTTGACATCACATCAACCAACCCTAAATCAATGGCATACACCTTCCGGGGATTGATTAATTGTGCTTTTGTAGAATAACTAAACATGGGTAGAAAAGAGATCAGATACGACAATTCCAGATGTGAAAACCAGTTTAAAATGGTGCTTGTTGCTCCGATTGAAAGCGGTTGCTTCAGCTTGGTTGCAGTTACGCGATTGCCAATGTTTGAAATAAGGTAGGTTGTCAACCGATGAAGACTTTGTATGTCTTTTATTCCATAGCGTATAACAATATCACGAATAAGTACATCATCAAAAAGTGTTGTGAGTTGCTCCTGATCGCCGGTTTTCACGTATTCAGGAAAACCACCCGTATGCATATACGTTTTTAAACTTTCAACCGATGGGGTTAACGCTTTAAATGTGAGAAATTCGAAGTAAGAAAACGGGAAAAGTTCCTGTGTAATATGACGTCCGGTAAGTCTGGTTCCCAATTCTTTACTTAGTAACGATGCATTAGATCCGGTGATGATCACCCGACAACCTTCATCCAACTTTTGCCGAACGTACATTTCCCAACCATCAACTAATTGTAATTCATCGAAAAAAAGCGTGTTTACCCCTTTTTGCGCAATCACATTATCCAGACGGGTAAAATCTGAAAGCGTAAATTCATATAGTTGCGGAGATTCAAAGTTAAGATAAAGCATCGTCCCATCCTCCATCCCTTTCATCATCTGCATCAAAAGCGTGCTTTTACCGCAACGTCTGACACCACTGATAATCAACGCGTGCGATGACAGGCTTTTCATAGCAGGAACAAGTTCCCGTTTCAGTCCGCTATCCTTTAACAACAAACGCTTTTTTTGCTGCTCTACAACAACAGCTATAACGCTTTCTAATATCATTCTGATTTAATTTGTTTGATTCAAAAATACAATATTATTCGACACCATCAAACAATATTGTATTTTATCAAACTACACTAAGCAATATTTTACGACTGACCTCCTTAAAACCAGCCAACGTTGCTTTGCTGACTCTAATCAGTGCAAAGAGTATCGGATTCTGAGATCTGCCTTTCCTTGCCGAAGGTAAATACTCGGCCAGTGAACTGCGTAACGATTTGAGGGCCCTGCCTATCAATGCTTCAACACCTTTAATTGAAATCTCCATTTTAAAAGCGATCTCCTTGTTAGTAAGATTTTCGAAACGGCTGTATTCAAAGGCCATTTTACATCTTTCAGGCAGCAAGGAAAGTGCAATAACCAGTTGCTCTTCAAAGGCATTTGCATCAATCTCATTTTCGGTTGTATTACCGGTTTGGGCGCTAACAGGGATATCAGCAAGCTGTATGTTTCGTTTTTCCCGCTTGACAAAATTAAGGGAATGGTTTCTGGTCATTGCGGTTAGGTAAGGTATCAACCGCTCAATATGATCCAACGCCGCACGGTTTTCCCAAAGCTTGACAAATACATGCTGTACAAGACTATGGGCAGTATCCTCATCATGCACAATGGAATAGGCAAAACGACAAAGGTTCGGATAATGATCGTTGAAAATCTTATCAAAAGCACGTGTATTACCAGCTTTTAACTCCTCGAATAAAAAACGGTCAAGACCAACTCCCTCTTTCATAAGTATATCAAATCGGTATGGAGTGCTGGACAAATGTAGTAATTGAATTGTGATTTAACTATTTATCAAAGTATTATAAGGCTACTTTGATGAATCAGTAAATACTATTTTCATTTTGGAAGATTCAAGGCTAAACTTATTTATTGTGGTTACTGCAATTGTGTCAGCTTCATTTTCTGCAATTCCTGATATCCGATATACCATGGCCGGCGGGTTAACCGGAACAGCATCATCCCCATTGGTATCGAATTTTTGAAAGTCCCCCTCGGCAGGATACCTTCCTAGTAGCTGACTGTTCTTATAAATATTGAAATAACTGATTCCCGACTCAATATCCGCCTCAGCCTTCTATGTCAACTCAAATTGTGAATCTTTTAATCTTGCCAGTCTTAAATTTTCGGGCGCCAATGGCGCGGTAATATCATGTACTGTGCAGGAGGATAGGTATTCCTTAAAATCACCGGAACCAGCATGACGAATCATCACTGGAATTTTAGCCACTTCAAGTGGATAGGAAAAATGAGGATCAAATGCAGGAGAATAACAAACGGCCCCGATAATTCGGCCAGGATAAGCATTCAACATTGCAAGTACCCAGTAACCACCACCTGAATGGCCCCACAGGAGCCATGGTGCAGTTGCAATTTCAGGGTGTAGAGAAAGTTGTGCGATGCTGTCGAGTGCAGCAAGAAGTGCAGAACCTGAGCCATCTTCCGGATTTCTCCAATCGTCGCAACCATGATTAGCCTGGGGGTATAAATCGTGACCCAATACTGCCATGTGCCACTTTTTAGCAAATGCCTGATATTGTATGTCATACGCAGTTGCTACCCCCCGCCCTTCCATCGTACATCCGTGCTGGTGAATAAACACGCCTCTGATTTTATGCACGCTATCAGGTATAAAAACCGAATAATTTGCATGATCAAATTTATAGGTACTATTCCGAATTGTTATCTGAAATACTCTTCCACCCGGTATTTTGTTGAATAAGGACTGACAGTAGGTCGAAGTCAACGCCATTATTAAGATAAACAATATAAATAATCTTTTCATCTCCATTTTTCAACTTTTTTCATAATTTCAAATTCCTCCTCTTCACAGTTTGTAGCAATCCAAAGAAATGTATGATTTGGTGACATTAGTTCCATATATTCATCTAAATCTTCTTTTGCCAAATCGACAATGATTCCTTTCTTCTTAGATTGTACATATCTTATAAAATCCAGGTGTTGCATGATAGGGTAATCATCACCCATACCTTGCACCCATTGTATCGCCTGAATTTGAGGCACACCAAGAATTGAATCAATATGGTTTGCAACACCTTTCCCATCAACATGAAATATATTATGCGTTTTGGTTAACACCTCCTTTTTTAGAATGGGAATGCCAAAAGTATTATAGTCGTCTTGTGAAATCATAAATGCAAAATCGCAACTTGGAATATGCATGCGACCATTTGGTATAGGAATATTCATCCAATTGGCAGATGGCATCCCGGCACTTTTTATCATCCTGTCAAAATCATCATAAACTTCTTCAAAATGCTCCATCGATTTTCCAATCAGGATTTTAACCTTATCTGGTTCTAATATCAAATCCATACATAGGTTCTCAGAGCCTCTCCATGCCAGTACACAATCTAATCCTGGATGAATATCTGTGTAACCAACCAGGTACCGGTTGTTATCCTTTTCAATGGCTATTTTTGTAAGTTCAAGTAACTTTTTATAGTAACTATTCCCTTTCGAAAAATTAATCTGATCAATATCCCTATCATAATCATTTATTATTTCGTGGTACCATGAAGTGGTATCTTCAAATTGCATTTCTCCCCCATGAAAAGCAGCATAAACATTTGGTCCCAAATTGGGCCAGTAAACGGGAAATGTTTCTGCATTAAAACGTTGCCCCTCTATACTCTGGATGAACTCGTCCACTTGATATTCGGCATCAAACCACCTCTCCTTCTGTGTAGAATGACCACTTTTGTGCAACACGTTGTATTCAGCATTGTGACGATGAAAACGGATTGGTACCCTGTCCAATATTTCCCCCTGAAACCAGGCTTGTATGCGTTCAATACATTGCAGATAATCAGGTTTGGTAATCGGCTCAATTCCAGACTGTTTACTCATAATAATATACTATAAATTAGATAAGCTTAACTCTGCACTTTCTGTTATATTTCCCTTTTGATCTTCAGAGATCCATTTGAATATAAATTTTTGTTTTGGATCGGACAGATGAATGGTAAATTCAAAGGGATATTGTGCGTCCTCCACTATCTGCCAATCCGTGGCCCCAATCCTATATTTCAGGCAGGCTTTTTTGATCGTTTTATCTGAAATATTTGAAAACACATAAGCATCAGATGATTCAGCCGTAAGGTTGATTAACATTGCAGTGATCGTTCCCAACATATTATTTTCGCTCTCATTTCTTATAAAATTATTATTCGAATAGCTTTGTTGTTGATGATCAATAGATTCAAAAAATGGGATATCCGCAATCAGATCCTCGATTTTAATTGTTGACAATCCATGTGCTGGTAACACTGCATGAATCTTGCCATTTTTTATTTTATCATTTTGCTTATTCCCCTTTTCGTCATACACTATTGCAGAATAAGTTTTGCCGGAACTATATGTAATCACATCCTGATTTAATTGAATTTCAACATTTTCTATTTTGGAAGTTGTATTCATAAGAACGAGGTATAATGCATCTTTTCCCGCACCAAATAAATAATTAAAGGATATATTCGATGTCGAAATTGCCTTTTTCGGTAACCATAACTTTATATTTTCATTATCAAAAATTCTTCCTGGCTTATGACCATAAACTTTACTTGATAGAAAGGCATACCCGGGAGCGTAAACAGATGGAAAGTCAATTTGTCCGCTGGAGCGATAAAACGCATCGCTTACCAGGAAATCATTTATTAAAGCGATGTGCGGCCAGATATGATTATAGAAAATTGCGTTGTATTTAATATCATAGTAGTCATGCAATGGATAATCAGGATGTTGGTAGACATTTGTTGCCAATGAGGTAAAATAATACCCGGGGAAATTTGCATAACGCCCAACTATTGTGTTGTAGGCTACATCAGCCATTTGCCTATCTCCGGTTGCTTCAGCAATTCTCAAGAACCAGGGGGCATGATGGGCAAGCATAATTGGACCATAGTTGTAGGTACTACTTGCTTCCGGGGTTAAACCAATCAATGAAGTTCTCCATGCCGGAATCTTTTGCTCAGCTATTTTGGTCTTCATGTCCCGTTTGTCAAATTCATAACTATTTGCCTTAGACCTCCTTCCAGGAAAAATTCCATCTACAATTCCGCCAGAATTCACGGTGATCAGCGAATCCGGGGCCATTGGATTGGATCGGGACCAAAGAATAAGCTCCCTTGCTCCTGTATGGGCAGCATCCAGGAATTTCTTATCATTTGAAACCTCCCATAGTTCAAATAAGTCAAAAACTTTTGAAGTAAAATCTGTATAAAATGAAGCTTGTCTGTCCAATAATCCTGTTGAAGTATTAAAATCTTTAGGGTAGTCAAATTTTGATAAATAATCTGACGCCCCTTTTTTAGCAGTCATTAAATCCTCCTGATTATCTAACATTTTATATCTTGCCAAATAATCTTGCCAGGAAGCCCCACCTGTAAGGGTTAACAAATTAAGCTGACGAGGTTTCCCAAATAATCTATCAGCTTCAAATTTAAATGCAGGGGTCTTTCCTCCGGTCATTTCAAAAAGCCCTGCCAATTCGCCTATTTCAACGCAGGGGCCTTTGAGAAAATGAGACGGATTTTGTGTTTTTTGGGTTTCGTCTATTGAATAAAGATATTTTTCACGCGACATAACATATTCGATCAAAGGGAGAGCCCTTTTCTTATAAACCTCATAATCGCCCATTGTCAATGCAATACCGAGTGCATGTAGCGCTGAGACTACTTTTACTGTACCTGGGGCATCAAAACCATAATCAAAACCTTTTAAATCATCTACCCAACCGGACAATTTGTCATTCATTCCAAAATCAATCATATTCTCTAAAGTCTGATTAAGAGAAAGAGTAGCATTCTGTCTTTCATTTTTATACTTAAAGACTTCTTTCAAAATATATTCACTACCCGCCATCCAATCACCTGGAATTAGAATATACTTACTTGAGAATGAGTATTTTTGCATTGAATTCAGATGAGAATTGAGGCCACCTAATAGCGGAGCAAAAATCATAGGTTTTGCCAGTCCAGCGGCATTTCTGATAGCAAGACCAAAAAGACTGTTTGCTTCTTTGCCCCATTGAACAGACAGGGCAAATCGATAGGGTATCATCTTTGGATCCGCGGCGACTCCTTCTGTAAATCCATCAAAATTCAAAAATGTTGCAGCTGTGGTAGAAAAGGCCTCTTCAGACATACAAACCTGGGATGGGAATCGCTTCCAGCTCCATGTAAGTGGTAGATAAAGAAAATCCAACTTCGCCGGATCAACTGCTGTAAGTCCAGTAAACCCTATTGAATACCAACCTTCTCTCTCTGCTTGTATTTCCATAATTATGGATGGAGAATCTCCATTTTCAGATAATTCTATTTTCAAAAACAGTTTTCCGTATTCATTCTGGTTGAAATGGCAATCAAAACTATTTCTGTTTTTTGCAACTTTTGTTGCTGTATATTCGCTTCCAGGGAGCCTGAAAAAATTCGATTCTGCACGCTTCTGCTCGTATTTCCATGCTATAACTGGGTATTTATCAACAGAAGATTCGACTAAATTCGGTTTCATAGGAGAATAAAGCACCTGCAATGAAGGTTTTATGACCCTGCTAATATGACTTGCTTTATGCGTTATCTTAAACGCGAAATCCTTACTACTCTTTTCAGACAAGGTGATTAAGTAGTTTTTGTTTTCCAGAAAGATTGGATCTTTTGAAAGGAGATGTAATGAAAACAAAAGCAATAAGGAGGTTAAGATTAATTTCATAAAACTGAATTTTGAAATTAGCAAATGTAAATGCCATACAGAGCAACTGGTGAAAGTATATTAGGTTGCTCAAAAACGATTTTAAGTGCAGTGGTATTGCATGCCACATCAAGTTTGATCCTGTTCAAAGACTGATGATTATTTTCCATTTCGCAGATTAAAACTTCTTGGTCATCAAATATTTTATAATTTTTTACACAAAATGGCATAACACTCTCTGAATGGCCCAATTGTACGGATTCCATCGGATTGTCCAAATCGGTATCAAAGTACAAGCTAATACTGTGTATCTGAACTGGGGCATTCCATTTTAGTGATAGTATTGGAAACTTATCGTCGAATGAGGCAACCCATGCATTGGGAGAAGTGCCAGGTTTAAGATATCCCTTTTTAAGTTCTTTGTAATCAAAGCAATCTAAGGCGGGAAAAATATTTAATGCGATGTTTTTACCCTTTGGTCGTCTTTCCGGGATCCAAAATTCAAATGTATCGACACCTATATCATCCGGTGGTAGCTGCTTGCCGTAATTATTAACCGCAGTATTAAATTTATTATATACAGAAAGAATCGCTGTAATACGTTGACTGCTTGTTCTTATTGAAACTTCATCATTTTTCAATAAAGTAAAGAAAGCATAACAATCATGCGGCAACGTTTCGGTGAATTCTATTTTTAGATGGTGCATTCCTTGAGGTACTGACAGATTTACTGCCTCCAGAATTAGATCTGGTGTAAAATTCCTCCTCTTCCCACTGTACCGAAGTTGTGCCGTTAAAGTGGTATTGGAAAGTGCATTGAATTCAATTTCAAATGCATAGGCCACAGATGCCTTCAATGGCAAGAGTTGAGCTAATGAAACACTCAGAACCACCCAATCATCATCAGGAATCAATTGTTTTAACAACAAATTAGTAGAAGTTGAAAAGATGGCCTTAGATATTAAATTACTGATTGGCAGTGCAATATTAGGAATGCGTTGACCAGTTAATGCAAGATTTTTATGCAAACAATTGATTTTATTCTTTTCAATTATATCCCCCGGCATCCAATTGTTTTGAATACAAAGAGCTGCTGCCATTCCAACTGCCTGTGCACCATGCGCTCCGGTAGCCATAACACGTGTTGAACCAAAGGCCACATGTGAGGCACTGATAATTCGGCCGGCAAAAAACAGATTAGCAATATCCTTACTTACATAACAGCGATAGGGTATTTGATAAACTCCTTTTGAATGATATTGCGTACAAGGAGATTTTTCGCTATAAACCCCTTTTGAAGGATGTAAATCAATAGCCCATCCTCCAAAAGCTACTGCATCATCAAAATTCGTCTGGTTAATGATGTCCTTCTGAACAAGCATATATTTTCCTTCAAATCTGCGGCTTTCGCGTTTCCCGGGGATTAATCCGACCCATTCCAAAGTAAGATTGTCAACATTTTGGAATTCCCCCGAGTTTTTTATGTAGTTCCAAACTCCGTAGACAACCTTCCAAAGCTCCCATTTTATATCTTCAGTTCGATGGATTGTGTCAATAGTTCCACCATATTCTAACCACCAAAAGTAACATCCATGTTTATCTGCTTTAATATCCCGGTATCGTGGTATTTGCTCGATATCTTTTAATGCGTAGGAAGGTGCCACAAATTTCACCGGGTGACCGGTATCTTTCGAATAAAAATACAGAGTATGCCCCAATAACTCACCATAATCTTCATTGGGTGCGAATTTCTCACCAAACTCTTCTCTCTTTTCTGCTCCCATTCTATACGATGCACCGGCTTTATACGAAACAACACCATCACCAGAGGCATCACAAAACAGGGGTGCGGAAATTTCGTAGAAAGTTTCATTCTGACTGCAATAACCATACACTTTTTCTATTTTGTCGGGAAGGCTTTTTTCTATGTTTGAAATTGAAGTATTTAGTAACAAGGTAATATTGGGCTCTTCCACTACTTTTTCTAAAACTATAGTGTCGAATATTAATGGATTTCCGTCTTTGTTGCGGAATATGTTCTCAACTAAAATTTCATCAATAATACCTCCTTCCCGGGCCCAACGATTGTTGTTGCCCATATGTGAAGTTGCTCCTAAAACCCACAATCGCACCTCGCTTGAAGCATTACCGCCTAATATAGGGCGGTCCTGTACCAAAACGACATTGATTCCAGCTCTGGCGGCAGTAATTGCAGCACAAACACCAGCCATACCTCCACCCACTACAACCAGATCAGTGTTAAGTTCAACTAGTTTAGATTTCCTTATTTCCAAAGATAAGTCTTCTCGTATCATTGTCTGTTTGGTATTTGTTTGACCGTTTTTAATAGGATTCCGAGTCCAATTATGAGTAGGAGAAAAGCCATTCCCAGAACATAGATTTTCCCGTTGGGTGCCATTATACCTAAAACACCGATAATGAATCCTGTAACTAGAATTCCTATAGAAATCATTCTCTTGCCAAATTTATTTTCTCCTTCAGAGTCAACATCCGAACAAGATTTTTGTGCAATAGAATCTTCTTTGACCAGCAAATAGCGCTGGTAATTTTCATATTCAGTCACTGGGCTGTTCTTTGTCCTTAATGCTATTTCAAAAAAGGCTATTATTAATATTGGGACAAGTACACCCACCAACATTTCGGCTGCCCTTGACAAAGTATTTCCATAAATAACTGGAATTAAAAATTTATAAGCCAATGATATAGCAAGCGCCAGAATTGTTGTCCCTAGCACAGTGTAACTATTTTGTTTTTTAGAAAATAGTGTCCAGATTAAGGGCAAATACATGGCGCCTCCAGTAATAGAAGCAATACTAAGTATAACATTGGTAGCACCACCCATTATGGGCACCATCATGCCCATCATAATCACAACAATCCCAATACCCAAAGTTGCTAACCTGGCAACCTGCATCAACTGTTTATCGGATGATTGAGGATAAAAAGCCTTATATAAATCGTTGGTAATAACCCCTGCTGAAATATTCAAAAAGCCCTGAACTGAACTGTTGGTAGCGAAAATAAGGCTTATCGTAATTAATCCCAACATTCCCGGAGGTAGAACCGTTTTGCACATTTGCATATAAGCCTGTTCGCTTTCTATGCCAACAAGACCAGGATTGATTGCCCTATAAATCATTGGAGGCAACATCCAAATCACAGGGCTTACGATGTAGAATAATCCGAACAAGATGCCTACTTTTTTTGATTCTCTGGATGAGGCTACGCTCGTATAACGTTGAATAAAACTCCATTGCCCACCCAAATAAAAGATGTTATAAAATAAAAAGCCAAGAAGAAAACTAACGGTGTATTCGTGATTGCTTAGGTTGAAAAAATTGGGAAGGTCCATTGAACCAATTTTTTCAACAAAGGAACCTATACCACCGATCTTAATAAACGATAATGGGAGTAAAATAAGACCTGCAGAAATAAGAATGATAAATTGCAATACATCTGTAACTACAACTGCCCATAATCCGCCGAATGTGGTATATATTAGAACAACGGTCCCTAAAAGGCCTATCCACCAATACAATGAGACTCCTGTAGCCACCTGCAAAATAATGGCAACCGCATAAAGGCATACACCTTTTAATATTACCATAATGGACATGTAGATGTAAGAATAGGTCTTTTGTGTTTTTGTCCCTAAACGGTGACAAATGTATTCTGCAGCAGTTAATGATTTTGTTTTGTGCCACTTAGGAGCAATAAAAATACCTGTTACCAATCCAGCAATTGACATTGCCCATTGAATACTGATTGCAACCCAACCTGATGAATATGCAATGGATCCCCAAACTACAAATGTACTGGCTGAAACAAAACCCATAAATAAGGAGAGACTATTTATCCACCAGGGAACATTGCCACCTGCAGCAAAGAAGTTTTTCATGCTTTTCCCTGAGTTTGAAAAAGAGATCCCTGTCAATAAAATACCAAGAGAAAAAATAGCAATGGTGATATAATCAGCATGTGACATATATTCGATTATAAGACTTTTTGTTAGGGTTAATCATTTTGGTCTTTTTGACTTTGGCAAAGGAATGGTGAAGTTGCGTTCATATTCATTACCAGAGAGGTATTCAAGACCTGTTTTATGTAAACTGTCTGTATAATCAATTTTATGCCTGGGTTTCCCATGCAAATTCCGGGAACCTAAGCGCAATGTGCTATCAATCTGGCAGGTTTTAACATCAATATGATCTTTAAACACTTCATAATAGGTGAAATCGCAAGGAAGACTTCCCAGGCCGGAATTAACAATGTGGTAAATACCTGAATCTATTACCATTCCAGTTAAGTGTAAGTGTCCGCTTAAAACAGCAATGACGGTTTTTGAGTTTGCCCTGATAATATTCAATGTGGTATCGTTGCTATCCTTATAGTAATCACCAAATCCAAAACTTCTCTCCAGAACCTTTTCCTCGCGCATAGGTAATAATGGCACATGTGACGCGATGATCTTTGGGGTTTTTTGGTATTTCCTCATCACCTCACTTAACCAATTATTGCGCCCCATTGTATTTTTATGATAACCGGCATTATTTATACATATAAACAGTATTCCGTGAGACAAATAGGTATAATTTATTTTGCCAGCACCAAAAGCTTCTGAATAAGCTGCAAGCGCCCTTGGATCATTCTCATCCTGGATAACTTCATGATTCCCCAAAATAGGGTAATATGGACAAAGCAGATCATCCAAAATTTTTTTTGCTTTTTCATAATCTGGAAGAAGTGCCTCATATGCCTCACCATGAATAAGATCACCCGGAATAATAACAAAGGAAGGTTGATCAAAGTAGGTTTTCAAGTTAATTAGCTGAACAAATTTTTGCAGCTTTTCTGTGGTCAAAGCATATGTTCGTATTTCTTTTCTGACTGATGTATCTTTGATATGAGTATCATTGATCTGCACAAAGGAAAATAATTTTCTCTTTGGTGTTAATTTCTCAGGTTGTGCATTTAGATCGCCTATGTAAAGGATTAAAAAAATTATGCAATAATATCTCTTCATGATTTCAGGTAACGTTTCTAAATATTTGATAATCTGTTAATAGTCTAAATTATTAAGTCTTGGGGCATTCCAAAATTTTACTATTTCCTTATATAGTTCATTCTCAATTTCAGGGTGTTTTCCCAATAGATTAAAATCCTCTTGAAAATCAGAGTTTAAATTGAAAAGTTCTTTTTTGGTCATACTATCTGCGCTAAGTTTCCAATTATCTTTCATTGCAACAAGTGTGGTTTGTGGGAATGGCCTTACTCCATGCCCCTGATAATCTGAATACTTATCCATTTGGAACAATAAAACTTCTTTTCGTCTGACAAAGTTGTTTTGAAATGATTTTAACAACGATATCCCATCCAAAGAAAGTCCTGAAGTATCAGTTTTTGAAATTTCGCAAATCGTCGGTAATATATCTACATGATGTCCAATGGATGCATTCGTTACTCCGGCGCTAATGTGTCCTTTCCATACTACAATGAACGGAACCCTTAATCCTCCTTCGTGTAAGTCTGTTTTAGCGCCCTTAAAAGGACCTGAACTACCCTCGGATATTGAGCCATTGTCAGAAGTAAGGATTATTAATGTTGTTTCAAGCAGATTCCTTTCATTTAGAGCTGCATATACTTTCCCAATCATTGCATCAAGATGTGATACTCTTGAACGAAAGTATAATTGGTCCCCTTCAATTCCCATTTGTTTATATTTCGAATAATGAGGCTCTGGAGCTGCTTCATATGGAGTGTGGGGAGCATCAAAACATAAGTCGATGAAAAAAGATCTTTTCATCTGCGTGCTTTTATCAATAACGGCAATCGCCTCATCTACCTTAATCTCATCCCATTGTTTATTATTTGGAGGAATGCGACGATCATCACTTATTAAGTATTTTCCAGACTCTGCATACATAGTTTTGTTCAATATCAATTTCCTTCGTGGCGGTTCACCTTCGATTGTTGCCAGGTAATGGTTAAAACCATGTTGAAGTGGTCCGGGTAATTCTGCAATTTGGCCTTTTTCTCGATTATCGATATTTGAATTAGTAAGTCCACCCAAATGCCATTTTCCAATTAGAGCCGTATAATAACCTTTGGTTCTTAATATTTCGGGAATTATCACTGCCTTTGTACTTAGGTGGGTATTATTTTCCGACAAAAGGGCTGACCGAAGATTCATCCTCAATGGAAACTTGCCGGTTAGAATAGATGCTCTTGATGGAGAGCAAACTGCAGAACCGGCATAAAAGCGCGTGAATTTCATTCCTTCCTTGGCAAGCATATCGATATTAGGAGTCTCTATAGCAGGGCTTCCATAACAACCTACATCTCCATAGCCTAAATCATCAGCAAGCAGTATAATTATATTTAAAGACTTTTCTGTCGTCTTTTTTTCACATGCAAATAGCAAAATCAATCCACCGACACAAAGTGATTTGCAAAAGAATCTATTCATAAAGAGATACTTGCTTATTTCTAATTTATTTTTAAACGTATGGAGCAGTAAAATATTTTACAATACTTAGTCACATACCGTAGAAGTTATGCATATGTATAGTTGAAAGGCACAAAAGAGTCATTTTCTCAATAGAGATCACAAACAACACTTTTGTGCCTATAGTATGGATAATCAGATTTTCAGTAACCTGGATTCTGTGTTAATACTACCCCATATCCTTTGTAGGTATCTATTTCTCTTTGAGGGATTGGTAGCAGATAGTCGCGAGGTGATTGGAATTTTCGATTTTGCGCATTCGGGAAGCGAGCATCGGTATTCAAGTCATATTGGCTCTCAATCCCGGCATATGAAACAAAACCATCATTATCAATTTTAGGAATCTTTGTCGCTGCCTGGGGATTTAAGATTTGCCCATAGACTTTGACCGGCATTACCTTTTCTGCTATTTTATATCGGCGAATATCAAACAAACGGAATCCTTCATTGGCAAATTCGACCAGTCGCTCTCTGCGAATTACTATTCTTAATTGAGATTGGTCCGTTGTGGTTATGGCTGGATATTTAGCTGTATTGGTAACACTTACGCCATAAGCACGTGCACGAACCTGATTGATAGCGTTAAGTACTGTGGCATCAATTTGATTTAATTCTATTTTTGCTTCTGCATAGACTAATAATGGTTCAGCATATCTAATAATAATGAATGGTAATTCACTCCACATTTGGTTCAACACCTGAGCAGATTCTGAAGTATATTTTTTCCAAACATAGCCACAAAAAGCGCCAGGCCAACTTACTATTCTGGAATCAGAATTTGCTCCTTTAATCGTTCCATTAATAAATCTTACTTTGAGGCTATCAGGATGACTTTGAAAAATAATCCCAGCCCATTGAGAGCCTGGAGTAATAATTGACGCCTTAAGTCTGGGATCTCTGTTTTCAAAAGGTTTTTTGGGAGAATAGACCAGCGATTTGTCAATTGGCAGTCCATCAACAGCTTCATAAGAATCAATCAACGATTGTGTAGGCGCATTCACAGTTGATCCGTTACAATTTCTTGAACCTTGAGCCCTTGGCATCAGATTTGTTAGGAATCCATCTTTTAGGCGGAAGCATAACATTATTTCAGGAGAACTTAGTCCTGCATCCTGGAATAATTGACCATAATTGGGATCCAAGTTATATCCTGCACTCGATGCTATATCCATCACAGCTTTTGCCGAGGCAGCGGCTTCAGTATAATTTTTATTATACAAAGCTATCCTAGCCCTTAAAGCCAAGGCACTTCCTTTTGTTACTCTTCCTTTTTCCGCATCTGCCCATTTATTAGGTAAAGCATCTGCGGCAATCTGAAGGTCCGCAAGCAATTTCACCACAATTAATTGTTTTTGCATTCTTGGGAGCAATGCCTCTTCAGGTGAAGTAGCCACGAAGTCTATGTACGGCACATCACCATACAACTCTATCAAATTATGGTAGTGATAGGCTCGAATAAATAATGCCTGCGCTTTTATTTGGTTAAAAACAGTTTCGTTGATTTTGCTATTAACCTTATCCATGTTTACTAATAGATTGTTTGCCTGGGTGATCCCTTTATAAAAAGTAGAATACCAGGCTTGAACAGCCGCTGTAGAGGAACTTTGGATACCTGTTGCAACATCTTCCAAGGTGCTTGCTGTTCGACTAATGCCAATATCAGTCATCCCATTGTCAAATGAAATTCCAATTGGAAGTCCATATCCTCCATCCAAAATCAATATTGAACGGTATACACCTGTAAGTGCCAATTGCAACTCTTGCTCATTAGAAAAAAATGTTGCGTTATCAGGGGCTGTCAGCGATTTCAAATTAAGTATCTCTTCCTTGCATGAACCCAATAGTTGGGAGAGGAGAAGAAAAACAAATATATTTTTAAGGAGTCGCATAATATTTTTTTTAGATGTTAGAAATTCAAGTTTATACCAAACCCATATACAGAAGGAATGGGATACATATTCCCAGAACTACCATTAGGAATCATTGGATCAATTCCTTTCGGCAGGTTTTCAACTGTACACACATTTTGTGCATAGAGATAGATTCTAAGATTGTTAAAAACATCCTTCAATGCTAAATTTTTTAAGGTATAACCTAGTGCAATATTTCTCACTTTAAAGTAAGAAGCATTGAAAACCCATGTACTGCTTGGTTGTGCATCGTTGTGTCCAGAACTTGTGGCAGTAATCTTTGGAAAATTGGCACTTGTGTTTGTGGGTGACCAAAACTCATTAACATGCCACTCTTGTATTTTACCCCCACTATACAAAGGCAATACAGCATCTCCCTGAAGTAAAACGTCTCGATTTCCAACACCATCCATTGCAATCGTCAGGTCGAAGTTTTTGTAGTTTGCTGAGAGGTTCAATGCATAGCTCAATTCAGGAAAAGGATTTCCGATTGTCACACGGTCATTGCTATTAATTTTGCCATCGCCCTTGTCCAGTTTTCCATCATTGTCAGAATCGATCGTGGGTTGGTCCTTGTATTGAATATTACCAGGAACAAGATTACCAAACTGAGTTGGTGCGGCAGAAATAGCTGTGGCATCCTGAAATATTCCTATAGATTGATATCCATAAATCAAACCGTATGGCAATCCTACATTGGAATAGCTATTCCCACTGATAATTGGTCCTATATTAGCCAAATCCAATAGTTCATTTTTGACTTTTGATACAATAAATTGTGCTGAATAGGAAAAATCACCCACTTTATCTTTCCAGGATAAAGCCAAATCGAAGCCCCGGTTTTGCATACTCCCAGCGTTTTGCATTGATGCATTCAATCCAACTACCAAGGGAATTGGCAACTTTAGCAACATATTGTATGTTTTTCTTGAATATACATCAAACTCACAGTTCAATCTTTGATTAAAAAATCCAAGATCCAGGCCTATATCTGTACTTTCAGTCGTTTCCCATTGAATTTTGCTATTGGCAAGGTCGTCCATTGATGCTCCGGTTGCAATACTGGTTCCGTACATATAATTCCTCGCTCCACCCAAATTCATCAAAGAGGTGTATGGAAAATTCGAACCTATTTCCTGATTCCCTAATTTGCCCCATGAGGCTCGCAATTTTAGATTGGAAATAAAACTCAAGTTCTTAATAAATGGTTCTTCTGACATACGCCAACCCAATGAAACTCCCGGGAAGTAAGCCGACCGATTTCCAGGCGCGAATCTTGAAGATGCATCATTTCTTAAATCAAACTCCAACAAATATTTGTTTTTATAAGAATAGTTCAACCGACCAAAGAAAGACATTAATCCATTGTGTGTTGCTGATCCAGAGTTTTGGGCTGTTGCTTGTGAACCTGCATTAAGTTCTTGGTACTGAGGTAGAATATAGTCAAATCTTGATGCCTGAAATGAACTGGATTGATTTAAAATTGACTCATAACCCACAAGTGCATTAAAGTCATGTTTATCCATTGTCTGTGCATATGATACAACAAAATTGAAATTTTGTGAGAAATATCTCGGATTACTTTCAGTGAAATAATTACGACCCGGCATATATCTAATAATTTTCTTTCCCCAGTCACTTATTAGTGGTACATTATTCACAAATTGCTTGTAAAGTACATCTGAATAGGTGGGTGAATAAGTTAATGAAAGATTAAGCCCTTTTAATGGCTTTAGGTCTGCCTTTAATATCCCCACAAAGTAATTTGTTTGTTTCTTGTTTTCACCTCCATCATTTACCATTGCAATAGGATTTCTTCCTGAAAAACCATCCCCCCATGACCCATCGGAATAGCGAGACTGATAAACCGGCGGTATACGGACAATTTGACCAAATGTCGCCACTAAACTTTCACCACTACTAATTTCCTCCGGGTAATATTGTCCACCTACCGTTGGTGAGGGTTCAACACTATTTGATTGAGAAAAGTTGAGATCAAACTTAATATCAAATATTTTCGAAAATTTAAAATCAGTATTGATTCTACCTGTATATCTTTTCGCATTGAAATGGACCACGTTCCCCGACTGGTCGGAATAGGCAAGTGAAGCCAATGTTTTGAGTTTTTCAGTTCCTGCCTGGACGCCAATGGTATAGCGCTGCTGAAAACCGCTTTCGGTAAAAAACTGCCCAACCCAATCTGTATCCGGAAATAAATCTGGATCTGATTTTATGCCTGCTGCATAGGTATCAATCTGCTGTTGGGTCGAACCTGAATACTTCATATAATCTAAAGCACCCAAGAATTGAGGAAGATCATTCATTTTTTGCCATCCGAAATCAGAATTAAAGTTAACAGTCATTTCTCCTGATTTTGCGCGTTTAGTCGTAACCAAGATTACGCCATTGGCTGCACGTGCTCCATAAATAGAAGCAGAAGCGGCATCTTTTATTACTGAAACACTTGCAATATCATTAACAGCAATTAGATTGATGTCGCCTTGCACACCATCAATAAGAATCAATGGAGAATTGGAAGCACCGATTGAACCTCTTCCCCGAATAAACAATTGTGCACCATCCTGACCGGGCTGCCCGCTTGATTGAATAGCCGTTAGTCCTGCGGCAACACCTTGCAAGACTTGTGAAGTTTGAGTTCCAGTTAGTACAAGATTGTCCCCTTTAACTGAGGAAACGGAGCCAGTTAAATTCACTTTTTTCTGTGTACCATAACCAATAGCAACTATTTCCTCCAGTCCAATGGCATCTTCAACAAGTGTTACGTTTATCATTGTTTTTCCCTTTATCGCTATTTCCTGCATCTTCATTCCAACAAACGAAAACTGTAATGTCGCATTCGCAGGAATACTTGAAAGTGAATAATTCCCGTTGGCATCGGTTATTGTGCCGATGGTTGTGCCTTTAACCGCAACAGTAACACCAGGTAAAACTCCTCCAGTTGAATCAGTAACTTTTCCTGATGCCTTATGCGTCTGTTGTTGCGCTATCTGCATTACCAGACTGGTTTGATCCGCGCTATTAGTCAGCACAATCTGCCTGTCAATTATAGTGAATCGGATATCAGTACCAGCGAAAAGCTGTTGGAGCACCTCATCAATTTTGCTGCTTTTGGCTTGAATATCAACTTTTCGCTCAGTGTTGATCAGATCCTGGTTGTACAGGAAGTAGAACTCACTCTGGTGTTCGATCTCATTCAAAACCTGTTCGAGGTTGACCTGACTAAAGTTCAATTCCAGTCGGGTCCTTTGGGCATAGGATTCATTCACGGCCAAAGCCTGAATTATTCCGAGGAAGAAGAACAACGATGTCCATTTCATGATCGTTAAACTTTTTTTTAGGGCATACTTGTCTAATGCCCACCATTTACGAAATTTTTTCATAAATTTACCGTTGTAGGGTTAATACTTAGATTGACTGTTATCGCTACATTATTCAGGGAGGTGGTTGCACACCTCCCTGATTTTTTATTTTTTTCGAATAGTGATCTCTTTTACTTCATAAATTCCCTGTTCATTGAAGGCTCGTTTCTGTATGTTGAATTCTATGGGCAAGGTCAATGCTATCAACCGAATAACCTCTTCAATTGGCTCATCGCAAAAAGTTGCCCTGTATTTGTATCGCTTGATCCGTTCATCAGTAACCGTTATCTTAACATTGTACCACCGGCCTAGGCGTTTGAAAACTTCATCAAGGGGTTCGTTCCGAAAGACCAGCAATCCATCTTTCCAAGCGTTATACTGGGCAGCATTGAGTGAGCGTATCACGTACTTCCTGTTTAGATTGTCAAATTCGAATTTTTGATTGGGTATCATCAATGTATTAAGGCCATTAGCATGGTCGCTGACCACTACTTTACCTTCCTGCAAAACAACTTCGGTCGTATTCTCCTCCTCAAGTGCCGATATGCTGAAGATGGTTCCCAGCACTTTTACATCCAGATTGGGAGTTGTAACCGTAAACGGGTATTCCTTGTTTCTGGAGACTTCGAAATAAGCTTCACCAGAAAGGTTTACACGACGATTGCGCCTGAAATTTATTGGATACTTCAACTTTGTACTACTGTTGAGCCAGCCATTTGATCCATCAGGGAGTGTGAAATGGGTCCTCGCTCCAGGTGGGGAATAGATTTCAGCCCAGCCTGTCGCCTCTTTCCTGTCACCGCTGACTAGTGTGAACGTAGTGTAAATAATCAAAGGTATTAACAAAACAGCTGCAATTCTGGAATAAAGACGGATTAATCGACTGGATAGATTAATGGATCTCGAATGCTCCAGCTGGATCTGCTTCTTCAGCGTTTCAAAGAGTTTACTCAAATCTTTCTGATGATTGTCAGGATCGATTGCAAATTCGTCCCAGTGTTGCCTAATAGCAGACTCTATATCTTCCTGGTATATACTATCCCCAAAATATGAGGCTATTTGTTTATAATCATGGTAAGAGTATTTACCTTGGGCATAATTCCTGAGCAAATTGTAATCGAATTTCTCTTCCATGGATTGAATTGACAGTTTAAACCTGCATACACAGGATGATTTTAATAGTTACACCTATTATATCATTAAAAGTAAAAAACCCCTATCCGAAAAGATGATTATTTTATGCTATGAATAGCAAAAAGAAAAGTTTTCCTGCGATTTTATCATCATTAAAAGATCTTCGAAGAAAATTCATTGCCTGGGTAATCTGATTTTCAACTGTTTTTTCAGATATTCCCATTTCAGAAGCTATATTCTGAATTGATTTACCTTCTTTTTTTCGTTTTATGAAAATCTCTTTTCGGCGTGCAGGTAATTGGTTGATTAGTTGATTAAGCTTGGAAAGTAATACTTCAAAATTGAGTTGCACCTCAAGAGTGGAGTCTTCAGTATTAAGTAATTCAAATAATTCAAGCTGAAATTTTTGTTGTAATAGTTTTTTTCTAAAGTTTTTCTGTATGGCATGAAAAGCAATGGTAAACAAGTATGATTGAAAGGAGGTTTCAGATTTAAGAGAGCTCCTGTTTTGCCATATCTTTATAAATACTTCCTGAACGATATCCTCAGCATCATTATCCAATTTTAGATACGATAAGGCAAAACGGTATAATTTCTGGCTGTAATACTCAAATAAACCTTCAAAGGCAGTTATGGAGCCACTTTGCAAGGAGACAATCAGTTCTTTTTCTGTTTTACCATTGAAATTTTTCAATATTGCGTAATTGAAGTTTAGTCTGCATAAAAATAGATAATAATTTTCCAGACTTTTTGCAGGATGTCAATATATTTAATTTTCGTTGCATTTGGACTTAAGGTAAACAAATCTAATCAAGGGTTATCAAAGATTGGACAATGAACCTATATATGCGTGAAAGAATTACATAATATATAAATGAGCCTTTTCTGTTATAAAAATTTATGTCCAATCCATTTCTATTCCTATCTTTGGGGCTGTCAATTTTCTTTCAAAAATTGGATACTCCTTTATTCATTGTTGTGCTTTAAACTTTTGAATCATCAGGGAGTCAAACCAGGGAATCAAGCATTATTATGAATAAAAAGAAGTTACTAATCATTAGTTCTATTGCAGTA
Organism: Prolixibacteraceae bacterium; assembly: GCA_023229575.1. Lineage (GTDB taxonomy): Bacteria > Bacteroidota > Bacteroidia > Bacteroidales > Prolixibacteraceae > CAINVV01. The sequence continues at coordinate 240,654 of JALNYZ010000001.1, forward strand.
TTTCTGCTAATTATACTCTATTTCAGTTTGAGAAGTAAATCAGGTGAAGAGTTGATCACCTGCAAAGTTCTAAAGGGATCCATCGAAGTAAAAGTTCATACATCAGGTCAGCTTGAGTCTGAAAACTCCGAAAATATTGTACTGCCGTCTGTACTGTCAACCCAAAACGTTAGGGTTTATGAGATAAAAATCACAGATTTGATAGAAGAGGGATCCGTAGTTGATTCCGGACAATACATTGCAACGCTCGACCACAAAGTAATTGAGGAAGTCCTGACGCAAGCCCGCCTTGACCTTGAAGCTGCAATGGTTGTTATCGAAGACGCCAGACTGGATTCGAACCTGAATCTCAGCAACTACCGTGATCTTATTACCAATTCACAATCGGATGTTGAAGAGCGAAAAATTGTCCTGGCAGAATCGGTCTACGAATCCCCATCGGTCATCAAGAAGGCAGAGATGGATCTCAGCAAGGCAGAACGTAAGCTTGAACAGGATATCAAAGGCCTTGCCATGCGGCAACGACAGCTTAACTCCCAGATGGAACGCCGGAACATTGATTTCAGGTTGAAGCAAAAAAGGGTGGATGATCTTTTGAAGCTTTATGATGCCCTTATCATCAAGGCACCAAAACCAGGAATGGTGATCTATGCACGCGACCGGTTTGGGATCAAGATCCAGGTAGGGTCGGTGCTGACGCCCTGGAGTCCGATCATTGCCACCCTGCCTGATATGACCAAAATGATTTCAGAAACATTTATCAACGAGATAGATATAGCTAAAATCAAAGTTGGTCAGAAAGTTACACTTAGTATTGATGCTTTTCCTGATAAGGTATTGAACGGCGAAGTGATTTCTGTTGCCAATATTGGTCAGCCTATGCCCAAAAGCGATTCGAAAGTGTTCCTTGTCAACATTCGTGTTTTTGGAAGTGACCCGGATTTGAAACCCGCCATGACTACTGGAAACCTGATTCAGACCGGGGTCTATCCGGATAAATTATACGTACCGTCTGAGGCGGTCTTCGAAACTGATTCTACAAAATTTGTCTACCTCCACAAGAAGAATATTGTCAGGCAACTGGTCGACACGGGTGAGGAAAATGAAGATTACGTTATTATCAACAAAGGAGTTGTGGAAGGTGATGAGTTGTTGTTAAGCGAACCTGAAAAAACGGAAGATATTGAGACCATTGGTTGGGATATATACGAAGAACAACTGTCCAGACAAAAGGATAAGAAAATTTCGGGGGAACAGGCCTCCGGGGTCGATACCGTCAGGCAAGGGAATAACATTGTCAACAAATAAAAATTTCCCAATCAAACAAGTTGTATCCTTGATTTCCAACTATCGAATATACCCCTCATGAAGATACGCGCTTTTTATACAAGATATTCCTACAATGTTCAGATAGCCATTGAGGCCATCATCGCCAATAAGGTAAAATCCCTCCTGACTGCTCTGGGTATTATATTTGGGGTGGCAGCTGTGATCAGTATGCTGGCCATTGGTAATGGTGCAGAGCAGGAGATCCTCGAACAGATCAAAATGGTGGGGGTCAATAATATCATTGTGACGCCAATTTTGCAGGCCGATCAGGCCAGTTCCAATGATGCCAAAGCAGGGAGTGCAACCGAAAGCAATCAATTGAGCGGGGGTAAGAAGAAATTTTCGAAAGGATTAACCCTGAACGATGCCGCATCCATCAAGCAAATAATTTCCACAGTACAAGATGTTTGTCCAATCATAACATTCAATTACACAGCCATTTTGCACGACATAAGCAGTCCGGTTAAACTGGATGGAACAGACAACACCTATTTCCGCCTCTTTGATATAAAACTTGAAAGCGGAACCTTTTTTCACGAACAGCATACCACGGAAGGATATCCGGTATGCATCATTGGCTACAATGTAAAAAACCTGTTTTTCAACCATGAATCCCCCATTGGAAAATACATCAAGTGCGGACAGATTTGGCTTCAGGTCATTGGCGTCATCGAACGACGCAATTTTGTCGGGAGCGGTGGCGGGACCATGTCGATCAGCAGTACCGACAACAGTGTCATTATTCCGGTAAAAACAATGCTTCTCCGGTACAGGAACAGGGCTTTGATCCGGGGCGACCAGGTAAAAATGGTCAGTTCGGGAAGGGACAATACCCCTAACAAAGTGGAGGACACCAACCAGCTAGACAAATTGATTGTCCGGGTCAAAGAGACGCAGCAACTCACTGCAACTGCCAAAGTTGTTGGCAATATGCTGATGCGCAAACACAACGACATTCATGATGTCGATGTCAGTATTCCTGAATTGCTTCTAAAACAGCAACAAAAAACAAAAAACATTTTCAACATCGTATTGGGCGCCATTGCAGGGATTTCCCTGATTGTCGGTGGTATTGGCATCATGAACATCATGCTTGCTTCAGTGATGGAACGTATCCGCGAGATTGGTACCCGTCAGGCCATTGGGGCTTCCAGAAAGGACATTGTTTTTCAGTTTTTATCAGAATCGACCCTGATCAGCCTGGCCGGTGGATTGATTGGCGTAATACTTGGCGTTATCCTTTCCAAGATCATTCAAACGGTGTTCGATATCAAAACCATCATCTCGCTGTTTTCTATTTTTATTTCCTTCGGCGTTTCAGTCTTTATCGGGATCACCTTTGGGTACCTTCCCGCTAAAAAAGCTGCAGACAAAGATCCGGTTGAATCACTCAGACAATAAATTACCTATGATCCGTTTTTTTGCATTTCTTCTGATTGCGGCCTCCTGTCAAATTGCTTTCGGGCAAGGCAAGATTCGTAAGATATCATTGCAAGAAGCTATTGACCTGGCTTCCAGGCAGTCGCTGGATGCTTTCAAACAACAAAACATGTATCTTTCAAGCTATTGGGAATATAAGTACTATAGATCTGACAAGCTTCCGCAATTTTTGGTGGGTGCCAATCCGCTCTCCTACAACAACTCGATCAGACAGGACTACATACCGCAGGACCAAAGCTGGCAATACAGTCAGCAAAAAAACATCACCTCCAGCGCTTCTTTGAAGATGACGCAAAATGTCGGCCTGACCGGCGGTAGTTTTTCGGCCAGTTCTGATATTGGGATGGTAAGAAATTTCCTGGGCGATCAACAGACCTTGTACTCTTCCAACATGATCAGTCTGGGTTACCGTCAAAAATTGAACGGCTACAATGCCATGCACTGGAAATCAAAGATTGAACCGCTGAAATTCGAAACTGCCAAAAAACAATATATTCAATCGAGAGAAGATATCGCTGTCAAGACAACCACCAAATTCTTTGTTCTGGTGGATGCGCAGATTGAAATTAATATTGCAAAAACCAACCTCGCTAACGCTGATACCTTATACCAAATTGGGAAAGGTCGTTATCAGGTAGGTACGGTAACCCAGGATGAACTGCTGAACTTCGAGCTGAATCTGATGAATTCGAGGATCGCTTTAACACGTGCCAATCAGGGACTTTTGAGGGCCCGCTCTGATCTGAACAGCTTTCTGGGACTTGAGAAAAATGCCGTCCTCGACTGCATTTTGCCATCCGGAATAAGTTCCTCCCTGCAGATCGATGTTGAAGAGGCCATTCAGAAATCAATGACCAATAATCCTGATATTTTATCGCAAGAGAGGCGAATTTTGGAGCAGGACAGCAATGTTAAACTGGTCAAATCGCAGAATGGATTAAGTGCCGATATTAGCGCCCTTGCAGGTTTAAACCAAAAATCAATTTCACTTGCCGAATCTTATCAAAATCCCAACCAATTCCAGAACATCGCACTTGTAGGGCTCTCTGTTCCAATTGTAGACTGGGGCAGAAGGAAAGGTCAGATATTAATGGCCAAGTCCAATCGTGAGGTGGTCCTCAACAGCGTAAAACAGGAGAGGATTGATTTTGAGCAATCAGTCATGATGAATGTCCTGGAGTTCAACCTGCAATCGGACCAGGTTCAGAACTCCGCCAAAGCTGACACCATCGCCCAGATGGGATTTGATGTAACCATGAGACGTTTCAAAATCGGGAAGCTGGATGTAACCAAGCTCAACCTGGCCAGAAATGACCTGGAGAATGCCAAAAGGGCCTACATCAATTCCCTAAGGAAATATTGGTTGTCCTATTATCAGATCCGTGGATTGGCGTTGTTTGATTTTGAGAAGAAAACTGATTTAATAGCTGAATTTGACAAAATTTTGAACCAATGAAGCTTACCAAATCAAATAAGACATTAATTATTGGCACAGCACTTTGTGTTGTCCTTCTGGTAGTTGGCTGGCTTTACTTTCGCAAACAGGTAGCAGGGATATACAGGGTAAAAACGGAGAATTTTGAAGCCATCATCACCTGCAAAGGGGAGATACAGAGTGAAAAGGCTGTCCTCATCAATCTGCCTGACATTTTCGGCAACAGGACCCTTGAGCTCTGGGATATGCAGATCAAGGATCTCATTCCTGAAGGCTCCATTGTTAAGAAAGGGGATTACGTGGCCCTTCTGGACCAGGGCAGGATCAAGCAACTCAAAGAGAACAACGGGGAGTACCTGAAAAAAATGCTTTTTAATTTCAGTGACTCCAAGATTGACAGCGCCGTTGACCTGGTGGCGCTTCGTAATGGGATCGATCAGTTTAGATACGACCTCAACAACCGTAAAATTGAGTTGGAGCAGTCTGCTTACGAATCACCAGCTTTCCAGCGAAAAGCGCAAATGGCCTACGAAAGGATAGTCAGACAAATGGACGCAAGGGTCAGGGCATATCTAATGACCCAAAAAACCTTGAGAATTCAGGTATCAAGGGTGGAAGATAAAGTGAAAGAATTGACACTCAAGGATAAAAACTACCAAATCGCACTTGATGCCGCTAGGATTACTGCCCCTAAAGATGGCATGCTCATTTATGGCCGTACATTCGGCCGGGGCGGTAGCCGTAAACTCACCGTAGGTTCCTATATAAGCATGCAAAGCCCAGTTATAGCAACACTGCCCGATCTGTCTGTATTGGCATCAGAAACTTATGTTGAGGAGATTTATATCTCAAAAATTAAAATAGGGGACAGTGTCAGGGTTTACATCGATGCCCTGAAAAATCAATTGAAAGTTGGGGTAATCTCCAATATCTCAAACGTAGGACAAGAGATGTCAGGATTTGAATCGAAGGTTTTTAAAGTGATTATCCGGATTTCGAGTGACAACAAACGCATTAAACCCGCCATGACCACCAACAATGAAATTATCATCTCCAAAGAGCCAAATGTTCTGGTCATACCGCGCTCCTCTCTTTTTTCCGATGGGCCGGATCAATTTGTCTACCTGAAAGAATTTGGTAGAGTTTCGACGAGAAATGTCGAATGCGGCAACCAGAATGAAAAATTCGTCGTTATCAAAAGTGGATTGAAGGAGGGGGATAAGATCTTGTTGAATAAGCCCTTGAATTAAATTACAAATTACGGATTACAGATTACGAATCACCAGACAAATGGAATAATTTTATAGCGGGTTTTACCGCAATACCCCGAATAACCCTTCAATTCCATTCTTAACGTTTTATCTTCGAGGGTTGTCCTTACAATTAAAAGCACTATTGACTAATGCGTCCAAAACAAATTTACAAAATATCTTTGTTCGGACATGATTTCGTTATAGAAGTTTCCCATCAGTTCAATGTTGAAAAATAAGACAATATCCCCCATCTTCCCATTAAACTATCTATGTCCAATTCAGTCTATGTGCTATCAAAGGTTATAACAAGGAGGATAACAGTATTTATCATTTTTTACTCTGCGCATTTTTGTTATCATTGTCTGTTTAATAATCTGTTAACACTTTTATAATCAAACTACAACATGATGAACCTACGAAAATTCGGATTACTGATTTTGTCAACCATCATTTTATCCTCCGGCTCTTTGAGGGCGGACGAAGGAATGTGGATGCTTCCGCTGCTTCAGAAGCTGAACAGTAAAAAAATGTCAGAGATGGGATTTAAGCTCTCTACCAAAGATATTTACGACATCAACAAATCCAGTCTGAAGGATGCAGTGATGCATTTTGGCGGTGGCTGTACGGCAGAGCTGATCTCCAAAGAGGGACTTGTACTAACCAACCATCACTGTGGCTACGGTACGATTCAAAAACTTAGCACGGTAGACCACGACTACCTTGAAAATGGCTATTGGGCTAAAAACCGGGATGAGGAGCTTCCTGCCAAAGGACTCACCGTCACATTTCTCGACAGGTTTGAGGATGTTACCAAAGCGGTAACGGATGTAATGGCTGCAGCAGTCGATCCAAAAGCCAAAGATGCAGCATTCGCGACCATTTCCGATAAATTGACCGCCAAAGCAGTTGAAGGAAATAAGTACCTGAAAGCCAGGGTCGTCTCTTTCTTCGGCGACAACCAATATTACATGGTCGTTACCAAGACCTACAGCGACATTCGTTTTGTAGGAGCTCCCCCCTCCTCCATCGGGAAATTCGGCGCTGATACGGATAACTGGATGTGGCCGCGTCATACGGGCGATTTCAGCATGTTTCGCATCTATGTCGACAAAGACAACAACCCGGCCGAGTATGCCAAGGATAACGTTCCTTATCAGCCAAAAAAATACCTGACCATCTCACTCAAGGGAGTCAACCAGAACGATCCTGCCATGATCATCGGCTATCCCGGCAGAACCAACCGTTTCATGACCTCCTACGAAGTGAAGGAGACCAGCGGGATCACCAACGCTGTGACCATCCTGGTAAGAGGGGTTCGTCAAAATGTTTTGATGGCCGATATGGAGGCAGATCCAAAAATCAGGTTACAATATTCGAGCAAATATGCCGGATCATCCAACTTCTGGAAAAAAGCGATTGGCATGAACGAGACCTTCGTCAAATTGAAAGTCATGGACAGAAGGGCCGCCGAAGAGAAAATTTTCACCGAATGGGTGGATGCAGATCCGGCAAGGGTTGAAAAATATGGCAAAGCCTTGGCTGATGTAAAATCTGCCATCGAAGGAAGGGCCAAGCTTCAGCTGATCTACAGGTATTACATGGAGGCACTGAATTCCATCGAACTGACTTCAGCTGCAAACCGTTTTGCACCGCGACCAGAAGGCAGTGAAAGGAGTGGTCAGGGAGGTGGCAGAGGATATTTTAGCAGAACTCCGGCCGATTTCTACAAAGATTACAATGTTTCTACCGACAAGAAGGTGGCCAAGGCGCTGATTGCCATCTTCAAAGAAAAAGTTCCGGCAACAGACCTTCCGGCAATTTACAAGACCATCGATACCGACTATAACGGAAACATCAATGCCTATGTTGACGCTATGTTCGATAATTCGGTATTTGTATCTGAAGCAAAACTGAACGCGGCCCTGGCAGGAGACAAAAAAGCCATTGAAAAAGATCCGGCTTTGCTGGCGGCTAAAGATATCTCGGCCTCCATTATGAAATACATGCGCGATCTGGAGCAGTACCGCACACAATATTCCCAGGGCCAGAAACAGTACATCGCCGGTATGCTCGAGATGAAAGCCGGACAGGCTATCTATCCTGATGCCAACTCTACCATGCGTCTGACTTACGGTAAAGTTCTGAATTACTCCCCAAAAGATGGTGTGATCTATGATTACGTAACCACGATGGATGGTGTGATACAAAAAGAGGATCCTAAAAATTGGGAGTTTGTGGTTCCTGCCAAACTGAAAGAGCTATACAATGCCAAAGACTTTGGTCAATATGCCATGAAAGATGGTCGCATGCCGGTAGCATTCCTGACCAACAACGATATCACAGGAGGTAACTCAGGAAGTCCGGTGATGAACAAAAAAGGCGAACTGATTGGCACTGCCTTCGATGGCAACTGGGAGTCGATGAGCAGTGATATCATTTTTGAACCTTCGCTGCAACGTTGCATCAATGTGGATATTCGCTATACATTGTTTATCATGGATAAATTTGGCGGAGCAGGATGGTTGCTGAATGAGATGAAATTTGGTAAATAAGGCGGGTCCGTTTTCAGTAATTCGTTAATAAAACACCCTCAAGGTTTTGAAAACCTTGAGGGTGTTGCCCACATCTCAGTATATCGGCAAGCATCCGCCCTTCAGATATTTTCAGGGAGGTTGGTTGCTGGTTGTTGTATGAGGAAAAAGCTATTGTGAAAATGACATTGTTTTGATGTACTCTTCCAGCCTTTCAGCATTGTAGATTCCGGTTACTTGTCTGGGCCTGTTGTTGATAATTTTGATCACAAGAAACTCCTTGAAGAAGATTCGACTTATTTTTATTGATTTCACATCATTCAAATAAATTTCACTCTGCGTATTCATTAACAGTGCTGTTAAAATAAGAATCAAACCCACAATTCCAATAAGTAAACCGCTCGTTAGGGCGTGTGTATCGTTGTGCTTTACAAAATTCATTAAATTGAAAAGACCAAACAAAAACAATAAACTTGAGGATAAAAGTCTGGAACGCTTTAAATACCCGGCATTGTCCGTAATTAATATTTTGTCCCCTTCAAATACTAATTTGCCTTTTTTGAGTTCAAATGTGTTGTCCATGATAGTTTTTGTGTTGGTTTGATTGGTTATTTGTTGCCATAAAATTACTTATAAAACTACTGAAAATTCCTGCTCCTGTTTCTAACACATAGATTCTAATGACCATTCAGTTCCAAATTCTTTTTTTACTAAATTTACAATTCCGAATCAATCAACTATTATCAACTATTCAACATTTAAAATCATGAAAAAGAGAGGTACTGTCCATTTGGGAATAAACATGGAGTTTGTGCGCCACCACGATATGTCCTTTGCCAATGGGGTTGCCAAAGCTGCTGAAATTGGATACGAATATATTGAGCCCATGGTTCACCTGGGCAGGGAACTGCTTAGCGAAGCTGGCTATTTTCATTCCGTATCACTTTTTGACGACCCATTGTGGGTGAAACAGCTTTGCGCAAGCCATGGGGTTAAACTTTCCGGATTATCTTCCCATACCCCATTGTGCAAACCGGAGATCAGTGTCGAATACCTGAAAATGGCGATCCGGTGGGCCTCCCACGCAGGTGCGCCGGTCGTGAATACAGATGAAGGTCCCAAACCCTTCTGGACCACCAAAGAACAGGATTACCAGTTGATGACCTATACCCTGACAGAAGCTTCTATGGTGGCCGAACGCCATGGTATCCTGATCGGACTGGAGCCTCATCAGCAATACAGCAAGACACCGGATGGCCTCGACAGTATTCATGATTTGGTTAACTCATCGGCCATCGGGATCAATTTTGATACCGGAAACAGCTATCTGGCAGGAGGATCGGATATGTATGAATGGCTCGAACATGTAAAAGAGAGGCTGATCCATCTCCATGCCAAGGATATCAGCATGGCACAAAGCGAATTACAACGCGGGAAGGTTACGGGGACTCCTGTCGGTTGCGCCTGTGGGGACGGCGTTGTGGATTGGAAAAGAGTCATTGACATTGTTAAATCATCAGGGAAAGAAATTGTTTTCAGCGTTGAATGCGGTACTATCGAAGAGGCAATCCGAAGTTACGAACACCTCACTCCATTACTTTAAATCCCATTGTCTCTGAAAATAACTTTCCCAAAATGAATAGAATCCATTTTATTTTTTTCTTCCTGGTCATGGTGGTATCCTCTGGCAGGAGCTATGCTGCTCCTGGACAGCATCAGAAGGAGCCAATCAGGGTACTGATTCTCAGCGGATCTAATAACCACGAATGGAAAAAAACAACCCCTTTGCTGAACAGGATCTTTGATGAAGCAAACCTATTTTCAACCCGGGTTACTGACAAACCGGATACTTTAACCTATGTTGATCTGAAAAAATTCGACCTTGTTGTCAGCAATGCCAACACCTGGCCGGATAACAACAGAAGGTTAAGCAGAAGTTGGGAAGCCGATTTCCTGAAGTATGTCAGTGAAGGTGGCGGAACCCTCTTTTTTCATGCAGGCGCTTCCTCATTTTACGGGTGGGATGAATACCGGAAGATGGGGATCGGCAGATGGGGAAAAGAGACCTTTCACAACGCACCAATCGTTGCAAGTTTGTATGGTTTGGACCAGAAACATCCGATTACCAAAGGATTAAAGGGATTTCAGATCATGGATGAGATTTGGGAGAAAACGGAACTGTTTGCAGGTGCGAAAGCCATTGGTTCGCTCAAAGCCACCAACGCCAAGGATGGACATCCGATTGATGAACCTGCCATCTGGGTGAATCAGACCGGAAAAGGAAGAAGCTTTTTCACCATTCTTGGCCACGACGAGCGGGCCCTGCTCAATTCAGGTCTGCGTACACTTTTGGTCCGTGCGGCCCAATGGTGCGCAGGCAAAACTGTAACATTTAAGCCTCCTGTAGAGATGAGCATGATCCAGAATCCGGGCAAACCGCAGTACAGCTGGCTGGAATCGGATACCACCTTTACGCTGCTCAACCACAAAGAGATCGTCTGGCAATTCAATTACAGGGACCGTTTTCAAAGACCCTATTTCCATCCGCTTACCGTGAACAACACCCTGATAACCTGTGTTTCCCCGCCCGATCACCCATGGCATCTCGGGATGTGGTTCTGCTGGAAATACATCAACCATTTGAACTACTGGGAATATCTTAACGAAAACAGATCTGCCAAAACCGGATATAAATCAGAGGGTTCAACGGAAATAATGAATTCAAAGATTGTTAAGAACCCGGATTTCACCTGCGATATCAGGTTAAATATCAATTACCATCCGCTCAAAGGGGAAACCGTCATGACGGAAGAGCGCAGCTACCATGTTTCGGCCCCTGACAAAGACGGAAATTACTTTATTGACGAAGATCACCTCTTCAAAATACTGGCAGACAGTGTCGTCCTTGACCGCACACCTCCTACCATCAGGGGTGGAAGGATCCAGGGCGGTTATGCCGGTATTTCGATCCGGTTTAACCAGGATTTTACTGCACCGGTATTCAAATCATCCGGTGACATGGCGCAATGCAAAAAATGCGACTGGCAGTATTATGGATTCACCAGCATGACCGGTAAAAAGGTCGGTATCAAAATCGAACAGGATCCCAAATTCAGATCTTCAACAAGCAGTTGGTACATCATCAACGATCCGCTCATTCCTTTCTATTACTTCAGTCCTGCCGTAATTTTCGATAGCCCGGTGGTCCTGAAGAAAGGAGCAAACTGGAGGTTGAAGTATCGGATACAAATGATTGAAGGGGAGTTGAAATAGAAGAGTGCCTAAAGTGTGCTAAAGTGTCTAAAGTGCCTAAAGTACTTGGGTACTCCGAAGTTTTGAGAGAAAGAAATGAGATTTGAGACATGAGATATGTGATTCAAGATAAATCTTGATAAACCCGAAATACTTTAGGCACTTTAGACACTTTAGCGCACTTTAGGCACTTTAGACACTTTAGACACTTTAGGCACTTTAGGCACTCTTCAAATTCCATGAAATTTAAAAAGAAACTACAAATTCAATAACTATGAAAACTAACAAAAGAAGCGAAAAACTCACCCGCCGTTCCTTCCTTGGAACATCCGGGAAAATTGCGCTGGGGACTACCCTATTGCCAACCGTATTAACCTCATGCTCCAACCACAAAGGAGCCAACGACCGGTTGGTCATTGGTCACATCGGGGTTGGATCGAGAGGTACCGATGAATTGATGAACTATTTTGTCCCCTTGCGGGAAGCCTTGAATATAGCCTATTGCGACACTTTCAAAGATCGACGCGAAAGTGCTGCACAACGCATCAGCCAGTTTTACAAGGAGAACAATTTTACAAAGGAGGAGTGCAAAACCTACCTGGAGATGGATGAGTTGCTAGCGCGGAAAGATATTGATGCGGTCCACATTACTACCCCTGACCACTGGCATGTACTTGCTGCCATAAAAGCGGCGAAGGCAGGAAAACACATCATGCTCGCCAAGCCACTTGGACTGAGCTATCCCCAAAACCTGGTACTGGCAAACGAGCTGAAAGCCAACAAGGTGAAATTTCATTATGGGACCCAGCAACGAACACTTGCCCACATGCAAATGGGTTACGACATGATCCGGGCAGGATTGATCGGGGAAATTGAACGGGTGGATGTGTGGGCGCCGGGTAAGAATGATGTCCCATCTCCTGTTTGCAACGAAGTTCCGGTGCCAGCCGATTTCGATTTCGACCGTTGGACAGGTCCGGCGCCAATGAGGCCTTACTGCCCCGACCGCGTTACCAACAACAGCTCCTGGTTTAACTACGATTACAGCATCGGATTTTTAGGCGGTTGGGGAGCGCATCCGCTGGACATCCTGGTATGGATTTTGAAAGACAAGGTCGCTGGCAACTACACATGTGAAGGAACCGGACAATTTTGGTCTGCAGGTGGATTGTACAACAACATCCTCTCATGGGACCTGAACCTGAATTACCAAAGTGGACTGAAGGTTCACTTTATCAGTCAGGATATCGCTTCCAATTCCATCCTGAAAGACAAGACAGTCAAGGAATCAAATGGGACTACATTTTTCGGAAGTAAAGGTTGGATATCCCTGAGCAGGTCCTCTGTGGAGTCGAATATTCCGGAACTGAACCAAAAACTCAACAGCGTTCCCAAACAAGCCAACGGAAGGGTAAAAGGCGAAAACAACACGATGGGAAGCAGGTTTATCTCTGTCGTCAGGGGAAAAGAACCCGAACTCTGTCCGTTGGATGAGGCAATTATCTCAGACACCATCAGTCACATGGGGGATATCGCCATCCGTACCGGACGGAAGGTAACCTGGGATCCGATCAAAGGTGAAGTTGTTGGAGATCCTGAAGCAAATAAATTGTATATCAGGGAAATGAGAGCTCCGTACATCGTTTAGACCTTCAAGGTTTCGAAAACCTTGAAGGTCTAATTGCGGGCCTTTGCATCATCGAATTCCCCTTCCCATCTGGCTATCACGGCAGTGGCCAGGCAGTTTCCTATGACATTAACGCCGGTTCTGGCCATATCGAGCAAGACGTCGATACCAAGAATGATCATCACCGGCTCTACCGGAAGTCCGAATGTCGTTACTGTACCCAAAAGAATGACGAAGGATGCCCTGGAAACCCCTGCTACCCCTTTACTGGTAAGCATTAGGGTCAGTGCAATTGCAAATTGCTCACCGACAGGCATATCGATTCCGGCAGCCTGGGCAACAAATATGGCTGCCAGTGATAGATAAAGCGTTGACCCATCCAGGTTGAAACTGTATCCTGTTGGGATCACGAAAGAGACAATTTTTCGGGGTACACCGAAAGCCTCCATCGATTCCATGGCGGATGGCAAAGCAGATTCGGAATTTGCTGTTGCAAAGGCGATTGAGGCAGGTTTTGAAACCGATTCCATAAATTTAAAGACTGGAATTCTAAATAACAGCGCCACCGGGAGCAATACCAACAATAAAAATGCAATGAGCGCAACATACAAAGTTGCCAGCAATTTCAACAGTGTAAAGAGTATATCTGTGCCCATGTGACCGATGGTGAAAGCAATGGAGGCAAAGACTGCCACCGGAGCAAAATACATGACGATGCCGGTAAATTTAAACATCACCTCTGTCAGACTTGCAGTCAGCTTCAACATGGGCGATTTATACTTTTCATTCAGCATGGAGAGGGCGATCCCAAAAATGATGCTGAAGATGACAATCTGCAGGATGTTACCCTCCGCGATGGCTTTGGCAATATTTTCGGGGAAAATATGCAGGATAAATTCCTGGGTAGTCTGCATTTTAGGAACAGCAGCAGGAAGATTGCCTGTCATGGCCGAAAGATTGATCCCCACACCCGCTTTGGAGATATTGATGGCCAGCAAACCGATGAATAGCGCCAATGTCGAGGCAATTTCAAAATAAAGCAACGATTTCCAGCCCATCCTGCCAACTTGCTTTAGGTCCGTATGACCCGCAATTCCATTCACCAGCGTGGCAAACAGCAACGGGGCAATAATAGTCTTAATCATTCGTAGAAAGATTTCGCTCAGAAACTGTAAGGAATTGGCAATCTGAGGCAAATCATACCCGAATTCCGCCCCTGCCACCAAACTAAATAAAATCCAGACTGTGAGTGATTTTTTTTGCCAGGCTACCAGACCAAAAGCCAGGATTGAAACAATTCTAAAGGCTGCTAAAAGCGGTGCACTTAGATCGGCAATGTGTGCAAATTTCAACAAAGAAAGAAGTGCCATAAGCGTAGCAGTGGCGACTAAAAACCAGGAGACCCAACCAAGGGAAACTCCATTTTTCAATTTATTTTCCAATGTTTAAAATTAATTATCAGTTAGTTACAACCATCATTTACCAACATGACAGGATAAGTCCAAGTATCGTTAACATTCATTGATACCTCAAGGGTTCATTGAAACTAATCATACCAAAGATAATGATTCCGATTTATTAACAGACATCTTCCTTGTCTATTGCACCATTCCAATCTTACCATGTTTCTTAATGTTTAATTTCAATAGTTCACGCAAAGAACGCAAAGAAAAACTGCAAAAGGGCGCAAAGTTCTGACCGGAATTTTTTGCGTCTTTCTTTGCGCTCTTTGCGTGAACTATTTTTGTTATTCATTTACCAGCAATATTTTTTCAATTTGGCAGGACTAATAAAGAGCCGAAATTTAAGAGCGTTATTTATTAAAATATCCTATATTTACATCGTGTTATCTTTTATCAAATTCATGTTATCATGTCAGTTTCCCGTTTTGGTATCTCCATAGAACAACCTCTGCTAGAGGCACTCGACGAATATGTGAAAGAAAATTTCTTTACCAATCGTTCACAGGCAATCCGTCAGCTGATTAGCAAGAATATTGTTGAAAAAAAATGGCAGTGCAACAATCAGGTTGCAGGCGCCATCACCTTGTTGTATGATCCGAAAAAACGGGAGATTATCAACCATATTGCCGCAGAATTGGAAAAATTTCATTCCGAAGTATTGTCATCCCAACGTTTTATGCTGGAACCTGACAAATGGCTGGAGGTGGTAACGGTGAAAGGTTCGGCAAGCAGGCTTACGGAGTTATCCGACACATTAATTTCGATCAAAGGGCTGCACCATGGTAAGTTAAGCATGAGCAGGGCCGATTAAATTCAATTGACAATGGACAATTGAAAATCGACAGTAAAGAGCTGAAAGAATTCAACATCGAAAATAGAAAATGATGGAAAATATATCCCCTCAACTAACAGAAAAACTCAGGGCATTGGAAAATTGGTACGCACAACGACAAGGATCTATTGTCGCTTTTTCGGGAGGAATAGATTCAGCCCTCGTGCTTTTTCTGGCGCGTAAATTTCAGGGAAAGGAAAATGCAATTGGCGTAATCTCCAATTCAGAAAGCCTCAAAAACAGGGACTTTCAACAGGCAAAAGCATTCTGCGAGCAGTTAGACATAAAGTTGGAGGTCATCGTTACCCGGGAGTTGGAGGACGAGCGGTACAACCAAAATCCGATTAACCGTTGCTTCTTTTGCAAAGAGCACCTGTTTCATGATCTGACCGATTTATGCAAAAAATATCCCGGGTTTGAAGTTTTGAGCGGGACCAATGCTGATGATCTGGGCGATTACCGTCCTGGAATTGATGCCGCAAAACAATACCATGTTCAGTCGCCCATGGTCGACTGCCATGTGACGAAAGAAGAGCTTAGGTCAATTGCCCACTATTTTGAACTTCCCAACTGGAACAAACCTGCCAGCCCCTGCCTGAGCTCACGAATTCCATACAACCATACCGTCACACTAGAAAAACTCAGGCAGATTGAGGCAGCAGAGGAGATACTGAACAGCTATGGGTTCGAGGATGTCCGCGTTAGGCACTACGGTAGCTATGGCAAGATTGAAGTTCGCAAAGAAGAGTTGGAAAAACTGACCCTCCTTCAGAATGAGATCGTCAAAAAAATTACTACACTGGGATTCGAAAAGTGCGAAATCGACCGGGAGGGGTTGGTCTCCGGTAAAATGAACCGCGTATTAACCAATTTATAACGATACAAATGAGAATATTGTATTACGACTGCTTTGCCGGTATCAGTGGCGACATGAACCTGGGAGCCTTGCTGGATCTGGGTGTTGATGCCGTCTACCTGGAAAGTGAATTAAAGAAACTTAACATCAAAGGTTTTCATCTGGAAATATGCAAAGAGCTCCGTCGCGGGATTTCAGGCACCAAAGCCACTGTCGTTGTGGAAGATCCTGATAATGAAAAGCACCGGCACCTGCGTCATGTCGAAGAGATCATCAACAACAGCACACTTTCTGATAATGTAAAGACCAATTCGCTGAAGATTTTTAATCTCATCGCTTTTGCTGAGGCCAAAGTGCACCAGATAGAGGTAGAAAGGGTGCACTTTCATGAAGTCGGCGCCCTGGACTCCATTGCAGACATTGTAGGTGCAGCTATCTGTCTGGAATACCTTAAAGTGGATAAAGTGCTCTCCTCACCCATTCAACTGGGTGGCGGGACCATTAAATGCGCCCATGGCATCATGCCGGTCCCGGCACCTGCCACGGCCCTGATTGTGGCAAATATCCCTGTAAAAACAGGACTGGTGCAACACGAAGCTACCACCCCAACTGGGGCAGCTATTCTGGCTGCAACTGTTGATGAATTTACTTCAGAAATCAACTTCCCGATAACAAAAACGGCCTATGGGATAGGACAACGGGATGTATCAGAGGTTCCAAATGTATTGCGGGTCTTCCTGTCAGAAATTTCAACAGTAGCTTCTGATTTGAAAGAAGAGAGCGCCACAGTGATTGAATGCAACATCGACGACATGAACCCGGAACGATATGAATTCATTCTGGAACAAATCTTCGAAGCGGGCGCCGCTGATGCCTGGCTTACCCCTATCATCATGAAAAAATCACGCCCGGCAAATAAGCTAAGCGTATTGTGTTCGACCGAAAAGGCAAATAAGATCAAAGAGATCATCTTTCGCCACAGTACTTCTATCGGATTGCGGGAGTTCAAGATAAATAAAAGTGTCCTGCCAAGAATTAAGAAGGTTGTTCAGACCAAATTCGGCTCTATCCCAATCAAGCAAACAGTTTTTGAAGGAAAAATTGTTCATTCAAAACCTGAATATGAAGTGTGCAAATCGATTGCAAAACAGTTCAATATAAGTATCGAAGAGGTGGAACATGAAGTGTTAAAAAAATTATAACATGACATTAGCAGACATTTTTGAAAAATACAAAAGTGGGGATTTAGATTTGCCTGAAGCCTTGCAGAAGGTTTCTAACCATGGGATAGATGAAATGGGGTTTGCCACCATCGATACAGACCGTTTGCATCGTACAGGATTACCGGAAATGATCTATGCAGCCGGAAAAACCACCGATCAGGTCAGGCAGATAGCTGAACGTATGTACCAAAACGGGAGTGATGTTCTGGCAAGCCGCGTTACTCCGGAAATGAGCGCAGCCATCAAAGAGGTAATTCCACTGGCCGAATACAATGAATTGGCCCGGACAGTAAGTTACAGACACCAATTAATTCAAAATCCAAAAGGGTATATTGCTGTGGTTGCTGCAGGAACTTCAGACATGCCTGTTGCCGAGGAGGCTGCAGAAACCGCGAGGTTTCTGGGCAATGAAGTTAAGACCATTTACGATG
Organism: Prolixibacteraceae bacterium; assembly: GCA_023229575.1. Classification (GTDB taxonomy): domain Bacteria; phylum Bacteroidota; class Bacteroidia; order Bacteroidales; family Prolixibacteraceae; genus CAINVV01. Next base: position 258,326 of record JALNYZ010000001.1, read on the forward strand.
TAGGTGTTGCCGGCATTCACCGACTGTTCCATAAAATGGACCTCATCCGGGGTGCCCGCGTGATTATTGTCGTAGCAGGAATGGAAGGCGCGCTTGGAAGTGTAATCGGCGGACTCGTTGACAAACCCGTTATTGGCGTACCAACGAGCGTTGGATATGGCGCAAATTTCAAGGGACTATCTGCCTTACTTTCCATGCTCAACAGTTGTGCCAATGGAATCTCCATCGTCAATATTGACAATGGTTTTGGTGCCGCATGTCAGGCTTCCCTTATCAACAAGTTGTAAGGAAATGAATGATCTGCAAATTCTCCTGGTCACTGCGATCTCATTGGGTTTTATTCACACATTACTCGGACCCGATCACTATCTCCCCTTCATCGTATTGAGTAAAGCAAGAAGATGGTCTCTTTCAAAGACGCTTTGGATCACTTTTTTCGGAGGGGTGGGCCATATTGCAGGATCGGTCATCCTTGGAATTACCGGGGTTGCACTAGGTATCAGCGTGAGCAAATTGGAGATGATTGAAGCAAGCAGGGGAAACCTGGTTGCCTGGATGCTTATTATTTTCGGAATTTCATACACCATCTTCGGCATTGTCAAATATCTGAGAAACGGGCATCATACCCACCTTCCAAAATTCCTGCTTCCTAAATCGATTCGGAAATACCGTCATTTACCCACCACCGAAATTGAGGAGGCAAAGGAAGACACCACCCGTCTCACACCCTGGATCCTTTTTCTGATTTTTGTTTTTGGTCCTTGTGAAGTATTGATCCCGCTACTGATCTACCCTGCTTCCCAACACAACATGTACGGTGTATTTATTGTCTCGTTGCTCTTTGGAACAGCCACCATCTTAACCATGCTGCTCACCGTCTTTATCGGTTATCAGGGCACTTCGCTGATACTTTTTAAAAAGAGCGAAAAATATATGCACATGCTGGCAGGATTGGTAATTTTGATATTGGGAATCGGTATCCGCTACTGGGGTTGGTAAACCTACCGGAATTTATACTTGCAAAGATTATAACTTTCTCGCTTTTTTATCCGTATAGCTGGTATATTTTTGCTTCAGTTATCAAACCCTGTTTATGGACTTCAGCTCATTTTCAATTTACAAACCCAAGATGGAGTACCGTCGTTTTGGGAAAACCAACAAAATGGTTAGCGTCATCACCCTTGGTGGTATGCGCTACAAGCATGCAAATAGCGAACCGCGCGATCAGATACCACCAGAAACATTGGGCCAATGCCGGGATACTGTTCAAAAAGCGCTGAAACAAGGCATAAACCTGATCGAATCTGCATGGGGCTACATCAAAAGTGAGCATGTTTATGGACATGTGCTGAACGATGAATTGAAAGTTCCCCGTAACTCCTATTATCTGATGACCAAAGGCGGTGCCAAAACAGCTGAGGAGATGCGTAAAATGGTCTTCCTCCAACTAAAAGCGTTGAAAACCGGTTACATAGATTTTTATGCATGGCATGGGATCAATACTTTGGAACTGCTCAATACTGCCTGCGCCAAAGGTGGTCCGGTGGAAGAGTTGCTGAAACTTAAGGAGGAAGGAGTGATCGGACATGTTGGTTTTAGCACCCACGCACCTTTGGATGTGATCCTGAAAGCCATCTCGACCGATCTGTTCGACTTTGTCAACCTTCATTATTACTACTTTTTCCAAAGGAACAAACCAGCCGTCGATCTGGCTGCCTCAAAAGATATGGGGGTGTTTATCATCTCGCCCAACGACAAAGGCGGACAACTGTTTAATGCCCCGCAAAAACTGAAGGATTTAACTTCCCCTCTACACCCTGTTCAATGGAATGCCCGTTTCTGTCTCGGACACGCATCCATTCACACCCTGACATTTGGACTTACAAAAGCGGCCCAATTTGAATACCTGGACGGAATTTTCCCCGCGCCGGCTCCGATATCAGAGGAAGATGGAAGGATCAAAGTATTGCTAGACAATAAAAAACTAACGGTTCCTTTTGCCGATTTCGATCCTTATTGCATGGAAAACGATCCATCAGGACTGAACATTCCCGAAATACTTCGGTTCAGGACCCTTTGGAAATGCTACGACATGAAGGAATTCGGGCTATACCGGTACAACATGTTTCAGGAGAAAGACCACTGGTTTCCGGGAAATTTTCCAACAGAAGAAAATTTGAAAATGATCGATCTCACCCGATGCCCGCCTAAAATACCTTTGGTTGAACTAATCAGGGAAACCCACGAAGGTCTCTACCGGCCGAAATAAAATTGTGTTCGGGGCTGACGTAAAGACGTTGCATGCAACGTCTCTACACGCCTTGCCAACAAAGATCAGATAACCATGGTAATGATCGAATGTGGCAGACTTTGTGCTTGCGCAGCTTTCCCGGCCATCCACAGATAGAATGGAATCTTCTCGTCAGATTTATTCAATACAATGACCACCAGTTTTCCATCGGGATTGAGAAAAGCCGTGGATTCAAGCAGGTCGCGATTCGATGAGCAGGCGATTCTTTTGGCTCCCGGCAAAATAAATTTGGAGAAATGTCCGAGGTAAAAATAGCTGTTGGTGAAGATAAGCTTTCCGGTAGCAACATCAGCATGTACGGGAGCAAAACAGAAATTGTCTACATGGTTTGGCCCCCCTTTTGTATCCAGCAGGATGTTCCAGTCTGTCCATGCAACAGTTCCGCAATTGAAATCGTTGACCATCGAATGCGCATATTTCTCTCCAAGCGACCAGTTGTTGACGCTGTCAAGATTGAATTTTTCAACACATCCTTCACTGAAAACGAGATTGGTTCTAGGAAAGGCTTCCTTAACCAAACGGAGGTTATCGAACTGCATGCCACTCTTGGTCCAGGTTTCGTACCAGTGAAATCCAACGCCCCAGATATATTTTGCTGCCGCCGGATCACCCAGGACAACGCTGGCACGTTGATAAATCAGGTCGCGGTTATGGTCCCACACGATCAGTTTTTTACTCCCCAATCCACTCTTTTGAAGTGTTGGCCCCAGATAATTTTTAACAAAGTCACGCTCATCCTCGGCAGAGTAGACACATGATTCCCATTTCTGCACGGCCATGGGCTCGTTTTGGACCGATAAGCCCCAAACAGGTATTCCAAGGGATTCGTAGCTTTTGATAAATTTTACATAGTGATTGGCCCATATCTGGTTGCAGCTCTTCAACAGCCTACCGCCATGCAACAGCTCATTGTTGTCTTTCATCCATGCGGGCGGACTCCAGGGCGAAACAAACAAAGGAAGCTTTCCGCCGGCGGCTGCGATTGCCTGTTTGATGAGTGGTATTTTGAATTTCTTGTCGTGATCCACATTGAACGAAGTCAAAAGGGAATCGTTATCGGCCACATAAACATAAGAATCCGAGGAAAAATCACAACTACCGATATTGGTCCGTGCAAAGTTGTATCCAATTCCCTTCTCTTTGTCATAGTAAGCATTGAGCAGATCTTTTTGAACTGCCTGAGGCAATTTAGCAAATACCTCGGCCGAGGCATCCGTGAGCGCCCCACCTATGCCCACCATGGTCTGGAATGTTTTGGCCGGATCAATAAAAATGCAAACCTGCCTTTCATTGGGTTGATTCAACGTTTCAAACGGAGCATTGGCTATTTGGGTCAACATCATCGGTGTATTCTTTGCAGAGACAAATATCAGCACTTTGGCGTTATCCTTCCTTTTTAACTGTGGCCGGGACTGGCCATACCCATCTTTCATCTGGATTACCATTGTTGTCATCAGAAACACAATGGCAGCAATTTTTATGTTTTTCATCAATTTGTAATTTTTATGCGGTAAAATTAAGAAATTTGCAGCTATAAGAAGAGATGATTAGTGTTTTTGCAATCATTTTAAATTACCCTGCTTCTACTCACAGTTTGCAAATGATATGCTGAAGAAGAAAGAGTTCCCTACTGAAAAACAGATGTTGCATCCGCGTAACCTGCACCGTGAAAGGTACGATTTTGGCGCTTTGGTGCAAAGCTGTCCTGAACTGGCAGCCTTTGTGATCCAAAATCCTTACCAGGATACCTCGATAGATTTCTTCAATCAGGATGCAGTGAAGATGTTGAACAGGGCATTGCTAAAGCATTTCTACAACATCGAAGTGTGGAATATTCCTCCGGGTTACCTTTGCCCCCCTGTGCCAGGAAGGGCAGACTACATTCATCACGCGGCTGATTTGCTTGCTATTGGTAACAATAGAACGATTCCCCTTGGAAAGCAAATTCGTTGCCTGGATATTGGCGTCGGAGCAAACTGCATTTACCCCATCATCGGAAATAAAACCTATGGTTGGTCGTTTGTTGGTTCAGACATCGATCCGATAGCCATCAAAAATGCAAAAATGATCATTCGGTTGAATCCTTCCCTAATTGGTGCAATCGAGGTCAGGCTGCAAAAATACAATCCATCCATTTTAAAAGGAGTCCTGCAAGTCGGCGAAAATTTTGATCTTTTGATCTGTAATCCTCCTTTTCACACCTCTGCTGAAGAAGCCAGAAGTGGATCGCAGCGAAAACTCAGCAATTTGAAAGGCAATAAAATCAAAAGTCCAACGCTCAACTTTGGAGGTCAAAACAACGAACTGTGGTGCCCGGGAGGAGAAGTGCAATTTGCCAGACAAATGATAGCGGAGAGCAGTGAATTTGCCGGTTCCATCACCATGTTCACTATTCTGATTGCAAAAAGTGAGCATCTGCCGATGGTATACCATGCGTTAAAATTGGTAAAAGCTACTGAAATCAGAACCATCCCAATGGCCCAGGGCAATAAAATCAGCAGAATTGTAGCTTGGAGTTTTCATCGCTTCGGTGCAGACTCAAAAGTTAAGTAAAAGGCTGATGATTCTATTTCTGCTCCTTCAATGGTAACTGAACTACCTGCCCTCGCTCAAGAAGCCTCTTCTTTAGTGCTTCGTACGAAATATCCTGAACTGCCTGATGGTTTTCCATGGCCAGACAGGCAGCCGCAACAGCCGATTGTCCCAAAATCATGAAGACAGGTTCCATCCGTATCGAACCAAAGGCAATATGGCTGGCCGAAACACAAACCGGAACCAGCAAATTGGTGCATTCACTCTTTTTGGGCAGGATGGAGCCATAGGATATCGAATAGGGATACTTCAGATAAGTTGCATCGATAAACATCTTTCCGTAGATGCGCTTTCCTGATAAGGTTTTGATGGAGGTAATAGCACCACCAGAACAGATTTGCCTGAATGAACGGCCTCAACTGCAGCGATAATGGCCGCGGATGTACCACGATAAATAACAATATCGGCCGAATATTGCTTCTCCCTGCTTTTTGAAGAAGCGCCTGTTCCAACGCTATTGATAGCAAAAATGAAAAAGCTTGCAACTTTCTGGTAGCAAGGATACTTTTTGTCGTTGAATTTTTCGGAAAGAAAAGTGTCATCTGTCATACTTAATTACTAATTTGCACAAAACATTCAGACGATGGAAGGTCAAAACAGAAGTGAAGTGAAGGTTGGATCGGAAGTAGGAATCGTATTGAAAAATGACCAGCGATCCGGCAAAATTACCGAAGGTGTTGTTCTGGATATATTGACAAATAGCTCATTTCATCCCAATGGCATCAAAGTCAGGCTAACTACCGGGGAAGTTGGCAGGGTCAAGTCGATCAAATAAACCGCTTTCACATTCATGAAAACAGCCTCCCTGAAAGAGATCAAGACAGAATTGGCAAGTGTGCACCCCGCACGGATGGCGGAGCTTTGTCTAAAAATGGTTAAATACAAAAAGGAGAATAAAGAACTCCTGACCTATCTTTTGTTTGATTCGTATGATGAGAAAGCTTACATCCAGTCGGTGATTGTTGAGATGGATGAAATGTTTAAGGAGGTCAATAGAAGCAATGCTTACCACACAAAGAAGGGTATTCGCAAAATCCTCGGGATGGCCAATAAACAGATCAAATACTCAGGTTCAAAACTAACAGAGGTAGTAATATTGATCCATTTCTGCAAAAAACTAAGGAGATCCGGCATTACCTTACCCGCCAACAGCGCCCTTGGAAATCTCTACTGGCGACAGGTCCAAAAAATTAAAAAAGCATTGGCTACACTACATGAGGACCTGCAGTTTGATTATGAGGAAGAGTTGAAGCTTCTGTAAGGTTGAGTTCCAAAAGTAAGCAGTATAGGCAATCTGGAAGTAAGTTGTTGAAAAATCATTCCTAAATCCACCCCAAATGATATTAAACGATGCCGGCGAAATGATTGCAAAATGGGATTACGAATTGGAAAACAAATATCCCGGAATTCGTTGTTGCGAAATGGTCGATTGATTTAAAACAATGACGACAAACGAATACATTCGCGGGGTTAAGAATCAGGGATAGAAACGGTTTGACGGAAATTTGTGGCAACGCAATTATTGGAAACATATAATCCAGGATGACGGTTCCTATTCCCGGATTGCCGCATATATTTTACAGAATCCATCCAAATGGAATGATGAACACTTAAATCCGAACAACTAACGGGGTCATATACGGCATGGCGTTATTTACCATTTTGGAGAGATTGAAAGAGAAGATTTTTAATTAATGAGGAAATTATCTCAAAGACAATTATTTTCTACAAACTGACTACCCAACCATTGAAGATAGATGTTGTGTGCAAATTGTAAGCAAATAAAAAACCACTTACTGAGACAATCTCCGTAAGTGGTTGATTATATTGAGCGGAAAACGAGATTCGAACTCGCGACCCTCAGCTTGGGAAGCTGATGCTCTACCGACTGAGCTACTTCCGCTTATTTAAAAATGAAGGTACAAAATTATACTATTTTGGGAATTTTCACCATCATTTCTGCTCATTTTGGATACATAGGTTGGATATTATTGGAATTTAAAGCTTATGATGGTAACAACAAGCCTGTTCTCCCGTAATAGTAGGGGTATAAAAATTCAATATTGGGAATGGAAATAAACGATTACGCAAGTTATCCGGGTATAAAAAGCAGGATGGGTTTTATTAACGATGAGAAAAAAATTGACGAAAGCTTTTACAAAATAATTGAAATAAGAGAATTAACAGACGAGACGTTTTCATTGAAATTACCAAAAGCCCGTTTTCAGTTCAAGGCAGGCCAGCATATTTCACTGCGCATTCATGGCAATCATCAAAGCAGGGAGTATTCGGTCTACAGTGGTATCAACGATGAATACCTCGAAGTGTTGGTGAAGGAGGTGGAGAACGGCTATTTTACCCCAAGGCTCCGTAAACTGAAAGCCGGCGACCTGGTTGAAGTGAATGGTCCGTTTGGAAGATTTGGGATTGGACCAAGAGCCGCTGAAAACGGAAAATTCGTATTTATTGCCAGCGGAACAGGCATAGCACCATTCCGCAGCATGGTCCGGAGCTTTCCTGAACTGGATTACACGCTAATTCATGGCGTCCGCATTTCTAAGGAAGCCTACGACAAAGATGAATATGATGCCGACCGCTATATACTCTGCACAAGCGGTGATTCCAAAGGTACTTATCACGGTAGGCTTACCGGCTATTTGAAAAACTGTTCGTTTGCAACTGAAACGCATTTCTATCTTTGCGGCAACAGCAATATGATTTTTGATGCCGTCGAAGTACTAAAGGAAATAGGATTTGAACGGGATCAAATACATTGTGAAGTGTACTTTTAATTGGAAAACTTCACGAATGGAGGACTAATTACACGAACGCAACTTGCATGTAAAGAGGCCACTAAAAAATTTATTTTATTATAATGAAGTATCATTTAATAACCCTTGGCTGCCAAATGAATCTTTCTGATAGCGAGAGAGTCAGCGCTGTATTGGAGGGAATGGGTTATACACGCACAGAAATCGAAGAGGAGGCCAACTTGCTTGGAATATTGGCCTGCTCGGTCAGACAAAAACCCATCGACAAGATATACAACAAGATAGCCCAATGGAACAAATGGAAAAACAGGCGCAACCTGATCACGTTTGTCTCGGGTTGCATTTTGCCCGCAGACAAGGAGAAATTTCTGAAGACATTTGACCTGATTTTTCAGATGAGCGAACTCGCCCAATTGCCCGATATGATCCGTGAATACGGAATTGTCACTCCTGCAGGGTTGAAACAACCAAAACCGTTGATGCCAAAAAATGAGCACATCACGGAAATGTGGCATGTCAAACCCAAATATCAGTCAACCTACGAAGCATTTGTACCCATCCAGAACGGATGCGATAAGTTCTGTACGTTTTGCGCGGTACCCTATACCCGTGGACGCGAAGTTTCAAGACCATCCGCTGAAATTATTGAAGAGGTTCAACATCTTGTCAATCAAGGCTACAAATCCATCACACTTTTGGGCCAGAACGTTAACTCATACGGATTGGACAAGAACGGGGAAGAGATCAATTTTGCCGGACTTCTCCGCCAGATCGGCGAATTTGGGAAAATTTCAGGCGAAGAATTTTGGGTCTATTTTACCTCCCCGCATCCCCAGGATATGAACCGTGAGGTGATTGAAGTGATTGCTGCCTATGATTGTCTGGCCAAACAGATACACCTGCCGATGCAGAGCGGTGATGAGCGGGTGCTGATCAAAATGAACCGCCAGCATTCGATGGACAAATACCGCAGGATCATAGCCGATATTCGCGAACTTATACCGCAGGCCACCCTCTTTACCGATATCATTGTCGGATTTACCGGCGAAGGCGAGGCTGAATTTCAGAATACCGTTGCCGCTATGAACGAATTCAGGTTTAATATGGCCTATATCGCCATGTATTCGCCCCGTCCGGGAGCTGCCAGTTATCGCTGGGAAGATCAAGTGGCAACAGCCGACAAAAAAGACCGTTTTCACCGTTTGTCAGAGGTGATGAAAATCCACTCACACAAGTTCAATGATGCAATGGTAGGAAAAACATTCAGGGTACTTATCAATGGAACAGACCGAAAAACTGGCTTTTCGACCGGATTGTCCGAAGGAAAACTGATTGTCAGGATCGACAGGAGGGATGATTCCCTGATGGGGAAAATCGTAGATGTTCGGATTACATCGGCTGCTGATTTTTCTTTGAGCGGCAAGCTGCACCTGGAGCTCAGTAACAAGAATTAGGGTGATTAATATCTGGCAGTAGGTCAGTATTAAAAAAAAATCACAAGAAAGTTCGCGCAAAGAAAAACCTCATAGGGGCGCAAAGTTCGGTTTTGATATCTTTGTGCCTTTCTTTGCGTGAAATAATAGAGTTACTAAAGAGAGAGATAATAACGTGGTTATAAACGATAAAAAGAAAGTAGCTTTTAAAACCCTCGGCTGTCGGCTCAATCAATACGAAACCGATGCGTTGGTTACCAATTTTGATGAAGCCGGGTACCAACTTGTAGGCTTTGACGAATCGCCCGATGTGGTGATCGTCAATACCTGTACGGTAACCAACCAGAGCGACCAAAAATCCAGGACGGTGATTAGCCAGGCTGCCCGTAAAAACAGAGAGGCAGTAGTGGTGGTTACTGGTTGCATGGCCAACAATTTCAAGGAAAAACTCGAAAGCCAGGAGAATGTTACCTTTGTAGTCGAAAACAATCGTAAAAGCTCTATACTATCTCTGGTCGAGGCCCATTTTACGGGCGAAATCATTCATCCCAACCAATTGCCACAGGATGTTTTCAGGTATGAACCGGTACGTAAAAGCCTGCACACCCGCAGCGCCGTTAAGATTCAGGATGGCTGCGACAATTTCTGCACTTTCTGCATCATCCCAATGGTCCGGGGCAGGGCTGCATCTCGTCCGGTAGTGGAAGTGCTGGAAAATGTACGCAAAACTATTGAAAACGGGTTCAAGGAAATTGTGATCACCGGCGTCAACATAGGCCGATATGAAGATGGGGAGGCCCGCTTTGAAGATTTGCTGTCCATGATACTGGAAGTTCCGGGCGATTTCCGGGTACGGATTTCATCGCTCGAACCCGATGGATTTAGCGACCAATTTGTAGATCTGTTTTCCCATCCGAAACTAATGCCACACCTGCACCTTTGTTTGCAAAGCGGTTCAGAAAAAACACTGATGCGCATGCGCAGAATGTATGATGTGGAACAATTCCGTAAAACAGTCCGGAAGTTCCGTTCAGTGTACCCTGATTTTAATTTCACGACTGATATTATAGTTGGTTTTCCAGGTGAAACTGAGGAAGATTTTAAGCAAACGCTTGAAGCTGTTGAGGAGTTTGGCTTCAGCCATGTTCACACCTTCAAATATTCTGTCCGGACAGGAACGCGCGCCGAAAAACTTGACAATCATGTTCCTGAAAAAATTAAGAATGAACGGTCAGCCCGGATCCGTCAACTTTCTATTGAGAACAAGCAGAGGTACTACCAAAGCCTTATCGGGAAAAACCAGGAAATATTGGTGGAGAAAACAATGAAAAACAAAGCCTCCGGTTACGGAGATTTGTATGTTCCGGTTGAATTTCACGCCAAAGAGATTCAGAAAAACACTATTCAGACCGTCAAACTGACCGGTTTGTCGGGTGAAGGCGAAAAATTGGTTTTGGTGGGCGAATTACTGGATAATAAATCAAATTAGCCAATTCAAAAAGAGGCAATTTTACATGATGCTCTCCTACTAATACCGGCCAATCAGAATGGGGTCGGATGCCCTATACTCTCTGCTCTCTGCCCCCCCTTCTACAAGCTCAGGAACCGACTTACCCTTATTTATTCGACTCCCATCACCCCTCGGCTTCGCTCGGGGACCGGAGACCTTGTCGCTATTTTTGCCCCTTCGGCTCCGCTCAGGAACCGTGATCACCGTTTCATTGTTTCCCCGCTTCATTTATGCCCTTCAACAAACTCAGTGCAGTGCAGCTCAGTGTGCATTCTCAGGTCTCCGACCTCCCTACTCTATGCACACCATGCTCTCTGCTTTTACATCCGCTCCGGCACCTCTATTCCCAGTAACGAAAATCCGTTTTTTATCACCTTGCCAACTGTTTGGGCGACAACAAGCCTGAAGTCTCGGATGGCGAGGTCGGGTTCGTTCAAAATGGAATGGTCGTGGTAGAAGGAGTTGAACTCTTTTACCAGATCATAGACATAATTGGCCACAACTGCCGGACTGTGTGACTTTCCTGCCTCCTTGACAACCTCCGGAAAAAGAGAAATAATCTTCAATAGACTACGCTCCTGGTCGTTTAAAGAGACAGTTTCCGCTTTTGCCGGAATAGCAATGGCCGTATCATTTGCCTTACGGAGGATGCTTTGAATCCTGGCATAGGTATATTGGATAAATGGTCCGGTATTGCCGTTGAAGTCGATCGACTCTTCCGGATTGAAGGTCATCGTCTTCTTCGGATCGACTTTCAGAATAAAGTATTTCAGCGCACCCAAAGCTACGATATGGTAGATGTGCTCTTTTTCGGCTTCGTTGTAACCCTCGAGTTTACCCAACTCCATGGAGACGGAACGGGCTACATCGATCATCCCGGCTACCAGATCATCGGCATCCACCACGGTTCCTTCGCGCGATTTCATCCGGCCGTTGGGCAGCTCCACCATTCCGTATGAAAAATGGTATAGATCACTCCCCCATTTGTATCCAAGTTTATCGAGCAGTAGCGAAAGTACCTGAAAATGGTAGATTTGCTCATTACCAACCACATAGATCATGTGATCGATGGGATAATCGCGGTAGCGAAGCTGGGCCGTTCCTATATCCTGGGTGATGTACACGGAAGTACCATCCGAGCGGAGCAGGATCTTTCTGTCGAGTCCCTCCTTTTCGAGGTTGGCCCAGACAGAGCCATCACTTTCCTGCTGGAAGATGCCCTCTTTGACACCGCGCAATACCTCATCGCGGCCTATCGTGTAAGTATCCGATTCGTAATAGATTTTGTCGAAGTCTACACCGAGGGTCTTGTATGTCTCATCGAAACCGGCATAGACCCAGCCATTCATCGTTCTCCACAACTGGCGGACTTCAGGATCGTTGGCCTCCCATCTGATCAACATCTCACGGGTCTCCACAATGGAGGGCGCCTCCTCCTTGGCCTGCTCTTCATTTCTTCCGGCAGCCACTAAATCTGCAATCTCACTTTTGTATTGTTGATCGAACTTGACATAGTACTCCCCTACCAGGTGATCGCCCTTCTTACCATTCGTCTCAGGAGTCTCGCCGTTGCCAAACTTCAGCCAGGCTACCATCGATTTACAGATATGGACACCGCGGTCGTTGACAATATTGGTCTTGACCACCTTGTAGCCATTGGCCTTCATCACCTCTGCCAACGAAAAACCAAGCAGGTTGTTGCGGATATGGCCCAGATGCAGGGGTTTGTTGGTGTTGGGAGAGGAATATTCGATCATGACCAACTCGGACTTTTCAGTCTTAGGAACGAATCCGAACCGGTCATCAGGAATTGCTTCGTTGAGCCTGTCAATCCAGAACGTATTATCAATCACCAGGTTTAGGAAACCCTTGACTACGTTGAATTTCGAAACTTCTGCCACATTGGCGACAAGGTATTCGCCGATCTCCTGGCCGGTCGCTTCCGGTGATTTTTTGGATATTTTCAGGAATGGGAAAACCATAACGGTCTGATCGCCTTCAAACTCACTCCTGGTAAGCTGTACCTGAACCTGAGCCGGATCAACCGGCTGTCCGTAAAGGGAATTGATTGCGGCTGCAACCTGGTCTTTTAAAATAAGTTCTAAATTCATCAACCTAATTTGAAAATTGGAAAATGTGAAAATTATGAACGCCGCAAATTTACGATTATCTGACGGAAATAGACCTGTATAAATCAGAGACTTTTCAATTTATTGTTGAATTGCATTCCTCATTTCACCACATAGGCACATAGGTCACAGTAGGAGCTATGTGTACTATGTGCCTATGTGGTAAATATAAAAACCCAGGGACCAGCATTGCTTTGTCCCCGGGTTCAAATATCGAATTACAATCGGTTATAAATGAATCTGTGGCAGCAACAACCACTATCAGTCAAGTCGTGCTCATTTCCACATTTCCCAATTTTCACATTAATTTCTATTGCTCTTTTACCCTGATATTTCTGAACTTCACGATGGATCCATGTCCGAGAAAACCAATATGACCAGTGGTGCGCAGCAATCCGGGATGTTCTCTGTGATCGAGCGTTCCGTTTCGGCTAGCGGTGGCAATATCCCCATCGGTAATGACGTTTCCATTGAGAATCACTTTCACGTTGTTGCCCTTCACAACCACCTCTTCATAGTTCCATTCCCCGGTAGGTTTTAAAGATCCCCGTTTGGCAGGAATCACACCGTAAACTGAACCATGGTATTGATAAGGCTGTAACTGAGCGTATATCGGGGCATCATCGTCAAGAATCTGAAGCTCCATTCCTATGTATGCCGCATCTCCCTGCAATGGGGCCCGGATGCCGAGACCGTTGTTGGCCCCTGGTGTCAACTGGAATTCAAACCGGAAGGTAAAATCCTTGTATTCACCCTGCGTGAACAGGTTTCCATGGGATGGCCCATTGTCAATATTGAGTACAATCTCGCCGTTTTTAACTTCATAATCAACCGTATTCCCGGTCCAACCGTCGAAATTGATGCCGTTGAAAAGTGGAACAAATCCCTCCTTTTGCTCTTCAGCCGAAAGTACATAGTGGTTGTCGTTGATCTCGTTTACATAGATGTCGCGGAAGGCAAGATCTGTGCCGTGCGCCTGTAGTTCGATGGCTTCCTTCGGGAAGATAGAAATCGAACGATCCCAGTAATTTTCGAGTGGAACCTGGTCGACGACCAATACACCGTTCAAAATTACTGTTACCTTTTCCCCGACCATCTTGATGTAGAAATGGTTCCATTCACCAACTGGATTGTCAGCAACTTTCAAAGGGGTACTCCTGTATTTGGCGTTGTTGTAAAGACCACCCGATCCGACCTGGGCTCCTACCTCAACCCTGGAAGTATCCCATATCTGAACCTGCGGGGATCCCCTGAGGTAGATACCACTATCGCCCTTTTTGGTGATGCGCCAATCAACGATCATCTCAAAATCACCATACTGTTTTTCGGAGCACAGATTGTCGCCTGATCCGCTGAAAACAATCGAATTATCTTTGACACTCCAGAGTTTTGCTGCTTTGGCATTGGCATCGATTTGTTTGGTGGCCAGCTCTTTTTCGGTCATTTTTGCCCTTGTGACCGGATTTCCGACCAATCCCTTCCAACCAGTAAGGTCTTTCCCGTTGAACATGGGCACGTATCCCTTCTCATCAGGCATTGAAGCCAGGTATTTTTTGACCTTTTCCTTATCGTAATCACTCTCTGCCCCTTTCAAAAGATTTGCAGATTTAGATAATGCAGCTCTGACGATTTCTCCCTTTAAACCCACCGTCTTACCAGAACCAGGCAAAGCAATCTGAATAATTGAATTGGCTGCATCGGTTTGAAGCGCATTGTCATCAAGGAAATTGGCAGTATAAAGGAGGGCTGCAAAGGTCTTCAGATCTCCCAGTCTGTCAATTAACATCAATTTCTGCTCGTCGCTTTGTGCCAGTGGCATCAACTTGCGGTATTGCAACAATTTTTGATCTTCAGGAACTACGGGAGTAGAAACAAGGCCGATAAAACCTTTGAAGGCCCTGGCCTGGTAATTGGGATTGACCGAACAAATCTGGTACAGGGCATCGGATGCATCGGCGTTGTTCCACTTCAGCAATGCATTGAAGGCTGTCTCTTTGATCGCCTGATCCCCAGATCCAAAGGCATCAACGACCTGTTTCAGGGCATTACGACCTCCCAGCCTGGAGAAGATTTCGAGGGTACGGCCAGGATCATTCATTTTGCTTAATTCAGCAATAAACTTGCCTGTCTCTTCTTTGTCTAGACCCGAACCGGCATGAATCAAAGAAAGTTGAACTGCCGAGATCTGCTCTTTTGTGGATGCTTTCTTCAAAAGATCCAGTAGTACGGGAATATTTTCTTCGCTCGACAAATTCTTTAGTGCAGTATAGGCAGCAATTGAAATATCCTGGTCTTTGTTCGCGGCTAGTCCAACCATTTTATCGAAACTCCCGTTGCCCGCCTTTGTTCCAATCAGCTTAATGATCTCTACTTTTGCAGCCTTTGGAGCGCCATCCAGCGCAAGTGCCAAACGGTTCAAATGAGCAGCATCCAGCCTGCGGGAAAGCGCTTTCGAGGTTGTTGCAGCGTCCTGTCCTTTGATCAAATGGTCTTCAAGTACTGTTACAGCAGCGGGTACCCTGATGTTTGACAGGGCGTTGATTGCAGCAATTCTAACCTCTTCCGATGGGTCAGAAAGATATGATTCAAAGGCAGCCATCAGATCTTTACAACCTTTGCGTCCGAGCATCCCAACAATTTCGGCCCTTTTTTCGCCGGCGACGGCTTTCGATTTTGCGATCCACTGACGGGTCACGGCCACATCAGATGACGCGGCAGCCATATTCATCACACCGGCCCGATATGCCTTGTCCGCATTATCAAACTCCTTCAACAGCAGTGGCAATGCTTCATTGCCCCAATATTTTGCCTTTATGGCAAGTGCGGCAGAGCGGTACTGCAATTGTGACTTCTCATTGCAGTTGGTCAGTAGTGTTGTGACAACTTTGTCGCAGAGCGCAAGATCTCCCTTGGCACCCAGTTGACCAGCATAAGTAATCAATGAGGAGACAATCCCGGTAGGCTCGTAAATGTATTTTGCTTTGGCAGCCTTGTCGGTTAAAAAGGCGAAACTCTCCCTGGATGCGATTTGGGCCACTGCTTCCAGTACCACCCTTTGCAATCTGGCATCTGCACTTCCCATCTTTGTGATCAGGATGGGATTGGCTGCTTCGATCCTCATCTGGCCGACAGCCTTGGCAAGGGCCAGGGCAGCTATTCCTTTTGAACCCTCCAGTTTTTTCAAAAGGACGTCGCCTGCAGAGGGAGTTCCAACCGCCAGCAATACCTTGACGGCGGCATCACACAATTTCTCATCCGTCAGGAACTGGTCCAGGGCAGCAACCGACTGATTGGTCGCGACAAAATAGAGCTGCGTCAGGTAAAAGGCCTGGATGTCCTTGTTTGAACTGCCCTGGATGGCTTTCAGCAATCCGCTCTCAACCATCCGTTTGTCGGCCTCTTTCCCAAATTGGGAAACATATTTGGACAGACTGGCAACAATAAACCTGGCGGCCACATCATCACCGGTGCCGGGAGGTATTATTTTGGCGGCAAAAAGGGCAAAGCCCTCCTCATTCATTCCGACCACTTCTTCCAGCAAGGTATTCAGTTTGTCATTGTCCCTTGTTGGCGCTTGTGCTAGAATATCAACGACTTTGGTATTGATGGTACGGTTGATCTGCCCTGTGCCATTCAGGCTAAAAGCAAGCAGGAGCGAGACAACCATTAAAAACAAACCTGTTTTCTTCATATCTTTTTTCTTGTAACATTATAATTTGTAGAAACTGATAAAATTTTCTTTGCGCTTTTTTGCGTCTTCCCTTTGCGCATTTTGCGTGACTATTTTTCTCGCAAAGGTCGCAAAGGATTTCGCAGAGACCGCAAAGGAAAAGATGCATCTCTTTGATACTAAATACTATATACTCCAGGGTGCACGCATAGGTTGATTGATTAACCGATTGGCGGCCTCATCGTCGATAAACTGCTGTGTGGCAGGATCGAAATGCAACGTGCGTCCCAATTGAAGCGCTATGACCCCCATGTTGACAATTGTACACGAATGGTAACCGTTCATCTCGTTGAGTGCAAATTTCTTCCTGGTCTTCACGGCTTCGGTGAAGGAGCCAACCTGTGGTTCCGGCTCAGGAAGTGTTTCGATAAACGACTGAAGATTTGGGATTGTAGATTTGAATCCCCTGAAAATCTTTCCATTGGGACCTTCGATGTAGGCAGCATCCTTGTCGCGGTTCTCACCATCCAGGATGATTTTGCAGCCGTCTGCATAGGTATACTCTATCCTTCTCCATGACCCTACCGCATCGTAATGTTGCTCGGGGGCATCCACTTCGACTTTGATTGGACTTGTATCGTCTTTCCCCAACAGGTATTGCACCGGATCGAGGTAGTGCTGGCCCATGTCGCCCAAACCTCCTCCGTCATAATCCCAGTAGCCCCTGAACTTGGCGTGAACACGTTCGGGATTGTAAGGTTTGTAAGGAGCAGGGCCCAACCACATGTCGTAATCGAGCGCTTCGGGTACCGGCATAGGTTTGAGGTTCCGCTCGCCACTCCAGTAGAATTTCCAGTCATAACCGGTTATCCCGCTGACGGTAACCTTGAGCGGCCATCCCAAAATCCCACTTTTTATCACCTTTTTCAGTGGTTTTACATCCGTACCCAATCCATAAAAAGTATCCTTGAAACGGAACCAGGTATTTAATCTAAAAATCCTGTCGTATTTGTTGATCTCCTCAACGACACGAAGTCCTTCCCCGATGGTGCGGGTCATCGGTTTTTCACACCAGATGTCCTTCCCGGCCCGGGCAGCCTCAACGGCCATGATGCCATGCCAGTGGGGAGGTGTGGCAATGTGGACAATGTCAATATCCGGCTGCAGCAGCAACTCCCTGAAATCGTGGTAGGTCTTTACCGGATTTGGTACTATCTTTTGCACCTGTGCCAAGTGGTCCCTGTCAACATCACAAATGGCCACAACCCTTGTATCCTCATAGCCAATGTGGCCGCGACCCATCCCGCCTACACCGATAATGGCTTTGGTAAGCTGATCACTGGGCGCGGTAAAACCTGTTCCGCCCAGAACGTGCCTCGGAATTACCATGATGCCTGCCATGGCAAGCGATGTGTTCAGAAAACTTCTTCTCTTCATGTTTACAGCAATTATAATTGTTAATCTATTTGCAAGTGACTAGAGTGAACTAAAGTGACTAGAGTGACTAGAGTACTTCGCCACTATACTTAATTATCTTTTCTCCGTTTCATTGTTTCCTCGTTTCCCCTTTTGACTTAGTTTTGAGATCTGTATCTCCAAGTCCCTCAGTCCATCAGTCCCTTAGTCCCAGTCCTTTTTCTCGTTTCCTTTTTTAATATCCGGCAGCCTGTCCGTCCTTCCTGGATTCGGAAGCCCCAAAATAGACTGTGTTTATTCCGTCCCATTTGATGGCCTGGTATCCACCATAATTTCCAACGGTAAACTCTATTTTGTGCCCTTTGCCCAAAAGTTGCCGGATGGTCTCGTAGGGTATGCCACTTTCAAGATAAACCACTCCCCCATCCGTCATGGTTTCACCGGTAGGTTCGCTGGATCCCTCATGGCAAATCCGTGGTGCATCTCCGGCCTCCTGCATATTCATGCCAAAATCGATCAGATTTACCACCATCTGCACATGGCCTTGAGGCTGCATGGACCCTCCCATAAGCCCAAAGCTGATATAGGGTTTGCCATCTTTGGTTATGAATGCCGGAATTATCGTATGGAAAGGTCTTTTGTGTGGTTCATAGCGGTTCATGTGGGTGGAATCAATGATAAACATCTCACCGCGGTCCTGCAGGACAAAACCAAGTTTGCCGGGGGTCATTCCTGAACCGAATCCGCGATAGTTGCTTTGTATCAGCGAAACCATGTTTCCATCTTTGTCGGCAGTGGTCATGTAAATGGTATTGCCCTGTTCAAGATTCCCTGCAGGGTAGCTTTTGGCTGATCTCGCACCATCAAAAAGTTTTAGCCGCTCCCTGGCATAAGTTTTGGAGATCAGTTTTTCAATCGGAATTTTGGCAAAATCCGGATCTGCATAATATTTGGACCGGTCTTCGAAAGCCAGCTTCTTCGTCTCCACGAAGGTGTGGATGTAGGCAGCGCTGCCAAAGCCCATTCCCGCAATATCAAAATTTTCGAGCATGTTGAGCATTTGTAACACGGCAGTACCCTGGCCGTTCGGTGGCAATTCCCATACATCGTATCCACGGTAGTTGGTAGAGATGGGATCGACCCAATCCGAATGGTGATCGGCCAGGTCCCTGACACTCAAAAAACCTCCCTGCTGTTTCATGTAATCGGCAATCTTCTGGGCCACTTCACCTTTGTAAAAGGCATCCCTTCCTCCAACAGCAATTTTTTCGAGAGTGGCTGCCAAATATGGGTTTTTAAACAACTCTCCCTTGGCGGGAGCCTTCCCGTTTGGCATATAGATCTCCTTGAAGCCAGGGTATTTCAACAAACTTCTCGAATTTAAATTCCAGTAATAGGCAATGACCTCCGTCACAGGGAATCCTTCCCTGGCATAATTAATAGCTGGTTTCAGCAGTTCTGAAAATGGAAGTTTCCCAAATTTTTTGTGTAGTTCGGACCAACCATCCACGCATCCGGGTACCGAGACCGACAAAGGTCCCAAGGGGGGAATTCTGGTAATGCCCTTATTCTTGAAATATTCGTAAGTCAGATCATACGGGGAGCGGCCGCTTGCATTCAGACCATAAAGTTTCTGCGTTTTTGCATCCCACACGATGGCAAACAGATCACCACCGATACCGTTGCTGACAGGTTCTACCAGCCCAAGTACGGCATTGGCCGCTACGGCCGCATCTATTGCATTGCCGCCGGCTTTAAGGATATCAATCGCTACCTGTGTTGCCAATGGCTGACTGGTACAAGCCATTCCATGCTGGGCAATTATTTCAGAACGTGTAGTAAAGGTATGGCCTGTTATCCGATCCTGCGCTTTTAGGTTGATGGATACCAGGAGAGCGAAGAGCAATAAAATAGTAGATTTCATTTGTAGTTTGGATAATTTTCTATTCTCAATCAGTAACCGGAATAGCTTGTAAATATAGTGATCTTCCGGCAATATAGGAAGCCTACAAAGTGAGGATGTAACCAAATTTATCCTTACTTTTAAAGCCGGCTAATCATCTTTATAAGTCTCATGCTAACTGGCAATTTTCAGAAACTTTACGATCGTCTGGTACTGTTTGTCGACAAAAACCGTATCTACCACGATCCGCTGCATACCCTCGCTTTGGGAACAGACGCCAGTTTTTACCGGCTTATCCCCAAAATGGTGATCAAGGCAAAAAATGAAGCAGAGGTATCGCTGATCCTGAAAGTGTCGTCCAATCTGAAAATCCCGGTTACTTTTCGTGCCGCAGGAACGAGCCTTTCAGGACAAGCCGTTACAGATTCAGTGCTTGTAATTGCCGGCAACAATTGGAAAAAATCTGTAGTCGAAGAGAATGGTGCGGCGATTAGGTTGCAGCCCGGACTCACCGGTAGTGAAGCCAACGCTTTGCTCGCAAAATACGGCAGGAAAATCGGACCCGATCCAGCTTCCATTCAGGCCGCCATGATCGGTGGGATTGCCGCCAACAATGCCAGCGGAATGTGTTGCGGAACTGCCGACAACTCTTACCAGACCCTGTTAAGCATGCGGATTATTTTTCAGGACGGAACAGTGCTGGATACGGGCAATGAAACAAGTTGCATTTTATTTCGGGAAACCCATGCCAGCTTATTAAACCAAATCGCACTCTTGAAGGAATTCGTTGCTGAAAATGTGCCTCTTTCGGAAAAGATCCGGCATAAATACAAGATGAAAAATACGACCGGGTATAGTATCAACGCCCTGGTAGACTTTTCAGATCCCATTGATATTGTGCAGCATCTGATGATTGGATCCGAAGGAACACTCGGCTTCATCGCCGAAATAAGGTATAGAACGGTTGCCGAGGATCCCTGCAAAGCTAGTTCCCTGATGCTGTTTCCTTCAATTTACGAGGCCTGCAAGGCAGTTATCCTGTTGCAGGAAACGCCTGTTGCGGCGGTTGAACTGATCGACAGGGCAGGCTTAAAATCGGTGGAAACCGAAGAGGGATTAGCGGTTGATTTAAAGACACTCGATCCAAATGTCTGCGCCCTTTTGGTCGAAACCCGGGCGGCAGAGACTGGCCTGCTTGAGGTTCAGATTAAGCAGATAGCCCGGATTATAGCAGATATCCCCACAGTCCTTCCGGTTCAGTTTACA
This sequence comes from Prolixibacteraceae bacterium, assembly GCA_023229575.1. Taxonomy (GTDB): domain Bacteria; phylum Bacteroidota; class Bacteroidia; order Bacteroidales; family Prolixibacteraceae; genus CAINVV01. The sequence continues at coordinate 279,327 of JALNYZ010000001.1, forward strand.
GCTGATCCCCTGGAATGTGCCCATCTCTGGAAAATCAGAAAAGGGATGTTCCCCTCTGTCGGAGCCATGCGCAAGAAAGGTACGACCGTGATTATTGAAGATGTCGCTTTCCCACTCATTCGGTTGGCAGAAGCGACGCTGGACCTTCAGCAACTTTTCGAAAAATGGGGTTACCACGAAGCGGTCATCTTCGGTCATGCCCTGATGGGCAACCTGCACTTCGTTTTTACGCAGGATTTTACCACAGAAAAGGAGATAGAACGGTATAAAAATTTCATGGAAGATGTTTCTGATCTGGTGGTACACAAATACGACGGTGCACTGAAGGCTGAACATGGGACCGGCCGAAACATGGCGCCTTTCGTGGAATTGGAATGGGGAGCAGAAGCCTACATTTTGATGAAGCGGATAAAGGCCATCTTTGATCCGGAACATTTACTAAATCCGGGTGTGATCCTCAACAACGATCCGTTCGTACATCTGAAAAACCTGAAACCAATACCTGCTGCACATGAGAAAATCGACACTTGCATTGAATGCGGATTTTGTGAACCAAATTGTGTTGCAGCAGAACTTACACTCACCCCACGACAACGGATCGTTGCCTATCGGGAAATAGCCAGCCTGAAAAATAGCGGGGAAGAGCCCCATTTGTTAGCGCAACTGCTTAAATTGTACCGCTATGCAGGCAACGAAACCTGTGCCACCGACGGATTGTGCGCAACCACCTGTCCGGTGAAAATCGATACCGGAAAACTGATAAAATCCATCCGCCAGGAAGAGATTGGGAACCGACAAAAGAGGGCAATCCGGGTGGCAAAGCGGATGAAACTGGTAACCGGAACAATGCGCACCGGACTCACTTTTGTCGCCTTTGTACACAAAATAGTTGGAACCAGAATCATGTCATCTGTCACAAAAGTCGCCCGTTGGCTCACTTTTAACAAATTACCACTTTGGAACCCATGGATGCCTACCGGTGCAAAAAAAATCCATTTCCTTCCTTTGACCGATCTATCAAATTCCAGGCAAAAGGTCGTCTACTTCCCTTCCTGTATCAACCGCAGCATGGGACCATCCGGCTACGAAAAGGGGGAACAGCTCACAGAGGTGATGCAAAAATTGCTACATAAAGGGGGATTTGAGGTGATCTACCCCGAAAACCTGTCTGGTTTATGCTGCGGGATGGCCTTTTCGAGCAAAGGCTATACTGAAGCCGGTGACATAAAATCAAGGGAACTTGAAGCTGCCCTTCAGAAGGCTAGTGAAAATGGAAGGTACCCTGTCTTGTGCGACATGAGCCCCTGTCTTTACACCATGCGGGAAAACATGGGTTCAAGAATCAAATTGTACGAACCGGTGGAGTTCATTCTTGAACATCTGTTACCACAATTAACCATCACTCCTCTTGAAGAATCCATTGCAGTATTTCCGGTTTGCAGTCTGAAAAAGATGGGATTGGATCAAAAACTCACCGACCTGGCCAGTCTTTGTGCAAAAGATGTGGTGGTAGCAGAGACCAATTGCTGCGGATTTGCCGGGGATCGGGGATTTTCATTTCCCGAATTGAACCAACATGGTTTGCGTACCCTGAAGGCCCAGCTTCCTAAATCGGTGCGCCTCGGCTATTCCAACAGCCGTACCTGTGAAATCGGACTCAGTCTACATTCAGGAATCCCTTTCCAATCAATTGTTTATCTGGTAGATAAAGTCAGTTCGGAAATGAAATGATGAGAAATGTGAAAATTTGAACCGTGACGGAAGGACGGAATGACGGAAAAAGAACCGGTCCCTGAGCGTAGTCGAAGGGTCAAATTTTCAAATCAGCATATTCAACTGATTCTGACAATTGGTTTTAACCGTTTTTGCATTCTCATCATTGGGATTTAACTCCAGGCTCATGTTTATGAATTTCATTGCCTCTTTGAAATCCAATCTAGCCCTGTCGTTCTGATCTTTGAAGGCCTTATCGGATGCCGGATATTTGCCCGCCTTCACCTGTGCAACGGCACTTTTCATGATCTCAAGGGCTTCATGGTAATGCTTATCGCCCTCAGTAAAGTAATATTTAGCCAGGGTTTCTTTCATAACTTTGGAATTGGGAACCTTGACCAATCCCTCCTTTAAAGTTTTGAGGTATTCATCATTGTTGTTTAGGGCCTTCATGATGCAAAGCCTGTACTGGTAAGCCATGTCTAGGTTGTGCCCTGCCGCTATCGACATATCGATGTATTTCAGTGATTTTTTCATGTCATTGACACGGTAGGCGCAGGCCCCCATGGAGAAGATCATGGCCTGATCGGCTGGTCTGTTTCCCCAGAGGGTTAGCGCTTTTTCGTACTTTGCAAGAGCGATTGCCCATTGCTGGGCACTCATGGCTTTGTTTCCTTCATTTTTCAGCACATTGGCATCCTGGGAATACAAGGATGAGATGCTGAAGAACACAAATAATACAACAGCAAAACGTTTCATGTGTTTTAAATTTGATTTTTAATTGCCACATGGAATACCCACTTATTCATTTTCGACTGATGTAAAAGTTGTCTCACGGGTATTTCATTTCGAAAATTAACTTAGTTTATAACTTCCTCATTTTTATAATAATAACAAAAATCAAAAAGCAGATCCCTACCAAAGTTAATTCAAATTTTCATGGGTTGAACTGGTCGGTGTGAAAAAATCGAAGAATATTTAAAATTAGGTCTACATAGGTTTGCGCTGCAGTCCGAGATGGGTCAATTTGCAGACAATGACGAAAACGATTGAGTGCAACACCCCAATTTTGGTTGTTGTAATGAATCTCACCGCACAGGAATGCAGCTTCTGCATCCTCTTTCAGCGATGGTTGGTCAAGCAGTGTTAACGCCCCTTGAAAATCGCCATGATCCCTGAGTTGCCGGGCTTTCAAAATTAGTTCGTTCATAAACATTTTAATGTGGAAATTGGAAAATGTGGAAATGCGGAAATGACCGCTTCGTACGAATGCAGTGTCAATTTCCACATTTTCACATTTCCCAATTTTTTTATCCATCTGATCTTGTAACCGAATCAACTCCCTTAATGTTCTTCAGTTTTTGCATCAAAAAATCGAGGTGGTGTGTATCGTTGACGTAGACGCGCAATATGCTTTCGAAGGAGCTGTTTTCGCTATTGATCGTAATAGACCTCATCTGAACGCCAACCTCTTTGGCAATAATATGGGTCAGGTCGTTAACCATTCCAATTCTTTCCGATCCTGCCACTCGTACAGTAGCCTGGAAGGAGTTTCTCTTACCGGTAGAACGCCACTTGGCCTTGATAAGCCTGTATGGATACCTTTCTGTCATCTGCCTGGCATTGGGACAGGTAATCCTGTGAATTTTGATCCCCTCCCGTATGGTAACAAAACCAAAAATATCATCGCCAAAGATTGGATTGCAGCAAGCAGCCAGTTTATAAATGACATTTTTCAGATCATTGTCAATCACAAGATAATCATCGCCTGAATCGAATGATAATTCTTTCAGCTCAGTTGGCGCCAAAATTTCAGAGAGACGCTCCTTCGCACTCTCCTCTTCATGAACCATGATGACCTCCTTAACACCCAGCGGGTCAATCTTTCCTGTTGAAATCTGGTAATAGAGTTCGGAAGCGAGCTTTAGCTTATAATGTTTCAGAAGATCGCGGATCGCTTGATCGTTCAGTTCAATTTTCCAATTCTTAAACTTGCGCCTTAGGATCTCTTTCCCATTCTCGGCCTCCCGCTTTTGTTCTTCATTCAGGCTTGCTTTGATTCGGGATTTCGCCTTGGTGGTCACAACAAAATCTAGCCAGTCAAGCTTTGGTTTTTGGCTATTTGAGGTTTCAACGATGGGCTGGTCCCCGTTTTTTAATCGATATTTCAGGGTCACCAGTTTTCCGTTGACTTTACCTCCGACGCAATGGTCGCCTATGTGCGAGTGTATTTCATAAGCAAAATCGAGCAAAGTAGCGCCTGCCCGAAGTTTGATCAGGTCGCCTTTCGGTGTAAAGACAAAAATCTCATCATCGTAAATATTGACTTTAAAATCTTCGATAAAATCAGCCGGACTGAGCTGCGGGTTTTCCAAAATCTCCCTTATATTCTTAAGCCAGTCGTCCAACTCCTTGCCACCGGCTTTACCCTCCTTGTAACGCCAGTGGGAAGCCAGTCCATTTTCGGCCACATCATCCATCCTTCTGGTCCTGATTTGTACCTCAACCCATTTTTTATCCGGACCAAGCACGGTTGTGTGTAATGATTCATATCCATTCGACTTGGGGAATGTAATCCAGTCGCGAAGGCGGTCAGGATTAGAAAGGTACTCTTCCGTGACAACCGAAAAAACCTGCCAGCATTCGGCCTTCTCGTTTTCGGGTTTCGAATTCAGGATGACCCGGATGGCGAATAGATCGTATACTTCATGAAAATCGACCTCCTGCTTTTTCATCTTGTTCCAGATTGAGTAGATCGATTTGGTGCGGGCCTTCATTTCAAAATCGAAACCACGTCCTTTGAGCTTTTTCTCAATTGGCTTCACAAAGGCTGAGACGAAATTGGCCCTTTCAACGGTGGTTTCCTGCAATTTCTCAACAATATTCCTGTAATCCTCCGAATGAAGGTACTTTAAGGAGAGATCAAGCAGTTCAGAATTGATTTTATAGAGTCCCAGCCTGTGTGCAAGCGGGGCATAGAGATGCCAGGAATCGATAGAAAAACGTTGCTGAAGCGCAAACGGCAGATCTTCCAGGTTACGCATATCCTGCAACTGATCTGCAATTTTAATCAGGATTACCCTTACATCTCCAGATAATGCCATCATGAGCCGTCTGAAATTTTCGCTCTGGAGGGCAATATTCTCTGTATTTAGTAAGTTAATTTTGATGATGCCATCCAATATTTCTGCAACCCCGGGTCTGTACTCCTTTTTAATTTCTGCCACTAAAAATGGATGGTGCAAATTGTTAAAAACATTGTGTAACAAACAGGCAATCAAAGAGTCGGTAGAAAGGCCCAACTCCAATACGGCGATGCGGCCAACCGAAATGGAATGATGGAGGATAAGTTCTCCGTTTTCCCATTTTGAATCACCCATAGTTTGCAATGCCTGATCCATGGCTTTTTGGACCAACAAGTGATCAACTTCAGGAATTTGAAGCCGGCAATCGGTCATCAACACCTTGTAATCATTCTTAATCCGCTCAATACCTGTAGATTCCATACAAAACTATTATCTCTTTCCAAGTTCCACTTCACCAAAAAACTGTGGCAGGTGAAAATCAGGAATTGTAACATTTATACTATTCCAGGAGAGAAAATGAGGATGAGCTGTTAAATCGCCGCATTTGTAAAAATTGGCCCTAAACTTAGAGCCTTGCCCTATACCCAGTAATTTTAATGGAATTGCCACGCTCATATTCCAGTCAAAGCAATCCCCTTCAGACGGAAGGTTATTCCTATCAATGGATGGGAACCGTAGTATTTGGTTCATCTCAGACGGTGAAAGACTCGCCCTTTTTGATTTGGTTCCAACGGCAGAAAGACAGACGCCCAGCACATTGAATTCAAAATTTCTGTAGATGGCACCCAACCAATTGTCAAAGCCTTTATCACCACCGGCAAAGATAAAAAACTCTACGCATGAATCTTGCCAGACTGACTCCTGATCGGCCAGGGCTTTAGCCCTGAAATAGTCCCCTTTTACCTCATAACTTAACCAAAGATATTCTTCGGAAAAACCGGCATAAAGTTTTACAATAGGCTTAAATGAGTATTCCAACCAGTTAATTTTATCGATATCGACCGATATGCCGTCCCGTTTAATTCTGTCAACTATTTCCTGATTATCTGGCAATAGAACATCCCCAATATAAGGAATAGTCAATTTTTGTGAAGTAGCACTTTCCATATAATATAGTGAATTAATTTAATAGTAATATTAGCTCAAAAAGGCTTCAAAAAAAAATGTTAATTTTAGGTAAAAATAATATTCTCCAATGATCCGAAAATGGGCGATACGTCTTTTGCTGGTACTGGCCTTTGTTTGGCTTGCATTCTCTATTTTTGTTATTTGGATTAATCTGGAAGTCACCAAAACAGGCAAGCAATTCTCCTTTGATTCGGTTGGGGCAATTCCCCATAACCATTGTGCGGTGGTACTAGGGACCAACAAATTTATTAGTACAGGAAAGATCAATTTATACTATACCTACCGGATCCAGGCTGCCGTACTGCTCTATAAAAGCAAAAAAACTGATTACATCATTGTAAGCGGCGACAACAAACACAGAAGTTACAACGAACCGGTTTCCATGTTCAACGATTTGGTCGAAGCAGGGATCCCGAAAGAACGTATTGTACTTGATTATGCCGGGTTCCGCACACTTGACTCTGTTGTTCGCTGCTACATGGTATTTGGCCAACATAAGTTCACGGTCATTTCTCAGCCATTTCACAACCATAGGGCAGTTTTTATTGGACGAAAAAGAGGGCTTGAGGTATTTGCCTTTAACGCTGGCGACCTGAATGGAAGACCTTCGATCAAAGTTATATTAAGGGAAATTGGCGCCAGGGTACTGTTGGCCTATGATCTGATAATGGGGACGCAACCTCATTTTTTGGGAGAACAGATCAAGATACCCGATTGAGTTGATGTGCTGATGTGTTAATGTGCTAATTAGCGCATCAGCTAATCAACACATTAACACATCATTTGTATGGATAAAGAGTTAAAAAATATCCAAGAAGCGGAAGCGATGTTGCTCAATGTCGGCACACTGCTCATGAGCTCCGGAGCCAGTACGGGCAGGGTCAGAACAACCGTCAACAGGATTGCAGATGCCCTCGGATACAATATTGAATTACTGATTACCAACCGATCACTTATGTTAAAAGTGATTGATGAGGAGACCAACCATTTTATTGCGAGCCTTAAACGTACCTCTCCGCATGGGGTAAACTTCAGGGTAGTCTCAGGGATAAGCAGAATGAGCTGGAAGGTGGTGGAAGAGAACTGGAGTATTCCTCAAATCAACCAAGAGATTGAACGGTTGGTTGCCCTGCCCCATTATCCAAGGTTGGTCATCCTATCCTCTGTCGCTCTTGCAGGCAGTTCCTTTTGTGCCCTGTTCGGTGGCAAAGGCATTGAGTTGGTGGTGGCCTTTGTCGCTACTTTTTTTGGACTGTTTATCCGACAAGAATCTTTAAAAAAGCGGTTTAATCCATACGTTTCAATCTTTTTTGCCTCTTTTGCGGCTTCACTCCTGTCCGGACTATCCGTTAAACTTGGTTTGGGTAAATCGCCAGACCTGGCTTTTGCCACCTCTGTGTTGTTTCTAGTACCCGGAGTTCCGCTGATCAATTCATTTACCGATATGATAGATGGCAACATCCTGAATGGCATCGTTCGGGGAATCCATGGTCTTATCATCGCATTCGCCATTGCGCTGGGACTGCTCTGCGCCAAATTTCTCTTTAACATTTAAGCCGATGGATTTTATCAATATTTTGGAAAAAGGATTTTGGGCTGGACTGGCTGCGTTGGGATTTGCCATTCTGTTCAATGTTCCGCAAAGAACCCTAGTCGTTATTTGGGCCATGGGCGCTTTGGGCGGACTATTGAAATTTATCTTGTTGGGAATGGAAGTAAACATCGTACTTGCCTCACTGACAGGAGCCTCTCTAATTGGTGTTCTTAGTGTTTATGCCGCGCACAACAAACATGCGCCGCCTTTGGTGTTTTCAATACCATCGGTAATCCCGATGGTTCCAGGCGCTTTTGCCTACCGGATGATGCTCGGATGCATGGAATTAGTAGGAACGTCAAGCAATACGGAAACCTATTTGAAAACGCTGGCCGAGACTACCAACAATGGTTTGAAGGCAATATTTATTTTGATCGCCTTGTCTGCAGGTGTTGCTATCCCCATGCTTGTAACCAGGAAAGACTCGTTTAAAAGGATTAAGAGCAGTGTGGAGCAGGAGTGAGATAAGATTTATTCTTTGCCCGCCAGGGCATATACCTCTAATTTATTATGCATTCCCAATTCCTCGGAACGCATAAGGGATGTTCGCACTCTGGACTTCCCTTTTTTCAAAGTATCTGATGATTTTTACCATCAAGGAACACATCACAACGTATTTGAGAAAAAATCGGACCAAATTAGTCAAATTCAAATATTTGTACATATATTTGTACTCTGAAATGTACAAATCAAACAACATCATGTTAACAACAACAATTTCCGACTTTCGAAAAGATATCAAACAGTATCTGGACCGTGTGACTGAAAACTTTGAAACCTTGATAATTAACAGAGGTAAGGACAGCGGTGTAGTCATTATGTCTCTGGATGAGTATAATTCGCTTAATGCTACCTACCACGAGTTGTCATCGAAGACAAATGAAAAAAGACTGGATTCAGCCATTGAAAAACTCAGAGCTGGTTCATCATTTCAGAAAGACCTTTTAGAACAGTGAGATACATATTTGTTGATGAATCTTGGGAGGATTATTTGTTTTGGCAAAAGACCGATAAGAAAATTTTGTCGAAAATAAATGAATTGTTAAAAGAAATTTCACGGACTCCTTTTTCGGGCATTGGAAAACCTGAACCATTGAAACATAAGTATAAGGGATATTGGTCACGCAGAATTGATGGGGAACACCGATTGATATATAAAGTGAAAGACGATGAAGTATTCATTGCGAAATGTAGATTTCATTATGACTAAGGTTAGATAAAAAAATTGTATTAATAGTTGATAAACAGATAGTTATTTGAAAAATTAGATTATGTATTTAGCTATAAAGACTGTTAAACCAATAAACAATTATAATCTCATTTTGACTTTTGATAATGGGGAGATACGTCAATTTGATATGAATCCATATCTTAACAAAGGGATATTTCAAGAGCTAAAGGATATTTCAAAATTTAATTCAGTCCGGGTTAGTTTTGATACAATCGAATGGGATAATGAAGCAGACTTAGATCCTGAAATTCTATATGAAAATAGCGTAACAGTTATAGAATAGATTTCTACAGTTTGTTGCTGACTGCTCCTCAACTTAAAATTACTTCCAGGTAAGCCCCAAAATGATGTTCCTGTAACGGAGGTGTGAGCGGCAGAAATCCGCTTACGATTTTTTGGCCCTCTATAATCAACGGTTTTTCTGCTTTCTGTTTTTGGCAAAAATGATTGAAGTTGCTGCTCTTTGAAAAGAATATCTGCAAAAATCCTTGTGACCCAGGAGCAAGATGTTCCCTTAGTTTCAAGGCGATTGCCCCCATGGTAAACCGTCCGTTAATCTCAACCATTGGCTGGAACCTCAGTTTGCTACTTTCAGTTTTGTAAATCAATGCATCCACTCCAATCCAGCCCTCGTAAAGTGAAGAGTAACCACTATCCTTGAGCGCTGCCTTCAACAGTTGAACAACCTGAGTGTTGTTCGTTTCCAGAAAATCAGAGACCTTTTCTGGTAAAATAGGGGTATCGGTTAGCAGATTTCCTAAGTACCTTCCTTTAGAATCCGTATCAAAGAAAGTTCGTCCCATGTAACTGATCTCTCCGGTCTTAGAAATAAACTGGTATGAAAGATCTACTATTTTTTCCAACCATGGTTCTATTGTCACGAATCCCTGCTGATTGAGCATGCCGCTCAAAACTTCGTCATTCTTCGTTTTCTGGTCCGGGTTTGGAAAAAGAAGCAGTCCCCTACCCGATGAACTCCAGGGGGTTTTAACTACAGCCCTTTCCCTCCTGCCCAACTCTGTGTAAATCTGAACCAAATTGAAGCATACCTTGGGCAACTCTGTTGGTTCAGGCAACCAGTCGACTGAACATTTCGCGATCATCCCGGTAAGCAAATTTAATGCAGTGAGGCGACTGAATAAATTTTTGTGACCCTCCTGCCAGGAAGCAACAACTGACCTTTTGAAATCGTCCTGGTAAGAATTGATGGCGGGTTTGAAAAGCCGGTGGATGACCGGACTCCATCCCCATGGACGAAGAGTCCCTTTCGGTTGGGTGAGCCATAATGGATTTGCCAACGCATCCTTCAAACTGATCAATTCCGGTAGTCTAAAACCAAGTTTTCGCATTTCCTGATTGTAGCAATGATCCACTGTCCCCTGCACCAGCACCTGGTCCGAATCACTTGCAAGCCAGGCCGGTAAATATCCCAGATCAGACTCAAATTTCCGCAACCTGGCCGGAGCCGTATAAAATGGCGATCCGTTGGCAATGGCTGGTTCGCAGGTTGGATTAAAGAAGTAGGTATCGGGACGCATAAAGGATGTGATGATGTGTTGATTAGATGATGTGCTGATTAGATGATGTTATGATGACCGTTATTCGATCCGCAATCAAATAAAGATAACGGCTTTTTTGCAATTAACAAATTAGCACATCAACACATCATCAAATCATCACATTTTCTTGCTAATTTTACATCCTATAGATAATAATCGACATTCCATGAAAACACCTAAATTTCTAATCTGCAGTGATCCGCTCAACGATGAGTCGGCCGAAATGATTGTGCATACCCATCATCCAAAATTTTTGGCACAAGTAACTCCCATCTCCTTTGAGGAGATTGAAAACCGGCCTGATAAACAGTTTGCAGATGCATTGTATGTCAATGCCGATGGGGTAATGGAGATTTACCGGGTCTACATAGTGGATATATATGAACGGGCAGAGGCCGAGGATATTCAGGATGAACTATTCCCGTCTACGGATTACTTCTGCAAATACCTGCAGCTGATGGAAAAAGAGGAAGGTGTGACGCCGGGATTTCCTGTAAAGGATTTTAATCCTGAATTGCCCGGTCTGAAAATCCTGCATGCTCCGGAATTGTGGACAGTTGTTTACAATGGAATGGTTGCAGAATTTGGTTCAGAAGAGGAGATGGACGATTTTCTTGAAACTGATCTGAACATCGAAAGCGATTTGTTGGACAAAGGTGTTATCAATCAATTCGAATAAAGTATTTTGATACCGGAAATCCAATAACTGACAGCAGAATAATAAGAGTCCCCAGATAGAATCCGGTGGTCATTCGTTCTGTCTCGCCGAAAATGAAGAAAGCCATCACAATGCCATAAACAGGTTCCAGATTGATGGATAGAGTGACTGTGAAAGCGGTGAGATGCTTCATCACCGCCACCTGCACAGTATGGGCAAAAGCCGTACAAATGGTAGCCAGGATCACCAGATAATACAGATCAGCCATGGAAGGAACGATAGATGGGACAACGATGCCCCTTCCGGATACGGTAATGAACAAGGTAAGGCCGATCAGTCCGCCAATCATCTCAAAGAAACTTATCTTCACTGCGCTGTGTTTGGCAACCAGACTTTTGTTCAATACAGTAAATAATCCGGCCAGAAACGCAGAAAGAAGTGCTACTATCATTCCCGTGGCATAATGCGTTTCGAACCGGAAGATGAGGTAAAGCCCGGCAATGATAACCAATCCTATGAGCACCTCGTAAATATCGACCCTTCTGCGGGAAAAAAATGGTTCCAGAAAACTGGTAAACAAGGTCGTGGTAGCAAAGCAACCCAAGGTAACTGAGACATTGGACAATTTGATGGCTCCATAAAAAGTTACCCAATGAAGTGCAATAATCAGTCCTACACCGAAAAATTTCAACAACTCTTTTCGCGAAACTGCAAGTGGATCTCTCTTGTATTTCAGATAGATAAATAAAGTAAGGATAGCTAGCAACATCCTGTACCAAACCAATTCCAAGGCCGGTATGGCAATGAGTTTCCCCAAAATTGCGGTAAACCCGTAGATGAGGACGATCAGGTGAAGTTTTAAATAGGTAGGGAGCAGCTCTTTTCTCAAAACAACCTTATTTTTCATCAAAAATAGCAACGTTTCAGATAAATATTATCTTTGCATCTACTATTTATTGTAAAATAAAGAGTCCGCAAAAACCAATAAAACTAACAATGGTACTAGACAGTATTGAAAATGCAGCCCGCTATCTGAATATGGGGGATGGGATTGCCAAAGCGCTTCATTACATTCAAAACAACGATTTCAGCGCTGTACAACCCGGAAGATACCAATTAGAGGGCGATCGTTTGGTGATGCTGGTCTTTGAATTCGAAGCCGTCAATACCGACGAATGCAGACTGGAAGGGCATCGCAAGTACATTGACCTACAGTACTGGGAAACAGGATCTGAGTTGATGGGACACGAAATTTTAGGGAATCAACCTGTGCTTGAACCATACAACGAAAAGACCGACTGCGCCTTCTACAATTGTATTGCCTCCTTCTCAAGGCTCTTGCCGGGAATGTTTGTTATCTATTATCCTTCAGATCTTCACACTGCCAATTCTGATCCGCTTTCAAAAGAGAGAGTGAAAAAACTCGTTTTTAAGATCCTTATTGAATAGAAATATCTTTGATGGAGCGGCAAAGTTCCTCAAGAGTTGTTACATATTGAGTGGTTCCCTGGAAGGTGATATTCCAGCCTTTGGGTTGCTGAATTACCGCTATGGAAGAAGACGGAGAGACGGAGGGACGGAGAGACGGAGGGACTGAGGGAGCGGGAATAACTTCGAAGCCCAGGCGCTCCAGTGCTTTTTTTGCCATAATTTGCTCCTGACCCGAAGCCGTTAGATTTACCACTCCATGTTTTTCCCTTATGATTCTAAAATCATCTCTTTCCGGATCAAATCTCAAGTGTTGGTTGTTTCGGAACAAGGCTTCAAAATACCCTGCTGAAGCCATCTCCTCGGGGATTCCTTCTACCACACGATCTTCCAGCATCAACCAGATACGATCTGCCAAGGTGAGAGAGGTGTTCAGATCATGCGTGGAAAAGATAATGCATTTGCCCTGCTCGTAAACCAATTGATGCAATATTCTTACAATTTCATACTTATTCGAAATATCCAGAAATGCAGTGGGCTCATCCAATACCATGATCCTGGTATCTTGTGCCAGCGCCCTTGCGATCATGGCCCGCTGACGCTCTCCATCGGAAATCCTGTTGATGGGGCGATTTTCGTATCCGGATAGTCCCGTTTGGACAATAGCCCTGTCAATATTCACCTGATCGTTATTGGTCAGTCGCCCAAACCAGTTGGTATAAGGAAACCGTCCCAATCCAACCAATTCGCGAACGGTGAGATTGGCTACCCGAATATTCTCGGTAGAGACAAAACTCATCTCCCGGGCTAGTTCCGCTGCCGGGAATTCTGAAAGAGGTCTCTTGCGTAACAATAGTTCACCTGAAAGTGGTGGCATGAATCCGGCAATGGTTTTCAGCAAGGTACTTTTTCCAATACCATTTCCTCCAATTAGTGCAACCATCTCCCCACAATTGGCGTGCAGTGAAATATCCTTCTTTACTGCAATTGATGCAGTCGATTGTTCTTTGTAACCTATGGAGACTCCTTTGCACTGGATGTAAAAATCTGCTTCCATATCAAATAGCCCCAATTTTTTTATGCTGAAAAATAATCCAGACAACCACAGGAATCCCAAGCAGTGATGTCACAGAATTGATGGGCAAAGTAGTCGCGTAACCCGGAAGCTGTGAAATAAGATCGCCAACCACCATCACGATAGCCCCCATTAGCATCGTAGCAGGTATCAATTTGCTGTGTAATGGAGAATGGAATAGTTTTCTTGCAAGATGAGGAACAATGATTCCTACAAATCCAATCGGCCCGCAAAAAGCCGTAATACTGCCGGCAAGAATGGAGGTGGAGGCAAAAGTAAGCAGATAAGCCAGACGAATATTCATCCCCATACTTTTGGCATAGTTCTCTCCCAATAGAAAGGCATCCAGAAATTTTGCAGAGAACAGGGCTACCAGCAATCCGGCGGCAACCGAAGGAACAAGCACCCATAACTGATCACGCGTAGTGCTTCCTAAACTACCCATAGTCCAGACAATGAATGATTTGAGGGTAGATTCATTGCTGAAATATTGCATCACACTTACCACTGCCATTACCGCACCCGATATCAAAATACCGAGTATTAAAACCGTCATCATATCGCGCAACCTCGAGGCCAGAATTACCACCAGGAACATCATGAGGCCGGCCCCAATCCAGGCTGCCAGCACAATACTCCAGGAACCGGCAATTGTAAAAAGCGGTGTTCCTCCGAAAACCCAGCCGGCCGAGAGCACAAAAAGCGCTACCCCCAGACTTGCACCGGAACTTATTCCAAGAATATCCGGACCTGCCACGGGATTTCGGAAGATGGTCTGCATTTGCAATCCAGCGACTGAGAGCGCTGCCCCGGCCATAACAGCTGTAATTGCCTTGGGAATCCTGAATTTAAATAGTATGTCAGCAATCTGAGGATCGGAAGATGAGGGATGAAATAAAGTTGAAATAGATTGATATAGGGAAATATGCACCGATCCGGATAACAGATCTAGTAGAAAAAGAAATACCAGAACTCCCATCAACAAAACAAATCCAACTGTACTATTTCTAAACAATCTCATTTAAATTTTCAGATTAACACATCCATTTATTGTCACGCAATTTCCTTGTATATCTACCTATTTCAATCTATTCCCCCCAGACATCTCTCCGGCCCAATTCCAATCACCCCTCGGCTTCGCTCGGGATACCACTACGCTCGGGTACCCGGTTTGCTTCACACATTGCCCTTCAACTAAGCTCAGGGATCGGTAACATTTCAAACTTTTCAAACTAAATAAACATTTCAAACATTTACTGAATTCTTTTGTAATAGTAAAAATCCCCTATCCCGGATATTTCCGGATGAAGTATTTTTACCAAATCCGCCAGAACCAGATCCGGATGAACCACTCCACTCTCCCAGTAATCATTTCCACCGCCAGGAACAGTACGAAGGTTGTTGTTGTAAATCCTCTGATTTTTAACAGCCGGAAGATCCGAATAGCGCGAATCAAATGCCAGTAGTTCGCTTTGGCTGTTGACGCTCCCGCAATTGATCCAGAAATCAGCATTGGCCGCTCGCAGAAAGACCTCTTCCAAAGATACGGGAAAGGCCTCTTTGGATCGGTTTTCCCTCCATAAAAATTTTCCACCGGCATCCTCGATCAAAACGGCCAGGTTGGACTGTCCGCCCGCAATCCACCAGGTATCCTTGAATGGAAGGCCGGTAAGCACGGTCGGCCTTTCCTGTACTTTTGCCGTAATCGATTTTATCCCCTGATAATTGGATTTGATCTTTTCAAAAATTGAACCGGCTTCAGCCTCTTTTCCGAAAAAAGCACCGAAAAATTTCAGCCATTCGGCCTTTGCCAAGGGACTTTGCTCCAGGTATTCACCAACCAAAACGACCGGTATCCCAAGATCATGCAATTTATTGACCTGGGTATTAATTTCAGCCCCAACACCGTAGGCAAAAACCACATCCGGCTTCAGTTGAAGAATCATTTCATAATTGAGGCCTTGCTCATACCCAACTTCCTGAATACGGTTCCCTGAAACGCCTTTTTTTACCTCTGGATTGGTCAGATAGTTGATCCCCGACAATCCGATGATGGATCCCACCTCATCAAGGGCATCCAGGAAACCGATATGGGTAGTGGACAAGCATATTACCCTTTTAACCGGCGTGAATATGACCTGCCGATTCTTAAGTTCATCAGGAATATTCACTCCACTGTTCAAGAGATAATATTCAAAAATATTGTCAGTCGATTTTTGCCAAGGATTAGCTACCGTCAACCTTTGCCACAAGTTATTTTGCTGAATGGTAAAACCGGTAGCCTCAAAATTACCAACGATCCCGGAATGATCAACGGTCGATTTTTTATTTGACGGATCAGACAGACAACCGCATAAACAGCTAAACGAAAGAAAGAAAATGATAATTCGGCACAGCATCCGGATGATTTTTGCACAAAGGTGAAGAAAAATTGGTTATCTGCTTCGGATAACCCTTACTTTCAAGACCTCTCTTTTGGTCAAAGTCTCAACAGTAATGAAATAGACAGCCGAACCGAGTTGACTGCAATTCAGTTCCATAGGGCTTGTGGTCAACATTCGTTGCGACTCATAGATTTTTCGTCCCATGAGATCATAGAAATTTACCCTGCCAAACTCCTCCTTGCCAGCATTGACCAGGTAAAGAATGTTGAGTGAAGGATTTGCCGGATAATATATTTTGAATTGGTTTTCTCCATTTGGTGTCGAACCAGGATTAACCGGCGTGAATGTTGTACCGCAACCATAGGCATTGATCAAAAGTGATGTTTTTACATTGAACTCCGGAACCCAGTAAAAGGGTTGCCAGCTTCCGCCTATAAGGCAAAAAGCCCGGTTTTGGTCACTGTTGGTACGTGGCGCCGCACTATAAACTGCAACAGTATCACTCGAAATATTGTAATAGTTGATGTCGTATCCGATAAAATATTTGCCTGTGATCGTAAGTGGCTGATCAAGAACCACAAAATTCATCGATTTTGCATTCAAAGTTTTGATCGGAACCTTTACGGTTTTCAATATAGTACCCGGAACGCCTGTGGCCGCATCAATACCGTAAATTTGAAACACGACCGTACTGTTATAATTGTTCACTGCCGTGACCGCTTTGGCAATACCTACTGAAAAAGCTGATAAGGTAGTCTTCTCAGTCGTATTAAATTCTTCTGCGTAACTTGTTATCCTCAGTGAATTGTGTCCTGAAATATAACCCTTGTTGTACGGCAATTTAACCAGTTGGTATTTTTCATTCAGGCCTACATCCGTAAACTGATTACAAACAGAAGGGGAGGTATATGGATCCATCGCTTCCAATTTTATTTCACCGGTATTGGTTGGATCCAACCACTTTTTAAGTTGTCTGGTTATTAAGGATGAAAAATTCCACTGGTAGGAGATCATGGAAAAATAGTCATCATTTGAATGTACGCATGTAGCTGTACCTCCGGTCAATGAGCCTATTATAAGGTTTTCATGACTAAAGAGCGGTCCTCCCGAAGAACCCGCCTCCGTTGTTCCGATATCCCACTGTTTGATCCACCAAAAGCTATTGTTAACATGCCCTGAAGGACTGTAGGATGCAATACCAGGAGGATCATTGTCGACAGAGACCTTCTTTACATCCCCCTTTGGATGATGAACAGTCCTGGTCGAAGCAGGAACTGTCTTGCTGCGGTCCCAACCTGCATAATAGGGCCTGTACTCAGGAGGTGGTATCATTTCCAGCTCCACCAGGGCAAAATCGAGTGAATCTGAACGGGCCCTCAGGATCGAGCCGGTCATGGTCTGATCAGCGAATCCGTTAACACTGCTGTTGACGCCACAAAACGGACTTTCGTAATTAAACGAATAGACAGTCGTCTGGGCATCCATTGCGCTGGTAATGCAATGCCCTGCAGTTATAAGATAGGGTGTTTTATCCCGCATTGTGTTGTTGACCAGAGTCCCGGTACAAAGATCTGTTCCTGCAATAACCAACTGTACCACTGCCTGTTTCTCTTTACTTACCACTGCTGCTGCAGAACAGTAAACATCCATATTGCATACACCTGCCTCGCCGAGTGGCCGGGTACCAATGGCATTTTTGTATCCGTGGTTAACTTTCGAAATGTGAAGATCACCATGTACCGAAACAGTTTCAGGCTCATTGTATTCCACCACAATTTCATCCCCCTCCAGCGGGTATATGGGCAACATCCCGGAGCTCTGTTCGTTGTTGGCATTGAAGGCCCCCCTCAAAATCCGGTGGTCCGGAGAATAGATAAAAATGGATGCGCCAGTCGGCAAAATTGCACGATCAAATAAAATATTCAGGGAATAGGCTCCTTTTGATCTAATGGCAACACGCCAGATTTTCATTCCGTCAGCTACATCCCACACTCCTGAGTTCGCGGGAGATATATCGACATCAAAACTTTTGGCAAATTTCTGATTTTTATAATGGTTTTTAGATTGAATTTCTTTCAATTGAAGTTCAAAATTATTTACCGGGGCCATATCTACCAAAGGGAGTTTTAGTGTGGCTTCCTTCAACCGATTGAAAGAAGCCGGCGAGCCTCCATACGAAACCTGTCCTTTACTTTGAAAAGATATAATCAATACAAAAAAGAGGATTATTAATTGGTTACGTAACGCCATCTAAGTAAAGGGATAGATAAAGGACTCATTCGATTTTAAAATAACTCACAAAATCAACAATTTGCATAATTATCAATTGTCAATTGTCAATTGTCAATTACTTAGATTGGTTTCCCCAAATATATAATTTCTCCTTTAAAAAACATTCCCTATTTTTTTTTGAAATATCCGTCCGTGAAATTCATGAAACAACCCCAATCGTAAATGGTAATTGCATGCTTTCCCGTTATATTTTCTGAAATTTTCGCAAAACCAATGAGGAAATGAGGTATTAATCCGCTCAACCGTCTCACCATAAATACGTTTTGACAAGGCAGCACCGCCACATCCGGATTCATTGGAAACCACCAGTGCAAACCGTAAATCTTTTCCCAATCATTATGATTCTTTACCGGCAACCCATTGCGAAAAATCAGGGCATCAGGCAAAGTATAGGCAGGCATTTTGTCTTCATCGTAATTGGCAACAAAACCCTGGCCGAAGAGAGTAGCAGAAAAAAAGAACAAGAATGCAGAGAGTAAAGCAATTTTCATAAGTTGTTTATTTGAAGTGACTAAAGTCACTTTAGTTCACTTTAGTTCACTTCCATCATAAACCCTCGGCTCTATCTCCCCCCTTGCCACCATCAAAGCATTCATAGCTAGTGCCTTGAGCTCGTCTTGTCCGGCATAAACAGATACCGGGGCAATAAATTCGACCCTTTCGCGGATCAAGGACATCAGTCGCCGGTCGAAAGCTATTCCCCCGGTTATGAGAATCCCATCAATTCTGCCTTTCAGGACGGTAGCCATCTCTCCAACATATTTGGAAATCTGGTAGGCCATGGCTTCGTGGTAAAAAGTGGCCTTTTCATCGCCTCTTCGAACAGCAAGTTCGACTTCGCGGGCATCATTGGTACCTAAATAAGCAACATAACCTCCGTTTCCGGAAATCATGGCCATCACCTCATCATAATTGTATTTTCCACTAAAACAAAGCTTTACCAAATCTCCAACGGGTAATGAACCGCTCCGTTCAGGTGAAAACGGGCCCTCTCCATCCAGGGCATTGTTGACATCAATGACCCTTCCATGTTGATGAACACCTACCGAGATGCCCCCCCCAAGGTGAACTACTATCAAATCAAGTTCTTCGTAGGGTTGGCCTACCTTCATGGCATGCTGACGTGCTACAGCTTTCTGGTTGAGTGCGTGAAAGATGGAACGTCGCGCAAACAAAGGATGACCTGAAATGCGCGCGATACCATCCATTTCATCGGTTACAACCGGATCGGCAATTAAGGCCATCATGCCCGGATGCTCCTGCGCAATGTCATAGGCAATCATAGAACCAAGGTTAGAGGCATGAATGCCCATCACACCCTCCCTGCAATGCTGTACCATCAATGCATTGATCAGGTATACGCCCGATTCGAGTGGATATGTCAACCCTCCGCGACCAATCACTACATGGACCTCATCCAGTGAAAGGCCCTCCATGTCGAGCTGGGTCAGGATACTTTTCCTGCGAAAGGTATATTGATCAGCAATAGATGGGTAGGCTGCAAGATCATCGACCGAATGGTGCAGGGTTTTGAGAAATATACAGATTGAATTTTCGTAAATGGCAATTTTTGTGGTGGTTGACCCCGGATTTATTACCAATATCCTGACAAGATCTGAACTATCCATGAATGATAAAATTTAAGAGAGAAGCGATGCTAATGCGATAGAATATTGTTTGGTGAGCGTGGAATCACCCCTTGAGGTAAGTACGACCGGCACTTTTGCTCCCACCAGCATGGCGGCCGATTCGGCTTTGGCCAACTTCATATTGGTCTTGTAAAATACATTTCCAGCATCCAGATTGGGAAAAAGCAGGCAATCTGCATCTCCGGCCACCTCGCTTTTGATCCCTTTTATTTCGGCAGACTCCTTGTCAATGGCTAGATCCAGGGCAAGTGGGCCATCGATGATGCATCCGGTAATCTGGTTGCGTTGGCCCATGGTGGCAAGAAACGCCGCATCTTTGGAAGATTCCATTTGCATGAGCAATTGCTCGCTCGGGGCTATCACTGCCACTTTGGGCATTGAAATACCAAGTGCATTTGCCGTTTTTACCATGTACCTGATAAGCTGAACCTTTTGTCCAAGATCCGGAAGAGGCAATACAGCAACATCACTGACTATCATTAGCTTATAGTAATTCGGATTCTGAATTACAGTTACGTGACTCAGAATATTACCGGGTTCCATCAACCCCATTTCCTTATCCAGAATGGCTTTGATAAATTTATCCGTTGATATCAAACCCTTCATGATCAAATTCGCCTCCTTCTTCCGGACCATCTGAACTGCCAAAGAAGCTGCAAGCTTCTCATCAGGTTGGTCTATAATCCTGAAAAGCGAAAGATCAAAATTCCCTTCAGTGGTAATTTGCTTGATAATTTCCTCATTTCCAATGAGTACCGCATGAACCAAGCCCTGTTTCACTGCATTGTAGGCAGCCTCAACAGAGTGATTGTCATTGGCACAGACAACCACAAGGGTTCGTTTTGGGCGCTGAAGAACAGCCTGGTACAGATCATCTAAATTCTTTATCATTTTTTTCCGGTCAAGAAAGTTTAGTGTGCAAACTCCATAGCAAAGGATAAAGTAAAAAGGATAAAGGATAAAGTGAAGAACTCCCCAATCATGTAAATCACGAAAACCAAAACACAATGCTATTTATGGCTGACAATTTTCCAAACTGATCGTATCCCACTTTATCCTTCTAACTTTATCCTTTATCCTTGTATTTTTGTTGCAAAGGTAGCATACAAAAAATCACAAAGAAACTGAGCGAAAAATTTTTTATCGTTGCAAAAGACGGCGCTTACCCTTTTTGTTCATCAATTATTTTCTGCGTATCAATGGCGATCATCAATTCTTCATTGGTAGGTACCACCATCACCTTAACCTTTGAACCGGGTTTGCTGATGATGATCTCCTTGCTCCTTAAACCGGTATTGACCTGTTCGTCAATCTCGATTCCCAAAAATTCGAGACCTTCGCAAATACCGGTTCGTGTAGTGTCGGAATTCTCCCCAATGCCGCCCGTGAAAAGCAACAAATCTATTCCACCCATTGCAGCCGCATAGGCGCCAATATATTTTCTGATCCTGTAATCAAACATTTTGATAGCCAACAAACAACGTTCGTCTCCTTTGTCGGCGGCAGCCCTGATTTCGCGCGAATCGGAAGAAATACCGCTGATACCAAGTAGTCCGGAATGTTTATTGAAAAGTGTTGATGCCGATTTTGTGCCGATTTTCTCCTTATCCATGATATAGGAGACTGCGCCCATGTCAATATCCCCTGAACGGGTTCCCATGATCAGACCTTCAACGGGCGTAAATCCCATGGAAGTATCTACAGAAATTCCATCTTTAATGGCACAAACCGAAGCCCCGTTTCCAAGGTGACAGGTAACAATTTTAAGTGCTTTGGGGTCGGTACCCAAAATTTCGCAGGCACGGGAGAAAACATATCTGTGGCTGGTTCCATGGAAACCATAACGCCGGATCCCGTATTTTTTATACAAAGCATAGGGGATGGCATACATATAGGCATGTTTCGGCATGGTGGTATGAAACGCAGTATCAAAAACTGCCACCTGCGGAATTGATGGAATTAATGACCTGAGGGCATAAATACCTTTCAGGTTTGGGGGATTGTGCAAT
Organism: Prolixibacteraceae bacterium; assembly: GCA_023229575.1. Classification (GTDB taxonomy): domain Bacteria; phylum Bacteroidota; class Bacteroidia; order Bacteroidales; family Prolixibacteraceae; genus CAINVV01. The sequence continues at coordinate 301,133 of JALNYZ010000001.1, forward strand.
GGCGCCAATTCGGTATACTTCTCAAGCGCATCTATAACCGCCTCATTCACCAGCTTGCTTTCCGTAAATAGCTCACCGCCATGAACGACCCTGTGACCAACGGCGCTGATCTCATCCAGTTTCGCAATACAGCCGTGCTTGGCGCTTGAGAGTACCCCAAGTATGTATTCGATCCCGATTTTATGGTCCAAAATTTCACCTTCAAACATTACCTTCTGTCCATCCTCCTTTTCATGTTTCAGAAAAGAGCCTTTCATCCCTATCTTTTCAACGATACCCTTGGCAATCACGGCGTTGTTGGCCAGTGAAAAAAACTGATACTTGATGGATGAGCTACCACAATTGAGTACTAATATTTTCATGCCTACTTGTATATTATATTCTTTCTGAAACCATTGGTGAAGATCCGATAATATTTCCCTTGTCGTCATATTTGTAAAAACCCCAGCAGACATGTTTGCCATACCTTTTTGCGCGGTTTAATTTCTTTATAACCGGTGAGGCCATATACATCGGATCGCCAAATTCTGAATAGAGATTCTCCATCCATCGGTTTATTTTATCTATTCCCAGGATATCTGCAAGTTCAAATGGCCCAAAGCGCATGCCAAATCCGACTTTCCAAACAGTATCAATATCCGGCAGCGAACCCACGCCTTCCATCAACACTTCACATGCCTCGTTCAACAAAGCAGTGTAAAGACGAATGGAGATCAATCCGGCAGACTCTTCAACAGGAATAGCTTGCCTGTTCACCAGTTTCACAAAAGTCAATACTTTGTCATAGACCTCATCCGAGGTATAAAGGCCTTTGACAACTTCACATATTTTCGCTTCGGGTGATTGTACAAAAAAGTGTAAACTGACGCACCGCTCACGATGTTTCAACTCTGATGCCAGCTCAGTAATGATGATGGTAGTCGAATTTGTAGCGATGATGCATTCCGGACTTACCACTTTCTCAACTTTCCTGAATACCTCTTTCCGCTCTGTAATCTTTCTTGCACTCGACTCTGCGCGTATCGCCTCGATGACAAAATCGCAATCTTTTAAATCCTCGTAATTCACACTTCCCCTGATCCTTGAAAGGATAAGTTTCTTTTCTCCCTGGGTCATACCCCAGTTCTCGATTCGACGTTCCAATACTTTATCGAGTTGTTCATAGGCAAAGTCAATTTTCTGCTGGCTAAGTTCTATAAATACAACCTCTATGCCATACGCACTGGCAATACGGGCAATATTTTGACCGTCTTTCCCGCAACCGACGATACCAATTTTGGAGAAAAGTGTACGCTGTTGCTGCTTCTTGCTCAGACCAAAATCCTCAATATGCTCTACAATCATATTTTCCATGTAAACTATTTTGTTTGAGGGTCTGAAGGGTTTGATATGCTTGATACGACTCATTAAACATTTCAAACTATCCAAACATATTAAACTTATTAAACTTTTTTCGTGCCTGCCTGATTTGCTGTAATGGCCACCATATTCACGATATCGCTGACCGAGCACCCGCGCGAAAGATCATTGATGGGGGCAGCCATTCCCTGCAAAACAGGTCCCACTGCCTCTGCCCCTGCCAATCTTTGAACGAGTTTATAGCCTATATTCCCTGATTCCAGTCCTGGGAAAATCAATACATTCGCTCTTCCGGCAACTTTACTTCCCGGTGATTTTAACTGCCCGACTTCCGGAACAAGGGCCGCATCAAGTTGCATCTCCCCATCTATCAGCAGATCGGGATTCCGCTCCCGGGCAATTTTCGTTGCGTGGGCAACTTTATCAACGAGTTCGTGCTGTGCACTTCCTTTTGTTGAGAAGGAGAGCATGGCAACCCTTGGTTCGATGTTGGCAATTGCTTTTGCCGAAGCCGCAGTAGTCAAAGCGATCTCAGCAAGTTGAAAAGCATCAGGATCAGGCATGACGGCACAATCCGCAAAAACCAGCATACCATTGTCGCCAATATTTTTGTCCTTGAAAAGCATGAAAAACAATCCCGAAACAACAGAAACCCCGGGCAACGTTTTTACAAACTGAAAAGCAGGCCTTAATACATCACCGGTGGCGTTGATTGCCCCGGCCACTTCACCATCAACATCTCCGGCCTTGATCATTATCACACCAAAATAGAGTGGATCGTTCAGCAATTCATACGCCTTTTCAACGGTCAAACCTTTATTTTTGCGAAGCTCCACCATTATTTCTGCATATTTCCCCCTACATTGATCGGTTGAAGGATCTACAATCCGGGCGCCCGAAATGGATATCCCTTCCCGGTTTGCTGTCGCTTTGATGTCGTCTGGATTGCCCAACAGGGTTATTCTTGCGATTTTATCTTTGAGAATCAGCTCCGTTGCCTTTAATGTCCTAATCTCGTTGCCCTCGGGCAACACAATGTGGTTCTGAAGCCCTACGGCATTCCCCTTGATCTTTTCAAGCAAGTCCATCTGCGAAATATTAAATTTTCGAACTATTTTTTTAAAAGTACAAAAATAAGGATTCTTCGGAGAGTTACCTAATCTCTCCTTCAAATTTTCGTTTCTCATTCAACAATTAAAACTAAAAATTGTTAAGTGGAAATTCAATAAAAGAAGAGCCGGGTTTCCCGTGTAACCATAAAACAAAACCCAATGAAATTCATTAACAGATATATAGATTTTTTGTATTTTAACGGACTTATTTGACACAAACTGAAAATGCCTGAGTCGACCTTTTACTTAAACCCTTTAGCGCTTATATCACTGTCTTCATTCTTGATAATGACGATATTGGCATTTCTATTGTGGCATAAATATTATAATGAACAAACAAAATTTGTCGTTTTGCTTTTTGTAGCCAATGCAATTTATTCCTTCTTTTACTCCTTTGAGATCTCCTTCCAAACGCTGGCGGAGATCAATTTGTTTTACCATTTTGAATATTTCGGCATTCCATTCTTATCCACCTTTTACCTGATGTTTGCCCTTAACTTTTCAGGAAAGGGCCAATGGCTAACCCTAAGGAACAAGATTGCTTTATATACAATTCCGGTTATTACCATGGCGATGGTTTTTACGAACAAATACCATCATCTATTCTACCAAAGGGAAGGGATAAAATTGGATGGGCCCTTTCCCACATTCACCTTCAGTCCTGCGGTCTGGTACTACATCCATCAGGGTTATGTGATTGTCAGTATGTTGTTTGCCTTGTATATACTTGGCAAGATGTTAAATTATGCAGCCACGGTTTACAGACGGCAGATTATTTTTTTGTTAGTGGCAACAATATTCCCTTTTATCGGGTATCTTGCCTATCAGGTGCACCTGATTCCTTTTGGCATTGATCCTGTTTCGTTCACCTTTACCCTGACCGGGATTGTTGTTTATTATGCACTTGTACGTCTTAAGCTTTTTGAGCTGGTTCCAATTGCCAGGACAAAATTATTTGAAAAGATTCAAGACAGGATACTTGTTTTTGATATGCACAATCAGTTGATTGACTACAACTTAGCAGCCTCACAGCAATTCAGTCTGATCAATGCCGACCTTGGGAAAGAGATTCCGGAACTCCTCGGACGCTGGCCGGAGATGATGCACTTCATCCAAAACAACCAATCAGGTAAGCTTGAATCGCACCATTTCGAAGGAGGTATATCATATTTCTATGATATACAAATACTTGAACTTGAAAATGCAGACAAAATCGAAAATGGAAAATTGGTTGTCATCAAAGACGTATCCGATCTGATCAATTCCGAACGTGAAAGAAATTTTGCAGCATCCAAATTGAACGCCATCATTCAGGCAATGCCTGATATCATACTTGTTATCAATAGTAAAGGCATTTTTACTGATTTCTTTTCCTCCAACAGTGATCGCCTTTTCTTAACAAAGGAGGAGGTTGTTGGCTCTTCCATTCATCAACTGTTTGATCCGGAAGAGGCTTCCGAACTCTTTAAATTCTTGGACAAATGCCTTCACTCCAACGAATTGATGACACATCAGTTTGAGATGAATTTCCCTGGAAATGTGAAACACTATGAAGTCCGGCTTTCCAGGTTGGACAAATCGCATGTCCTGGCTATCATCCGTGATGTGTCCGAGTCAATCGAAATGAAACACGATCTCCTCTACCAGTCAGGTTTTCAAAAAATCCTGATGAAGTTGGCATCCCGTTTCATTTACATTGCAGAAACGGAATATGATGAAGTGATAAACGACTCGCTTCATCAGGTTGGGAAATACATTGGTGTTGACCGGGCCTATATTTTCAGGTACAACTTTGAGGAAGATATGATGGTAAACACCCATGAGTGGTGCAGTCAAAATGTCGAACCACTTATCAGTAAGCGTACAAATATTTCAATATCACTAATTTCTGATTGGGTAGAAAAGCATAAGGGTGGTGAAACGACCATTATCAAAAACCTCACAAAACTTGAACCGGAAAATAAGGTCCATCTTTTTGTCAACTCCGCCGACATCAAATCAATTATCACTATCCCAATGATTTCGCAAAAAAATTGTTTGGGATTTGTGGGATTTAGTACAATTAGCGTGAACAGAAAATGGAGTGATTCGGACATCGCTTCACTTAAAATATTTACCGGTATGCTTGCCAATTTACAGGAAAAGATCACCATAGAGCAGTCACTGGTAGAAGCCAGGATTAGAGCGGAGGCCAGCAACAAGCTTAAAACTGCCTTTATGAACAACATTTCGCATGAAATAAGAACTCCTTTGAATGGAATCATCGGTTTTGGCGAAATTATTGCAAATGAACAGTTGTCGCTCGAAGAAAAGAACAGGTTCCTGACAGTTGTCCAGGAGAGCAGTGAAAGGCTGATCCATACCATCGACGATTACCTGGATATTTCGATGATTGTTACCGGTAACCAGGAGATAAATCCGAAACATTTCAACCTGGCACAAAAAATTGAAGAGATAATCTTTGAGTATGACGCACCATGCCATGCAAAAAATATCTCAATCCGCTCGGAAATTCCGGCTCAACTCAAACAGACAACCATTTATTCAGATCCCGAATTGATTTACAAAATTTTAAACCACCTGGTGGGAAATGCATTGAAATTTACCGAAAGGGGATCAATCGCCATTGGGTTGAGAATGGACGAAGATTATTTGACCTTGTTTGTGCGTGATACCGGAATCGGAATTGCGGAAAATGTACAGGAATCGATCTTCGACTCCTTTATGCAGGAAGATTTTTCTTCAACAAGACTCTATGAGGGAAGTGGTTTGGGACTTTCCATCGTGAAAGGAATTGTCACGCTTCTTGGCGGAAAGATAAAATTGCTTTCAAATAAAGGTCAAGGCTCAGTATTTAACATTTCACTCCCAAAAAAATAATTGGAAACGACAATTCTATCAGATAAAATGGATATTCTTCACAATATCAACGGAGACGAAATTTTTCGAAACCTTTTTGAACATTCAACGGTTGGAATGTCTATTACTTCGTTGGATAACCGATTGCAACCCAACGCTGCATTCTGTGAGATGTTGGGATATTCGATGGAGGAGCTTCTGAACAAACCGTGGGAAAAATACACACATCCGGATGACCTCGCTTACAACCATGCCATGATTGATAGAATCATGTCCGGTCAGGAAAAATCGGTTCGCTGGGAAAAAAGATATATTCACAAAAACGGATCAACCATTTGGGGGGATATTCATACTTTTCTTCACAGGGATGCAAACGGTCTTCCACTACATTTTATCACTACCGTCAACAACATTACAAAGCCTAAAGATATCGAAGCTGCCCTGATAGAGAGCGAGCAAAGTTTTAAATTTCAGAATGAACTGCTTCTGCAAAGCAACACGGAAAAGGATAAGTTCTTTGCCATATTGGCGCATGATTTGAGAAGTCCCTTAAGTTCTTTCCTGGGATTGGCAGAAGTAATGTCAGAAGAGATCAACAACATGACGATGTCTGAAATAGAGGATATAACAAAGTCTATGTTTCTCTCGGCCTCCAACCTGTACCAGCTTTTGGAAAACCTGCTGGAATGGTCTATTTTGCGCAGGGGAAACACGGAATACCATCCTGAGCCGACCTCGCTCAATAGTCTTATCCTGAGAAGCATGGATCCATTTACGGAATCCGCCCGAAGTAAAAATATCGCTTTGAAATTCCCTCACGAACAAGACTTTACCGTCGACTGCGACATTAAAATGACCGAAACGATATTAAGAAATTTGATTTCAAACGCCCTAAAATACACCTATGAAAAAGGATCCGTAGTTTTAAACTGCAAATCCGTAAACGACAATGAAATACTGATATCTGTTAAAGATAATGGTATCGGTATGGAGGAAGCGTTGTGCAGCAAACTGTTTAAACTGAACGAACAGGTTAGCAGAAAAGGAACTGAAGGTGAATCCAGTTCCGGCCTTGGACTGCTGATTTGTAAAGAACTGGTTGAACTACAAGAGGGAAAGATTTGGGCCGAAAGTACCGAGCACGAAGGAAGTACTTTCTTTTTTACGTTGAAAGGGATAAACTAAACATTTCAAACAATATAAAATTTCATGGAACAACCTTATATACTGATTGTTGATGATTCCAAGGAGATGCTAACCTATATGGAGATCGTCCTTAAATCAGCAAAAGCTACAATCATCTCAGCCAATTCCGGATCAAAGGCCCTGGAATTGATTAAAAATAAGGAACTGGCCCTGGCCATAATTGATGTCCAGATGCCGGAAATGAATGGTTACACCCTTGCTTTAAAAATCAATGAAAACAGGCTTGGGGCCATTGTTCCCATTATTTTTCTTACAGCCGTGTATCAGGATCAGGTAGAAATATTAAAAGGATACGAATCAGGTGCTGTTGATTATATTTTTAAGCCTGTCAATCGTGGAATCCTGCTAAGTAAGATCAACGTTTTTCTAGAATTGTATAACCAGCGGATGAACCTTCCCGAAGACCTCATCCTGCTGAAAAAATTCGAAGATAACCTCTCCAAATCCAATGCTGAACTGGCTGATAGTCAGGTTAAATTCAAGAGCTTCATAGAACATGCCCCCGATGGGGTATTTATTATGAACAAGGAGGGCCGTTATTTGGAGATGAACGATGCGGTCAGCAGCATAACAGGTTATCGCAAAGAAGACCTGCTTCAAATGCCCCTTCACGATTTAATCCCGGAAGGAAGCAAGGGGAAATGGAACTCCTTTATAATGAAATTGCTCAACACCGGCACGGCCAATACAGAATTGACCTTCAGGCACAGGAACGGTAAAACAAGATGGTGCACCGTTGACGGCGTGAAATTAAGTGATGAACAATATCTCTGTTTTAGCAAAGACATCACCCAAAACAAAATTGCTGCCGATGCGTTAATGAAATCGGAGGAGAAGTACCGCACTCTTCTGAATGCCTCGCCGGAAGGAATTATTATCGTTGATTTAAAAGGAATTATTACAGATGTATCGGAGATTGGCATTGAATTGTATGGCGCCGATACTCAAAATGAGTTGATTGGCAAACATATCCTACGGTTCCTGCCATCCGGCTTAAAATCAAAATTCAGGGATATTTACAACAAGACGCTTGAAGAAGGGTTGGTCCAAAGTTTTGAACTGAAATTACAAAATAAAAGCAACATTCCATTTATTTCGGAAATCAGCACGACTTTGATCCAGGGGAAGAACGGGGAATCGATTGCTTTCATGATCGTTATTCATGACATTACCCACAGGAAGAAGTTGGAACGTCAAATGATCCACAACGACCGGATGACGACCCTGGGAGAGATGGCAACCGGTATTGCCCATGAAATCAATCAGCCCCTGAATACTTTGTCAATACTTTTTGACAATATGCTTTTAGCCGCATCCAAAGAGGATTCACTGCCCAAAAGCTACCTCGAAAAGAAAACCGAAAAAATTTATGACAATATTTTTCGTATCAAAAATATTATCGATCATGTACGGGTATTCTCACGCAGCCAGGATGATGCCATATACTCCTCCTTCGAGGTAAACGAGAGTATTAAAAATGCTGCATCGATGATATCCGAGCAATTCAGGCACAAAATGATTGAATTGGATATTGACCTAAGCAATTTGCTGCCACCGGCATTTGGAAATACTTACCAGTTTGAACAGGTCATTCTCAATTTGCTGATCAATTCCAAGGATGCAATCGAAGAGTTGGAAGCCAGTCTTGGTATGCCAATGGAAAAGAAAGTGTCAATCAGGACCTATCAATTGAAGAAGTTAATTATCGTGGAAGTGAAAGACAATGGAATTGGCATTAAGCCAGAAGAGCTTGAAAAGATTATGTTACCTTTTTATACCACCAAGGAGGCTGGAAAAGGTACGGGTTTGGGACTTTCCATTACTTTTGGTATTATTAAGGAGATGAATGGGGAGATTGCATTTCAAAGCGAACCTAATAATGGGACAAAAGTAACGATAAAGTTACCTGAAGCGAAGAGGTGAGGGAATTGAAACGGGGAAACGGGGAAACGGGGAAACAGGGAGTGGGGAGTCATAGATTAATTTGAAGGATATGGACAAGGATAAAATCAGGGTACTAATTCTCGACGATGAGAAACATTTCACTGAGGAGCTGGCCGAATTTCTGGAGCTCTCAGGACATGTTGTTTATGAGGCAAATACAGTCGCCGATGGCATGGCGGTACTTGATAAATATCCTATCGACCTTCTGATACTGGACATCCGTTTGCCCGGTGCCGATGGATTGGATGTTTTGAAAAAGGTTAAGATCGAATGGCCTTCGCTCGAGGTGATTATTGTCTCGGGGCATGGTGATATGGAGACGGTCATCAAGGCCATGCGACTTGGGGCATTTGATTATCTGCGAAAACCATTCCGCCACATCGATATCCAGATTGCCATTGAACGTTCCCAAAAATTTCTGATCCTTCAGCACAAACTAAAAACGGCCGAAGAGAAAAATTCATTGATTTCAAAATCGATGGAGGAGCAGATTAACAGGCAGTTCATCGGTGTATCCTCCGCCATTCAAAAAATACTGGAACAGGCCATGATGGCTGCCCAGTATCCCGATACCAACGTATTGATTACCGGCGAGAGCGGTACCGGTAAGGAAAATATTGCCAGGATCATCCATTACGGAAGTTCGCGCAAAAAAAATCTCTTTTGTGCGGTCAACAGTAGCGCAATAACCGATTCCCTTCTTGAAAGTGAATTTTTCGGCCACAAAAAAGGCTCATTTACCGGCGCAATTTCGGACAAGAAAGGTTTCTTTGAGATCAGCGACCAGGGAACCCTCTTCCTGGATGAAATAGCGGATATGCCGCTCAACCTTCAGGCAAAAATTCTCCGGTCGATAGAGGAAAAAGTGGTTACCCGGGTTGGGGATACGACCCCTATCAAAACCGATTTCCGGATCATCTCGGCAACGAACTACAGTCTCGATTCGATGGTGAAAGAGAAACGATTTCGGCTCGACCTGCTGCACCGGCTCAACACCCTTCAGATCCATATCCCTCCGCTTCGCGAGCGAACCGAAGACATCAAACCATTGATAGAAAGCTTTGTATCTGAATTTTCGATCAAAATGAACAAACCTATTCCCGGCATTTCAAAGACTCTTGGGGATGAACTTTCCCGTTATCCGTTTCCCGGCAATATAAGGGAACTACGCAATTTGGTAGAACGTGCCATCATCTTTTCAAAAGGAGACAAACTAAGCATCGAAGATTTCAATATCTATGCAAGGCCATCCCCACCCTCTTCACTCCCTTCGATACAAACCCTGTCGCTCAGCGATTTACAGATAAAAGAGAAGCAGTTTATTATAGACACGTTGAAGGAGTGCCATTTCAACCAGACCGAAACAGCCAACCGTTTGGGTATTTCGAGGGATGCGCTTATCCGCAAAATGAAGAAATATGCCATTTCTGTCTCAAAAACGGATTGAGCGGACGCCCCGCACACCATGGAGATGACCGCACAAATGAGTGAATTGAGCCGCACAATCCTGCTTAAAATATTATCAGTTTAGTTATTCTGAATTCCAAAATATTTTACTTCAATTGATATCTATCTATATCTCACAGCCTTGCAAAATCACAAGAGCTATACTACCATCCCAAAGACATTCTGGCACAAATTTTGTGGAGTTTAAGTAAGTTTCTATGTAGAAACACCTCGTGGCATGTTACAACTGCACGTAATTTAAGTTGAAATGGAGGAAATTATCGAAAAGTACATCAAATCCCGTTTAGATGGGGTAAAGATGGATGAGATGGAGGATACGCTCCGGCAAAGCAGGTTGCGGTTAGGCTATGTTACCAGTAAATTGTTACAGGAAGGGAAAATCCGCAAAATAGAAAATCGCTATTACCCAACTTCAATGTTGTTGGAAAAAGAGGATGGAGAAGTAGATGCAAAAAACAGGTTACGTTCAGCATTTCTTTAATGGATTCATTACGGGATTTTTTTTAATATATGAAAAAGCTTTTAATTGTTGCATTTGTTTTATCCGGTATTTCGGTTTGTGGTTTTGCCCAGTCCAATACTGCAGAAATTACTGCCTCGGTGACCGTGATACAACCAATTGCAATATCAAGGGCAGCGGACCTTAATTTTGGCAGGATCACCATTGGCGGGGCAGGAACTGTTGTTGTCAGCAGTGGGGGCACCCGCACCCAAACAGGATCTATTACATTGTTAACAGGGGGGAGTGAGGCGCCCGGGCTATTTAACATTACCGGAAGGGCAACATCAACTTATGCCGTAACTATCCCGAATTCTGTTACCCTAAAAAAATCCGGCGCACCAACCGAGGTTATTACTGCCGATACCTTTACAAACAATGCAATTGCCCTCACAGGCTCTTCGGACCAATTGAAAGTAGGGGCAACCATACACCTTGTAGGAAACGAGACAGTTGGCGCCTATTCATCAGATCTTTTCGCTGTTACCGTAGCATATAATTAAAAGTTCAAACAATACATTTTAAGGGGAGACTTCGGATACGGGGTTTCCTTTTTTTTTTGAACTCCGTGCGATTGGCTTCTTATGTATAGGACTCGCAGGACAATTTGGACTATTAGGACGCCCAGGCTCATTGTCCCATCACACCTCGGCTGCGTTACGGTACTCCCAACCCCCCTCGGCTTCGCTCGGGGACCGGGGTCGCTCCAAAATCATTACCCTTCGGCCCCCCTCGACTCCGCTCGGGGTACCACTTCGCTCAGGGTCGTGAGAGGCGAGATCGTAGCCATCCGGTCCCCGAGCGGAGCCGAGGGGTGAGTGAGTGCAGCGATACAGGTCCCCGAGCGTAGCCGAGGGGCCGCACAACTGTACTCTTTCGCCCGCACACCTTGAACCTAAATAAGTTAAAAAGTTCACTCAATAAGTTATTTATTTAGAATTAAAACAAATAGTGTTTTATAAATATCTGTATATCAATTATTTAAAATTATATATATAATAAATAACTTTGCCGTATTTAAATTGGTACGCCTTTTGTATAGACACTATCACCGAACCAAATTAGTGGGTTCGATTGATACCAAAATGGAAGAGCTGATCGAAAAATATATCAATGAAAATGCAGGCGGGGTCAAAATAGCCGAGATGGAAGAGACCCTGCAACAGAGCAGGCTTCGATTGGGTTACGTAACGAGGAAATTATTGAACGAAGGAAGGGTTGAAAAGATAGAGAACAGATACTACCCTGTCAACCATTCAGAAAATAAAAAATAAAAGATTAGAAATAAAAAAGTAAACAAAAAAATTAAAACAAAAAAACCTCAGAAATCATGAAAAAATTATTTATCCTTTTTATCGCGGTAGTTGGATTCGGAGTTAGTAGTTATGGACAAGTTAGTGCCACAGCCACTTCTGCTGCAACTATTGTTACACCTATTTCAATTACCAAGACTGTTAATATGAACTTTGGTAACGTTTCTGTTAATGCTAACGCAGGAACAGTTGTATTAACTCCTGCCGGAACACGATCAGTCACTGGTGGCGCAACCACTCCCGCTACAGTTGGTACTGTTACTGCAGCGTCTTTTGATATTGCCGGTGCAATTAATTACACATATACTATAACTTTGCCTGCTGCAGCAACCACTCTTAAACACACCAATAATACAGATCAAATGACTGTCGATACATGGACTAGCAGCCCAACCCCAACTGGAACTTTAGATGGAACAGGTGCGCAAACGCTGACAGTTGGTGCAACTTTGAATGTTGGTGCAAGCCAGTTGGCAGGTGTTTATACTTCAACGGCTCCATTTACAGTAACAGTTAACTACAACTAACAGAAATAATATTTCAAAAAAAGCTGCTAACTGCAGCTTTTTTTAAACCCAAATTTTTCTCATCTCAATCTTCAACCTATCAAAAAGATTATCAACATATTAACTGTTGCAGGGTTGTTATTGGCCATCCATTCCAATACCAGGGCACAACCTATTCCGATGCTGGCGACCAATGTGGCCTACGCGAACATTACCTGTGTTGTGGTCTCCCCGATCGTGATTACCAAGATGCGCGACATGCATTTCGGCAGCATCGTTTCGGGAACAAAGGGTTCAATAACCTTACCACCCGATGGTGGCCGTCCTATCTCTACAGGAAGCGTTGGACTTCAAAGCTCCGCCAACACTACCTCCACAGCGACCTTTGAGGTATCCGACAACATGGGGAACAATCCAAGCACCATTCGCATGTTTACCGAATATACCATCACCCTGCCTACCAACGATGTGGTACTGGTGAACGAAGAGGGGAAAACGATGCGTGTTGGTAATTTCACCAGTAACCCGGCCTCCTCCCAAAAGGGAACATTGGTCAACGGTATAGGCCAACTTTCTGTTGGCGCCACCCTTTTTGTTGAGGCCGACCAAGGCTTGGGACAATATGCATCCACCGCGCCATTCCCGGTTACGGTGAATTTCAATTAAAATATTTTTATGATTTTTGAATATACCCCCGGCCTTTGAAAAAAGGGTCGGGGGTTGTTTTTTCAAACCGTAGAGACAAGGCATTGCCTTGTCTCCTATCCCATAAAATAATCGATGTTGGTCGTAGAGACAAGGCATTGCCTTGTCTCCTTTCCCATACAAAAAAATAGGTGTTGATTCAGAGACAAGGCAATGCCTTGTCTTTACGGTATAATTCGATCATTATTGCCAATTTTGATTTCCGATTTTGATTAAATATGGTTATATTTAATAGACAATTTCATTTCATTGTGTCAGAAAAATTTAACGACCGATATAGGATATCATCAGCTCGATTGCAAAAATGGGATTATGGATGGAATGCATCCTATTTCATTACCATTTGCACTTCAGGACGGGATAATTATTTCGGAAAAATTTCTGCAGGGATGATCGATTTAACCGAAATCGGAAAAATGGCACAGAAATATTGGTTAGAGATTCCTTGCCATTTCCCATTTATCAAGTTGGATGGATTTGTCGTAATGCCCAACCATATTCATGGAATTATAACAATTGCAAAATCAAACATCAAGGTTAATTTATCGGATCTTGACATTTGGGAGGAAACATCGTCCACGAAAGGTGATTCCCATCAATCCGTATTATCTCCAGGACAAAAGCGATTTAGAAATCAGGGGAAAGGAACTGTTTCATCAATTATCGGTTCGTATAAATCAATTGTGTCCAGAAATGCGCACAGATTAAATTCGGAATTTGGATGGCAGGCCAAATTCTATGACAATATAGTTCGGTCTGTAGTTGAGTACAATACAATATCAAATTATATTAAGACAAATCCCAAAAGGTGGAATGAAGATAAATTTTTCAAATGAGGATCACAATTAATTTTACCTAACGTTTGAATGGTAAAATTGCCCCCCAACCGTAGAGACAAGGCAATGCCTTGTCTCTGAATGGGTGTGTTTTCGAATTTTGGGGTGTTGAGAGGAGACAAGGCGGTGCCTTGTCTCTACGGTGATAGTGGTACAAAAACCAAATATTTCTTACAAAATCATTATTGGCCGTTCTAATCCATAATTTTTCCCTAAATTTGGTAGTACAACAAAATTCTATGAAAGATTTGCCAAACATCCTAATCGTTGACGATATCCCGTCCAATCTTACCTATCTGAAAATCATCTTGAAGGGGATTGATGCCAATATGATTGAAGCTGAATCCGGCAATGATGCGCTGGCCAAAATAAAAGGGAAAGAGTTGGCCCTCGCTATCCTTGATGTCCAGATGCCCGGGATGAACGGCTATGAATTGGCTGCCGAAATCAACAGGACCCATCCAAGCCAGGTCCCTATCATCTTTCTGACAGCTGCATTCCCCGACAATGACCAGATCGAGGCCGGGTACAAATCCGGGGCTGTTGACTACATCATCAAACCATTGAACCGCAAAATATTGATTAGCAAGATTCAGATATTTCTGCAGTTATTTTCCCAAAAACAGGAGATCATTGAGAGCCGGGAAGAGCTCTTTCGCTCTGAACTTGAGATTATGAAAGCGAAAGAGGAGCTCGAGCTGCTAAATCATCACCTGATCAATGTCCGCGAAGAAGAGCGGGCCGGGATATCCCTGATGATCCACGATGAACTTGGCCAGGCAATGACTGCCATGAAAATGGACCTGAACTGGGTAAAGGAAAATTCAGGAAATCCGGAGGTCCAGGCCTCCAGCATTGGTCGTATGATCGCGACTACGAATCAGGTGATCAAAAAGGTCCAATCCATTTCGGCCGAACTTCATCCCAAATTATTGAAAGACCTTGGCTTAACCTCTGCCATTGACTGGTATTGCAAGGCACAAAAGGAGCGTACCGGGCTTGAGATAAAACTAAGATTGGAAGAACCCTTGCTGGAAGATTTCAACACAAATCTTTCGCTTTTCAGGATCTTGCAGGAGGCAATGACCAACATCATTCGCCATGCCAAAGCTTCAGCTGTTCTGGTTCATATGAAAAATCTGGATGATTCACTGGAAATGATCATTGAAGACAACGGTACCGGTTTTGATTTCAACAACGTCGAAACCAATAAGTCGATGGGTCTTTTTGGCATGAGGGAACGCGCCCGATATTGCGGGGGAACGATCACCTTCAGCAACGCTGCCCCAAAGGGTACCCGCCTCACAATTTTGTTGCCACAAGTCGAATCAATAAACAAGGATAAAACTTTATGAAAATTCTGATAGCCGACGACCATGCCATTGTACGCGAAGGGGTAAAACAGATAGTCAAAACGCTTCCTGAAGTCACCCAGATTGATGAAGCCGGCGATGGTCAGGAGACATTGACCAAAATGACCAAGGTCGAATATGATCTGGTGATCCTTGATATTTCGATGCCTGAAATTTCCGGGCTTGACCTTTTGCAACGCCTTAAAAACAGGGGGGATAAGGCAAGGGTATTGATGTTGAGTTTTCATCCCCAGGAACAATATGCCGTCAGGGCTTTCAAATTGGGTGCATCGGGCTACCTCTCCAAAGACAGCGCTTTTGAAGAGCTGACCATGGCTATACGGAAGATTGCAGCCGGAGGAAAGTATGTTTCGGCTGCCTTTGCAGAAAAGTTGTTGTTCGAAGAGATCAATCCCAACCAAAACACGTTGCATGAATCCCTTTCAGAAAGAGAATTCCAGGTCATGATCATGTTGTCCAAAGGGATATCCGTGACTGAAATAGCGGCGGCCATCTTTCTATCCGACAAGACTGTAGCCACTTATCGCGCAAGGATCATGGAAAAAATGCAACTAAAGAAGAATGCCGATTTAACGATTTATGCCTTGCGAAACAAATTGATTGAATAGAGATTAGTACTTGCTCTGGGACAGGATTCTTGTCCCTCCCTCCTTTTTGTCGGTAAAACCCCTACAACCGAATCATCCATTCCCCCAGTCCGATACTCCGGTTTCCTGATTTCCCGCGGAGTGCGGCGGCTATAAATTTGCTTTCATAAAAGGTCTCCATAAAAGCCATGAAAGCAAAATTATATTTCACACTGATTCTTCTGATAACCCTCTTCCAGACGGAAGTGAAAGCACAGGCAACAGCCTACGCCAACATTTTCGCCACCGTTGTGGCCCCCGCGGCCATGACCAAGGAGATGGACATGAGTGCAGGTGAAATTATTGCTACCAGGAACGCTACTTCAAACACACTGTCTGTACAAAATATCAACCCCTCAGAAAACGTCAATCTTTCAAAAAACGGAAAAACTAATGTTGCGGCTTTCCAGGTTACCGGGAAAAACAGCACTTATGCGATCACTGTCCAAAACCAACCGATTATTCTTTTGAACGAAAGTGCCAACAGCGTAACAGTCAATAATTTCATGAGTGAAACAGCCATGATCGCCAATACCGGCGATGGGGCACAACGGATCAGGGTAAGCGCCAACTTAAACGTATCTGAAAATCAACCTACCGGAAATTATGATTCAACAGCCCCCTTCAATGTTACCTTGAATTACAACTGATTGTACAAAACCAGTAAAGAAAAGCATTCCGGGAAACGTTCAAAATGAGAACGTTTCCTTTTTTTTTATATTAGTTTCACTAGAAATTACTTCAAAATGTTATTTTTGTAATAAATTTAGGTAATATTGCCTTTGTTGATTAACAATATGTCGATAAGAATTTGACCTATTTATCTATCTAACTAATTATGCTAAAGGGAACTCTTCTTACAAAATTTCGGATCATGCTGATAAGTTCTGTTGTACTTTTCACGTGTTTCCATTTGACCGGGTTTGCCCAGGGCGACCTGATGGTATTTCCAAAGAGGATAGTATTTGATGGCCCCCGAAGTACCAATGAGCTGAACCTGGCCAATATCGGAAGCGATACGGCCAGGTACAACATCTCCTTTGTACAGTACCGTATGAACGAAGACGGGTCTTTCACTGAAATTACCGTTCCTGGTGAAGGTCAAAATTTTGCCGATAAGTTCTTAAGATATTATCCAAGGAGTATTATACTGGCCCCCAAAGAATCGCAGGTAGTAAAAGTACAGCTAACCAAGGTTAGTGAGTTAAAACCCGGGGAATACCGTTCCCATATCTATTTCAGGGCCATTCCCAATATGAAACCCTTGGGGGAAGAGGAGAAAAACAAAGATACAACAACGGTTTCCGTCCGCCTTATCCCCGTTTTTGGAATTACCATTCCGGCCATTATCCGAATTGGGGAAAATACCTCAAAGATTACGTTGTCAGATCTAAGCTACTCAGTTGTGAACGACACTGTACCCACACTCAAAGTCGCATTCAACAGAACAGGCAACATGTCGAAGTATGGGGATTTAAGTGTGGTTCATATCTCCCCCTCCGGAAAAAGGACGGAGGCTGGTCAGGCAAATGGCATTTCGGTATATACACCCAATTCCCTCAGACGGTTCACGCTTAACCTGCGCACTGATAAGAAGATAGATTATCGCTTGGGCAAGTTGCATGTTACCTATTCGGCTCCCAGCGACACCAAGAAAGAGGTATATGCCGAGGCGGATTTGGAGTTGAAGTGACCCCTTGGGTCGTAAGTTGTTGGATCTGATAACCCCTATTTCCAAATTTAACGTTCCAAATTCCCCTGGCTTCTGCCAGTCCCCTCTTTTTTCCTCTCTTCGATTCTTAGTCGCGTCATTCTTTCGCGGAAGCCACCCGTTTTGACGAAGGCCACTCCGAGGGCGTTGATTTGGCGGCGCAGTAAGTAGGTAGCCTGGTTGGCCAGGCTGATGGCCATATTGGCAATGATTTCGGCTGGGCGGGTTTGGGCCAATTGGATGTAATACGCACCATCATTGTGCTCTTTGCCCAGCTTTCTCATGGCAGTTACCTCTATTGATCTGGCTTCCCATTGGAGGTGGTGTCTGGTACGCAGATAGTCTTCATAGTCGAGCAAAAGTTCTTCGAGGCTTGCCTTGGCTACATTCATCAATTTAATTTCTGTTTCTTTTGAGGTTCCCGAAGCTGCGCTGCCCTCAGCAATATTCTGTTTGCCCGATCGGGCGGCCTGTACCATTTGGTCGATTGTGCGATCACCCCTTTTTAGGTAATTGGTGCAGAAGTAAACGGTTAAGTCGTAAACAGCTTCGGCCTTTTGGTAGGAAATTAGTCTACGGTATCCGCCGCTGGGAGGTAGAAAGTGTGTGGTCATGGTTGGGGGTTTTGAAGTGTTGGTATTATCATGGTTTTTGCCTGCAGGACATGCAAGACTTGTAAGACATGTAAGTAAACGGAGCAATTCATCAATAGAAGAATTTAGATTTAGTTTTGTGGTATATAAGTTACCCCGAAATTCTCAAAAAAACAAATTTCAAATTGATTTTTTGAGGTAAAATTCCCATCACCCCGAGCGGAGCCGAGGGGTCAAGCGCGTAACGATACATCGGTCCCCGAGCGAAGCCGAGGGGGGGCAGAAGCTAGGATAGTCCTTAAATCGCCTACGACTGTGCGCCCATTTCCGCACAATTTTTAACTTGTGACTATTCCCTTATGCCAATTGCTAAATAAATGCCCGTTTCAATAATTTTAGTAAACTGATATTGAGTACGTTACAAAGCACCCTTGTCTTATTGGGAACTCAACTACAAATTGGTACATCTTTTGTTATTACTTATTGTTAAAATCTATTGAAGATTGGCTAATTATTTCAATAAAAGCAGTGCTAACCGCGGTTTTACAGGCATAAATAGCTATATTCGTGAACGATATGGGAATTTTAGGTCAATTTGCTATTTTAAAAATCAACCAATCTATTGCTTCTTTCCACAATAGATTGAATACTAGTGCAGAGATGATTTTTGCGCTTCTGTTCAAGCCCTTTGTCCCTCAAAATAGCCTTTATGCAGTTTCAGTATCCCATTTCGGAAAGCAAAGGTGTTTTTCAGTTGAAATGTATTCCCAAATCTCCGGGAAATATTTATCATCGGGAGGTATTTATCTTTTAATACCCTTAAACCGATGAACAGAAATTTATATTCCCGGAAAATTAAATCGCCGATGAAAATAGCAATACTTTTTTTGCTGTTGACAGTTGGTTCTTTTACACATGCATTTGGGCAAACCAATACCTGGGACGGTTCATCAAGCAGTAACTGGAATACTGCGGCAAACTGGTCTTTGAATTTGGTGCCAACAGCTGCACATAATGTGGTTATTCCCAATGGCATAACTTCTACTATTACCGTAAATACCGCAGCTGTTTGTAACAGTTTTACAATAAATGGAGGGGGCACTGCAAATACCGTATCAATCAGTGGAACAAATAGCTTAACTGTGACCAACGGCGTTTCAATTGGTGCAGGAACAGGAAGTGGTGATAACAAGATATTGGCAGTGGGTACAGGTAGCCTTTCTTGTAGTTCTATTACTGTTACTGCTGCTGGAAGCAGTAACAGGATCTCAGGAGTGACATTATCGACAGGAACAGTAACTGTGACAGGTAATATTACAATGGGCAATGCCAATGATGACTTTACTTTTAGCGGAGCAGGCACATTGAATGTTGGTGGGACTTGGACTGGAGGTACATTTACCGCATCTACCGGTACGGTAAACTACAATGGGACTGCGCAAACATTAAAAAATGCGACAACTACTTATTACAATTTAATCCTTTCGGGAAGTGGAAATAAAACATTTGGTAACTCCACAACTATTAGTGGTACCCTTACGGTACAAAACGGAGCAACAGCATTGATCAACAACACCATTGCTGCAAATGGACCAACGCTGGTGGATGGAACATTAAGTGTAAATACTACGACTGGAACAAAAACTTTTACTGGCGATGTCACAATCAACAATGGTGGAACATGGAATGAGACGGTAAATGAAGCAATTACTTTTGCTGGAAACCTGACCAATAATGGAACATGGTCCATAACAAACACAACAGCCCATACGTTTTCCGGTTCAGGAAAGACAATTGGGGGAAACAATGAGATAGCAATACTTAGCGTTGCTGTTCCCGGAACTTATACCAACAGTGGGACACTGACTGTTGGAACTGCACTGACAGGTGCAGGAGGATTAACCAACGATGCTACCGGTACACTCAATCTCAGCGGAACAGGAGCATCATGTTCGATTACCACACTTACTAATGCCGGAACGATTAACCGTACCAACAATGGCACAACTACCACCCCACTTGCCAATTTCACCAATACTGGAACCATTAATCTCAATGGTTCGGGATCAATTACCGGTATTACCAACAACGCCGGCGGTATTGTTAACCTTAGCAGTTCGGGCACTATTACCAGTTTTAATAACGCTACCGCAACAAGCACACTCAATATCAGCACAACTCCTACTGTGCCTACCATTACCACTCTTACTGCAACCGTTACCGGAAACACTGTCAATTACAGTGGTGCCGGCAACCAGACAGTTAAAGCAACAGCATACAGCAATCTTACAATTTCCGGTAATGGAACAAAGACCTTAGCAGCTGCAACACCAACCGTTAACGGAGTACTAACCGTTAACGCAGGAACAACACTTGCACTTTCGACTTTTGCACTGGGGGGTACCACTGCTCCAACCAGTATTGTTATGGAAATTGGAACAACCGGGTCTGTAATCTCCGGATCAGGGGCCTTGAACCTTGGTGGGGATGTGGCAGTAAATTATATTACAGGAAGCAGCGGGGCCACAATTTCCTGTCCGATTTCTTTGGATGGCAACCTGACTTTTACGGTAGCGGATGATGGTACATCAGCTACTGACTTAACCATTAGCGGAGTAATGGCTTTGGGAACAGGTACCGGATGGGGCATTACGAAAGCCGGATTGGGAACATTGCTTCTTTCAGGATTAAATACCTATACCGGCCCAACATCAATAAATGAAGGTACCCTGGCCCTTGGTATATCTTCAGCAAGCGCTACGTCCGGGCCACTTGGAAATTCCACAGGGGGTACAACGGTTTCTGCCGGCGCTGTGCTTGATCTTAACGGGTTTTCTTTATCAAGTGCAGCCACTGAACCCATTACATTAAACGGAACGGGATTAACTGCCTCTCCAGCGGGGGCTTTGACCAACAACTCCGCCACCACCGCCTCAACATACGCTGGGGCAATTACGCTTGGCAGTGCGAGCAGCATTGGAACGGTCAGTAATATCACTTTGGGAACTGGTGGGATTACCGGGAGTATGGATTTGGAAAAAATTGGAGCGGCTACTTTAAATCTTGGAAGCGGGCCTGTATCATTGGCGAATCTAACGATAACTGCTGGCACGTTAACTTCCACATCAAATACAGTAAACCTTTCCGGAAATTTTACAAATAACAGTACGTTTACCCACAACATTGGAACAGTAAATTTTAACGGCAGCACGGCCCAGACTATCGGCGGAAGCGTTTCATCTACCTTCAACAACCTGACCATTGCAAATACAAGCGGTGGGGTTAGTTTAACGAAAAATGAAACCGTCAGTGGCATTTTAACATTGTCAAATGGCATACTTGGCACAGATGCCACCAATGTAATGGCCGTATCCAACACTTCGGGCAGTGCAGTTACAGGATCTTCCGCATCCAGCTATGTGAACGGACCTTTGGAATGGTCTTTACTTTCAGGAAACTCCTATTTATTCCCTGTTGGTGATGCAGCCAATTACCGTCCATTCGAATTAAACAGCGTTGTTTGCGCTTCTCCTGTTGTCAGGGTTACCATGGCCAGTACCGGAGCGGGCAGTGTAGATGGCACCTTATCTTCGGTAGATGCCAGAAACTGGTTTGCACAAATAATGAGTGGAACTTCCACGAGCGCAACAGTCAGATTGACCGAAAGCGGATTAACCAACGCAAATACCGTTGCCAGTGCAACTGCAGCACAAGCCGGTCCCTATACGGACCAAGGTGGGAACAGCATTGCGGGTGGTACAATAACTTCCAATGCGGCAATACCTTATAGCGGATCTACCTACTTTGCAGTTGGTTCCCGACCACCTGCTGTCTCCTTATCAGACAATGGCACACAAATTGCCGCGGCTAATGTTGTTGGAGGAACAAACAATGTGGTACTGCATCACACAGCCCTTGCTGTTGCCTTTTTTAATGCCAATCTTACCGGGATGACCTGTACCACTGCAGGTAGCTATGTTTCAGCCGACATTACAAATCTTAAAGTTTGGTATCAGACTACCGGTACATTCAATGCCGGAACAGCTACCTTGTTAAGTACACTTACTACGCCTGGTATTTCCGGGGCAAAGACATTTCCGACATTTACATCCCAGTCCATTACCAGCGGAACAACAGGTTATATTTTCATTACCGCAGATGTCGCACCCAGTGCTGTTGTTGGTCACACAATAAATATTAATGCTCTGACAACCAGTGATTTTACTTTCACTTTAGCTACAAAATCAGGATCTACCACGGCCGGTGGCGCCCAAACTGTTGTACCTGGGCCACTGGATCACTTTGCTATTTCAACCATTACCTCCCCCCAAACGGCTGGAACAGCCATAACAGGAATCACGCTCACGGCCCAGGATGTCAACAACAACACTGTAACCAGTTTCGTCTCCTCCGTCGCCTATAGCGGAACTGCCGGCATCACCGGAACTTCAGCTGCATTTACAGCCGGTGTGCTTTCCGGGGTAAGTGTTACGCCAACTGTTGCGGGGACTTCCATGACATTCATTGTCACCGGGGCAACAAAAACCGGTACAAGCACTTTTAATGTGAACCCGGGAGCGCTCGACCATTTTGCCATTTCTACCATTACCTCTCCCCAAACGGCAGGAACTGCCATTACCGGAATTACCCTGACTGCCCAGGATATCAACAACAATACGGCAACCAGTTTCGTATCTACAGTCACCTATAGCGGAACTGCTGGAATCACGGGCACCTCCGCTGCTTTTACCGCCGGTGTGCTTTCCGGCGTTAGCGTAACACCCACTGTGGCAGGGACCTCAATGACATTCATTGTCACCGGGGCAACAAAAACCGGTACAAGCACTTTTAATGTGAACCCGGGTGCAGTTGACCATTTTGTAATTTCCGCAATATCCTCTCCCCAGACAGCCGGTACGGCCATTACGGGGATCACAATAACGGCCCAGGATATCAATAACAATACGGCAACCGGATTCGTCTCTACGGTCACCTACAGTGGAACAGCCGGGATTACCGGTACTTCCGCTGCTTTTACCTCCGGCGTGCTTTCCGGTGTTAGCGTAACACCCAATGTGTCCGGGACCTCATTGACATTCATTGTCACCGGATCTACCAAGACCGGAATGAGCACCTTCAATGTGAACCCGGGAGCGCTGGACCACTTTGCCATTTCAACCATTTCCTCCCCTCAAACGGCGGGAACTGCCATTACAGGAATAACCCTGACTGCCCAGGATGTCAACAACAATACGGCAACCAGCTTTGTCTCCACGGTCACCTACAGCGGAACAGCAGGTATAACTGGCACTTCCGCTGCATTTACCGCGGGCGTGCTTTCAGGCGTTAGCGTAACACCCACAGTGGCGGGGACCTCAATGACATTCATTGTCACAGGATCGACCAAGACAGGTACAAGCACTTTCAATGTCAACCCGGGCGCATTGGACCACTTCGCCATTTCAACGATTACCTCGCCCCAGACTTCCGGTATCGCCATTACCGGAATTACCCTGACAGCCCAGGATGTCAACAACAATACGGCAACCGGATTTGTCTCCACGGTCACCTATAGCGGAACAGCGGGTATCACAGGTACTTCCGCTGCTTTTACTGCAGGCGTGCTTTCAGGCGTTAGTGTAACTCCTACAGCAGTCGGGACATCACTGACATTTATTGTCACGGGTTCAACCAAGACCGGGACAAGTACCTTCAATGTTGACCCCGGCGCAGTAGATCATTTTATAATCTCCGCAATATCCTCTCCCCAGACAGCCGGTACAGCCATCACCGGGATTACGATTACAGCACAGGATGTCAACAACAATACGGCAACCGGCTTTGTTTCCACGGTCTCCTACAGCGGTACGGCCGGAATTACCAGCACATCCGCTGCATTTACCTCCGGTGTGCTTACCGGCGTTAGCGTAACACCCACTGTAGCCGGGACCTCAGTGACATTCATTGTCACCGGATCGACCAAGACCGGAACGAGCACCTTCAATGTGAACCCGGGAGCGCTCGACCATTTTGCCATTTCCACCATTACCTCTCCCCAGACGGCAGGAACTGCCATTACCGGAATTACCCTGACAGCCCAGGATATCAACAACAATACGGCAACCAGCTTTGTCTCCACGGTTACCTATAGCGGAACAGCGGGTATCACAGGTACTTCCGCTGCTTTTACTGCCGGCGTGCTTTCAGGCGTTAGTGTAACTCCTACAGCAGTCGGGACATCACTGACATTTATTGTCACGGGTTCAACCAAGACCGGGACGAGTACCTTCAATGTTGACCCCGGCGCAGTAGATCATTTTATAATCTCCGCAATATCCTCTCCCCAGACAGCCGGTACAGCCATCACCGGGATTACTATTACAGCACAGGATGTCAACAACAATACGGCAACCGGCTTTGTCTCCACGGTCACCTACAGCGGTACCGCCGGAATAACAGGCGCTTCCGCTGCTTTTACCGCCGGTGTGCTTTCGGCTGTTAGTGTTACGCCAACTGTTGCCGGAACTTCAATGACATTCATTGTCACCGGGGCAACAAAAACCGGTACAAGCACTTTTAATGTGAACCCGGGAGCGCTCGACCATTTTGCCATTTCAACCATTTCCTCACCCCAGTCGGCAGGAACTGCCATTACAGGAATAACCCTGACTGCCCAGGATGTCAACAACAATACGGCAACCAGTTTCATCTCAACGGTCACCTACAGTGGAACAGCCGGAATAACAGGCACCTCCGCTGCTTTTACCGCCGGTGTGCTTTCAGGCGTTAGTGTAACACCCACTGTGGCTGGGACCTCAATGACATTCATTGTCACCGGTTCGACCAAGTCAGGGACAAGCACTTTCAATGTCAACCCCGGCGCTGCCACACAAATCGCCATCAATTCCGGGAACGGACAATCTGCGACAGCCGGAACAGCGGTAGCAGTTCCCCCAAGTGTTATTGTAAAAGATTTTTACAACAACCCGGTTAGTGGCGTAGCAGTTACATTTGCTGTTGCATCCGGTGGCGGTTCCGGTACAGGGTTATCTGCAACGACCAATGCAAGCGGTATTGCCACTGTTGGAAGCTGGACTTTGGGTACCCTTGTCGGGGCAAATAGTTTGACGGCGACAAGTTCAGGCCTTACCGGTTCCCCATTGACATTTACTGCGACAGGAACAGCCGGTGCTGCCACACAAATGGCCATGTATGCAGGTAACGGGCAGTCCGCCACTGCCGGATCAGCTGTCGCCATTCCTCCAAGTGTTGTAGTAAAAGATATTAACAACAATGTGGTCAGCGGTGTTTCTGTAACCTTTGCAGTAGCGTCTGGTGGTGGCTCCGGTACCGGATTAGCTGCAACGACCAATGCAAGTGGTATTGCTACCGTTGGAAGCTGGACCCTGGGTATAACTGCCGGAACAAATACTTTAACCGCTACAAGTACTGGTCTTACCGGATCCCCGTTGACATTTACAGCCACAGGTACTGCCGGGGCTGCCACGCAAATAGCCATAAACGCGGGTGATGCACAATCTGCCACTGTTGGTAATTCTGTGGCTACCCAACCAAGTGTAATCGTCAGGGACGCCAACAACAATCCTGTCAATGGGGTGGCTGTAACCTTTGCAGTGGCAACCGGAGGAGGTTCCGCTACCGGTTTGAATACGACCACCAACGCCAGCGGTATCGCCATTGTTAACAGCTGGACTTTGGGAACTACTGCCGGAACAAATACATTAACCGCAACAAGTGGCTCGCTTACAGGATCTCCGGTAACATTTACAGCAACAGGAACAGCGGGCGTGGCAACGCAAATTGCCATCAATGCCGGCGACGGACAGTCTGCTACGATAGGTACTACAGTGGCAATTGTACCAAGTGTGATCGTAAAAGATGTCTACAACAACCCCGTTAGTGGTGTTTCCGTAACTTTTGCCGTAGCATCAGGTGGCGGATCAGGTACCGGACTGGCTGCAACGACCGATGCCAGCGGTATTGCATCAGTTGGTAGCTGGACTTTGGGCGCTACTGCAGGGACTAACACATTAACCGCTACAAGTGGGACATTAATTGGATCTCCGTTGACATTCACGGCTACCGGTACCCCTGTGCCACCAATTGTCAGTACTGCAGCCGGTGGGGATTGGGCTACCGGGTCGACTTGGGTTGGAGGAATAGCCCCAACCGCAACCGATGTTGTCGTCATCGCTACTACCGGGGGAAATGCGGCCACTACAAACGGGGGCACAATTACCTGCGCAGGCTTGACCATCAATAGCGGCGCTGTTCTTACTATGCGAAGACCATTTAACGTTAATGGACCTTCCGATATATCAGGTAGGATAAATTTCGGTTCAACCAGTACTACCGTAAGGGCTATGGCATTTAATGGCAATGTAACACTGAACAGTGGTTCCATTTGGGATGAAACAAACGGTGGGGCTAATACCGTTCTTGATACTTATACCTTTGCAGGAGACCTAACCAACAACGCGACCACATTCACATCGCTAACCGGTTCACCTCATACATTTTCCGGCACAGGAATGAACCTAAATGGTTCTGCCTTAACATCAATTTCCAATGCGGCAGTCACTGGAACATACACAAACAATGGAACATTTACTGTATCGACAGCTTTGACAGGAGCCGGAAGTTTAACAAATAGTGTAGCTGGCACTCTAAATATAGACGGATCATCGTCTATTACCACTCTTGCCAACGCTGGAACTGTAACCATTACAAATGCCGGGGCAATTTCTACTGTTTTGGCCAATTTTACCAATACCGGAACCCTCAACCTCAACGGATCAGGTACAATTACAGGTATTACCAACAATGCTTCCGGGATTATCAATCTATCCAGTTCGGGCACCATTACAAATCTTAACAATGCTACCGCGACAAGTACCCTTAACATCAGTGCAACACCTGTTCCGGCTATTACTACGCTCACAGCAACTGCCGCAGGCAATCTTGTTAATTACAATGGTGTTGCGCAAACAATAAAAGCCACTACCTATTCCAACCTCACTCTTTCCGGAACAGGTGGGAAAACTTTTCCAACCGGCGCAACGACTGTCAACAATATATTATCCATCGAGAATGGTGCCAATGCAAATACCTTCACCGGCACCCTTGCCTATGGCACAAATGCGACATTGCAGTACAATACCACTTCCAACAGAAATGCGTCGACGGAATGGATAACCCCATTTACAGCAACAGGTGGTGTGGTGATTGCCAATACAGGTGCAATTACCATGAATGCCAGCAAAGTATTCGATGCATCGGTGCCACTTACAGTCAACAGTGGTGCAACACTAAATATGTCCACCTTTTCATTGACACTCAATGGTGATTTAATCAACAATGGAGGTACCGTGAGCGGAACATCCGGAGGAGTTGTTATCACCGGAACTACAGCCCAAAATATTGGGGCCTTCACAACGACAGGTACTGTTTCCATGACCAAAACCGGCGGGACTGCCACATTTACGGGCAATGTGAGCGGCGCAGGATTAACAATCAACGGAACCGGGGGCACCCTAAGTTTGGGAAGCGGATTGACACATACCTTTAGCGGAACATGGACCAGGACAGCCGGCACACTCGACGCCGGGTCAAGCACCCTGAATTTGAGCGCTACAGGCACCGTAGTATCGGGAACAGGAGGAACCTTCACCGCCGGTACCGGGACTGTAAATTATTCGGGGGCCGGGACTCAAAATATTGCCGTGTTGACCTACAATAACCTTGAATTGTCAGGGGGTGGCGGATTTGCCAAAACATTTACCGCCAACACAACTATCAATGGAAACCTGTCTATTGCAAACAGTACAATAGCAAATTTAGGAACAGGATTGACCCACCCTGCAAACTCCCTCACACTGGGCGGGGCAGGACAGGTTGCAGGTACCTGGGGCGGAACCGGTTCGGCTGCTACGAATATCAACACAACATATTTCACCGCGACGACAGGTATTGTAAATGTTTCATCGTTGGGCGCACCTACTTCTATTTCCGCAACACCAGCTTCCATCAACTTCGGTGATACCGGTACGATCAGTTTAGCGGCCAGTGGTGGAGGTGGAAGTGGGGCCACGCTTACCTGGTATGCCGGAGGATGTGGTTCCGGTACATCTATCGGAACAGGTAGTCCGTTGGTTATCAACAAACCGGCAGTTACTACCACCTATTATGCCAGATGGGAAAGTGGTCTCATCTATTCCAGTTGTTTGAGCACAACGGTCACAGTCTTAAATACCACATTTTACTCATATCAATCCGGTGACTGGAATACCGCGAACACCTGGACAACAGACCCGTCGGGTTCCTTCTGGGTGAACGGTGGCATCCCTGCTTCTACCGATCATGTCGTTATCCTAAACGGACGCACCATTACAGTGAATGAGAATGGGAAGGTCGTTAATTCGTTGGAAATCCGCCTGGGAGGTACCCTTGACCTGCAAACAACCACCACCCACAATTTTGGGACAGTAACCGGCGATGGCATATTAAAGCTTGCTTCCGGCAATTTCCCGGGGGGAACTTACACGGGTTTTGTCGCTGCAAACGGCGGTACGGTGGAATATTACAACCTAAACAATCAAAGTATCAGCAGCACCCAGCTTACATACAACAAACTGATAGTATCAAACTATACGGCATCCGCAAATACCACCTATTTGGACAATACCGTCAACAACATTAACTATACGGTGAATGGCAACTTTGATCTGAATAATCATGGGGCCGGTAGCCTGACCTTCAACTTCGGAAATCCCTCGCCATCAGATAATTTGATTAACATGTCGGTGGCAGGCAATTTTACTGTTGCCTCTGGCTGTTCCATCGGTGTGAATAATTTTGCTTCTGCCCATACCATCGCAACATCCGATGTGAACCCTTCCGTAGTAAACCCCGTTCATAGTTTAACCCTTTACGGAAATTTCACAAACAATGGTTCGGTCCGGTTTACAGGATTGCCCGCCCCATTCGATAATGCTTATTATCTCCTCGCAACTACTGCTTTTGGAGGTACCAACTATGGGGATGTTCAGGTAACCTTTGCCGGCGCCACCAACAATACGGTTACCTGCAACGGAACGACCGATTTTTTCAGGTTCATTGTCGAAAAAGGATCAGACCAAACCTACACACTGGATGTAAATTCATCCAATGTGGCCAATTTTGCCCTTTACGGTCCCGACAACCAGGGGAACAACAACTTTGCAGGATATGGCTATTACTACAAAGCGCTGTTCCTCCATTATGGTACCCTGAAATTAAATTCAAATATCAGTATTCCCTCTATCTCCGAAGGGGGACAGGATTTTCTGCTCAATCCATCCGCCTGTTTGTGGGTGAATGGCGCCAATGTCTCAACTACAGTCAGCGGACTTAATGGAACTGGTTACCAAGCTGCTACTTTCTATGGGAGGTTACGTGTAAGCGCAGGTCAATTCTCTACCGGTGATGCGGCTGGTATTGTTTTGGGGGATCTTAGCACACCGGAAATCAATATTGAAGGGACGGGAACGTTGGATGTCAGTCAGGTATGGAACAATACAGGGGCAACCAACTTGATCAGCTATACGCAGACTGGTGGTACTGCCAATTTCAGGTTACTGGGTGAAAACCATGCAGGGGCAGTTTTATCTTTGGATAATCCCAACACGGTATTCAACATGAGTGGGGGTGTTATCAATTTCACTGAAAATTCCTTCACGGGCGGAGGCACTGATTTTCGCCTCTTCAACATCCAGGTACTTCCGGGGAAATTTTCAATAACCGGAGGCACCATTAACGTGAATGTACCTAGTTCGGCAACCGTATATACAGGAAATACCACTGTTCCTTTTTACAACATGAACATTTCTAATAGGACGGGTTCAGGAACTGTGATACTGCGTGTGGAAACTCCCGGATCAAATCTGACAATACTCAATGATCTGTCAATTGGGAATGGGGCCATCCTTGATCTGAACACAAATACAATCGGATTGGAAGTGGACCGCAATTTCAGTTTAGTCTCCGGGGCAACTTATACGCCGGGAGCAAATACCACTACCTTCAATGGCTCCGGTGCTCAAACATTGACCAATACCGGAACCATCACCAGTGGTTTGAATA
Organism: Prolixibacteraceae bacterium; assembly: GCA_023229575.1. Classification (GTDB taxonomy): domain Bacteria; phylum Bacteroidota; class Bacteroidia; order Bacteroidales; family Prolixibacteraceae; genus CAINVV01. The sequence goes on from JALNYZ010000001.1 coordinate 331,383, forward strand.
ACTTCACTCTTTCAAATGCCAGCAATACATCCATAACCAATGACCTGACAATCAGAGGGACGTTGACCATTAACAGCGGCTGTATCCTACACGATCAGGGTTTTACCATTAGTGCAGCCGGGAATATTGTCAACTCCGGAACCCATTCCAGCCAGGCTAATGGAAGTATTCTGTTGAACGGGACATTGGCACAAACGATTGGCGGATCCGGAACTGGCCTGTTTGGCAATTTGGGTATCAACAAGAGCTCCGGAGCCACTACTTTCCAGGCTAACCAAACTGTAAACGGAAATTTGAGATTGGCAAACGGTATTCTTGATATCACCAGTTTCAATTTGAAGTTTTCTGCTACCAGCGCAATTTATGATGCCATGACCGGTACGTCAGCACCTACAACCTTTGGGGATACAAAAATGATCAAGGCTTCAGGTGATCAAAGTGCCGGTGGCATAACAAAATCATTTAGTGCTATCGGTTCTTTCCTTTATCCCTTCGGAACAACAACTTACCACCCTGCAACCATTGATATTTCGCAGGCGCCAACGCATTGGGGCGATGTGACTGTTAAACCGGTAGCATTTGTACATCCCTCGGTCGATCCTACAAAAAATGCCTTAGCCTATTATTGGAAAGTGATTTCAAGCTCATTCACCGGTATTCAGCCAGGATCAATTTCCCATACCTATCATTACATCACAGCCGATGTCGCCGGAAATGACAATACTTATATCACAGGTGTGTACCGACCTGTTGCCTGGACAAAAGGAGACGCCCTGCAAGTAGATATCATTGGAAAAAATATCTATTTTCCTGCAATTCAATATCTTGACGGTGAATATACGGCCGGCGAAACCAATGCTTTTGGAACTGTAAAAGTATATTATAGTCGTGCAAATGGTGATTGGGATACTCCTGCGACATGGTCCCTGGTCAGTAATGCAGACGGAACCAGTCCAGGAACCATCCCCGGACCGAGCGACCTTGTAGTGATTGGTGATGGCGGAAGTAACAACCATTTGGTCACAATATCTGCCAACACAAAGATTATAAGCGGATTGCAAATAAATACAGGTTCTACACTTGACGTAAATACCACAACTGGCCATGTATTTGGTACTGTAACAGGAACTGGAAAGCTTCGGATTAGCTCCTCCACTGCTACAGCCGTTTTCCCATCCGGTGATTTTGGCGACTTTCTTGGAACTGCTGGCGGAACCGTAGAATATTACACAGAAACCGCACCGGGAAATATCGGAACAGCATTTACTTTGCCAACATCCTATTTGGTTGGCAGCAACCCGATCAATATTGCCACTTATTATAATTTGATACTTTCTCCTGCAACAGGGAAAAACATCACCTTGCCCAATACGGATCTGCTTATTTACAATGATTTGAATATCAGTGTATCCGGAACAAGTTTAACTGGAATTTCGCAGATTAACAACCAAAATATACCACGTACTGTAACCGTAAACGGGAACCTAAATGTTAACAATGGCAACCTCCAGTTTACGAATGGAAGCAGCACTGCCCAATTTATTTCCGTGATTGGGAATGTGAATGTTGCAAGCGGGGCAATTTTCGATGTTGCCGCCAATCTTGCTGCCACCAATACCCTTGCCATTCAGGGCAATCTTACCAACAATGGAACCTTCGACATGATAGCCGGTGCAGCCCAGGTCTGTAATGTGACTTTCACCGGTGCAGCAAGTAAACAGATCGGTGGCACTACAGCAACCCGCACAGACTTTAATACCCTCACAATCAATAAGGGAACCGACCGAACATCAATTATGGAGGCTACCGTCAATGCAATGACATTGAATAGCACATTGGCAACTGCTATGACCATCACCAATGGTACTTTCAGGTTATCCAATTCGAATGTTAGCCTGACCTTATCGACCACCAACGCGTTTACCATTCCTTCGTCCGGTTGTTTATCCGCCAATCTGGGAACAATGAATGTTGGCGCGGCAAACAACAATGGCTCCGATCTGTTGCTATTGGGCAAATTAGAGATAATGAATACCGGAACAGTCAATGTCGGCAACAATTCGGGATCACACAACGACATTGAATATGCTGCCTCGGGAAGCCCTGAGATTAACATTTCAGGCGGATCGCTGAATGTTGATGGTCAGGTAAGAAGAAACCTGGCCAATACACTTGGATCGCTGATTTACAATCAATCTGGTGGAAATGTCACTGTCAAAGGGAATAGTTTTGACGCCACCCGCAGTATGTTTGAGGTGTTGAATGCGGGAAGTCAGTTCAATGTAACCGGAGGCACACTTACCATTGTCAAGGCAGGCAGTACCAATGCAGACTTCTACCTGGACCCGGGTAGTTACGTCGTCAACAGCAGTAACGGAGGGCATACGGTAACGATTGGGAATAGTTCAACTGCTGTAGCACAGAACTTCAAAATCAACACCATGGCCCCCTTGTGGAATGTGACAGTGGACGGTACCACCACCAACAAAACCGCCACTCTTTCCATTAATCCGATATCCATATTGTACAACCTGACAATCAATGGGAATGGAAATGCAGGTACCGGTTCTGTATTTAAAGCCAACGATTTAAATGTAACAATCGGAGGTAGTCTTATCAATAATAATTTATCGTCCGCTACAGGGACCAATGTTGGTGGTTATCAGACTGGTGTGGCTGCCACCAGTACCCAGGCCACAACCTTTACCGGAACAGGTAATATAACCGGTACAGGTTCCAACCTGACCAATTTTGCCAACCTGGTAATTGGTTCCCTGTCCACTACCCCATCCATTACGCTCGGTTCATCCAGCAACATCAGGGTCAACACCAATCTGACCATTACCTCAGGTACCCTGGCCGATGCCGCGAACACCATCACCGCCATGGGCGATATCAGCAACGCGGCGATTCATTCAAGTTCTTCCTCCTCTGGCGGTATGCTGTTGGCAAACAGTACCAAGCAGACCATCACCACCTCGGGAAGCGGTAAATTCGGAAATATCACCTTAAACAATGCAGGTGGCGCTGACATTATCGGGGATTCATGGATAACCGGTCAGTTGACACTGACGTCCGGCTTATTGTACATCAATGACTACAAACTCGTGATGGATATAAATTCCACTTTTGGTGGAACTTATGATGTCAACCGCATGATAATGTTGAATGGCGCCAACAGTGACAAAGGAGTAGAAAAATATTTTAGCGGGTCTGCTTCCAATTTCATTTTCCCGACAGGTTCCACCGGTAAATACAGGCCCGTCACCTTTACATTTACCTCAGCCAATCCTGGTTCAATTACTGTAGTTCCTGTAAACACAGCGCATCCCAGCGATTTTGCCCCTACAACTGACCAGTTGAATTATTATTGGAAAACCACTGTAACAGGTTTCTCAGGTGTCAGTGCGGTCACCCAGGTATACCAATATGGTACCGCAGAAGTTACCGGAACCGAAAGTAATTACATCAGTGCACGCTTTAGCAGCTCTTTGTGGGTCCAATACGGTGCTGGAACTATCAATGCCACAAACCATACAATCACCATAAATGATCTGTTTACGGGCGAATATACGGCTGGTGAAATTGCGAACTTCGGTCTGGTCCATACCCTTTATACGATTGCAAGCGGCAATTGGAACAGTACTGCAATTTGGGCGGAGGATGCACCTACAAATCCTTCGTGCAACTGTTACCCGTTGGGAAATCCCGTTTTCATACAACCCGGGCACACGGTTACCATGAACATCAACGGCGCCTCCGCAGCTTCGGTTGATATTCAGGGCACATTTGACCTGAAACAGAGCATTAACCACAGTTTGGGATCAATTACCGATACGACCCATGCAGGTACAGGAAAAATGATGATTGAAAATTCGCCCGGCGGAATGTTCGTTTTCCCTGGTGGCAATTATGACCGCTTTATGGCCTCAACCGGCACAACTGTAGAACTTTATGGTTCGATTGATGCACAAATGCCTCTGAAACCCGGTAACCTGGCAAAACCATATCAAAACCTGATCCTAACCGGCACCGGAATCAAGTACATGAGTGCTGACGTTACTAAAATTCTTGGTAATCTGACGATTAACAATGGGGCAAAATTAAGTGCCGCACTTCATAACATGCCTTTGTACATTTTAAATAACTGGTCAGATTATAATATCGCTCCCTCTTCCGGCGGATTCGTACCCGGTACCGGATCTGTAAGTTTTGAAGGTGGAACGGCCCAAACCATGACGATATCCTCAGGAGCTGTTACCGAAAATTTCTATGACTTCATAATTTCAAATCCGGCAGGCGTTACAATTGCCGGTGGAGGTAACGTTCAAATTGCAAACAACCTTACACTCAGTAGCGGGACTATTACAACCAACTCAACCAACTCACTGACACTTACCAATGTAAGCTCTTCAGCGGTTATTGGCGGATCGGTTGGCTCTTACATCAACGGTCCGCTGCGGAAACAGATCAGTAACGGCTCTTTCTTCACTTTCCCGTTAGGAAAGAGTAGTCCATCACCAAGGTATGGTCAGGTTTATCTCTCCGGAGTTGTTACTTCCGGCGTTTGGGAGGCAGAATATTTTAACAACAGTCCAAATTCCAACTCACCCTCCCTGACAATTACCAACATGTTGTCTCCTGTCGCGAGTGTAAGCAACAACGAATACTGGAGGGTCCGGGGAGTTGGCTCGGGAAGTGCAAATGCCACCCTGCGTTGGGATGCCAACAGCGGATATCATCTATCCACGCCATCCGACAGAAGCAAAATAAGGGTCGTCGAGTGGGTTCCATCCAATTCAAGGTGGGAAAATCGGGGTAATGTGGTGACAGACAATGGCCCTGATGACGGACTTGTAACTACTGATGCTGCCATCGCATTGGCAGATGGAACCGATCTGCATTACCTGACCATCGGCGGTGGAAGTTTGCCATTGCCAACGGCCTCAATTACCAGCCCACTCACAGCTGCCATCTGCAACGATAATGTTGCTTCAACTACTGTAACAGTAACCCTTACAGGAACAGCGCCCTGGTCGTTAACATACCAGTTGGGCTCCGCTACAACGACCTTAAGCAATATTGCCTCTTCTCCTGTTTCAATAGTACTTACATCCGGCTCATCAGGGATTACCCAGCCAATTACAACGGATACCAATTTTAATTTTCATATTACCAATGTGAACGACTTTAACGGGGTAGCCGGAAATGGTGATTATTCAACAGCAGTTGTAATTACAGTTCATCCAATGCCTGATAATACCATAACAGGAAGGACTCAAGTGGGTATCAATGAAGTGGTAGCCTATACCACTCCAACCGATGCCAACACTTACGCCTGGACTTTGAGTTCAAACGGAACACCTTTGACCGGAAATACATCAACTTATACGGTCACCTGGGGTACCAATACGCCAGGTCCCTATACCATTGGCCTTACAAAAACGACAACTGCCGGATGTCAATCTGTCAATAGTATCTCTGTAACGACCAGTACAACCCCAACCCCAGTAATAACCGGAAATCAAAAAGTTTGTACAGGATCGACCGAAACCTATTCAACGCCTTTGGTGAGCGGGCACAGTTATGCATGGTCGCTTTCAGGAAATGGCGTAATCAATTCCGGAGCTGCAACCAATAGCATATCTGTGACATGGGGTGTCGTTTCCATTAACAATTCTGTCAGTGTCGTTGAATCTATTACTGCAACCCCTGCCATCCAGGGGAGTGCATCAAAAACTGTAGATATTGGTATTCAGCCGACAACCAATCCTACCTACTCCGGACCATCTTCCGTTTGTGTGGGTGTTGGTCCAGTCTTTACTATCAATAACTCGGAACTAAATGTCAGGTACCAGCTCAGGAACAATGCAGATAACTCAAATTCCGGGTTGTTTGTAGATGGAACAGGCGGAACGATTACACTGACCGGTTCGCCCATTGTTACCAATACAGTTTACAATATTTATGGTTACACCCTTGCCCCTTTTACCTGTAGTGTGCAACTGACAGGTACAGTTTCCGTTACGTCAACGCCATGGGGGTCATGGGTAGGAGGTACCAGCATTGACTGGAATACAGCCTCCAACTGGTCGTGTGGTCAAATTCCCGGTATTTCAATCAACGTCTCTATTGGTACAGCTACCAACTATCCAACCTTAAACGGCGGTTCAGTTGGAACTGCCAATAATTTATCAATTGGTTCGGGCGCATCCCTTACCGTTACCGGGAATACGCTTCAAATCGCAGGGACAATTTCCAACAGTGGTACCTTTACAGCCTCCAACGGAACCATTGAGATGATGGGATCCTCGGCGCAGACGATTTCTGCAAACACGTTTGCGGGCAGTACTATCGCGAGCCTGACTGTCAACAATTCAGCAGGGGTAACCTTAACTGGTGCACTGAACGTTACGGATATTGTCAAGGCAACCTTGGGAAATCTTGCTTCCAACGGAAATCTGACGCTTAAATCCTCTGCCTCTCAAACTGCATTGATTGATGGATCAGGTGCGGGAACTGTGACTGGAAGCGTAACGATGGAGCGTTACCTTCCATCGGCCTATGGCTATAAATATCTTAGCTCCCCATTTACAAGCGCTTCACTCGCTGCGACCTTGTCAGGAAATGCTACGATCCCAACATTCTATGCTTATAATGAGGATAACTCTACAATCATTTTGGGCGTAACAACATATATTTCGGGATGGGTAACTACGGGTGTGGCAGGACTTTCACCGATGGTAGGATATTCTGCCAATTTCGGGAACGGCGGTAACCCTCAAACTTTTAGCATGACGGGAAGTGTCAATGATGGAAGCATGTCTGCCACCCTGTACAACCACAACAGGACCTATACCTTGGGATTTAATCTTGTCGGAAACCCCTACCCTTCGCCGATTAACTGGAATTTAGGCAATAGAACCAACGTTGACAATGCCATCTACTTTTTCAATGCCAGTGGTGCGGCCGACCAATATAGCGGAGTTTATGACTCATACATAAACGGGGTTTCAAGTGGTGGGTCAACGAATATAATCCCGTCCATGCAAGGATTCTTTGTTCATGTTACGAGTACCGGATCAGGCAGTTTGGATTTTTCAAATGCCATGAGGACTACTGACCTCAATCCAACCTACAAAGCAGCGAAATTTGATCCCAGGCCCATCATGAGGTTTTCTGCATCCTATGATCAGAAAAATGCCTTGATGGACGCTTATGTCATCTATTTAGACAACAAAACAAGCCGCAAGTTTGATCCGGAATATGACGCTTTAAAATTGATGAATACGGATGTCACAGTGCCCAATATCTATGAAATAGCCGGCAACTCACAAAATCTCTCTATAAGTGGAATGCCCGAACCCGTGGACTCACTCACCAGAATACCGATTGGTATAAAGGCATTAAAAGAGGGCTGGATGAATATCGCAGCAGTTGATCTATCAAAATTACCCGTAGACCTCACCATTTATCTGGAGGATAAATCAAACAACATTCATCAGGATCTTAGGAAGGAGCCCAAATACCGTTTTTATGCAAATCAGGGTGATATCAACAATCGTTTTGCCCTCGTAATGGCCATGGTTGGTTATAATTACAGTACCGCTAATCCTGAAAAACTGTTTACCCTTTCAAAAATTGCCGGTACATTACTTATCAGATCCAATCTACCCGAAGGTAATGATGGCTTGTTGAGAATTACCAATATGCTAGGTCAGACAATGTTGATAAAAAGTATTACTTTTAATCAGACGATTGAGATCGGCGCTGACTGGCAAAGTGGAATTTATGTTGTGACCCTGGTTTCAGGAGGGATAAGCTATTCAGAAAAAACCATTATCCGGAGAAAATGAGAAATATAAATTATGTTTTGTAAAACTTCAAATATCTTCCCCCAAATAATGCGCCTGAAAAGGGCGATGGTTCCTCTTTGGATCCTTCTCAGCCTGTTACTGGTGAATGGTTCGGTTTTGGCCCAGCAGCCGGAAAAACCGCCCAAACCCATCACGGTTACCGTTAGCACTTTACAACATCTCAATTTTGGAACTTTTATTCAAACAGGGACATCAGGAACGGTTTCAATGGACTTTACTGGTGCTGTAACACCAGGAGGATCTGTTATTATTCCTTCTTTAGGATTTAATCAGCATACCATTCCAACACCAGCCCTGTTTGAAGTATCTGCACACCCAGGCACTCTGATTACCATCCAAAACGGACCAACAGCAACATTAACTGGAAGCAACGGGGGTACACTTTCATTGACGATTGGATCCTCAAGTACCGGTTCACCCTTTGTTACCCAAGGCCAATTCACAAATGTATACATTGGAGGTACCCTGACAGTAGGATCAATGGCGGCCAATCCGGCAGGAAATTATGCCGGAACTTTTAGTGTTACTTTTATTCAACAATAACTTATGGCAATCGATAATATCCCTGGAACAATTGGCTGCTTGCTCAAATTGTTTTATAGCCTCATAATCTGCAACGCTTTATACTCCAACAATTTTCTGAAATTTATGAAATCACCTGCTGTTTTACCTTGTTATCAACGAAAAATAGTTGATAACTCTTTGACTCCCACAATGTACAAAGATGTAAAAATTAATGGCAATGGTTAATTTCACGAAATTAGGGTATCATATCCCCTTCCTAATTATTATTATTCTTTAGTTGAATACAGCGGTATTACATCGTTTTGTCTCTGCATTCATCAATTGCAGGATATCACCATGCACAAGGTGGTTCTTTGTCGGCTTTGTACTTTTCTTTTTCATTTCACCTGATCATACAGAAGCTCAGAACAACCCAGTACTTGATGAGATCTCGGTCTTTCTTCAGATAAAAGATATTGGTGGCATCGAAATACCGGCAGTCATTCAGGAAGATGTAGTTTATCTCCCGGTTAAGGAGATATTCGAATTTCTGAAATTCAAGACCACAATGTCCGAAACAATGGATTCCATTTCCGGATTTTTCATCACAATCAAAGAGCCCTACCTGGTGGATTACAAAAACAACCGGATTCTGTTTCAGGGCAAAGAATTTCAGCTTAAAAATGGGGATCTGGTCCGAACGGAGACCAATCTTTATTTGAGATCAAGCTATTTTGGTGAAATATTCGGGTTAAATAGTAAATTTTCGGTGCGCACACTTTCAGTATCGATGGAAACCAAATTGGAATTGCCATCCATGCGCGAGAAAAGGCTCGAACAAATGCGCCAGAATATTAGCAAGGTTACAGGTGAAGTAAGGGTAGATACAGTGATCAAACGAAAATACCCACTTTTCCACTTTGGAATGGCCGACTGGTCAGTGATTGCCACACAACAAATTGGTCAAAAGGCGGATACCCGGCTGAATCTTGCATTGGGTACAGTAATTGCAGGTGGGGAGGCCAACCTTATGCTCAATTACAATACCAATGAAGTATTTACAGAAAAGCAGCAGTACTACTACCTCAAATATGTCAACAATAACCGCGCCTGGTTGCGCCAGGCTATTTTTGGCAAGATAGCGACTGATGCCATCTCTTCAATATACAATCCGGTAGTTGGTCTCCGTTTAACCAATACGCCTACCACCTACCGTCGCTCTTTCGGGAGCTACAGCATGAGCGATTATACAAGCCCAAACTGGATGGTCGAATTGTATGTCAACAATGTGCTGGTTGATTATGTTAAGGCGGATGCTACCGGATTTTTCACCTTCCAGGTACCATTGGTATATGGAAATTCGTTCATTAAGCTTAAATTTTATGGACCTTGGGGCGAAGAACGTTACAAAGAGCAAACGCTTACGATTCCCTTTAACTTCATGCCAACCAAGAAGTTGGAATACACTTTTGCTGCCGGGCTGGTGGAAGACAGTATAGGAACGATTTTCTCCAGGGGAAATCTGAACTATGGTTTAAGCAAAAGTATCACCATCGGAGGCGGAGTAGAATATCTCTCGTCAGTTTCGACAGGAACCACTATGCCCTTTTTCACTATCGCCTCCCGTCCGCTCTCCAATCTTATTTTGTCGGGAGAATATACTTATGGCGTCAGGGGCAAAGCAATTCTGAATTATCAGCTGTTCAAAAATATCCAAATGGAGTTAAACTACACCAAATACAAGGCAGGTCAAAAAGCGGTCAATTACAACTACCTCGAAGAAAGAAAAGCCATTGTTACGATACCAATCAAAAGCCAAAAACTTTCTCTTTATAATAGATTGACCTATAACGAGATCATCATGCCAGGTACAAAATATACCACCACAGAATGGTTGATTTCCGGGGCTTTGTTTGGGGTTAACACCAATTTGACCAATTATGCGATGTTTTCCGAACACAGTCAACCATATACCTACAGCAACCTGTCCATGTCTTTAAGGTTACCAAAAGGATACATGTTAATTCCTCAAACGCAGTTTAACTACAGCCAGGGGCGGTTTATTTCGGCAAGATGCTCGGTGGAGAAGTATGTTTTCAAGAACGGATTTTTCTCCGCCTCCTACGAGAACAATTTCTTAAGCAGCACGCAAATGGCCCAGGTCGGTTTTAGGTACGACCTTCCATATGCACAGACTGGCTTAACACTCAGGCAATCAAACAGCGAAACCACTTTGATGGAGATTGCAAGGGGAAGTCTTATTGCTGATATTAAGACAAAATATTTTGGCGCCAATAGCAGGATCAGTGTTGGAAAAGGAGCCCTGGTTTTCTCTCCTTTCCTGGACCTAAACTGCAATGGCCGCCGCGATGCCGGTGAACCAAAGGAGTATGATCTGGATATTCGTATCAGTGGAGGCAGGCTTTTTCAGTATGACCGCGACTCAACCATCAGGGTTTTGGATTTAGAACCATATACGGCCTATTATGTCGAACTTGACCAGAACAGCTTTAACAATGTAGCCTGGAAACTCCGGAAAAAAACGATGAGCGTCGTTGTAGATCCGAACCAATTTAAAATGATCGATGTTCCTATAGCAGTGGTTGGTGAAGTTTCCGGGACTGTAAATAAAAAAAATAATGGTGATGCTGTTGGCATTGGACGAATTGTTGTCAACTTCTTTAATCGGGAATCTAAACTTGTCGGTAAAACTTTGACCGAACCCGATGGCTACTTCAGCTATCTTGGATTGGCTCCCGGCAAATATTTTGCCCAGGTTGATACTACCCAGTTAAAAAGGGTTCACATGGTTTCAGAGCCGGACACGCTACATTTCTCAATCAAGCCAAGCAGGGATGGCGACATCGTTGAAGGAATAGATTTCGTTCTTACAAGCAGTTTGACTGTTGATGCCTCGACCTATCCTGAGACACAACCAAATGAAATCCAATCAGTGACAACAGAACCTCCTACGGTCAAATATGGTGAAAATACCTCCCTGGCGTCCTTTAGACATGAAATTAACACCGGCTTGCTGAAAACCGATGCCATCAAAGAGAAAGATATCAAGGCATCCAGAATCGACACGATTGAAAGTAAATTGAATGAGGACAAATCAGATGCAAATAAATCGGATACCAAAAAATCTGAGGAAAGCAATGCAGGTTTCACAACAAAAGAGCTATTGAAAATTGAAATATAAGTTTTTACGCCGCCATCAAGACAGTTGCAACAAATCTCATATCTCATATCTCTTAGAGCAACTTATGATACCGCGCCATCCAATATGGCAGTAGGTAAAATGCCCCGTCATCCTCACTTAGGCCGTCTCCTCCCCCATCCATTTGGTACGTGTTGCTGTTCCACTTGGAGATGGCACGCTCGGGTGTCGGGATGGGTTTTGTTGCCTGCGGTTTGAAAAAACGGTCATTGATGGCGCTTTTTCGGATATCCCACCGGTGCGAGTTGTACATCGGCCAATTCCTGATATCCAGCGGGATTTGCTGCATCTCCTCTTCGGCGGTCCCCAAGCCGCAATCTTTCCCCAGTCCTATACTGGCAATGTAATTCCAGATTGGGATGCGATCAGCCTCTTCTGCCTTCCAACTTCTTGCCAGGCTTTTTGCATAAATCCCCTTTTCAGGACTCTCATTCCCATATCGCATCAAAGTATAATAAGGCAAAAATGAAAGTTCATCATCCGAATGGTTCACCTCATAGGGGCCATACATCTTCTGTACCAGCATATTATCGAGATAATGATGCTCCCTTACCAGGAAGTCGTAGGCTTTATCGTACTTCTGATTTTGCGTTACATGGGATGCGCTCTTCAAAAAAGCAAGGATTTGCAGGGAGTTGATGCCTCTTTCATACATCCAGACCTTTGAGTTATTCAGGGAATCAGGGCACCATACACCCCACCGTGTAGGAATTCCATCCAGGTCAATTAACTGAAAATTGTGATCTACAATATGGGTCATTAATCTATCTACCAAACTTTTTACCCTTTCCTTCATCTGCCCTTTGGCCACCAGGTCGTAAAAAAGCGGATAGGCAAACATGTGGCCGACGATCTCATCCGAACTGGTATCACCCTTCCACTTCCACTTGCCATCAGCCGATGCATGCCATTCACCACCGTGGCCGGTGCTTTCATCTATTGCAACATAGGAGCGGGCAACATATCCTCCAATCGGAGTAACGGTCTCCAGTTTCTCCATGGCCAGAAAGGTTCTTACTGCATTGTCGTAAGCATCCTTTCCCCCTGTCACTGCATAGCGAAAACATTCGGCAGCCAAATAGATGGAAGTCCATAACCCATCGTTATCGTTGGTCGAATGGGTAAAAGATGTTGTATCTGATAGGCTTCCAAACCGACATTCAGACGCGAAACCATAATGCAAATGTCTTTCATTCAGCCGATTTTCAAAGTATTCGGCCTTTTGTTCAAGGGTTAAAGGTAACTTTCTAAGCTCATTGATCCCGCCTGTAGTAGCAATCCAAACCTTGTTGGCATCAATTGGCAGGATGTCGTTGACTTCGTTGTTATCGAGCCATCTTTTGCCGGCGTAATATCTCCACGATCCTTTCGCTTTGCAAACGGCCCCCAGAGGCGTTCCCAACCATAAATTTTCACCAGACTGAACAATCGTGGTAACCGGCCCGACAGGTAATCCATCATTGGCCGAGAAGAGCTGATGGTCCCCCTTATCCGAAATCAAGCCAACAGCCGGCTGACAGCCAAAATAAACTGCATCGGAAGAAGCCCCCTTCTGCAAACTAAAATAATTTAGCCCTAATCCGGGCGACATAACGGCATAAGACAAATTCACCCAGGCGCCATTGATTTTCCTGAACAATCCACCATTGGTTGCTGCCCAAAATTCATCTCCTGCCACTTTGATAAGTTGACGAACGGAAAAAGAATCAAATTCAGGCACCTTTTGCCAGGTCCCGTTCCATAGCCAGGCACCCTTGGTCGTTCCAACCATCAGTGACTTTTCATTGATCCAAAGCAGCGAAAGGATGGTATCCTTCCCGGCTGCAACAGGCAGTAACAATTCTTTCTTTTCTACGACCTGCCATGCCTTTCCAATTCCTCCCAGCCAAAGCATTCCACCATTATCCAGAGCAGCAGTTTTCCACGAGCCCGGAATAGGTTCCATGCGCCATTTCCCCTTTTCAAAGTAAAATAACTTGTCGGCAGAAACGGTAACAATGGCATCACCCACCTTTATAAGTTTGACAATATTCTGCTTTCCTTCGGCAGGAAGCTGCACCTTTACCATTGACTCCTGCAAATAGGATTTACCCTTATTTACAGTTTGGACACCTGAGCCCATGACATAAGTATTGTGCATGATCAAACTCCCTGTCAGGAAGACTAATCCGAAAAAATAGTTTTTCATACCAAAAAATTGAATTCGTAGTTAATGTAATAGTTTGAAGCTATTGGCTTTTAGCGATGCAGAACAGCCCTATTCTTGTAGTAGTCCTTTTTACTTTATCCTTTATCCTTTATCCTTTTTACTTTATTTATCCTTCCTTATTTCCTATTTTTCCTCTGCAATTCCAGCAACGGTCTGTACCCGATCAAAATCACCCCTTCATCTTTTATTAATTTCCTGATTCCTTTGTCACTGGTAAAGCAGGTGGCTTCCTGCGCCCTTTTTTCTGCAGTACCGGTGATGGCTTTCAATTCGTCGCTTAATTTTGAAGCATGGATAAATATTTCCGTCACTCCAGGTTTCAGGTTTTTGATGATATTGATCCAGAAGGGTTTCACCTCTTTGTAGTTGTCGAGCTCCTCGTAAACAAAATAGTCCGTAAAGACAACGCCCTGTTTGGAAAGCTCCTCCCGCAGGGCTGGTTGCTTAAATTTTTCCATGGTAGATTGGGAAGGCATCCGCAAAGGCAGATTAAACTCCAGTGCCAGTTGCACATAGGCTTTGAAATATTCAGGAGCATATTGCATGGTGCCCATGTGTGAATCAATATGGGTAACTGGGACTCCGCAAGCAAGCGCTTTTTTGATTTGGGCGCGTCCTTCAATCAGCGCTTCAGCCGGATTGGAGTGGGCATAAACCTCCTCCACACTGCGCCATAGGAAACCATCCGGGTCATACAACCCTTTCACCTGCTCTTTGGGGGAAACGGGTCCCCAGCGATAAAAACTCCATTCTGCTGTATGGGTCAGGTGAACACCAAAATCCTTTTCCGGATGATTCCTTGCGTAATCCATGATTGCTCCCGACCATGGACAGGGAGTCATGATTGTACCTGACGTAATCATCCCGTTTTCCATTCCATCAATGACGGCCATATTGGCCGCGTTGCACATACCCACATCATCACAGTTGACTATCAACAATTTATCAGTCGGCTTGTAACCCAGACGTAGGCTTAATAATTTGGACTGTCCAAAAGCGGAGGTCAGAAACAGGGAAGAAACCAGCAAAAAAACTATTGAAAACCTCCCCCGAATCTCAACAGATTGAGTCGTGTTCATGATGTTAATTTTATAGTAGTTATCATCTTCCTGAATTGGAAAAATAAGTCATTCAAAAATAAGACAAATCAATGTAGAAAAAGCATATATAATTGTCAATTTTCAATTGTCAATTGTCATTTGGCAAATCTTACAATTAAGTTGATACAGGCTAAAAAAGGTGAAATATCGGTCAGCAACAATAGAAAAATTGCAATGTTGGATAGGAAATTCTACATTCTGAATAATTTTGCGTCACGAAATGATCAACTACGGCCAGGTCATAAAATTAGGGGAAAAATTGTATGCCTGTGCGCTTGAAAAATACTGGGAAACATATATTATGAATTACGGCTTTAGCCGGCAATGACTTCATAAACAAAATATTGGAAATTGACCTTCTTTTAAGGATGTTGATTGAACAATTGATCGAGCAAAACTTGTTTGTACGGCTCTGAAACGGAGAGTCTATGCGTACCAATAAACAGCAGATTACCCTCCAGATGGTCTATTTTGTGAAGATTGACAAGATTTGTACGGTGTACTCTTTGAAACGGTTGTCCAATCAATTTTTTCTCCCAACTTTTGAGCGTTCCGTGTACCACCAGTTTCTTATCAGGAAGGTGGAGAATAACATAATCCCCGCAGGCCTCAATAAATAGGATATCATCCACCCCAATCTGGTAAATGCCTTTATCCGACTTTACGCTTATCCGATTTGGAACAACCGTTTGCGCCTTGGCAAAAAACCGTTCCTTTGCTTTGTTGACAGCCTTGCTAAATCGCTCGAAAGAAAATGGTTTCAAAAGAAAATCGACAATCTCCAGATCGAACCCTTCGATGGCGTATTTTGGGTAGGCAGTTGTAAAGATGACAAGAGGAGGATGAACCAGCGATTTCAGAAAACTCACCCCCGACATCTCCGGCAGGTTTATGTCAAGAAACATCAAATCCACAGAATTTTTATCCAGGAAAGCCTGCGCTGTAAAAGCATCCGGAAAAATTCCACTGCAAAGTAAACCCGGACACAAGGAGATGTTGTGTTCCAGAAGGGACCGGGCAGCAGGTTCGTCTTCGATGATGATGCAATTCATGGCTCTCAACTATTAAAGTTCTATTTTCATCTCAACGCTGAATACTCCCTCCTTTTCTCCAAATTGAAGTGAATATCGGTCAGGGTAGATCAAATTTAATCGTTTTTCAACATTGTTGATACCGATTCCCTCAAGTTCCGCCTCAACGCTCTTTTCACGCGGGGCCACTGGATTTTCAGTGGTAAAGTGCAGTTGCTTTCCTTTTAATCCAATATGGATCTGAATGACTCCATTGTCTCTGCCTGTGCCATGTTTGAAGCAGTTTTCGGCCAAGGGGAGCAGCAGCAATGGAGCGATCTGCTGGCTCGTGAAATTTCCTTCTGTAGTCAGAATGACAGTACTAATTTCGGGATTGAGCCTTGCCTTCTGTAATTCCACATAGGTTCGTATAATCTCCACCTCTTTCTCCAGCGGGATGAAATTACTTGATGTGTCATAGAGCACATATCGGAGAAAATCGGATAATTGCAAAATAACATCTTTGGTCTTCTCATCCTTTTGAACAGCCATTGAATAGATGGTATTGAGGTTGTTGAAAAGAAAATGTGGGTTAATTTGCGCTTTCAGCGCGGACAATTCATTCTGCGCCTTGTTACGGTTCGCAATCAACACTACTGCATATTGCCAGACCAGATAAGCTCCCGTTGTAAGGATCAGATAAGAGCCAACGATGATGAGGAGTTCCCATAATTCATAATAGGATACAAAAAAGAGTTCAGGAAACATTGTATCAAATACATAGTCGAAAAGTATAAAATTAAGGACCGAGGCGACTATCACCAGAATCAAAACAGTCAGAATATAGATCCAAAATTTACTATTTTTCAGATATTTACAAACTAGCACATTGAGATTATAATAGACTGCCAGGGCAATCGTAAGGTGGAAAACCACCACATACATGAATCCGGAAAGGAAGAAATCAGTAAAAAAGGAGATGTCATCCCTGTTTTTTGATGGCTGGAGATATTCAAACAAAACATAAAACAGGGGGACCAAAAAGAGTACTGAAAGACCTATTTTCAGCCATTTAGCCGCACGTTTGGCATACCAGACGAATGGGATACAACAGTAGAAGAAGAACAATGCGTTAAGCAAAAACAGATCAAACCAATAGTCCTGCAGACCCTTAATGGCACCGGTAGTTTCTACACCAGGATTAAATACGATGTTCCAGCAATTGATCGAAAGCATCCAGAAAAGGAGATGCATGAGAATAACCATCTGGTTTTTATATTTTGAAATTTTCATGGGGTGCTTATTTTATACGGTTTAACTTCAACATGGCCTGTTGTTTTTCCCAGTCGACAAATCTGGTTTCACCGGCATAGCGCTCAATCATTCCTGTCAGTTGCTCAGAACTGCCCGTCAGCAGCAGTCTTCCTGCACCGCTTACCCAACGGTAGCTCACCCTGACCCGCTTTTTCTCAATCATATCCTTCATGTAACCAGCTCCCAGCCAGGATATTTTGCACTGTTCTCCTGACAGATCAATCCTTGCAAGTGTATGGACCTTGAAGTAACTCTCCATGGCAAACCGGCTCTTTTCCAAACCACTGTTTTCGACCGACATGAAATCGGCATAAAGCCTCTGGTTTACAGTAAAAAGTACCATCTTAAATTTATAAACAAGGGAATCGGACTGGTTGCTCAGCAACTTGACACTGTAATAATCAACAGGACTGAACACGACCGAATCTTTCCCCTGTTTTGTCTTACGTGTTTCTTTGTTAATGACCCGCTCTATTTTCCAAACAGCTGTAGTATCCATCTGGTTCCAAACATCCGGAGACTCTTCTTTGTCAGTAACTTTCTTCATTTTCAATGGAAGGGCGCTCCACCTGCCTTCCATTTCAGGCTTCAGGGCAATGTTCTTCCCAACATAAAAAGGATTCAGGGAACAGATCATAAAAAAATCGGTACAACCTGTCAATAACAGGATGATACCGAGTAAAATGATTGCTTTGGGACGGTTCATGGTTTAATAATTTTAATTTCTTTACCGAAGATAGACCGGATCTGCAGCATCTGAAAATTATTTCGATGAATGCCCCTAATTATTCGATGATTGAGGCAAAATTCGTCCCTTTGATCATACAGATTTATTTCCTTGGATTTTTATTGGATAAAAAGTAAACACAAGCATCTTTATTCATCCCACTACTATTTCAATTATTCTGTTTTTATCTGCTTCATATCTTTTATCATTCCATTTGATGTGGCGGTAATTTTCACCTCCCCCTTCTTGCTGTCTGATCCAAGGATAATCATGGCTTTACCATAAAAAAGCTTCACCTGGTTTGCTTGAAAAGGATCGAACAACTGTGGATTGCCGTTTCCGACACCTGCAATATGTCCAGGACCACTTAAGGAAATATCGACCACATTGTCAGCCAAGGGACACATGTTGCCATCCTTATCAAATGCCTCAACAAGCACGTAAGAAAGATCCAAACCATCGGCATGGATCACATATCGGTCAGGCGATAGCCGAATCTGGAAGGGTTCACCGGCAGTTTTAAGCAACTGCTCGCCGATTGCCGACCCCTCCTTGTAAGCCACAGCTTTAAGCACTCCCGGCAGGTAGGTTACCTCCGTCCACTCCAACCTGAAACGTTCTGTGGGTTTAGATGAATTCGGCTTTTTATATCTCATTCCAAGGGACTTACCATTTAAAAAAAGTTCGGCGCAATCTCCATTGGTATAAACAAAAACAGGAATTTTATCCATTTTGCCGCCTTCCCAATTCCAGTGAGGAAGAATATGAACGGTCAACTCTTCCGGCTTCCAGAAGCTTTTGTACAGATAATACCGATCCTTGGGAATACCGCAGAGATCAACAATGCCGAAATAGGAACTTCGTGAGGCCTCCTTATCGGTCATTCCATGCGCTTTTGCCCATTCGTTCCCATAGGGTGTTGGTTCACCAAGGTAATCGAAACCTGTCCAGACAAATTCGCCGGCAATGTACTCTTCATCCTGTTGCCACATAAAATCTTCATCAGGCAGATCAGCCCATTTGGGAACACTCAAATCATACGAACTCACCTGAAGCGACGTGGTAAATTCATCTTTTTGAGTCGGCAGTGGCCATTCGTAAAACCCTCTTGTACTGACAGTAGATCCTGATTCACTAACAATTACCGCCTTGTTTGGCTCCATTTGGCGGGCCAGGCTGTACCTTCGGCCATAATTCCAGCTATGCACATCGTAGAAATCGAAATGGCGCAATGCTGCGCTGTTGGTAATGTCGCAGGCCATAGTGACAGGCCTTGTAGGATCATATTTTCGTACATAGTTGATCATGGTTTGCATCCGGTAGAAACCATTGTTGTTGTTGTACTGTACATCCGACATTTCATTGCCGACACTCCAGATGAAGACACTCGGATGGTTCCGGTCGCGTTCTACAAAATTCTTTATGTTCCTTTGGGCATAATCTTCGAAGTTGGTATCTGCATTGACATCGGCCTTTTAATTGTACCCTTTTGTCATTCAGGTGCAATCCATTGTTGGGGGTAAACCGTAAAGTCCTTATTCCAAATGGGGTAAAATAGGTATCTGTAATTTTATCGTTCGTGTAAACAACAGTCTTGACCTGAAACAGAACAGGATTGGCAATATCCCAGCGCTGAGGGTCAGAGAGGCCGATGGTTGTCTCAATCTCTTTGTAGGATCCTGCTGCAATTTTAGAAACTACCTCCTTTTTTGCCAGCTCAATTCCTTTTTGATTGACAATGCTATTCTCGACTTTTACCTTCTCTTCGCTGTTGCCGGATTGATTGTAAACAGTTGTCATTACCCTAACCTCTGCGTAGTTTGGTTTTATCACCGGCGTGCTAACCTGTGTCCCCCATATACCAACGTGAACAGGATCGACCACCACCATCTGTACTTTCCTATAAATCCCGGCGCCGGGATACCACCTGCTGTCGTGGTTGCGCGTATCAACATGAATGGCCAGTTTGTTTTTCCCGTTGGATTAAAGAAGAGGCAGTAAAAAGCAGCAGTGCGAGGATTATTGCAAATTGAAATGAGATTGGTTTTCTGTTCATGGTTTGGCTATTGGGTGAAATTGTTTAAACTTAATCATGAAGTCGCATAAAGGAGCCGTCCAACTTTGATTTCATTAAAAATTAAAGCCTTTATGCTTTACCAAAAATAGCTAATTTTTAACCTGTTTGCTATTCTTTCGCTCCAGTTCCCTGAGGTTATCAAGCTTTTTCTTTTGCAGGAAGCTGTAGATATCCCCCAGGTGCTCTTTGACCTGTTTGTTACCAAATTCGTAAACTTTGCTCACCAACCCATCCAGAAAGTCACGGTCGTGGGAGACCAGAATGAGTGTCCCGTCAAAATCCATCAACGCATTTTTTAGAATCTCCTTGGTACGCATGTCCAGGTGGTTGGTGGGCTCATCCAGGATCAGCAGGTTAACGGGTTCAAGCAAAAGTTTCACCATGGCCAGCCTGGTTCGTTCACCGCCGGAAAGTACCTTTACCTTTTTGAAGATATCATCGCCGCTGAACATGAAAGCCCCCAGCATATCTTTTATTTTGGTACGGATATCGCCCACCGCCACATCATCGATGGTTTGGAATACCGTTAGCTCCTCATCCAGTATAGATGCCTGGTTCTGGGCGAAATAGCCAACCATCGTATTGTGTCCCAAAGTCAGTTTCCCCTGATACTCAATCTCATTCATGATTGCCTTCACCAGCGTCGACTTCCCTTCGCCGTTCTTGCCAACAAATGCTATCTTCTCACCTCTTTCAAGCGTTAACGAAACATTTGAAAACACCGGGTGGTCTCCATAGTTTTTGGCCAGTTCTTCCACTATGACCGGATAATTTCCTGATCTTGGAGAGGGAGGAAATTTCAACCGGAGGGCAGAACTATCTACCTCATCCACTTCAACCATTTCTAGCTTCTCGAGCATTTTCAACCGCGATTGTACCTGTAGAGTCTTGGAGTAAGTGCCTTTGAAACGTTCGATAAATTCATTGGTTTCAGCGATCATCTTTTGCTGCTCATCGTATGCTTTCTGCTGTTGCCCGCGACGCTCCCTGCGCAACTCAAGGTATTTTGAGTAGTTGACCTTGTAGTCATATATCCGTCCCATGGTTACTTCGATGGTCCGGGTAGTAATGTTATCAATAAATGCACGGTCGTGCGAGATGACCATCACCGCTTTGGCACTGTTGATCAGGAACTCCTCCAGCCACTGCACCGATTCTATATCCATGTGGTTGGTTGGCTCGTCAAGCAGGATAAGGTCCGGCTTTTGCAACAATATTTTGGCCAATTCAATCCTCATCCGCCAGCCTCCGCTGAATTCGCTGGTAGGCCTTGTAAAATCCCCCCTCGAAAAACCCAGGCCAAGCAGGATGATCTCTATTTCGGCGTCAAAATTGATCTCTTCAATCGAATAATACATCTCGCTCAGGGAAGAAACCCGTTCGATAATATTGCTGTAACTCTCAGAATCATAATCAGTACGTGTTGCCAGTTCTTCATTAAGCGCTGCTATCTCACGCTCCATCCCCTGGATACGTGAAAAGGCCAGGGATGTCTCCTCAAACACAGTACGATTGTCTTCTGTAAGCAAATGTTGTGGCAAATAGGCGATGACCGCCTCCTTTGGTGCAGATATTCTCCCCTTGCTGGCAGTTTTGACTCCTGCCATGATTTTTAGCAGGGTCGACTTCCCGGCACCATTTTTCCCCATCAGGGCTATCCTGTCCTTGTCGTTGACAACGAAAGAGATATCCGAGAAAAGCGTCGATCCGCCAAATTCAACCGTAAGTCCGTCTACTGAAATCATATCCCTCTAAATTTTTGGAAGGCGCAAATATATCTATTTTGATCCATAAACTTTTGCCGTTTTTCAAGGTCTTAACATAAAGAATAGTACTTTCACTGAACTTTCTTCCCGATTTATTGTTTACAAGACACTCAGGCAACTGGAAAAAATTAAGTATAAAAAATTTTATGCGATGATTACAATCCTGGCTATTGACGACAGTAACGACGAACTGGACAGCCTTAACATTAAAAGACTTGCAGACGAGCGTACGGCCGAACTTAATAAGAGCCATGAAATGTTGCTTAAGCTAACCGATCAGGTTCCCGGGGTTGTTTATCAGTACAGAATGTTCAGTGATGGCCGTTCATGTTTCCCCTACGCCAGTCCTGGAATAAACGATATTTACTGTGTAACGCCTGAGGAGGTGAAGGAGGACGCAACACCCGCGTTTCGCAGGATCCATCCGGACGATTATGACCGTATTTTCTCCGCCATCATGGAATCAACGCGTACCCTGGAGTTATACCACAATGAATTCAGGGTTATTTTGCCGGACATTGGCGTACGCTGGCGCTTGTGCGATGCAAAACCCGAAAGGATGGATGACGGCAGCACACTGTGGCATGGAATTATCACGGACATCACTGATCGCAAGAATGCAGAAGAGGCCCTAAAAAAGACTGAAAACCATTACCGGGCCCTGATCGAGAAAGCTCCTGACGGTGTGGCTTTAATCGATGCCGATAGTAATTTTTTATTTGTCAGTCCCGCCGGATTGAAGATGTTCGGGTACACTTCTGATATGTTGGGAATTATATCGGGAGACGATCTTACCCACCCGGAAGATTTACCCATTGTGATTGGCGAGCTCATTAAAGTATTGGAAAATCCCTCCTATACACCAACTTTACAGTATCGGTTCGCACGGGTCGACGGTTCCTATATTTGGATTGAAAGCACCTTCAGCAACCACCTTGCCAATCCCGACATCAATGCCATTGTCATCAATTTCAGGGATATTAACGAGCGCAAAATAGCGCAGGATTTACTGAAGGAAAGTGAATATTTTTTCAAGGAAACTCAGCATGCCGCCTTTATTGGTTCGTACAAGTATGACCTAATCTCCAATTCTTGGACTTCTTCTGAAGTACTTAATCAAATTTTTGGGATTGATGAAAAGTACCTTCGTACACATGAAGGGTGGCTTGATATCGTACATCCCGACGACAAGGAAATGATGGCCCAATATTTTGTTGAGGAAGTAATTGCAAAACACAACTCATTTAACAAAGAGTACCGCATTATCCGAAAGAGTGATGGCGAAATAAGATGGACCCTTGAATTGGGCAAACTCAATATTGACGAAAATGGTAATGTACTTTCAATAATGGGGACGATCCAGGATATTACAGAACGAAAATTGCAGGATGAGTCATTGAGCCAATCCAATGAATTAAACCAATCCCTGCTACAAACCATCCCGTTTGGAATGGACATTGTCGATGAATATGGGAATATCCTTTTTATCAGCGAAAACCTGTCCAAATATTTTAGAGAAGATGTTGTAAGTAAGAAATGTTGGGATCTCTACTGTGACAATCATCAACAATGCAGCAATTGCCCTCTGCTCAAAGGCATCCAACTTGGAATAACTGATATATATGAATCAGAAGCAATACTTGGCGGTAAGACTTTTCAAATAAGTCATACAGGTATGATGTTTAGAGGTAATAAAGCTATGTTGGAGATCTTTGAAGATATATCGGTAAAAAAGGAGATCGAGAAGAAAATAAAATTGCTGGCTTATTCCCTTGAGAGCATCAGCGAATGCGTTTCCATCACCGACAACAACGATATAATCATCTATGTAAATAATTCATTTTTTACAACTTATGGCTACAGACCCGATGAATTAATCGGGAAGCATACCAGTATTCTACGACCGGCAGATACACCGTTCGAACATGTAAGGGATATTTTGCCTGAGACTATTGAAGGTGGTTGGAGGGGTGAAATCATGAACAGGAAGAAGGATGGAACCCTCTTCCCTATTTTACTCTCAACTTCAGTTATCAAGGATGATCATGATAATTCGCTAGCATTGATTGGTGTAGCAACAGATATCACTGATATGCGTAGATCCAGGTTGGAATTGATAGCTGCCAAAGAGATGGCCGAGGAGAGCAACCGTCTCAAGTCAGCCTTTCTGAACAACATGAGCCATGAAATTCGAACACCAATGAACCACATTATGGGCTTTTCGAGTTTGATGGCTGAAGCGCATGGTGAAGAAAAGGATGAATATGCCGGAATAATCCTGAGCAGTTCCAATCAATTGCTGACACTGATTGAAAATGTAATTCTTTTGTCGCGATTACAAAGCGAGAAACCGGAAGTAAATCAACAACCCTTAGAGCCAGCTGATATTGTAAACAATCTCGGTGATCGGTTAAGACCCGAATGCCTTAAGAAAAATATCGCGCTAAAACTTAAAATTCCAAAAGATATACCACCCCTTTCCATCCTATCGGACCACGAAAAAATCAAGCAAATCCTCATTAATCTAACTTCCAATGCCATCAAATATACTGCGGAAGGATATGTGGAGGTGGGCTATATAGTTAAACAGGACCATTTGACTTTTTATGTGAAAGATACCGGAATGGGAATTCCACTTCACGAACAGGATAAAATCTTTGATTCATTTTACCGCACTGACCTGGCAATCTCAAAAGCTATTGGTGGCACCGGTCTCGGATTGAGCATTGTGAAAGAGCTGGTAAATTCGTTGAGCGGTACATGCTGGTTGGAGTCAGAAGTGGGAATAGGATCCTGCTTCTATTTATCTATTCCGATGGTTCGGACAAACGAAGGGTTTGATATAGAAAAATCAGCCCATAGCCCACATCGAAAGTTAGGGGATCTCTCCATTTTAATCGTTGATGACGAACAAATAAATTTTCTCTATCTCGAAATTTTACTTAAAAATAGCGTTAAAAAAATCGATCATGCTATCAATGGCAAAGACGCCCTTGACAAAGTGGCAATACAGTCTTACAGCATGATTTTCATGGATTTAAAGATGCCTAACATGAATGGCTACGATGCAACAATTAAAATAAAACAAAGTTATCCAACAATTCCTATTATAGCGCAAACGGCTTATGCATCTATCGAAGACAGGGAAAAAGCATTACAGGCAGGATGCGATGATTTTATCGCCAAACCCATTAAGAAAAATGCCCTATTGGAGGTAATTCAAAAATATTGCTAAGAACATTGCACTACATGAACAAAGTAAAAGATTCATTTACAATAGGAAATATCCAGATTCCAACACTTTTAGAGCATGTGAATGCCGGTGTGGTGATTCATGCGCCTGATACCTCCATCCTTTTGGCAAACAAGGAGGCCACACGGATTCTCGGATTATCGTTGGAACAGATGCAAGGGAAGATAGCCATTGACCCGGAATGGCGCTTTACAAATAAGGATGGACGTGAACTATCTCAAGAGGAGTACCCTGTTGCAAAAATCGTCTCAACGTTGCATCCTTTAGAGAATGTTGTAGGTGGGGTATATCGGCCAAAATTCAAGGATCAGGTTTGGGTAAAGGTAAATGGATATCCAGAGTTTGATAATCTGGGACAATTGAAATTCATTGTAATCACTTTTGTAGACATAACCCCTCAAATTGAATCCCAAAATGCGCTAATCGAAAGCGAAGCCATGTTTTCCAAAGTTTTTCAATACAGTCCGGGACTAATGATGGTAACAACTTTACACTCTGGTCTTGTTTTGGAAACCAACAACAACATTTTCCTGTCTGGTTATTCAAGGGATGAGGTGATTGGAAAATCCATTCTCGAACTTAGATTTTGGAACGATTTATCGGAAAGGTTACATTTTTACAAAACTCTTAGAAAAGTTGGCAAAATTGAATATTTAGAGGCCAAGTTCCGACAGAAAACCGGCGAAATTTTTACTTGTCTGATCTCAGGCGAGATCATAAAATTTCGGGGAACGGACTGCATTGTCAGCGTTATGATTGATATTTCAGATAGGAAAAAGTCTGAAAACGAAATGAATACCCTGTTCGAAATATTCCAGGGCGTTGTACATACATCAGATCTTTATGAACTTCTGAAACTGATTCATCAATCCTTAAAGAAGGTTTTGTATGCCGAAAATTGCTTCTTTGCACTCTATGATGAAAATACCGGACTATTCCATTTTCCATACTTTGTTGACCAGTACGATGAATTTATCGCGCCTCAGGCATTGCTTAAAAGTTGTACTGCCTACGTTTTTCGTACCGGAAAATCAATGCTAATTCCACAGGAAGTATTTAAAAAACTCTCGAAGCTCAATGAGGTTGAATTGGTCGGTTCCCCATCGCCCAGCTGGATTGGCGTCCCATTGAAAACATCTTCACATACCATCGGTGTTTTGGTACTTCAGCATTACCAGGAGGTGAATATCTACAACGAGCACCATCTCAAATTTCTGGATTCAATCGGTGGTCAGGTTGCCAATGTCATCGAACGCAAAAGGGCTGAAGAGGAGCTGGCGAAATCCAACTCTTTGATCGCAGCCACACTAGAATCGACGGCTGATGGAATTCTTGTTGTAGATAGAAATGGAAAAATCACCAACTATAACATGAAATTTGTTGAACTTTGGGGGATTCCTGAACCCATCATCGCCTCTGGAAAAGACCAAGAGTTACTGGCCTTCGTTCTGGAGCAATTAGCAAATCCTGATGGATTTTTGAATAAAGTCATCGAACTTTACAACAATTACGAAGAGACTTCCACTGATTATATTGAATTCAAAGATGGCAGGATTTTTGAGCGCTTTTCCCAGTCACAAATCTTTAATGGAGAGTGCGTTGGTCGGGTTTGGAGTTTTCGCGATATCACCATTCAAAAAAACACCTTGCGCTCCTTACAGGAAAGCGAAGAACAATTGCGGGAGCTCAATGCAACAAAAGATAAATTCTTCTCTATCATCGCGCACGACTTGAAGAGCCCATTTAACGGGATCCTCGGATTCAGCAATATATTGGCCGACCAAATCAAACAGAAAGACTATCAAAATATCGAAGAGTATGCAGAAATCATCCAGTACTCCTCGCAAAAAGCCATTGATCTGCTGATGAATCTCGTAGACTGGTCTCGTTCTCAGTCTGGCCGGATGGATTTCAATCCTCATGTAACAGATGTCAGCGCCCTCATTCACGAAGTTTTTGATTTGTTAAAAATATCGGCATTACACAAATCAATCCTCCTGACCAAAAAGATTGAGCCATCAATCATGGCATCTGTTGACAAAGAAATGATTTCCAGTGCATTGAGAAATTTAATCACCAATGCGATCAAATTCACCAATCCCGGCGGAACAGTTGAAATCAAAGCCGAAAAAATTGGTCAGGAGTTAAAAATTACTGTTGATGACAACGGAATAGGAATGGACGAAAATGAGTTGGCCAAACTATTCAGGATTGATCAAAGCTACAGCCGGCCCGGCACACAAAATGAACAGGGCACAGGTCTGGGATTGATCCTATGTAAAGAGTTCATTGGTATTCACAAAGGATCTATTTGGGCTGAAAGTGAAGCAGGCCAGGGAAGCCGGTTCTGCTTTACGATTCCTGCCAGCGAATAGCCTCATTAATTTTGTCCTATTTTATGATTGCCGGGACGCAAAGGAAGGGTGAAACAAAAATTTGAGCCATTTTGTCCCGATGATCCATCCGGATCACTTTCAACCCAAATTTGGCCACCAAGCATCTCAACATAGGCTTTTGATATTGATAATCCCAGCCCTATGCCCTGAAAGGCTCTTTTGTCGCCAATATCTGCCTGGATAAAACGTTCAAAAATGGCCTTTTGCCGCTCTTTCGGCACTCCAATACCCTGATCTTTAACGTAGAATTGAACGAATGTTACATGTCCTCTCCCAATCAAATTGTACCCAAATTCAATGAAGCCCAGATCGCTGAATTTGATGGCATTTTTGACGAGATTGACCAGAACCTCGTAAACCTTATTTCGATCTGTTATTATGATAGAAGCACCGGATGGAACTGCATTCTTAAAAGACAACTTCAGTCCCTTCTCTTCCGCTACTTTCTTATAGGTATGGAAAATCTGTTCAACCAGTTCATCGATGTTTGTTTCCATCAGTTGGAGCTGTATCTGTCCCGATTCAATTTTGGATATTGTAATAATTTCCTCCAACAGATTAAGCATTCTAACCCCGCTTTTTTCAATAATCGAAACATATTCATGGGCTTCCTCAGTAGATAGTTTGGGTTCTTTAAGCAATTCGGCAAAGCCAAGAATGCCGTTCATGGGGGTTCTGATCTCATGACTGAGATTGGCAAGGAAGGCTGATTTTAACCTATCACTCTCTTCTGCCCGCACTTTGGCCGCAATCAGATCAGCAGTCAATTTTTGTTGCAACGTGATATCCTGGTTGATAACCTGATAATGTTTTTCCCCGTTCCAGAACACTTCGTTCCTTAAGATTCTAATGTGCCGTATTTCCTTGTTCTTTCTAACAATACTTACCTCATACTCAGCAGTCTCCTTTCCAACTAGCCGTAATTCTTTTCTTTTGAGGTGCCGTGCATAACTTTCATGGGAATAGAGCTCCTTTACAGGTTTTTTGACAAACTCTTCCAACGACTCAAAATCATAGATATCCAAAAAAGCCTTGTTCGCATATACTGTCTTGCCATTTACCGTTACAATTCTTATGCCAAGCGGGGATTCTGAGATGGAGCGTCTGAAATTCTCCTCAGATTGTAGCAATTGTTTTTCCATTTGAAGCCTTGCCTGCCGCATCTGCGACTCTTTGATAGCCCTGTAAATGGCCGGGACAAGCCTTTCCAATCTATTTTTAAGTACATAATCAGTAGCCCCGCTTAACAATGAACCAATAGCTGCATCTTCCCCCATGGTTCCGCTTAAAAAGACGAAAGGAACATAGGGAAACTTCTCCCTGACAAAAAGTAGCGCTTCTGAACCAGTATAGTCAGGAAGGTGAAAATCCGATAGGATAATATCGATATCATTCATTTCGAGGCTTGACTTAAATGTCTCCTCAGAATCTGTTAACAAATATTCAAACTTGATATCGGCTTTACTGAGAATTGATTTCACGAGCAAAGCATCATTCTTATCGTCTTCAAGATGAAGTATTTTGATCGGAACCTTGTTCATCCATTCTAAATTTAGAAATCCGACACTAGACTGGCAACTCGTTGATTACCACCCAATATTTACCAAGTTCTTTAACCACCTGGATAAAGGAATGCATGTTCACGGGCTTTACAACGAATGAATTAGCTCCAATATCATAACATGCCTGAAGATCGTGGGTATCGCGGGAAGAGGTCAACATGATCACAGGAACCATGTTGTACTCAGGATCCTGTCGGATCAACTTTAATACCTCGATGCCATCCATCAGTGGCATCTTTATATCCAATAGTATAAAAATTGGCTTCCCCCCGGTATATCCTTCAAATTTCCCCCTTGTATTCAGAAAATCGATCGCCTCCTCGCCATCCTCTGCCACTATGATATTGTTGCCGAAATTGGCTTCAGCCAAGGCGTTCTTAATCAGGGTAACATCGTTGGCGCTATCATCCACCAATAAGATATCCTTTACAAGTGTCTTCATTGATTTTCGGTTTAGAGTACTTAAAATTAAGAAAATAAATTATTAAAATTCAAAGATTCTTTGCAAAAACATTAACTATTGAAGATTTGAATCCGGCAAACTAAAATAAAATACCGCACCCTCACTCTCCTTACTTTCAGCCCAACATCTGCCACCATGGCGCGTTATAATCCTGTTGATATTTGCAAGTCCAATTCCGATGCCTTCAAAATCGCGGGATTTGTGCAAGCGCTGAAAAACCCCAAATAGTTTTTCTACATATTTCATGTTGAAACCGGCGCCATTGTCTCGGATAAAAAAAACTGTTCCGGTTTTATCAGGGTAACTCCCAACCTCAATGCAGGCCTTCTCCTTTTTACCCGTATATTTTATGGCATTGGACAAAAGATTGATCCAAACCTGCCCGATAAGCTGATAATCCCCATAGGTTCTGGGAAGAGGGTTGATTTTCATCTCGATAACACGTGTTTTAATTTCCTCCTCAAACATTTTTAATCCCTGCTCAATTATCTGAAGTGTCTCGAAATGTTGTTTGTGGAGCTCTGTCCTGTTAAGCCTTGAAAAAGTCAGTAATGCATCGATCAATTCTCCCATTTCACTGGCCGAATTGGTAACTGTTTTTAAGTACCCTAGTTCTTCATCGGTCAGTTTAGAAGATTTTTTTTCAAGGAATAGGTTGATAAAACCATTGATGTGCCGCAAAGGAGCCCTTAAATCGTGTGAAACGGAATAGGAAAAGGCCTCCAGCTCCCTGTTGGCGTTTTCAAGTTGAAAGGTGCGCTCTGTTACCCTTTTTTCAAGACCTTCAACTAACTGAACGTTTTCAACAGCCCTGGCTGTAGCATCCGCCAGGGTTTGCAATAGTTGGACCTCAATGGGTGAAGGAGAATAATACTCCTCCCAATAAGCGCCGATTGCCCCAAGCGGATCACCCTTTCTTATCGGTACCATTGCCAGGCTCTTTACAAACGTATTTTTATAAGCAGCAACCGGTATACGCGGATCAGCATAGATATCGCTTATGGTAACTGCTTCCATGTGTTCCATTGCCCAACCACTGATACATGAGCCAAGCGGGAACCGTTGTCCTTTCCAAAGCGGTGCAATTGCATCCTCATCAGCATAATAGCACATCTCCCCATCTTTCAAAACAAAGGTTGCACCATTGGCATTTACCAGATTTCGTGCGGAGGCCCTGACAATTTCCATAATTCGAGTAATATCCTGCGAAACAGAAAGTTCCTGTATGGCCAATACCAACATTTGTAAACGCTGGTTTAGTATTTTATGCTCTTCTTCAGCTTTTTTACGATCAGTGATGTCTTGAATAGAGGTTATAAAATAGAGTGGCGAACCATCATTGTCGCGTTGAAGAATGGTACTGATATCGACCCATACAGTGCGGCCATCTTTGTGGATATACCGTTTTTCAAAACGAATGGAAGGACTTTTGCCGGCAACGATGGAATCAAGATAATCCTGGTTCATTTGAACATCATCAGGATGCGTAATATCCTGCCATCTCCGATTAGATAATTCTTCCTCCGAATAGCCGAGTATATTTCTGAATTGCTGATTGGTTTTCAAGTTTCCATTGGTTGTTGTGATCGATTTTCCAATCGTGGAATATTCAAAAATTTTCCGGAAATACTCCTCGCTGATACGGGTTTTCTCCTCTAGCTCCTCACGCTTTTTTACATCTTCCTGAAGCAGATCATTCGCCACAGAGAGCTCCTTGGTACGTTCTATTACCCTTCGCTCTATCTCATCATAAGCCTTTTGCAACTCAATCTGTGTGTAAACCAGTTTTTCTTTCTCATTTTTAAGCGCATCATTCACAATTTTAAGTTGTTTGGCACTTGGAATGGCCAATATTTGCGGAAGATATGGCCACACCACTACCGCGGTTGCAAGCGATATTAGGGCACAAAAAGTATCCACTGAGGCCTGCCACCAGTTTACCTCCCACCAGAGCCCAACCACATGTACGATATGGGTAGCGCCGCAAGCCAAAATAAAAAGGCCAAAGAGGAAAATTATCCAGGTAAACGGCATATCCTTTCGTCTCCTGATAAATACAATCAGAAAGATCGGAATAGAGGCATAAGATATGGCAATAATGGCATTCGACAGCGCCATGACCATCATCAGAAGCGGGGTCATATTACCCGGATTGGCGCCCTTTATTTCCATGCTTCCGGCAGGCATCAGCAACATCGGTCCAATAATCAAAATAGCGAGTGCAATGGCTGGTGCAATGATCCGGGGAACGAGTTCCAGTGTTTGGCGCATGATTGATTTTTTAGGGGTAAAAGTTTGCACCTTGTATGCCCTCAATCGAAGACTGTTGGTCACCACGAAGATCGAACTGAAAGCCATCGCGCCTGCTGCAAACATCGGACTAAGCAGCCCATAGGCAGCGATCGGTATCAATGCCACATTGTAGAAAAGAGCCCATATCAGATTCTGAACGATTGTTTGAGATGTTCCACGCGACAGTGAAATGGCCCGTCCCACACCGGATAGGTCTCCATTGATGAGGGTTATCCCGGCAGCCGCCATGGCAATATCTGTTCCAGTTCCAATGGCAATGCCGACATCTGCCTGGGCAAGTGCCGGGGCATCGTTGATACCATCACCCACCATGGCCACAACCGGATGGGAATAATTACCCAAAGATTCCTCTTCCTGAATTTTCCGGATTGCACCTGCCTTTTCACCCGGCGATACTTCGGCAAATACCCTTGTGATTCCAACCTGCTTCGCGATCGTTTCCGCCGATAACCAGTTATCACCTGTAATCATAACCAAATCCAATCCCAGCTGCTGAAGTTCTGAAATGGCCTCCTTTGCCCCCGTTTTTAACGTATCAGCAACGGCAATGATCCCAACCACATGGCTTTGTCCTTCATCAACGGCCGGTCTCACTGCAACCAACACAACAGTTTTGCCCTCTGCCTGCAACCTTTTGATTTCCGGTTGAAATTCTACTGTCGGAATCTCCTCATTGGCCATCATCCTTAAATTGCCAATGGTAACAATTTGCCCTTCAATTCTTGCCCGAATACCAAATCCACCGAAAGCCCTGAACTGCATTGGCCCTGAAAGCTTCAATTTCTTTTCGTTTGCCTCCTTTACCATGGCCTTGCCTAACGGATGCTCCGAACCCACCTCAGCACTGGCAGCGATGGTGATTACTTCGTCCACCGTATAATCTCCGAAAGGAACAATATCTGTCACTTGCGGTTCACCCAAAGTGATGGTACCGGTTTTATCCAGGACTACAACGTTAATTTTGCCGGCTCGTTCGAGTACTTCACTGTTTTTGAACAAGATCCCGTTCTCCGCTCCCTTCGAAGTGCCCACCATGATGGCTGTTGGTGTGGCCAGCCCAATGGCGCACGGACAAGCGATAACCAGTACGGCAATGGCATTGATCATGGCAACTGTCCAGTCAGCTTGCGCCACATAGATCCATCCCAGGAGGGTAAAAAGGGCAATCCCAATGATAATGGGTACGAAATATCTGCCTATCTGATCGGCTATTTTCTGAATCGGGGCTTTGCTTCCCTGGGCAGTCTGGACCATCTTCACAATTTGGGACAGGGCTGTATTTTTCCCCACCCTGGTAGCTTCGAACCGGATCCTTCCCTCGCGATTAATGGTTGCACCTATCACCTGGTCCCCAGGCCCTTTGCTGACCGGCATCGACTCGCCCGTGATCATTGACTCTTCAAAGGCAGAGCGACCTTCAGAAATGATGCCGTCTACGGGCACTTTTTCTCCCGGACAGACAATGATCGTATCCCCAACCTCGACCAAATCAATGTTTATTTCACTTTCTCTGCCATCCTTGAGAACAATGGCGGTTTTGGCCCGTAAGCCCATCAAGGACTTCAGCGCGTCTGAGGTTTTCCCCCTGGCTTTCGACTCGAGATATTTGCCAAGACGGATCAGTGTGATGATGGAAGCTCCAGTTTCGAAATAGACATTGGGATTATCAATGATTCCGATGGTCACGCAAAGACTTGAAAAATAAGCTACAGAGGAGCCCATCATGATCAGTACATCCATGTTGGCGCTACCAAGACGCAGGCTTTTGTATGCCCCCACGTAAAACTGCCAGCCCACCACAAATTGTACAATTGATGCCGCCAAAAGCATGACATACAGGTCATTGCTAAAGCCAACGAGCTTAAAATCACGGGCCATGCTGAAACAGATCAGAGGAATAGTAACAACAAGACCGGTGATAAGAAGATTTTTCTGTCTTTTGAGTCCTGCAGCCCTGACATTGGCTTCAACATCTTCCCCCTCTTCAGAATCTTCAGCCTGAACCAGATCGAATCCGGCTTTACGGATAAGGGCAGCAAGTTCGGAGATGGAGGTCATGCCCGGAATAAACTCCATGGTAACATGCTCATTCCCAAAACCGACCACGGCTGCTAAAACGCCATTTTGCCTGTTGAGCAGTTTCTCGAGCGCCAAAGCATCAGTTGCATCTCTCATTCCCGTAACCGGAAGCTCAACTTTGCCAATGGCTACGTCATATCCGATATGTCTGACAGCATCAATGATCTGCGGGTCTCCCAACAGGGACGAATCATAAGAAATATTCAGTTTCTCAGCGGCGAAATCGACGTTCGCCACTGTCACTCCAGGAATCTTGCGCAGCCTCGTTTCGATAGCCATCGCGCAATTGGTACAGGATAATCCTGTTACCGGCATGACCGAACTTTTGATCTGATTCATCGGATGTATGCGTTGTGTGCCAATTGCACCTGATATATTTACATCATAATTAAGTTATGCTGGCCAAAATTTTGGTAATGACTCCTCACTGAAAGTCTGACTCTCAAATTTGGTATCCAGTTTTAAAGGGGACGACATAATAGTAATAATGCTAAATAAATACAGATCAAAATCGTTAGAATCCGCACTTAAATAACAGTCAGTTAGCCTTGTTATACAACAATAATAGTTAAACGAATAAAGTTACCAAAATGTTCTAAGAACAAAGGCGATTCATGTAAAAATTGCTAAAAAATTGAGTTGAGGGCAGAATTAGGGCTCTAATCGTTTACATACGAAGTTGTTCCATCACGAATACCCTTTATTAAGTATTTACAGGGGATATATGTGACCCGGCTTGGGATCGAACCAAGAACCTACAGCTTAGAAGGCTGTTGCTCTATCCATTGAGCTACCGGGCCGGCCTTAATTGGGCGCAAAAATACAAAAAAATCCCTGAATCGGAAGGCCTCAGGGATTTTTTGTTTCGCTGCAATTCGTTTAGACCATATAGATGCCGTGCTCTGCGCATTGCTGAACCATCTCCTCGGGCCAGAGGCTGGCTTGCACCTCGCCGATATGAGCTTTGCGCAGAAAGTACATGCACAAACGGGATTGCCCGATACCTCCTCCGATCGAGAGCGGGAGTTCATCTTTTAACAATTTTTTATGGAAAAGCAACTCTTTCCGTTTATTGGCGCCGGCAATATCCAACTGAAGCAGCAACGCCTGCTTGTCGACCCTAATGCCCATCGATGATATCTCGAATGGTTGCTGCAATACAGGATTCCAGATTAAAATATCCCCGTTTAACCCTTTGTACCCTCCCGCATTCGGAGTAGTCCAGTCATCGTAATCAGGAGCCCTGCCATCATGTTCTTCCCCGTTGCTTAGCTTACCACCGATGCCGATAATAAATACGGCCCCGTGGGCTTTGGTAATCTCATACTCCCTCTCTTTGGGTGTCAGCTTGGGATAGCGTTGAACCAACTCTTCCGAATAAACATAAGTAATTTCCTCCGGTAGCAAAGGCTTAATCGTAGGATAGTTTTCGTATACGACAAATTCGGTCCGCAACAAGACAGCGTAAATCTGGTTGACAATCTTTTTCAGGTAATCGATATCCCGCTGTTTTGCCGTGATCACCTTTTCCCAGTCCCACTGGTCGACATACAAAGAGTGGATATTGGTGAGTTCTTCATCAGCCCGTATGGCATTCATATCGGTATAAATGCCGTAACCTACAGGGATTCCGTAGTGGGCAAGCATTAATCTTTTCCATTTTGCCAGTGAATGGACAATTTCCGCCTTCGCATCGTTCATCTCCTTGATTGCAAAAGTAACAGGACGTTCGACACCGTTCAGGTCGTCGTTGATACCCGTCCCTTTAAGTACAAAGAGCGGGGCTGTTACCCTGCGAAGGCGTAGTTCAGAAGAGAGGTTCTCCTGAAAAAAATCTTTAATCAACTTGATTGCCTTTTCGGTTTGCTTCAGATCTAGCTTTGCCTTATAGTTTTCCGGAAAAAAAAGTTTCATGCGTATATAGTTTATTTTTTAATGGTCGCATGGAATAGCCATAAATATTCATTCCTATTGATATTTTTAATCATGGCTATTTCATGATAGATTAATTTGATGAATTTGCAATAATACGAACTTCATAAGACTAAAAAAACTGCGGATTGAAACTAACTAAACCAAAAAGGGAAATTTTCACATCATATATCTGCATATTACTGAATATCTACATTTTACATATGTAAGAATAAAATATCCCAATCCATTATTTACGTGATTCACTGACACACCACACCAAACAGTATAAGTGATTTCCTCAACTCCAGGCATTTCATTTTCCCCTACATTTCAATCACCAACCCATCAAATGCCGGTCCAACACCATGAGGCAACTCCTTGGCCAACTCCGCATGAAGCCCCATTTCGTGGCTCATATGGGTCAGGTAGGTTCTTTTTGACCCAATCTTTCCGGCCAAAGCCAAAGCTTCCGAAAGGTTCAGGTGAGAAATATGGATGCTTTTCCTCAACGCGCATATAATCAATACTTCCACCCCTTTCAGTTTTGCCAGCTCCTCCTCTTCGATCCTGTTGAAATCGGTGATGTATGCAAATTGACCAAATCGAAATCCATACACAGGTAGTTTATGGTGGTACAGACGTATTGGGGTAACCTCAATTCCCTTCACCAGAAATGGTTCACCATCTACCTGCATAAGTTCCATTTGCGGTGTTCCGGGGTACCTGTTTTCAGCAAAAGCATAGTTGAAAATAGTTTTGAGGTTCTCTGCCACCCTCTTTTCGCAATAAATATCCATCGGCGCTTTTCTAATCCAGTTGAAGCTCCGTATATCGTCCAAACCAAAAATATGATCGGCATGTTCGTGGGTGAGCAGGACACCATCCAGATTGGCTACCCGGTATAACAGCATCTGCTGTCTGAAGTCGGGACCGGCATCCACCAACAAGGAGGTATCCCCTTGCTCCACCAAAATGGAACATCTCAGACGTTTGTCCCTGCTGTCGGCAGATTGACAAACCTCACAATTGCAGGCTATCACAGGAACACCCTGGGAGGTTCCGGTTCCCAAAACTGTCACCCTCATTGACAAGGAATTGTTGGAATAAAATTTTTATAAATTAAAAAAACATTTATTTTTCACCACAATAGACACATAGGTCACAATAGATTCTAATGTGACCTATGTGTCTATTGTGGTGAAGATACTATTTACTGGTTTATTCAATTTTCAAAGCAATTAGAAATGCATCAACTAAAAAAATTTAAACTTTTCAACTGCTTTGCAGAAGGAAAATCGCCGGTCGTTTGTTGATATCCGTTATCCCCCTCTTCCAGGCTGCAATCGTTTTTGTTACCACGAATTCGCTCTCCATGGTCAGGTCGACAGCAATGCACAACCGGGTCTGACTGTTACAGACGGCAAGAAGGTCCTCCAGCAATTTTGCATTTCGGTAAGGCGCTTCAATGAAAATCTGTGTTTGTTTGTCCCTGCCTGAAATGCGTTCGAGGTCGCGAATGGATGCACTTCTTTCGGTTGGTTTGACAGGCAGATAGCCGACAAAAGCAAATTTTTGTCCATTCATCCCGGATGCCATCAATGATAGCAGAATCGAAGAAGGACCGACCAGCGGTACCACATGGATTCCCTTTTCATGCGCAAGTTTCACCAGGTCAGCACCCGGATCTGCCACACCCGGACAACCGGCCTCGGAGAGGATCCCAAGATCAAATCCATTTCTGATCGGATCCAGTAACAAATCAAGCTCAATTGGCTGGGTATGTTCGTTCAACTCCTTAAAGTCGAGTTCATCAATGATGATCTCAGGAGCCATCTTCTTCAAATGGCGACGGGCGGTGCGGGTATTTTCAACGACAAAGTAACGCAGCGATCTGACCACCTGCATGATCTCTGCCGGTAGTACTTTTTCTACAGCAGTATCTCCAAGAGTTGTCGGAATTAAATAGAGCTTGGGCATGAATGACTGAAATGGCTGATTAGTGTAATGCAAATTTCACATTTAAAATTGAATTTCACTCTTTTTGACCTGATATATTAATCGCCAATTTATTTGTGGGCTCTCTATCCTTATACTTTAATTCTCGTGATTTTTTCTTAACTTTAAGCCTTCCTTTCCAGTAAAAAGAGTCGTCTGAGAAATCAGGAGGCCATGCTTGTATACCCTATCTCATATTAGTTCTTAATAATATGTTTATTATCGAAAAAATACAGACATGGGGAAATCAATTTGCAAATACACAATCCACTTTTTGTTTCTGACTTTTACGTTTACCAGTCAGGCTTCATTTAAGAATCTGAATTTTAAGCAATTAACTATTGAGAATGGATTGCGTAGTAATCGGGTCAGGTGTGTTTTACGCGATAGCAGGGATTATTTATGGATCGGGACAAACATAGGGCTGCATCGCTATGATGGCGATAAAATGCAAGTATATAATCATAGTTCGGCAGATACCACCAGCATAACGAGCAATGACATTAGGTGCATTTTTGAAGATAATAGCCGAAATTTGTGGGTCGGGACCAGCGTAGGGTTAAACCTATTCGACCGTAAGACGGAGACTTTCAACCATTTTTATACTGATTCTAAAAAACACAATAGCCTATCCCATAATGAAATCAGAGATATTCTGCAAGATAAAAACGGAACTATTTGGATTGCCACAATGAGCGGTTTCAATAAATACAATCCCGAAACCAACGACTTTAAGCAATATTACTTTCCTGAGAATTTAAATCAACAAAGCAACAACTCCCTGACTAACTTCCACTACGACTCCGACAACACCCTTTGGTTCGGCTCTAAAGGCGATGTTTTATGGTCGTTTAAAATTAAGGAAGAACGGTTTGAGAAGCATCAACATCCGTTCATCGCTTCAACTTTAAATCAGGAAAAAAGAGTTGAACTTGATGGCAACCATATTTGGATAGGCACGTCAGGCTCCGGGCTTATGATGTATTACATCCAAAGTGGGGAGTGTAAAAAGATTCCGGTAGCAACCGATGGCATAGGGACTTCAGGGAAAGAAATTACAAGTTTGATCCTTGACAAGCATAAATACCTTTTGATTGGTGTCGATCAGGGAGGGGTGAACCGCCTTGACCTTCAAACCATGAATATGGAATATTGCCTGAAAACTGACCAAAACGAAAAAAGCCTGAATAACAATGGCGTCTGGACGGTGTATATCGATTTGGAGGGAATCGTTTATGTCGGAACTTCAGCAGGCGGATTAAATATTTATAATCCCAAAGAAGAACTGTTTACCAAATACCAGCACCAAGCGTACAACAATAATTCGCTCGTGAACAATATTGTCTATCACATTTTTGAAGATTCGCAAGGGCTTATCTGGCTCGGCACCGATGGCGGTGGATTGAGTGTTTTCAATCCAAAAACCAAAACCTTCACAAGCTATGTGCATAACTCCAATAATCCAACATCTATCAGCGGCAATGTAATATTGTGCATCGGAGAGGATAAAAATCACGATATTTGGCTGGGAACCTGGGGTGCAGGGCTAAACAAGTTTGATCGTGAAACAAAAAAATTTACTCACTACCTTTCGAAGGAGAACGACCCTACCGCAATATCAAGTAATAATGTTTGGAATCTGGTTTTCGACGATGACGGTCAAATTTGGATGTCCTATTTAATGGATCATGGAGTGGACGTTTTCGACATCAACAAAGGGGTGATCGAACGATTTCGTAATAACCCGGACAACCCTGCAAGCATAATGAATAATCAGGTACATGGGATTAAAAAGTTTGGCCGGGAGTTTGGGTTCCTAACCAACATTGGATATTGCACCTGGCAACCGGAAACCAAATCTTTCAAAAAATGGGATTCACTTGATTATATATACCTGAACGATGTCTATCACGATAGTAAGGGAAATTACTGGTTTAGTTGCAGCAGCCTAGGATTATTGAAAATGAATACCAGCGGTACAATCGAAAAATTTGACAAAAACGTTGGACTCCCTGCCAGTCGTATAATCAGTGCTTTAGAAGACAAAAATGGCAATATTTGGGTTGCCTCATACGAAGGGCTAGGTAAATACGATGTAGTACGAAAAGAATTTACAAATAACTATTTGCCTTCTGATGACAATACAAAGAAATTTGCAATTATTTCGGCGCTGAAAGCATCTGATGGCACGTTTTACCTGGGAGGCTTTAATGGTCTTCTTACTTTTAATCCTGACAAATTTGCTCAAAACACATACATTCCCTGTGTTACCATCAACGAATTTCAATTGTACAACATACCAGTATCGGTTCAGACTCCGAACTCTCCGTTAAAACAGGTAATTGATGAAACCGATGAAATAGTTCTAAACTATAACAATGCAGTTTTTTCGTTTAGGTTTAATGCCTTAAATTATACCTATCCCCAAAAAACCATGTATGCTTACAAACTGGAAGGTTATGACAAGGACTGGATTTACACGAATTCAGACCACAAAATTGTCAGCTATACCAAGCCAGACCCGGGTACTTATACTTTTATGGTCAAAGCTACAAATAACGATGGTATCTGGAATGAAAATCCGAGGACTATCAAAGTTACGATTATCCCTCCCTATTGGAAACGATGGTGGTTCCGAATTCCTCTGGTCATTTTCCTGTTAGGATCTGTTCTTTCGTTTTATTTCTGGCGGATAAATAATCTTAAACAACAAAAGAGGGTATTGGAAAAAGCCGTTTTAGATCGAACAACCGAACTCAGGACGGTAAATGGCGAGTTGGAAAAAAGCAGGGGAAAAATGATGATTAAAAACATAGCCATCGAAAAACAAAATGTGGAATTGGATATTGCCAATCAAACTAAAAATAAACTATTCTCCATTGTCGCCCACGATTTGAAAAATCCGTTCAATTCGATCCTTGGATTTATTAATATTCTAATTGATGATTATGATGAACTAAACGAAGAAGAAAAACGTGAATATTTAACAATTATTCAGAAATCTTCTCAAACGGCCTTTAACTTAATCGAAAACCTGTTGGATTGGGCTCTTACGCAAACCAACAAAATAACACTTAATTCTCAGGAAATTAAAGTTAAGGACATGATCGGCTCGACTGTTTTACTGCTGAGAACCTTTGGGGAAAATAAATCGATCAACATCATGTTCGATGAAGTAGATGAATCACAAACCATTTACGCCGATAAGAACATGATCGATACAGTTCTTCGGAATTTGTTGACAAATGCCATCAAGTTTTCTAAAAAAGGTTCATCGGTTCAAATAAGCTCCGTTATAAGAAGCGATTTTGTTGATATCAGCATAAAAGACCAGGGAGTTGGGATGAACAATGAGCAAATTGAAAAATTATTTAAGATTGACGAAAACCCCTCAACGAAAGGAACTTCAGGCGAAACAGGTTCCGGGTTGGGGATGATAATTTGTAAAGAGTTTATTGAACGGAATAAGGGTGAAATTCGGGTGTCAAGTATGGAGGGCAAGGGAACAACCTTTATGATAACTCTACCGTCAGGAGGTCTTGTAATTAAGTAGTTTATTTGCTTAAGAATTGAGAGACCAGATAGAATTCATTGGGTAAGGAGTTGAAAACAAAGTGGTTTTTAATGGAGCTCTTAACAACTTCAAGGTTAAGTCAATATTGAATCCATCCATTTTACAAAAACGTTAACCATCTAATACTTGGTCTCATCTTCCAACTTATACAGGATGAAGGCCTGAATTTCGTAATTTTAAATTCGTAATTATTCCAGATAAGTCGAGCCCAGCGACAATCCAATTATCGCTATGGCAATGGTGTAATAAACAAGCACTTTTCGGTGTTTCTCCCTGTCAATTTGGGAGCTGTTCGAAAATACCAAACCGAGGTTGGCGATAAACAAAGCGAACAGCATCAAAACAATGTGTTCTACAGGCCAGAATCTTTTGGCGACCAATTTCATGGCAATATCCTGACCAACAACCTCCTGACCAGAAATATCGGTAGGATTTGCAAACAGTAAAAGTCCAAAGATGAGTTGAAGATAGAGATTGACAATGAAAGCGTAGGAGAGAAATTTATCCAAGCGCAAGTAGGCCAAATTCTTGAAATATCCGCGTAACGACCTATAAAACAGCCAGACAGCAATGATCATAAAGCAGCCACTTATGAATGTGTGCACATACTTAATGACCTGATGATCCTGGATGAGTATGGTAGTTAATGTCATGACGAACAGATTATCAAACAAAAATAAGAGAATTAATGAGTCTCTAATCAAAAAATCATCATTGGACAGTTCTTTTTTTCAGACTGCTTCCGAGAGTTTTTTACCTTGCAAAATCCGGTCGGCCATGCCAATCCCATCCCTTAGGTTTCCACCGATGACCAAACCCGGGTATTTATGTTCGATATCAGCAATGGTATTGAACCGCTCCCCGCTATCTGCCTCATATTGCGGAATGGCGTATGAGTGGCGTATGATTTTAAAAAGGTCGGGTTGGAAATCCACAACCTTCATCAAATCGCAAAACTCTTTCCGAACAATTTCCAGTACCGCTTCATCCGGTAGCTGAAAAATATCGGGTCTCCTGACACCTCCCATGAAAATTGAGAAGAGTGCCCCTCCTTCAGGCGCTCTATCCTTGAAGAGAGCCGACATAAAAAGAACCCCCAGTAAATCACGTTTCTCCACAAATGGAATCAGTCCGCCGAAAGCATCCAGTTTCATCCCTTTCCACTCCTTGAATCCAACAATTACTTCAAGAACTTTCGTGTAGTGCAGGGAGGTAATTTTTGCGAGGGAAACCGAATTGATAAAGGACATGACCTTGTCCAGCTGATGGGCCCCAATTGTAGAAATGACTTTTCTGGTCTCAATTGAAATACGTTCTCCCTGACTATTCAGATAAGAAACTTCAAAATGATTGGCCACTGGATTAACCAATATCTCATTACAGTTTAGCAAGATACGATCCTCTCCGATATTTTTTACCAGCGCATTGATCAATGCAGATATGCCTCCCCTGACAGAAAACACCCCTCTAGTCACCCTTTTCATCTCCTCTGTTTTGGGCTGAAACTGTTTTTTGACGGTTCCACCAATAAAACTGCCGTATTGTTGCTCCAACTGATAGAGTTTTGGCAAGGCATACTTCGGGACCAACCTACCGGGATCACCGGCATAGACCCCAATGATGAAAGGATCAATGGCATAGTTTAAAAAACTATTACCCAAACGCCTTCTGACCAGTCCGGCCAATGTTTCGTGGGGATCTTTTCCTTTAGGCCTGAAGGGCTCAAGCAGTATACGAAATTTATCTTTCAGGCTGAAAAGTGGTGTAGTCACTGCCGATTTGAGTCCTCCCGGAAGCGCCTCCCACTTTCCGTTTTTCAATACATATCTCTTTTTGACTGTACCACCGGCCACCTCCAGTTCACAATCATCGCCCAATTCCTCAAAAAGATGAAGGACTTCAGCATTTGAAATAACCCCTGAGTTGGGCCCCTCCTCATACAGAAATCCGTTTTCGCTGACGCTATGGATCACACCACCGGCCCGGTTGGCCTGTTCAAGCACAACAAAGTCCAGTCCCCTCTTTTGCAGGTGAAATGCGGTAGTCAAACCGGTCAGACCTGCGCCAATTATTACAACTTCTCTCATGATTTTAGTACTAAATCGGTCAACATGCTTACAA
Source organism: Prolixibacteraceae bacterium (assembly GCA_023229575.1). GTDB lineage: Bacteria > Bacteroidota > Bacteroidia > Bacteroidales > Prolixibacteraceae > CAINVV01. Next base: position 374,857 of record JALNYZ010000001.1, read on the forward strand.
ACAGCAAATCAGCCTCCGGTAATTTGACTCTCGAAATGTTTTTGATACCCAGTACCTCCTTTGCATAGGGTATCAGTTCATAATCCAAATCGTACCTGGTTTCAAGGTTTTCGTGCACAAAACTGATAGGGATAAGCACCAGGTCGTCGATACCCTCTTCCGCCAAAGTTTTCAAATGATCCCTGACATCCGGGCCAATCCAGCCTCCTCTTTTCATGCCCGATTGAAATGCAGCTTCATAGTGGTATCCAAGCTTTCCTGCAATCAGCGCAGCACTGTTGATAATTCCTCTTGGGTAGGTATCACCTTTCAAAACATAGTATTCAGGAATGGAATGCGCACTGAAAACCAGGGTAGGATTGTCAATACCAAGTTCTTTGAGGTGCTTTTTGATATTGAAGGTCCAGAACGCGACAAAATCAGGGTGTTCGTAAAACTCCTCCTGCACCGCAATTTTGAAGAACGGATCATTGTCTGAAATCTTTTTTATATCAGCCTTTACACTAGAAGTGGTTGTAAAACTGGACTGAGGATAAAGTGGAATAGCCAAAATTTCGCTGATTCCCTCTCTTTTAAAATCTTCCAGGGTATTGCTGATGTCAGGGGAGGAATAGGAAAAGGCGTGCTTTACTGCATAAGATGTACCCAAAAGAGCTTGCAGTGCCCTGGTTGTATGAATGGTGGATCGAACCAGGGGCGTACCACCAATCATTTCATATTTTTTCCATGACTTTTTATAGCGGCTGCGGCTGATTATAAATGAAAGGAGATGCCTTACCGGTTTGCTGTAAGGAAGAATAGCAGGGTCCCTAAACATTCGCGAAAGAAACGTTTTCAGCTCCTCCGGCGACTCGGGACCACCCATATTGACCAACATTACCCCTTTCAACATTTCAGCTTATTTTATACTACACAGAGTTTCACAGAGAAGCACAGAGTTACACGGAGAACAAGCTCTAAATCGTTTGAAGGGTTTAGATAGTTTAAAAAAGTTTGAAGGGTTATCGCCTTTGAACAATTCAAACCCCTAAATGTCATACTTTTTTTTGTCTCTGTGGAACTCTGTGCTTCTCTGTGCAACTCTGTGTAACTTTTTTATTATATCAAATTCAGACTGTCTTGGAATATACCCCCTCCCCGCTTTTTAGTGCGGGATCAAGTGTCATGGCGATATTCCGGGCACAAAGAAAACCTTTTTCTGTCAACAGAATATGATTATTATCCAACTTCATCAGGCCATCTTCAATAAAATCCACAAATTTTGCAGGATCAAAAGTGAGCAACGTTTTCAGATCATCCGGGGAAATTTCAAATTCGTCGGCTATTTCAACCAAATCAAGCAATCCGTTGCACATGATGCAATTGATGACTGAACGGACGATCAGCTCCTGTTTGCTGAGCTTGTAGCCTCTTTCAATAGCGGTTCCGGTTGCTTCAATAGCCTCCATGTATTTTGTGATCTCCTTGTGATTTTGCGCGTAAGCACCCCAAAGCTGACTGATCGAAGAGGCTCCGAATGCGTAAACCTGGCCTGTAGTTTCCAAAGTACAGTATCCCTGAAAATTACGGTGGAGCTGTTTATGGTTAAATGCTTTGGTAAGATCGTCGTCCGGTAGCGTAAAATGGTCTATTCCTATTGAAATATAACCAGCCTCCTTCAATTGCGCTGTTGCCTGAAGAAAGAGTTTCATTTTATCGTTTGCATCGGGTAGCCCGATGGCTTCAAGCTGTTTCTGGGCTACCTTTACCCATGGGACATGGGCATAAGAGAAGGTAACAATTCGGTCAGGCCGGATGGCAATGGCCTGATCGATGGTATTTTTGAAGCTTTCGGGCGTCTGCATGGGGAGTCCGTAGATAAAATCGAGGTTGATTCCCCTGAATCCCTTGGTTCTCAGGTAGGCCACCACTTCATTGACCGGGTGCCTTGGTACGTCCCTGTTCACCACATTCAATACATCCTCCCTGAAATCCTGGATGCCAAGACTGATTCTGTTAAATCCCATCTCAGCAAGCTGGTCGATGTGGGGGTAATCCAGGTAGGCAGGACTGCACTCCATCGCAATCTCTGCCTTGGCACTTAATGTAAAATGCTGCCTGATCCAATCCATGATCTCTCTAATGTAACTCATGGATATTGAATTTGGAGTACCACCTCCCCAATGAATCTGGGTAACAGGCCGTGAACCATCCAGATGGGACGCAACCAGTTTGATTTCAGATTTTAGTGCTTTTATATACCTTTCAACCACCATTTTGCGCTGTGCAATCACCGTAGAGCAGCCACAAAAATGGCAACGCTTCGGACAAAATGGAATGTGAACATAAAGGGAAATATTTTCCGGCTTTTGCTGATTGGACTCTTTCAACTCCCGGATATAATCCGAAGTGGTAAAACTTTCATTGAAAAAATTGGCCGGAGGATAGCTGGTATATCTCGGTCCGGAAACGTTGTATTTGTGAAGAAAATCAGTGCTAATATCCATGGCCTATCCCCTCTTCCAATTGGTTCGTTTGATCCAGTCCACCACCAGTTTTGCATTTTCAAACGGGATTCCAGGCATAAAGCCATGTCCCAGGTTAAAGATCCATTTCTGTTCCTTTGAACCAAAATCTATATATTTTTCGAGAGTTTCCACGATGGTCGCCTGATCTGCAAACAGCAACCGGGGATCAAGGTTCCCCTGCAAGCCTATCTCTTTGTGAACCAATATCCGGGCTTCATCAATTGGCATCTGCCAATCGACACTCAAAAAATCGGCATCTTCGGGTTGAATGTGTTTGATTCCGTACCCAAGTCCTTTTGGCAAAAAGATTACCGGACAGCCCTCTTCCCTTGCTGCCATTGCAATCCTCCTGACATATGGCATCATCACCTCCTGGTAGAGATCGGATGGAATTAATCCGGCATGCGTTTCGAATATCTGGAAAGCCGAAACACCATGTCTTACCTGATTCTTCGCGTATTCGACGGAGAGTTCAGTGATCGCGGAAAGCAATTTATGGGTCATCTTCCTGTCTCGATACAACAAGGAGACAGCTTCAGGAAAAGTGTGGTTGGAACTCAATCCCTGAACCATGTAGCACAGGGTTGTGAAAGGCGCTCCACAGAAACCAATCAAAGGAATATCTGCAGGTTTGGTGCGGATAATCTCGTCGATGGCATCGTAGATATAGGTCAATTTCGAGGCATCAGGATTGAGAATAAGTGACGGGTCCTCTAACTCCTTCAGGGCAACATCGAATTTTGGTCCCGAGTCGGTAAAATTCAGGTTCATTCCCAGGGCTGCCGGAATTACTAGTATATCTGAAAAGAGTATTGCCGCATCTACACCCAAGTCATAAACCGGCATCAGCGTCACTTCTGCGGCCAGTTTTGGCGAGTGCATCAACTCGGAAAAGGTATGTTTCTCGCGCAATTTCAGGTAGTTGGGTAATACCCGACCTGCCTGGCGCATGAACCAAACCGGTGGTCGGCTGGTCGATTTTCCGTTGATGGTATCTAAAAATAAAGATTTGCTCATTTTTTCTTTGATTCGCAATCATTGCGATTTTAGTACAAATTCAGCTCCCTACTTTGTGTTTCCCTTCGTGTATTACTTAGTGTTCTTTGTGGTTAAATTTTAAAACTCTTACCACGAAGGACTCAAAGGATTTCACAAAGGTCTCTAAGTAATGAAAGTATTAATTTTCCAATTGTTTCAAAGCCAATAAATTGGCGGCGATCATACTGTCAATCTCTTCATCCGTATGGGCATAGGAGACAAACAGACATTCGAATTGTGAAGGGGCAAGATAGATACCACTCTCGAGCGACTGTTTAAAATAGGCCGCATAACGAGCTGTATCCGCAGTCATTGCCTCATCCAGATTATTCACCTGAGGTGCATCGGTAAAAAAGAGAGTCATCATCGATCCAACCCTGTTGATCACCCCTTTGATTCCTGTTTTCTTAAGGTTTTCAAGAATCCCGGCTTCCAGTTTCGCAGCTTTGCGTTCCATTTCGCTGTAGAGGTCCGGAGTCTCTTCGATCATGCTCAACATGGCAATCCCGGCAGCCATTGCCAGTGGATTTCCTGATAAGGTACCGGCTTGGTAAACAGGTCCGACAGGGGCCATCATCTCCATGATCTCTTTACGTCCTCCGTAGGCGCCTACCGGGAGACCTCCGCCGATGATTTTTCCCAGTGTGGTCAGGTCGGGAAGGATACCAAAATACTCCTGTGCTCCCCCCTTTGCCAGCCTGAAACCGGTGATTACCTCGTCAAAAATCAGCAATGCCCCATATTTGGTGGTGAGATCCCTCAATCCCTGCAAGAATTCTTTGGTTGGAACGACGACCCCCATATTACCGGCAACCGGTTCGAGGATGACGGCTGCAATTTCGTTGCCCTTCTCCCTGAAGAGCGCTTCAACGGAAGCAAGGTTGTTGTATTCGGCCATCAGGGTATCCTTGGCAGTACCCTTGGTAATTCCCGGACTATTTGGGATACCCAATGTCATTGCACCCGAACCTGCCTTGATCAGAAAGCTGTCGCCGTGACCGTGGTAATTGCCGGCAAATTTGACGAATGCCTCCCTACCGGTGAAACCACGGGCCAAACGGATGGCGCTCATCGTTGCCTCTGTACCGGAACTGACCATCCTGACCATCTCTATGGAAGGAACCATTCTGACGATGCGCTCGGCCATCTCCGTTTCATATTGGGAAGGCGCTCCAAAGCTCGTTCCATTCACGGCTGCATCACTGATAGCCTGAAGAATCCGTTCATGGGCATGGCCAAACAGCATCGGACCCCAGGAGGCCAGGCAGTCGATGTACTGGTTTCCATCCAAATCGGTGATGGTGGTCCCTTTGGCTTTTTTGACAAAAACCGGGTTCATTCCCACACTTTTGAATGCCCTCACCGGCGAATTAACACCGCCGGGAATACACTTTTGTGCCCTTTCGAAGGCCGCTACACTTTGCTTATTTTGCATCTATTCAATCGCTATTAATTGAAGGGCAATCTCTAGCCCTCCCCACTTTATCCTTTATCCTTTATCCTTTATCCTTTTAAGATCTTCGCTGCTTCAACCGCATGGTAGGTAATAATAATATCCGCCCCCGCTCTTTTGATAGAGGTTAGGATCTCCATCATTACCCTGGGGCCATCGATCCAGCCATTGGCAGCAGCCGCTTTTACCATGGAGAATTCTCCACTAACGTTGTAAGCGGCAACAGGCATTCCGAATTCGCTCTTTACCCTATGAATAACATCCAGATAACTCAGCGCTGGTTTTACCATCACGATATCGGCTCCTTCCGCAATATCCAGCTCTACTTCCCGAATCGCTTCATCGGTATTGGCAGGATTCATCTGATAAGTGGCGCGGTTACCAAATTTTGGTGCGCTCTCGGCCGCCTCTCTGAAAGGTCCGTAAAATCCTGAAGCATATTTGGCTGAATAGGCCATAATTGGAATCTTGTAAAAACCATTGGCATCCAACTGCTCGCGGATTACACCAACGCGTCCGTCCATCATATCGCTGGGGGCAATCATATCCGCACCCGCTTCAGCAAGTGAAACAGATTGTTTGGCAAGGGTAACCAATGTCAGGTCATTGTCGACGTCGCCATCTACAATGGTTCCGCAATGGCCGTGAACCGTGTATTCACAGTTACAGACATCGGCTATGACAAACAGATTTTTGGTAGCCGGATCTTTTTTGATGGCACGAATCGCCTGCTGGACGATTCCGTTGTGTTCGCAGGCAACACTTCCGTCCTCATCCTTTTGAGGAGGGATTCCGAAAAGCAAAACAGATTTTACACCGGCAGCTACAATATTTTTACACTCTTCAACCAGAAGATCGACAGATAGTTGAGAATTACCCGGCATAGAGCTGATGGGGTTGTTGACTTTGGTACCAGAACAGACAAACAGAGGCATCACGAAATCGTCGACAGACAACTTGGTTTCAGTAACCATCTCTCTCAAAACACCGTTGTATCTCAATCTTCTTAATCTTGTAACTGGAAATCTCATGGCATTTTTTTTATGGTTGTTTGTAATATTGAAGTATGGCCTCTGTGAGACCTTCTGTATTTGACATTTTTGCAGTCATCAGGGGTTCGTATCCGGCCTCCTGAATGGCACGGGAAGTTGTGGTTCCAATGCTGCCTATTTTCAATTTCCCGAGCAGACCGGGATCCACAAAGGAGGCAAAATGATTGAAAGTAGAAGGACTGGTAAACAAAATCAGATCGTATGTTCCATCAGAAATCTGTTTGATCACCATCGGATCAGCGCTTGTGGGCTGGCAGGTCTCGTAAACATCAATCCTGTCCACATGGTTGACCACTCCAAGCAGGAGTTTTAAAGTATCATCAGCCAGGTTACCCAGCGATAGTAAAATATTCTGATTTTTTGGATTATAGGTCCGGATAAATTCGGCTGCCAATTCCGCCGAACCATGCTCTGTTCCGGAAAATGCGGGCTTGTATCCGTAATACTCAAGTTCTGATGCTGTTTTTGCCCCGACAACCGCAACGCGAAGTGATGCTGGCAATTCGGAGCTCCCGGTTTGGTCGATCAATTGTTTGAAGAAATGTACGACTCCGTTCCGGCTTGTAAAAAACAACCAGTCATAGTTTTTTAGCTGATTGATTTTAAGTACTTCATCAGCTTTCAATTTTGCCTGTCTGATCTCAATCATGGGCAAGGAAAGAAGCGTTGCCCCTTGAGCCATTAGCAGATCAGGTAAAGTATCGCCGGTTTCAATAGCCCGCGTGGAGATAAAAGTTTTACCGTACAACGGCAACTCTTTTTTCCTTTCAAAAGGATCATCCAAACGGATGGCTTTAAGTATCTCCCTTCCTCCTCTGTTTAAAAGGGTTTCGGCCAATTCAACTGCTATACCAACAGCCTGACATACATGACCCTTGGCTGTTCCCTTCAAAAACTCTTCGCCGTTGATACTCGAGATAAAGCCTGTTATTTCAAAGCTATTTCCTATAATTTTACTGTAACTTCCAACCGGGATCTGACAGCCACCTTCCAGCGTCCGCAGGAATGCACGTTCGGCATTTGTGGCTATGAGCGTTGCTTCGTCATTGATTGCCGAGACAAGGCTGGCAATTGCCGGATCATTTTCTCGAATCTCGATGGCAATGGCACCCTGACTACAGGCGGGAATCACGATATCTTCTGAAATCAATTCGGAAATATAGTTGTCCATTCCCAGCCTTTGCAATCCAGCGCCAGCCATCATCATCACGGTACAAAAACCCTCCTCCATCTTTCTGATCCGGGTATTCACATTTCCGCGAATTTCGACGATCTTAAAATCTTTGTTGTAGCGCAACAACTGTGCTTTTCTCCTCAAACTGGAAGTTGCGATGATATCATTGGCCGTCAGATCGCTGAGTGTTCTTTTGGTAGAACTGATCAATGCGTCCCTCACCTCTCCCCGTTTCAGAACAGCACCAAGAAGCACACCTTCCGGGAAACGCGTTGGCAGATCTTTCAAACTGTGAACGGCCATGTCGATCTCATTGTCGAACATGGCAACTTCGAGTTCCTTGGTAAAAAGCCCTTTGTCACCAATTTTGGACAAAGGGACATCGAGTATCTTGTCCCCTTTGGTCTTGATTACAACGATTTGAAACTGTAGTTCCGGAAATTTTTTGGCCAATTCCTCTTTGACTACATTGGCCTGATAGAGTGCCAGTTGGCTTCCCCTGGTACCTATTCGTATGGTTTGCTCCATTCTTACTCTTGTGCAAATAATTGATTTACAACGGTAATGTACGCCTGGTTGGACCCGTTGTCGGTGACTGACTTGATATTTTCTATCATCATGCCAATCAATTTTTTGGTGATCAGATCACCATATTCGAGCGCTTTTTCGTACTCTTCAGCCTCCCTGTTCTTGATTATGCCATCCAGGACATTCTTGCTGGCCTCCTGGAAACTGGTTGAGATGGTTTTAAATGTTGGCGCCAAAGCCCTTATATTGAACCATTTCATGAATTCTGCAACTGAGGCTTCGATCATTTGCTCTGCCATGAAAATTTCACCTTTTCGCTTATCAAGATTATTTTCAATGACATGGTTAAGTGCATCCACATCATAAACATGAACATGTTCAAGGGCACCAACCTCCATGGCCACGTTTCTGGGTACCGAGAGATCGATGAAAAACAGAGGTTTTCCGGATCTTTTTACCATTGCTTCCTGAACCATTTCAGCACTAAAAAACGGTCTTTTGGAGGCAGTCGAGGTAATAACTATATCGTTGATAAGCAATAATTCTGATAAGTGATCCATTTCAGCCACTTTGGCATGGTACTTTTCAGCCAATTCTTCGGCTTTTTCCCTGGTCCGGTTGACAATGGTGAATAGGGAACATGATTTCTTGATGAGATTTCGGATAGTCAGCTCACTCGTCTGACCAGCACCTACCAGCAATACAGGGTGGGTACTCAGGTGATGCAATTTCTTTGATGCCAGTTCAACTCCGGCATAACTAATGGAAACTGCCCCTTTGTTGAGTGCGGTTTCTGTTCGAACCTGTTTGCCTGCTTTGAGGGCATCATCAAATAGTTTGCTTAGTACACAACTAATCAGTTTATTGGTTTTGCTGATCTGAACGGCTGTTTTGATCTGACCAACAATCTGGTATTCGCCAAGGGCCATAGAATCCAACCCGGATCCAACATGAAACAGATGAGCGGCAACCGCTTCGTTTTCTTTGTGATAGAAATATTTGCGTACCTCCATGTCTGCCTTTCGGAAGGAGAAAAGAAGGTTTTCGATGTCTGATGCTTTCAGGGGTACCAGTAATTCGTTCATCTCATAGTAGATTTCCGTACGGTTGCAGGTAGAGAGAACTATGGCACCGGAGACTCCGTTCAACTGGAGTAATGGAATAAACCGTTTGATGTCTTCTTCGCAAAAGACAAAACGTTCCCTTACTTCAATGGGTGCAGACTTATGGTTTAAACCGAGTAATCCGATCATGGGATGATACCGCTGAATTGATTTCGGAAGCGATATTAGAAATAGATTCTGTAGTAAATCTGAAGTTGTATATCTGACCCCTGAGGCTTATCTGGAAATCAAAAAAAGTATACAAGGAGGAAAGTTCTGCTTCGACGATTTTGCATGTCCATCCTTCAAAATTGCATCATCAGGAAAAGCGATGAAATACCTGTATTTGAACAACTTAAAATATAAACATATACCTTATAGACAATGAATTTTATCTGCTCTTTTTAGTGGATGAACTCAACATATCCAACTATCTGGATTAATTCAAAATTATACAGTCCCATTATTTGTAATTGTTCCAAATTTATTTTGGGTGAAGTTCACCGTCATGCAATGCATCTTCCCTTCAAACTCATAACCAACTTCAAACCCATAAAGGGCGCAAATCTTCTGAACAATGGCCAGTCCCAGGCCCAAAGACTCCGGTGATGATGAAGATTTATAAAATCTTTTGAAAAGTAAATTTTTATCTACACGTAGATCAGGCCCTGTATTAGAAATCCGGAGGAAGGTCTCGCTAAGTTCCACAACAAGTTTTCCGCATTTGACATTATGTCTGACCGCATTCTTCACCAGATTGACGATTAACATTTCGGCCAGGTACGGGTTCATCCGGAGGGTAACATCAGGGAGAAGCTGTTTGAGCACCTCCAATTTTTTAGAGCGAATAAGGTCATCCAGATTTTCCAGCAACGCATTGATAATGGTCTCTGGACTAACATTCTTAGATTCGGGAAATTGTTTGTTCTCAATTTTAGCCAGTAAAATCAGGGTACTGTTGTATTTCGACAGACGGATGGAAGCTTCATAGGCATCGGCCAACGCTTTGTACTGCTTTTCGCTCATCTCGCCCGACTGCAGCAAAAGTTCCAGCTTTGAATTGATAATGGCCAGCGGTGTCTGGATCTCGTGTGAGGCATTCTCTGTATACTCCTTCAGGTTCAGATAATCATTCTTGATCCGTTCTGTCATCGTAAGTAAAACCCGGTTGAGGTCCGCGAACTCCTTCACGTCAGAATCCTGCAAAGTAAACTCCTCGTGTGTATTCAGATCATATCGGTTAACTTTTTCGACAGTATCGTAAAAGACCTTCCATACCAATCTTGATGAGTATCGATTTACGATCAACAAGGTAATGATCAACAGAATCACCAGCACCGTCATCGTCGTAATTATGCTGACAATCAGCCTATCCGTCTCCTCAAGGGATTTATAAATCTGAATATAATAAGGCTGTTTATTGACAATCTCACTGAAACCAAGCTGCCTGAAAAGTTGGTACCGCTGCTCTTCCTTGTTAAAAATCAAGGTGTCGGCATAGCGGTCTTTGGGGATGGCTTTGTCAACCGGAGTTACAATCACCATTTCATTCCTGTTTGGCGGCTGACTAACAGATGAATGGGCCTCCTCCATTTGACGCACGATGCTGTTTTTTCGCTTCCCCATCTCATTATTGACATTGCTGTCGACCTGAATGCGCAAGGAATAATAAAATGCTATGACCCCAAAAAGATAGATAAACAGGGAGATAGACAATAAATTAAGCGTCGTTTTGGTTAAGAGTCTCAAGTGATGTCAAATTTATATCCCAGTCCGTAAATAGTTTTGATGTAATCCCTGCATCCCTTCTTCAGCAACTCTCTCCGAAGATTTTTGATGTGGGTGTAGATAAAGTCGTACGAGTCGGCTGCATCCATATGGTCGCCCCACAGATGTTCGGCCAGACCGGCTTTCGTGATGATTTTGTTTTTGTTAGAGATGAAAAAGAGCAACAGTTCATACTCCTTTTTGGTCAATACCAGCTCTTTGTCCAGTACAAAAGCCCGGTGCTCCTCCGGAATCAATTTTATTTCGTTCAAAATCAACTCATTGCTTCCGTTGAAACTAATCCGGCGATGGATCGATTTCAGATGTGCATTGAGCTCTGCCAGGTGAAAAGGTTTGGTCAGGTAGTGATCGGCACCGATTTCCAGTCCCTCGATTCTGTTGTCCAACGAGTTACGTGCTGAAACGATGATAATCCCTACTGTGATTGATCTTTTCTTGATCAGCCTGATCAAATCGAGACCACTTCCATCCGGAAGATTGATATCCACCACCATGCAATCGTACTGGTAGAGCTCAATTTTCTCGACAGCCTCTTCGAAGGTGTAAACAACTTCACACAGATGACCCTCCCCGTCGAGGTATTCGACGATGGCATCAGACAAAGTTTTCTCATCTTCAATGATCAGTATCTTCATATGGCAATAAACGCTACAAGATAGGATATTTAACTTCTTTACATTTTAAAACAATTCAACCGGATTAATATTGAGGAAATCTTCCACGGGTAATCCGCCTATTCCAACCAATAACAGCTTATCAGGATGGAACTTCTGGTCAAAGAGTTTCATTCCGACTGGCATATAACCTCTTCCACTTTTTATTTCAAGTGCAATTGTACGTCCATTTTTCTCCAAAACAAAATCCACTTCCTGATTTCCTTCCCTCCAATAATAAACATTAAATCTTTCTGTCAAGGCATTATTTATCAAGTGGGTTCCAATTGAAGATTCAACCAAACGACCCCATTTTGCAGGGTTTACCACAACATCTGCGTACTTGATGTGATCCATTGCACTAAATAAAGCATTGTTATAAACTTGAAATTTAGGGCTAGATGATCGCTTCCTTATTACATTTCCAGCGTATTTCTCGAGTCCGGTCAACAAGCCTGATTCTGAAAGCAAATCCAGATAATGAGACAATGTAGTTGTATTTCCTGCATCCTGAAGTTCCCCTATCAACTTCGTATAGGAAAGGATCTGACCTGAATAAAGTGAGCCCAATTCAAATAACCTCTTCAGCAAAGCGGGCTTAAGTACCCTGGTCAGCATCAATATATCTTTTGAAATGACCGTTTCAATCAGCGAATCTTTCACGTAATTTTTCCATCGGTCTACATCGCCAATAAGTGCAGCAGAACCAGGATAACCACCGAAATAGATGTATTGATCGACATTCCAGTCAAAAGCTGCGCGCATCTCAGGATAGGACCAATGCCCCATGTAAAATGTCTCAAATCTTCCAGCCAATGATTCTGTCAATCCTTTTTGTATCAACAAACGGGAGGATCCCAAGAGTACTACTTTGATATTTATATTTTCATAGGTATCTTTGTCCCACTGCTGTTTGACCAGTTCACTCCAATTTTCAATTTTCTGGATTTCATCAACAACCAAGAGAAACTCCATCGAACTTGCAGCCTTCATTTTCAATCTGGCACTCTCCCAAATCTGTTGCAACCAGGTATTGTTTGCATTCGATATGGCATCGGCTGATTCATACAAATATCCGACAGTTATTTTCTGTAAAAGTTGTGTTATCATCATCGTTTTACCAACTTGCCTTGGCCCCAACACAACTTGAATAAACCTTCTTGGCTCTTCTATTCTTTTCTTAAGTCCTTCTATATATGAACGTTCAAACATATTTAGAATTTTTACTCAATGTACTGAGTAATTTTACTCAATATTATGAACAAAGTTACTCAATATATTTGAATAAGCTCGATAAAATCAGTGATTTCTTACAAACCATCCTGTTTTTCTGTCTGAATATGCCCTGGATCCTGGGGCTCGGCATGGATGTTTACTTCGCTGCGCTCGATACGGGAACCAATTTCATTTTCGATCTTGTCACAAATTTCATGAACCTGACGGAGGCTCAATTCAGGATCCAGATGAACATTAACCTTGACAAAGGTATCTGCCCCGGAGGTCCTTATTTTCAGACTGTGAAAGTGTTTTACCTCCCCAAATTCTGAAAGTGTTTGCTTCACTATGTCGACGGTGTCTTGCGGGGCCTTATCCAGCAAGACATCAATGGATCTCTTCCCCAGTTGAAAAGAAACGGATAATACAATCATTGCAACTCCAAGCGCCGCAATTGAATCAGCAAAATACAGTCCAAAATTGGCACATATCAAACCCAAAAGTACAACCGCCGAACTCCATATATCTGTTGAAAAGTGGAGTGCATCTGCTTCCAATGCCTGACTATTGTACTTTTTTGCAACCCTTCTTAAAGCTTTTGAACGTGAAATATCAATTATTATGGAACTGATCACAACAATGTAACTCCATATGCCGACTTCAATATGCGTTTCCCCAGTAATCAAACGGTTTGATGCCTCATATATGATCCAGATACAAGTGATCAGCAACAAAAATGTTTCAACCAGAGCTGAAAAATTCTCAATCTTGCCATGCCCATAATTGTGCTGTTTGTCGGCCGGTTTATCAGAAACACGCACGGAAAAATAGGTAATTACTGCGGCAACCATATCTAGCCCCGAATGCAACGCTTCGGAAAGTATCCCGAGGCTTCCGGTTAAAAGTCCAATAAGCAACTTAGAGCCAGTTAAAAAAACCGCTGCAAGAACAGACAGCAGCGCTACGTTCAACTTTTCCTGATGCATAAATGGGGCTTTTCTGATGAAGGTTTGTCTAAATCCGACCTAAAGTTACCTCAATTTAGTGAAAAAAAATATGTTTTTTGAATTGATAAATAAATTTATTAACTTGGTCTTCTGTTGGAACTTAAAATTTATTTCCCATGATTGAAACAAGTCATTTTCATCCCATGTTGGTCCATTTTCCCATTGCATTGGTAACATTTGGCTATATCGCGGAGTTGGGTTCAATTTTCATAAAAAAAGAGCTCTTCCTTTCCAAAATCAGTTTCTACCTTTTGGTTTTCGGCGCACTTACGGCAGTCGCCGCTTATTTAACCGGTCAACTGTTTACAGCTGATATGTCAGGCGCTGCAGAAGAGGTCAGAAATTGGCACGAGAATTTCGCATTGATTACTCTTGGATTGCTGGTGGCAACTGCTGCTACACGATCCTACTTTTGTTACAAAGGCAATTGTGACAAATTCAAATGGGTTACATTTTGCCTTTATACAGTGGCAACCATTTCAGTATCGATCACCGGTTTTCTGGGTGGTACGCTCGTATACAACTACATGATGCCCCTTTAGTTTAGAATAATTCACCACCTAAAAAAAGTAACCATGAGAAACATTCTTTTCTTTTCAATTGTGGCCATTTTCGCATTGTCAAGTTGCAATGAGGCCAAACCTGTCAAAACCATCGAAAACCTGAAAGCCGGCATCAAAGGTGAGACCACTGCCAGCGCAAAGTATGCTGCCTTTTCACTGAAAGCAAAGGAAGAAGGGCACGAAGCCATCTCCAAATTGTTTGCTGCAGCTTCAAAAGCTGAAGAGATCCATGCCGGAAACCACAGAAAAGTACTGGAAGGTTTGGGTGTGAAAATGGACGATTTTAAACCTGAGTTTGAGGTTAAAACTACTGCCGAAAATCTTCAGGCAGCAATTGACGGTGAAGGATACGAGGTAAGTACCATGTACCCTCAGTTTTTAACAGATGCAAAGGCTGAAAAGGCTGGCAAAGCTGAAAAATCTTTTAACTGGGCTTTTGACACAGAGAAGAAACACCATGACTTCTACGTAAAAGCGCTTGAATCTTTGAAAGCCTCAACTGAAAGTAACTTGCCAGTCCAATATGCTGTTTGTCCGGTTTGTGGAAATACCTATGACAACGCAAAGCTCGATCCAAAATGTGCATTCTGCCAGTCAGGACAGGAAAAATTCCTGTCCATCTGAAAAACAGATCAATAGCGACAAAAAAAGAGGGCCATTCCGCCCTCTTTTTTTGTCGCTTTATAACACCTTAAAAATTATCCACCTTTCTATAGGCTTCGATCAGTGCCAATTCACCATCCCGGCCTTTAATGCTACGGCCATGTTCCATGCAGAGTACATCGTCGTAACCCTTGCTTTGGATATATTTGAAAATATTCATAAAGTTAATCTCCCCTGTGCCCGGTTCTTTCCTACCGGGATTGTCGCCAAGGTGAAATGCAGCAATCTCACTCCATGAGGCTTCAATGTTCGGGATCAGATTCCCATCTGTGATCTGCTGGTGGTACAGGTCATCGACAATTTTGCAGGCCGGACTGTTTACACCACGGCAAATTGCATAGGTTTGGGCCATTCCCGTCAGGAAGAGACCGGGATGGTCGCGCTTGTTGAGGGGCTCCAGAACGATGGTCATCCCTCCCTGCAATGCAATTTCGCTCAACTCGCGCATGATATCAATCACATTGGCAGTCTGGTAGCCCCAATCCATGTGTTCGTTGTACCGTCCGGGTACCATCAATGCCCATTTTAGTCCGGTCCGCTGACAAACCTCCACACCGGCTTTCACTTTATCGACCAGCATTTGACGGATTTCATTGTCCTTTAAAACCATGGATTCCTTGCTGAAATCTGCATACAACACGAACGGCCCCATCTTCAGGTTTAAACGGTTGATTTCGGCAACAATCTTAGCCTGATCCTCAACCGGTTTGTTCATGAAACCATTGTCGAACATAGCCCTGAATCCCTGATCGCTGCAGAATCTGATCTGGTCAATGGGATCTTTTCCGGCCAATTCATTAAAAGTTCCGATACTTGGGGCATACCTCAGCTTGAAGAATGCCTTGTTGGATGGTTTTACATCCTGAAATTCAGGCATTGCAAAAAGAGAGGTGCCTAATCCTGTGAAAGCTAAAGCCGCTGTTGATTTTTGAATGAATTTTCGTCGTTGCATAAGGGGTTGATAGGGATTCAATAAAATTCTTCTTTCGGAACGATGATCCACATAATGAGATAGGCCAATATTCCTGTTCCGGCGAAGAGCACGGTAAACACAAATCCAAGCCTTACCAATGTGGAATCAATGTTAAAATAGTCTGCCAAGCCTCCGCAGATGCCTGCAATCATTTTGTCTTTAACGGATCTCATGAGTCTTTTGGGACCTCCTTGTTCAATAATTTGCATGACCTTTTGTATTAATTGTCAGAATCCTCCTCCAGTTTGTCAAGTTCATCCTCGTATTCGAGTTCCAGTTCCATAAACTCTTCAGCCTGCTCCAGCAATTCGGCTTTTAAGTCGGCACTGTCAGGTTCATCATCAATCCAGTGAATCTCCTGATCTACACTAAATCCCTCCAAATCACAACCTACGATAAAACGGGGCTGCTCCGTATGAATAATAAAGATCGTGTCGGGAAGGACTTGTGAATTGTCTGCAAGTAAAAATTTTGGAAGCATCTCGATGTTTTTTTAACTAAGTTAACCAAAGGTTGGATAATAGATCAAATATAAAAATAATTCAAAGAGTTTCAACAGCATCCCATCTGTTAAATTAAGGAAAGTAATTCCATCTTTCTTTTAACTTTCCAGTCACAATAAAACTGACATATTTACATGATTATGAGATGTTTATGACTTTTTGTCATAGATTTATTGGCATACAAATGTCATTTTGTCCATATATTATCCCTTCATTTTATTAACTGACTGAAAATTAACAGAAAACAAATTTTCTTTCAAATATTGGCACGTCTATTGATTTATCCTGGTTGTACCACAACAGCGTGGCAGCAAACTTAATATGTTAACTAAAGAATAGGAGGAATTGACCATGACATTGATCAGAACAAACAACAGATTTTATCCATCCGTTTTTAATCAACTGTTTAACAGGGAACTGGTGGATTGGAGCAACGCCGGATTTTCATCAGAAGACAGTACTTTACCGGCCGTAAATATTCTTGAAGACGACAACCGCATCCAGATTGAAGTGGCTGCACCCGGAATGAAGAAGGAAGATTTCAAAATTGACCTGGAGCATAACCGATTGACTGTTTCAGCTGAAGTTTCAACCGAAAATTCAGAATCAGGAGAACGTTATTCGCGCAAGGAATTCAGCTATCGTTCATTTCGCAGACTCTTCAACATTCCTGTTGAAACCATCAACGGTGATCAGATTGAGGCAGCCTACAAAGATGGAATTCTGCTGGTCACCCTTCCGAAACGGGAGGAGCTTAAACCAAAACCGGCAAGAGCCATTGAGATCCAATGAAAAGAGGGGTGCTTCGGTACCCCTCTTTTTATTGGATCCTGCTATCTTTGTAAAAAATTAAAGACACATGTTCAATGATTCAACCATTTGTGCCATCTCTACTCCTGCCGGAACAGGAGGCATTGCCGTCATCCGGCTCTCAGGGAGCAGGGCAATCATGATCGTTGATTCCGTTTTCAGATCTCCTTCTCCGGGCAAGAAACTGGCGGATCAGTCCGCCAACACACTCCATTTTGGCTCGATTTTTCAAGAGAATATCCTTCTGGATGAAGTTGTAATAGGACTCTTCCGGGCGCCCCACTCCTATACAGGTGAAGATGTGGCGGAAATCTCCTGTCACGGATCGCAATACGTGCAACAGCAAATTCTCCGTTTGATGATTGATAGCGGAGCAGAACTGGCACAACCCGGGGAATTTACCCAGCGCGCATTCCTGAACGGAAAGATGGATCTCTCGCAGGCCGAAGCGGTAGCAGACCTTATCGCATCAGGCAATTCCGCCGCCCACAGGGTGGCATTGAACCAGATGCGTGGCGGATTTTCTGCGGAGATCGCGCAGTTAAGGGAACAGCTTCTCCATTTTATCACACTTGTAGAGCTGGAACTTGATTTTAGTGAGGAGGATGTTGAGTTTGCCGACAGAAGCCAGCTTATGGAACTTTCACGCAAAATTGCCATCCTGCTTCGCAAATTGGCCGATTCTTTCAACTTAGGGAATGTGATTAAAAACGGCATTCCAGTTGCCATTGTCGGAGAGACCAACGTTGGAAAGTCAACCCTTTTGAATGCCCTGTTAAACGAAGAGAAGGCTATCGTTTCGGATATTCATGGCACCACCCGTGACGTAATAGAAGATGTAGTTAACCTGGATGGCGTCCAGTTTCGGTTCTTCGACACTGCGGGTTTGCGTGAAACCACCGATACCATTGAAAACCTTGGCATTGAGCGCTCCTACAGGAAATTGGAGCAGGCGACACTGGTGTTGCTGGTGCTGGACCTCACCTCTCCTATTGAAGCAATACTTGGAAGAATAAAGGAGATCAGAAACAAGATCACAAATCAGAAGCTTATTTTGGTCGCCAACAAATCCGATTTGGTTTCCGAAAGGATACGAATGGAATTATCCTCTTTCCCATTGAAAACGAATGAAGCGCTGGTCTTCATTGCGGCAAAATCGAAAGAGAACCTGTCCGGACTGATCAGTTTGATGCACGAGTCGGTCTCTCTCTTTAAAATTCTACCGGAAGATGTGATTGTTACCAATATCCGCCATTACGAAGCGCTGACCAAAGCCCTGGATGCCGTCGAACGAACCATTTCCGGTTTGGAATCCAACCTCTCCGGCGAATTTTTGTCACAGGATATCCGCGAATGCCTTCAATACCTGGGGGCTATTACAGGACAAATATCAACAGATGAGGTGCTTGGGAATATATTTAAGCATTTTTGTATCGGAAAGTAATAATGGAACAAAGTGTTTTAGAAATGCAGTAGACAAAATAAACCGGATTTTTAAACCATAACGACATGACGCAGGAAGATTTCATTTATATTATCTATGAATCATTTGATCATTTACCTGCTCTACTATCCTTCTTAAAGAAAAAAAGAAAAGATGTAAAATGTATTCGCAGTGAATATGCTTTCGGTTTAACAATGGCATTTAAAACTATCAACGATGCTGTAAACCAAAGAGATTATAATCATATAATGTTTACAAAACCAGACGGAGAAACTATTGAGTACGAATTAGAAGCAGGACACCACGCCGAACAGATATTTCATTTACAAACTAGTGAAAATTTAAAAGGTGCAAAAACATCTTTTCCTAACAAAATAGTTATAGACCTACGGCGAATAACAAACGGGCGTTTTAAAGGAATATTAACAGCTGCACACATGGAACAGCTTTCGCCAATATTGGATGCATATTTGCGAACCATTGAGCCAGTCATTGAACAGGTTACTGAAAATACTAAGAAATTACCTCAGCAAAATTTGATAACAAAGTACGAAAGTGAGTTTTTCAAAATTACTGAAAGTCTCTGTTATGAATTTAATGAAGACTTGGGCTTAACATTTGACACCTTCAACGATGAACTTTTTTCAAATATCGACAAATTCAAAGCTGAAATTATTGAAAATATCACTAATCTAAATCAATCAGACAGAGGTTTTTACTTAAAGAGAATTTTGGAAAGATTGAAGAAAAACATTGGAACAACTATTCAAAAAAATAAGAAAACAGGGGACGAATATTCCTTGATAATAGATGCAAGTATTGACAAAGTACATACATTTGAAGGAAATGAACTTGAAAGGTATTACAGGATGAGTAATATTTACAAGAATCAAATGATAAACTTCATTTCTGAACTAATTGTACCAGCCACGAAAACAACAATAATAGGTTCTATTGGAAATGAATTAAATGCAATTCGAGAAAGATATAGAAATTACGACGAACGCTCTGAAACGTATGTGAAGTATTACAAACAGATTGACCAACTAACCCATGTAAAAGACATTCTCACAAGGGAACTAATACCCTTTGATAATTATTTTGGAGGTTATTCGGATCGATTAAATAATCCATTTGTTTATTGGAATGGTTTTTATATTCAACCCTCTAAGATTACAGATCTAACGGATTTAATAACAGAACGTAGAATTATTTATAATGATAAATTCATATTGGATATTAACGAAATATCAGAATACATTTTTGCATACAAAGAAGGTTTTATGCTTGGTTATGAAAAATTCGACAGTATTGAAGTAGAACACAAATCTTCTGTTTTTAAATCTGACAAACTGTCTATTGAGAAAATTATCAACTACGTAGAGAATCATAAAGAAAGTGATAACGGCGGTTTTACTTTTCAATTTTATCCAAGGGTTGATAATTTCCCATTTTCATATTCAAGTGATGGAACTTTAAGCCCAAGGGTTGATAAAATCCCATTTTCAATTGAAGAATGCAGAGAAAGACAGCTAAATGGAGTTTGCTCTGAAAGAATGTTACATGAACAACAAACTGGAAACGAATGTCACGCATGTTTCCCCTTCGCCCTTCCAAACCCAAACAGTTGGAAATCTAAAGGAATTGAAGGCGGAAAATATTACCGTGCTTGGTATGTAATGCTTGCAAATTATAAGTATTTCGATGAATATTTTAGAGCCTTACTACCTCAACAAACCGAAATAAAAATCGAACAGGAAACACCGAAAACATTTGAAGAACTTTTTTACAACCCTAAACACGCTGAACCCTGTTTAGGAATATTAAGAGAATTACAACCTCCTGTAATTGATGCAATAAATAATTACATAGGCAAAGCCAAAGGGGTATTCCCCTTGTGGGTTAGGGTATTAACAAACCATAAACCCAAACCATTGATAAAACATTTTAAAGATACAGTTTACAAAGATTTACTGAACCAAAAGATAAAAGGGCTTAACCTTACTAAAGATGCAAGCGAGTTTAGAAAACAATATGTAAGGCTAGAAAATAATAAAACCGAATTAGATATTAAAACAATTCTTTCCCAATATTCCCAAAGTGGAAAGTTAGGAAAATAGGGCTTTTTAGTATGCTGTTTTTTGTATCAAAAAAATTGATATGGAAAAAACAGTATTTATTTCATTACCGATTGAAGATTTACAAACGGTAATTATTGACTGTGTTAATTCCTGTTTAAAGAATAGCAAACAGGTACACAGCGAACAACCAACCGAAACCGACCGTTGGTTTGATCTCAGTGAACTTTGCAATTATTTACCGGATAAACTAGAGAAGCCCACAGTATACGGCTGTGTCTCCAGTAATTCTTTGCCCAAAAGACAAAGCAATGATAGCCAGAATACCAGCCAACTGCAAACCATATTTCAATATCTATCTGGCGTTAGTGCCACGGCCTCAATGGTTTCAGATGCAACTGGAGTACCACAAAAGAATTTATGCAGGTACAAGCGAAATTTAGAAAAGGCAGGTAGTCTTTGGGAAGTCGAAAAAAAGATATGTAAAAAAACAGGCTTCAAAGCGTGGTACTTAACAACCAATCCAGCCAACGCACCAAAAAGTTATTCAACCCAACTAACACTTTTTTAAAATGGAACTGAAAACAAATTTTGAGTTTGATAAATACGGTATCGGGATTATATAGAAATGCGATTTACCTGTTTATTTTGGGGCAATATAAAAGCCGCAAATTACGGTATTGCGGCCAACCACGTCAAATATCCGTTGGACATTGACAGTGCAAATGTAGTAAATTATTCATCCGTTAATCAATAATTTGTTTGGACAATTTTCAAATTGTTGATTCACAGATGACTTAGCTTGCAATTGTGATTTATTGATTAACAAGGAGAGCCAATTGTTAAGTGGTTTCAGCAAGATTAAAATATTCAAGGAATTTTTAAAAGAATGGTACGAATAAACATTTTTAATCCTTTTGAATTTCTGCAATTCAAATAAATCGTATATTCGACAAAATAGCCCAAACTAAATAAATTGTCTGAAAGAATCTGAGAACCAATACCTAACTGCAACGCAATTCGAGTTTACTAGGAGCATATTACCCAGATTATATAACTACCTTGATGAATTAGGTCTGAAATAAAAATCTTAGCCATGTCCAAACTCACAGACATACTTCTACGGCCCGAAGGCCGCCGTCTCGAATTCAAAGAGTCGCTGCCAACCAATTCTGATTTGGCTAAATCCATTTTGGCATTTGCAAACGACGCAGGTGGAGAATTGTATTTGGGGATTAAAGACACACCAAGGGATGTAGTTGGTCTGGAAGAAAATGAACTGATTGCACTTGAAGAAAAAATAGCCAACATTATTCACGACCTTTGTGAACCAGTGATACTGCCCGAAATTACATTCCTACAGCACGAGGGGAAACACATCATCCGCACCCAGGTGTACAAAGGCAGTGCCCCTCCATATCATTTGAAAAACAAATCCGTTTCGGAAGGCACTTTCATTCGGGTAGGTTCTACCAATCGTTTAGCCTCTGCCGAAATGATTGCCGAACTCGAACGCCACAGGCAAAACATTTCCTTCGACAGCGAATTGGTTTACTCCAAAACAGTTGAGCAAATTGACATTGGCATATTTAAAGAATTTTTTCAGGAGAAAACAGGCGAAGAATTGACCATTCAGGCATTAAAAAAACTGGAACTTTTCCGTTCGGAGCAAGGCAGAAATCTGCCTACCTATGCTCTGATCCTATTGTCTGATGATGATTTGCAAAAACAATATTTCCCCTACTCCAAAATTGAATGTGCAAGGTTTAAAGGCACCGTTCCGGGAAATTTCATCGACCAAAAAACCATTGATGTAAACGTGGGGCTTCAGTCCGAACAAGCCTACCAGTTTGTGTTGAGGCACATTTCGCAAGGTACAACCGACTACACCGGTGTTTATCGCAACGACCGCTGGGAATATCCGATTGTTGCTATTCGGGAGATTATCAGGAATGCCGTCATTCACCGCGATTATTCGCTCACCGGAAAAGACATCAAAATAGCCATTTTCGACGATAAAGTAGAAATCACCAGTCCCGGTAAACTTTTGCCAACAGTCGATTTTAGCGACATGGAATCCGGACAGTCCGACATCCGCAACAAAATACTGGCTCCGGTATTCAAAAAACTCAGAATTATTGAGCAGTGGGGTAATGGATTAAAGCTGATATCCGAAGAATTACAATACTATCCTGAAATTGGGTTCGACTGGAAAGAACCGGGTATCGCATTCAGGGTAACTTTTACCAATAAGAATTTTAAACAACAGCCAGAGTTACAGCCAGAGTTACAGCCAGAGTTGCAGCCAGAGTTGCAGCAGGAGTTGCAGCAGGAATCTCTATATGGTTTTGTATTAAGACAATTAGAATATAGACCTCTCAATACTAAAGAATTATCCGATAAAATGGGGCAAAAAGAAATTTCCGGTCAGCTAAGAAAGATTATTCGTAAACTCCATAAAAACAAATTAATTGAAAACTCGATTCCAAATAAACCGAATCATCCTGCCCAAAAACATCAGCTTACGCCAACAGGTAAAACTTTCTTAAAACTGCTAATAAATGGTAAAATAGGTGATTACTAAATTAATCAAAGGTTGCTGGCATTAAGTGAAATAATTAGCTTGCTTGTTGAAGTACAAAAATGAAATTAAAAATCAGCGAGGACTCTAATCTAAAATATTTTACTTCTTGTCCACATTTGTATCTCTATATTGTAATGTGCATATAATAAATTAGATATACTTTTCGCTTCAGGAGATAAGCAGCTATTTTCCCACCGCAATAGTCGTCTTTCCACTTCCCGCCAAACCACCATCAGAAATACCCTGAACCTCTACAACAAAATCAGACTTAACTTTTCCTGCTGTTACCGAAAACTCAAACTTACCGGATTTATCGACGATCAGTTCCGGAATCCATAGCAAAGTAGTTCGGGTATCGCGTTTGAGATTGACTGGAGAGGTGGAAAACTTCCCCGGAATACGGTACCCATGATCGTATTTCGCACTTGACTCACTTGCCGTTTCAGCTAGTTTGGGCGCCTTTTTCTGGAATATTTCGATTATCCCTACTGAGTTCAATCCGGTATAACGTTGAATATCCATGGGATTGGTCGAAACATTAATGTGATCGACCTCCATGGGTGAAATAGCCGACAAGGCGGAAATGTCTGTTCCCAACTGCTGACCATCCAAAACGATCAGCGCCCCACCCTGGTAATTGAAGGAATTCTCGCTGCCAATGAAAACAATCTGGTTGTTAACGATTTTGTAAGGCTTGAGGGTTTTAATGACATCCATAATACTTGTTGCCGATGAGAACATTTTTCGCTGGTTATCCAAGGCTGTTGTGTTGGCTTTAAATACTTTAGGCGCATTTTGAAAAAGTTCTTCATTGATGGCGAAATAGGCGGGATCAGGAACATTTTCCGTGCCCGATAAAATGTATTTCCGTGCAAATCCCGAAACGAAATCCGCTAACTTAGCCGCGAAATTTATGTTGGATTCTATTTTTAACGGTTGTCTGTTACCCTTATCGTTTACAGGGCTATATGCCAGAACTTCCGCCCAGCTAAATCCCTTCAATTTGTTGGCAATCAAATAGACATCCAGCAGAGTCGTCTGGGTAACCCTCCCTTTGAAGGCGTCTGAAATCAGTGAAAAAGGAGTTTCCAGTTCTGATGCGAACATCAGCCCTTCGCTGATGTTTATTCTATCCTCATCCAGACGTGATTTGTCTGTGACCAGCACCGCCACATTACCCGAAACAGGCTGATTGTTCTCATCCGTGAGCCGAACTTTAACTTTCATTTCGCCACCAACAAGCAGTGACCCCTTTTCAGGATCAATCTGCAGTTTAAGCTCCTGCTTTTTATCCACAAAAACGATGCGCTCAGCCAAAACTACTCCCTCTTTCGAAAATACTGACAGTAGACTAATGCCTTGTGGCAGATTGGCTACCGGAATCTTTATTCTTCCGATTTTGTCGAGATCCATGTCGGCAGCCCAGTAGATCGTACTGCCCCTGGAGACGGAAAGAGCGATAGAATGCTTTTGCTTATCTGCAAAAATCAGATTGGAGGTAACAAATTCCGTATCATTCTTCACGATAGAAAGTGCAAGTCCTTTCTCATTTGGTACCGGAAGATCGAACGACTGGTTTTGCCCGTTTACTCCTGAAAGCACCAGCTTATATTTCTGATTGGCAGCATTTTCCACAGAAAAGAGTCCCAAACCTTTGGTAAAGGTCTTAATCTGCGCAATGGATTGCCCCTCCTGATTCAGAATATTTCCTTCTACCTCAACAGCTATTCCCCACTTATTGAATGCTGTAAACCCGATTTTCGACTGGACTCCGGGAATCAAAGTACCTCCTTCAGGGAAGAATGTAATTTCGACAGGATCGAGACTGGAAGGGAGGTAGCTTTCACTTCGCCAATCATCCCGGTTATCGCTCAACTCGCAAACAAAAGGTTCGCCATTGGATTTTGAAGGCAATGTAAATGGAATCGTTAGCTTTCCAACTGCATCCGTCTTTACCTTACCCTTATCTACAACATTCTCACCATTCTTCAATTGGAAACGCAGCACGGTATTTTTTTTTATCTCACCCGATAGATCCCGAAGTATAGCACTGTATTCATTCTGCTGTCCGGGAACAGAGATTTTATCTTTTGTGCTTGCTTCAACAATCCATTGATTGCTGTACCATGGATCAACTGAAAACCTTGTGATGGCAACATCTTCAGGAGCAATTGTCAGTGCTGAATAAACACAGAGAAAATATTCTCCTTTTGCCAGCTCTTTGGGCAGCGTCAAATCACTTGCTACAAAGCCATTGTTTAATTTATATAGCTCCTGAACCTCCGATTTACCCTTTGAATCATAGAGCTTTACAAATATTTCCCCACTCTCCTTGCCAACAGATTGGTGGTTCCAATCTGTCACAAAAGCCCGAAACCAAACGGTTTCGCCAGGTCTGTACAAACTCTTATCTGTGGTTACATAAATCTTCTCATTGGGAAAAGCAGCAAAATAATCTCCCATCTGTTTGCTGATTTTTGGTAGCGGACTTTGTTCCTGACCAGAACTTAAAAATCCGGCAAAAACTAGCATTACGAGTAAACTTAAACTCTTCATTGGAATAATTTTTAACAATTATAACACTTTTAGATCAACCAAATTAAAATCAGACTTTCTGAAGTTCAACCTTTAACAAAATATGTTTGTACCAATGAATTTAGCAGCCTGCTATTAAGCGGTTTTGATACATGATCGTTGCATCCGGCCTCAATGGACTTTTCCCGGTCGCCGGCAAGTGCATAGGCTGTTTGGGCAATGATGATCACCTTTTTATTAAATTCCCTGATTTTCCGTGCCGCTTCATATCCTCCCATTTCGGGCATTTGAACATCCATCAAAATCATATCAATATCAGGATTACTGTGACAAAGTTGAACGGCTTCCAGCCCGGTTTGTGCAATTAAAAGATCTTTGGTAACCGGATTTACTATTTTTTCAATTAGTAACCTGGAGGTTTCGTCGTCTTCAACGATAAGAATTTTCAATCCTATATTTTCTGTATGTGCCTTATTTTCTGATGTTTCGATTGAAATATCAAGATTTACAGAAAAATTCCCAGTTGATTCAGTATGATACGGCAAGGTAAAATAGAAGACAGATCCAATATTCTCCAGGCTTTCTACCCAAATTGTACCACCGAGCAATTCGACAGCTTTGGAAATAGATAGTCCCAAACCGGCTCCCTGAAGTGCCATCACGTCTTCAATATCGGTCTGAATAAACCGTTCGAAAATAGCTTCCTGGCGGTCTTCGGGAATACCTGCGCCAGTATCTCTGACAAAGAATTGAAGATACTCCGTTCCGTCTCGTTCTTCATGTGTGTATCCAAACTCAATAGTCCCCTTGTTGGTATATTTGATGGCATTTTTAACAAGATTGGTCAGGATCGCGAAAAGTTTTTCACGATCTGTTTTCAACGTGGACTCTTGGGAAGTTAAGGCATTGTTGAAGGAGAGAACAATTCCTTTTGACTCAGCTTCCGGCAAAAAAAAGTGGTACAAGTATTCGATCTGTTCGTTGATATTTGACTTTTGCAGGTTAACCTTCATTAGACCTGCCTCAATCTTCGAAAAATCTATGATATCGTTGATGAGGTTAAGCATTCTGGTACCACTTTTCTCAATGATCCGGATGTACTCGTTTTGTTCATCTCTGCTTAATCAGGAACTTTTAACAATTCGGTAAACCCAAGGATACCATTCATCGGGGTACGGATTTCGTGGCTCATGTTGGCGAGGAACGCCGATTTCAAACGATCACTCTCTTCAGCCTTCTCTAAGGCCTTCAGCAGCACCTCATTCGCATTTTTGCGTTCAGAAATATCTTTATCCGCTCCCCTGTATCCAATTAATTTACTACTTTCATTCAGAACCGGAATTCCGTTGGTTAAAAGGCACACTTTGTGACCATCCTTGTGTAAATTCCAATTTTCCAAATCGACAATTCTTTCCTTCCTTGCCACAATGCCTTGAAAAACAGCTCCTACCCGCTCACTTTCCTCCGGTGGCATCAAATCAAAAGGGGATTTCCCGATAATCTCCTCAACCGAATATCCCAGGATATTCTCAATACTTTCAGAGCAATAACAGTATTTACCTTGTTCATCAATTTCCCAAATCCAGTCTGAAGTGCTCTGCACAATTGCCCTGTAACGTTCTTCACTTTCTCTTAAAGCCTTGTTTGACTCAATCTCCTTCAATTGTTTCAGCCCGATACCTGCAATTATTTCGATAAATCCTTTGATAAAATCGAGGTATTGTGCCAGTTTCTCCCTGGTCCATACCGGAACCCGTTCTACAGCTTCCAAATAGGCCTTTTCGTCGAAATTGTATTTCCTTGCCTGGCCTCTGAAAAAATCCAAATCAGGCTTCTCAAGAAAGAATTGTCCGGTAAAAAAATTACCCAAATGTTTTCCGTCAATAATGATAGGAGCAGCATTGTCTACCAAACCATGAGGACATTGGTAGCTGACAGCAGGTTTGGCCTCTTTAATGTGATCCAAAATGTACCGGTCGCTTTTGATGCACTCTTTTTCACTCTCCGGGTGAATTCTGTGAAATTTGGTGCAGATATCCTGCCAGGCAACGGCCGTAAGAATTTTGCCATCGTTATCAATGATGGCAGATGGAAAGGAATAAATAACATTCAACTTATCCTGCAAATCCTGTAACAGGGGAATGTCTATCAGCTCCTCTAACTTATACGCCATATCTGAGATTTTATTGAGCAAAATATTTGGCATTGCTGCCAGGAGCTTTGTTGTTTTTAATCTAAAGGATAAGATGCGGAACAAACCTGCTGGCATTATCAGTTATAAGACTATTGCTTTCCCTTATGCCAATACCGGCTGATTCCTGGCCCACAATCCAGCTGCCAATCAGGGGATATTGTCCATCAAAATCGGGAAGTGTGCACAATGCCTGGTAGATATAACCCTCCTCTCCGTATTCACCCGATGTTTCGGCAAGCATCTTCCCGTTGTTTATGAGCTGGATGTTTGCTCCTTCCCGAGAGAGGATTGGCTTTTTGGCAAAACTTGATCCTGCCAGCTCTTTGTCTGCTTCAAAATAGGACTCCAGCAGGTTATCATGGCCATAATTGAGTTTCCAAAGAATGGGCAGTATCGCTTTGCTGGAGAGAATCATCTTCCAGCTGGGTTCTATCCAGAAAGTTTTGGATCTGTCTTTCAGAATATTTTGGCCGAACTCTTCATGAACCAGCCACTCGTAAGGATACAACTTGAAAATATTCCTGATAATAGAATCTTCCAGATCCAGAAACTGAGGATAGGTTGTATCCCAGCCAATTTCATCCAGGTACAAAAATTTGGTCTCCAGGCCGGCCTGAATGGCACAGTCGCGCATGTACTCGGTGGTGGTCAGATCTTCGTCCGAATCCTTTGCAGTGGTGAAGTGAAGGAATCCCGGATGGAGATACTCTTTTAGGTAGCTCCAGTACGCAATAAGCTTCTCATGGATGGAGTTGAACTGATCGCGCCGGTCATCAAAATCCTGCAACCAATGCCACTGTACCACAGAAGACTCGAACAACAAGGTGGGAGTATCTGCATTGAACTCGAGGAGCTTTGGCTTTCCATTGTTAAATGCAAAATCAAACCGCCCATAAATGACAGGCAAATCGTTGTTCCAGCTATCTTCAATGTGTGGGATAAACCATTCGGGGATGTGAAAATAATGGTACAAATTGTTGTCAATCACATATTGAACAGCATTCAGCGAGAGTTCCCACAGATCGTTGGTTGCTTTCTCCAGGGTTTCAACCTCAGTCATAGAAAATTCATAATAGACCGATTCATCCCAATATGGAGATTCAAGGGTGTGAAAATTGAATCCCAACTCTTCCACTTTTTGCTGCCAGCCGCTCCGGGGAGTTATATTGTGTCTCTTCATGAGGCCGAACTTCTTACTGTACCACCAAATCCGCCTCTCACAGCGGTACTTTTGGCACCATTTGTCCCGATATTAGATCCTTTGTTGATAGCTCCGGAATAATAACCTGTACGGGCGAAGCCACTGCCCGGCCCCATTAGCCCATAGGGCCTGAATGCGTAGTAATAACCCAGGTATCCCAGTCCCATTCCGTGAGCCCTCGAATAATGCGCTGTTGTATCTGAACGCATGTAAACCGACCTTTCACGATCACTCTTCGAACTGCTGCATGCAGAGAAGACGGTGGCTACCAGAACCAGTTTTATGTATCCTGATTTCTTCATGGTCAATTACTTAACTGTGATGTAGAATTCATAATCCTTCTTTACATCGATTTGCCTGGTCACACCTTCAGTGGTTTCTGTTTCAGTTCTTAGAATGCCCAATGCGGGGATCGTGTCAATATGCACCGAGGCCTTGACCAGCATGTTTTTAACCCAAATCTTATGCGTTGTTTTAATTACATCGAGCTTATCGCCAATATGTTCCACACTCATGGTCGTTTCAATGGCCCCGTCTTTGGAGATTTCTTTGACCTTGTCTTCATTGTCATTGTTGCAGGAAGAAAGAAAAGGGAGAACTCCCATTGCAACAAAATAAAAAATTCTTTTGTCCATATTCTTTAATTTTTTGATCAAAAATCCACTATGGTATTAAACACCTTACAAAAAGCCGATGGAGAATACAAATTCCAGAGCATCTTGCATTTTTTGAAAGGTAAAGGTTTCAGGTTTTGAAAATATTGGCAACGAAAAAGATCTGTCCAACATAAAAATACTTTATCAAATTTAGTAAATATTTTATATCAAAACGAACTTTGTTATTTCCACCCCTCATTGGTCGGTAAGTCAATTCTTTCTGAAGGTCCACAATCGACACTCCCTTCCGAAAATAATATATTTTGGTACAACATGCTCTATGAAAGAGTTACTTAATGTCAACAATGGTCAAATACAATACCTTGTTGCAGGTAACAAAATACCCAATATTAGGTATTTCACGGATAGATTTTCCTCCGCACTTTTGCGGTGTTGGATAGGCAAAAAATTTTAGCAAATAATAAATATCTAAAAACAAACAAGTTATGTCAGAGCACATTTTAAAATTTGAAACCCTGCAGCTTCATGCGGGCCAGGAAGTCGATAAAACGACAAATTCGAGAGCAGTCCCTATCTATCAAACAACTTCTTACGTTTTCAACAATTCGGAACATGCCGCCAACCTTTTTGGATTGAAAGAGTTTGGGAATATTTACACCCGCCTCATGAATCCCACAACGGATGTGTTCGAAAAAAGAATCGCTGCCCTTGAGGGTGGTGTTGCTGCATTGGCAACTTCATCGGGACAGGCAGCCCAGTTCATTGCCCTGACCAATATTCTGCAAACAGGGGATAATTTCGTTTCAACATCCTTTGTCTATGGCGGCACCTATAATCAGTTCAAGGTCCAGTTCAAGCGTTTGGGGATCCAGGTGAAATTTGTGAACGGCGATGCTCCTGAAGATTTTGAAGCGGTTATCGATGAAAACACGAAAGCCATCTACCTAGAAACAATTGGAAATCCGGAATTTAATATACCTGATTTTGAGGCAATTGCAGCAGTTGCGAAAAAACACAACATCCCTTTGATTGTTGACAACACATTTGGTGCAGCAGGATACCTGTTCCGTCCGATTGAACATGGTGCAAATATTGTTGTAGAATCTGCGACAAAATGGATTGGCGGTCATGGTACAAGTATTGGCGGGGTCATTGTTGATGCCGGCAATTTCAATTGGGCCAATGGTAAGTTTCCACAATTTACCGAGCCTTCAGAAGGATATCATGGATTGATCTTTTGGGATGTTTTTGGGGCCAACGGACCATTCGGCAACATTGCTTTTATCATAAGGGCAAGAGTTGAAGGCCTCCGCGACTATGGCTCGGCATTAAGTCCTTTCAATGCCTTCTTGTTGCTTCAAGGCCTTGAGACGCTTTCGTTGAGAATAGAGCGGCACGTCAGCAACGCAAAAACCATAGCTGAGTGGCTTTCATCACACAAACAAGTTAAAAAGGTAAACTACCCCGGCTTACAAACAAGCCCTTATCATACGTTGGCGAAAAAATACTTAAAAGTTGGTTTCGGAGGGGTTTTGTCATTTCAAATCAAAGGAGGGACTGAGGCGGCCGACGAATTTATCAACAGCCTGACCTTGATCAGCCATCTTGCCAATGTTGGCGATGCAAAAACATTAATCATTCATCCGGCTTCTACAACTCACCAGCAACTATCTGAAAAAGAGCAGTTATCATCAGGTGTGGTTCCCGGACTCATCCGTCTTTCAGTTGGGATTGAACATGTGGAAGATATTATTTATGATCTCTCCCAGGCATTTGACAAGGTAAGACATTTATCATAAGACTTGGAAAATTTGTCCAAAGTTCTTGAAATTCATGAGAAGTATGGACTGGTAAGAAGTATCTTCAAGCCATTGACAAATAATGTTTGACTAAATGAAAAGGGTGGAAAACAGATTTCTGCCCTTTTTCTATCCCCAATGACCTTTTCATTTTTTATCTTTCGGCAAAAGATGTAGTTTTACTTTCAGTTTGTTAGATAATTAAATTAAGTATGCACGGAACCCATCATGTTGTTATCGCTGATTCTCAATATCTGGTTGTTGAAACGCTCAGAAATATGATTTTGGAGGAGGCAGGGTTTTCACTTACCGGCATCACAAGGTCAAAATCGGAATTACTCAACTTGCTGAGTGCTCATCCAAATACTTTGTTGATCACAGACATAGCTACAATTGACTACAGCAGCATAGATGACCTAAAAACCATCAAAGGGTTGTATCCTCTGATTAAAGTACTGGTTTTGACCAATGTGGTTAGCAAAAGTGAGTTTCTATGGTTGTCGAAAATCGGGATCAGGAATGTTGTTTACAAAAATGTGGACAAAGATGAGCTGTGGTCAGCTATTCAATCTACTTTAAAGGGGAAAAAATCCTATTCGGATGAAATATTGGACCTATACCTTGATCTGGGAGAGAGTAAATTCGTAACTGAAGAGTCCAAAACGTTGACCACCTCCGAAATTGAAATCGTAAGAATGATAGCCAATGGACTTACAACCAAGGAGATTGCTTTCAAACGAAATATTAGTAATCACACTGTAAGTACACACAGAAAAAATATATTTAAAAAAATTGGCGTCACAAATGCATCAGAATTAATTATTCATGCCATCAAAGCTGGTTGGATTGATAACATCGAATACTATATCTGAGTCAGAAAAGGACTTTTCGGGGTGGACTTATTTTTTAAAGATCGCGGATCATATGGAGTTCGCAACCGTAATGGCCACTGTTTCCCATGGGTGCGCACAAATAGGTAAAACCCAATTTCTCATAAATTTTCAATGCCAAACTTAACTCCGGCATCGACTCAAGGTAAATTCTTCTGAATCCAAACTCCCGGGCACTTTCCAAACATTTTTCGAGGATCGACCTTCCCACACCAATGCCTCGCGACTCCGGCATCAGATACATTTTCACCAGTTCGCAGGTATCATCCGGCAAACCTGAGGTCGGGAAAACCCCACCTCCTCCGACAATCCTGCCATCCATTTCAGCAACAAAATAGTGGGAACGATCTGCCCTGAAAACTTCATAAAGATGGTCTGTAGCTTCGTCAAAATAGACTGTTCCGGGATGATTCGCCCCAAACTCCACCAAAGTTTCCCGTACAATATTTGCCAGATATGTGTTGTCAGATTGTTCTATAGGGCGAATGATGATCATGGGACAATTCATGGTAAGATTGCAATACAATTTTAACTGTTTGATGTTAAATTTCCAACAAAAGAGTGATTTTCGGAAATAATACCTTGATAAGGGTATGCAAAATACTACTTAGCAGGTATTGCATGATCGTAGCCTGTACCTCATCTTTGTCAAAGTAAAACAACAGTAAATCATTTAAAATCAAATAAAATGGGACTCTTAAATTTTTCAATCAAAGGGGGAAATGAAAACCCTACCAAATTTGTAGCGAATGCCAGAAATTTTAAAGTTATCGTAGATGAGCCGGCAGCGCTGGGTGGTACAGACCACGGTCCAAATCCTGTAGAATATTTACTTGCAGGATATGCAGGATGTTTGAATGTAGTTGCCCATCTGGTAGCCAAAGAATTAGGAATTGAAATAAAAAAATTGGCCATCGAAGTCGATGGAGACCTCAATCCAGCCAAGTTCCTGGGGCAATCGAACGATGACAGGGCCGGATTCCAAAGTATTAATGTCAGCATCAATATTGATACTGACGCCGACCAGTTGTCGATCGATAAATGGTTGAAAGAGGTTGAAAATCGTTGCCCCATCAATGATAACTTAAGGAATACCACTCCCGTGAACGTGAAGGTTTCCACCTTTGAGGTTGCGGCTTAACGATTATATTTCGTTGTAAATGTGCTGAATCACCAATCCTGCCAGGGTAAATCCAAAAATGGCAGTAATGTGGGCGAGGGTCCCGTTGATAACGGCTTTCTGACTGCACCATTCGTGGTCGGCCAGGTCGGGGTCACCGGGACCTTTTGTTGCCTTCGGGCACAAACATTTGTCGGTTCCGCAGGAGGAACCGCTTCCGCTGTTCTCGAGGAGCTCCTCACTGAAAACACACATGAATTCTTTTGCCGGCAACTCCCCTTTCCGGATCATTTTCCTTATTTTGGCTGCCAGCGGACATCTGATTACCTTCCAAAATTCGGTTACCCTGATTTTTGTCGGGTCTAATTTAAGTGAAGCTCCCATGGAGGAGAAAAAAACGGCATTGGTTTTGGTAGCTTGCCTGATCAGATGTGTTTTGTTGCTGAGGCTATCAATGGCATCTATGATGAAATCGTATTTGTCGAGCTCAAAAAAATCGTGGTTATCCCTGTTGTAAATCTTTTGAATGGACAGAATTTGAGCGGCAGGGTTGATCTCCAAAAGCCTCTTTTTAAGCGCCTCGGTTTTTACTTCACCAACGGTATGTATTGTCGCATGCAATTGCCTGTTGATATTGGTCACGCAGATACGGTCAGAATCAACCAGCGTCAATCGTTGTATACCGCTTCTTACCAGACTCTCTGCACACCAGCTGCCTACACCGCCTATTCCAAAAATAATCACGTTTTTGGACATAACCCTTTCCAGCCGCTCTTTACCAAGAAGTAACTCCGTTCGCTGAAAAATCCCCCTATTAAAAGCCATCCTATCTAAAAAGATTTGACATTCAAATTATTGACTAAAAACCCAGCTATTTTTCAGGCCGAAATTACGAAAATCATATTTAGAAACTGTTTAAATTTTATTTTTGAATTCTGTTTGGTATAAATTTGCGAATTGCAAATTGAATCATAGCTAAATGTATAAAAAAGCTAACTTTACTTTGGAATGAAAAAGTATTATAAGTTAATTCAAGATTTCAGTATATGGCGTCTAAATCGCTTTAGTGAGCATAAGATATTGCTGTTGCTAAGTTTTGTTGTCGGTCTTGTTAGTGGATTTGCAGCAGTTCTTCTGAAGAATCTCATTCACATACTTGGCAAATTTCTAACACGCGATTTTACTACTTATGCTGAAAATTATCAATATCTGGCTTACCCAGGAATTGGCATTTTAATTACTGTGCTTTACGTAAGATTCTTTGTTAAAGATGATATCGGACATGGAATTACCAAAATTCTGAAATCAATTGCCAATAATAAAGGGTTGCTCCGAGTTCATAATATGTTTACCTCCATTATTTCAAGTACAATCACTATTGGTTTCGGGGGATCAGTTGGTGCGGAAGCTCCTGTTGTATTAACCGGTTCCTCGATTGGCTCCAATATCGCACGAACTTTTCATCTCAGTTATCGCTCGATGACTGTCCTGATTGGTTGTGGTGCAGCAGGTGCCATTGCAGGAATCTTCAAGGCACCATTGGCAGGTGTGTTATTTGCAATAGAGGTATTAATGCTCGATTTGACAATGGCCTCACTGCTTCCGCTTATGATTTCGGCTGCAACAGCAGCGTCATTGGCATTTTTTTTGATGGGGAATGCACATCATTTTGAATTTCAGATCATAAAGGAATTTAATCTCGCCAATATTCCTTGGTATATTGTTTTAGGGATCTTTTGTGGCCTTTTCTCTTTTCTTTTTACGAGAGGGAATATTTTTGTAGAGGGTAGTTTTAAGAAAATTCAAAATACCTATTTAAGGGTGATGATCGGCGGAATATTGCTGGGGATTATGGTTTTCCTATTCCCGTCACTATGGGGTGAAGGATATTTATCAATAGAACAAATCCTTACTGATGCGGGATCTAGCATTCTTAATAATTCACTTTTTGTTGAGTTTAAAGATGATCAATTAATCTTATTTGGTTTGGTACTCCTAATTATGTTGGTAAAAATTGTAGCAACGGCTGCAACAAACGGAGCTGGCGGTAGCGGAGGTATTTTTGCTCCAACTCTCTTTTTAGGCGGATTAGGCGGATTTTTTGTGTCATCTTTACTGAATTACGCCGGGAAAGAGGTCCCTGTCCGAAATTTTGCTTTAGCAGGAATGGCTGGAATGATGTCAGGGGTCATGCACGCACCAATGACGGCTATCTTTTTGATTGCTGAAATCACCGGAGGATTTGGATTACTCATCCCTTTAATGATCACAGCAGCAGTTGCTTTCCTAACCATAACACCACTTGAACCGCATTCCATCTATCATAAAAGACTCGCCCGGGATGGTGAACTAATTACGCACAACAAAGACAAGGCTGTACTTACTCTCCTAAAATTGAACAATCTAATAGAGACTGATCTCCTAACAGTCAGAATTGACAATACCCTTGGGGACTTGGTACAGATAATCTCCAAGTCAAAAAGAAACATTTTTCCAGTAATTGAAGGTGATAATAAATTTTGTGGTATAGTACTTCTTGACGATATTAGACCTGTCATGTTTGATGAAGAACGTTACAATGTTACACTTGTTAAAGATTTGATGGTCATGCCTCCGGCAATAATTTCACCTAATGAGAAGATGGAAAGCGTAATGCAAAAATTTCATGAAAGTGAGGCTTGGAATCTACCTGTAGTCAATAATCAGAAATATATCGGTTGTATCTCAAAATCAACCATTTTTAATGCCTATCGCACGGAATTAGTTCATTTCTCAGAAGAATAGTGCAATGCCTGTCAATAATTAAAACTGATCTTGCAAAATGTAGGTTAAAGCGCTCCCCCCTGTTCCTGTGCAATATGCCAGGTACTCCCGGAAATTCTCAAATATAAGATTAATCTATCACTCCTTTGGCAAATTTTTGCATTTTAATTCCTTTATACATATATTGGAAGGAATTACAATCATGATAAATGAATAACCTTAATTACGGTGTCATTGGCAATTGTCGGAGCGCTGCCCTTGTATCCGAGAAAGGAAGCATTGATTGGTGTTGTCTGCCTGATTTCGATTCACCATCGGTTTTCGCCAAAATTCTCGATAATGAAAGAGGTGGTTCGTTTAGTATCGTTGCAGACAGTGGCTACACAATAAATCAAAAGTATTTTTACAGGACAAATGTATTATGTACCCAATTTAGATCGGGACAAGATTCTTTTGAGGTAATTGATTTTATGCCCCGTTACAAAACAATCGACAATGACTATTTTGCCCCCTCAGAGATTTATCGTTATATCAGGCTCCTATCCGGAAAACCAACATTTAAGGTCAGCTATAATCCTTTACTTAACTATGCAAGGGACGAAGTCGCTCATGTAATACAGGAGAGCTATATCCGTACTTTCTCAAAAATTAATCCTAATGATTGCATCTATTTATATTCTAGTTTAATCCTCAATGATATTTTGGATGAAAAGGAAATTGAACTTAAAGACACCCAATTTCTACTTTTGTCTTACAATCAAAAGTTAATCGATATAGATATAAACCGTGTCTATCTTGAATACCAGCGGACCAAGGTATATTGGTTAAACTTATCTAACCGCACAAAGAAATACCAAAAATATACCGAGGAAATAATCAGAAGCGTGTTGGTACTTAAATTAATGACATTTCAGTCTTCAGGTGCAATTTTAGCTGCTTTAACAACCAGTATTCCTGAATCAATCGGAGAAGTGCGTAATTGGGACTATCGTTTTTGTTGGTTACGCGATGCGTCCATGTCAGTAGATACGCTGATTAAAATGGGCCATTACAAATCGGCACAAGGATTTTTAGGCTATATTAAGAGAATTCTTCAGTCAAAACACGATTCATTCCAGATCATGTATGGAATCAGAGGAGAACGGGCTCTTAACGAAGCAGACTTGCCCCACTTTTCCGGCTATAGTAAATCGAAGCCGGTAAGAATTGGAAATGCAGCCTATTCTCAACGGCAAAATGATGTGTTTGGTTACCTATTGAATGTTATCTACCAATATTACGTGTTTTTCCCCGGTACTCTAGATGAAATTGAAGAAATGTGGGAAACGGTTCGTAATATTACCCGTACCGTTTCTTCTCAATGGGAAAAACCAGATAAAGGAATCTGGGAAATACGAGACGGGGAAAAACACTTTGTCTTCTCTAAAGTAATGAGTTGGGTTGCGATGGACAGAGCTACGAAAATTGCAGGTTTCCTGAATAAAAAGTACTATGCTGAAGTTTGGCAAGGCATCGCAAATAACATTAAAGAGGATGTCTTAAATAACGGATGGAAGGAGGATTTGCAAACTTTCACCCAAACCTATTGCAATTCAGATCTTGATGCCTCCTTGCTGCTCATGGCCGAGTATGGTTTTATTGATGCCGGGGATATAAAATATAAAAAAACCGTGACTGCGGTTAAAAATGCTCTTTTTTATAATGGGTTAATGTATCGGTACATCAACGCCGATGATTTTGGCAAACCAACCTCTTCATTTACAATATGCACCTTTTGGTTAGTCCAGGCGTTGTACAAAACAGGAAATACAGAAGAGGCCAAAATCATATTTGACAACCTTTTGGCTTGTGCAAACCACCTGGGACTTTTTAGCGAAGATATTGATTTTGACACAAAAAGGCTTTTGGGAAATTTTCCGCAAGCCTATTCTCATTTAGCGTTAATTAATACGGCCAGACTATTTTCAGAGGAGGTATATATTTCAAAATTTATTAAACCGTAGCGTTGCCATTTGAATATATAGAATTGCTAAAAGACTGATCCATAATCTTATCTTTCTATTTGGTTTAGAGCTAACAAATTTTGGCTATATTTGAGCAAACCCAACATTGCTTTTACTAAGTAAGATAAGTAAAGCAACGTACAAAACAGTAATGGAATGGTCAATGAAACTCCTTTTGAAAGGCTGGTAATTGCTGCATATCGTTTGCCTTTCAAATTAACTAAGACCAAAAAAGGTTACAAAGCCGTTCAAAATTCAGGCGGTCTTGTTTCAGCTATACTTGCTTTGTCCGAAAACTTTAAAGCCAACAACAAAGTCCTAAAAAACAGTAAAATTGTTTGGGTAGGCATTAACGATAATTTAGCTGAAAATGTACCGCCTGAGAGCTTTGAAAATGAAAATTTTGATATCCTCCCGGTTA
The DNA here is from genome assembly GCA_023229575.1 of Prolixibacteraceae bacterium. GTDB lineage: Bacteria > Bacteroidota > Bacteroidia > Bacteroidales > Prolixibacteraceae > CAINVV01. Next base: position 413,536 of record JALNYZ010000001.1, read on the forward strand.
CTATTACGCCAACATTAAACGATCTGTTTTACGGTGGTTTTTGTAATGACCTGATTTGGCCATTATTTCATTATTTCCCATCGTATAGCGTGTTTAACAACGACTATTATAAGGCTTATCAGGAAGCCAATTCAAAATATTGCGAAGAGTTGATTAAAATTATCCAACCGGGTGATTTTATTTGGATTCACGATTATCAGTTAATGTTGCTGCCCGAAATGATCAGGGAAAAAATACCTGATGCCACCATTGGCTTCTTTCTACATATTCCATTCCCATCTTTTGAAATTTTCAGGCTCTTGCCACGCCGTTGGCGTGAGTCTATTGTTAAAGGAATGTTGGGAGCCGATTTGATCGGATTTCACACCCATGATTATACACAACACTTTATCAAGTGTGTAAAGCGAACAACAGGTTTTGAGGTCCATCAAAATATCATATATACCCCGAATAAGCGGGTCAAAGCGGACGCTTTCCCCATTGGAATTGATTATGATAAATTTCATGATGCATGTCTGAAAGAACATGTTTTAGCAGAAAAGCAAAAGATCAAACTTCATCTGGCCAGGCAAAAACTTATCTTTTCTGTTGACAGGCTCGACTATTCAAAGGGTTTATTGCTAAGGCTCAAAGGATATGAAACATTCCTTGAAAAATTTCCTTCTTGGCATTCAAAGGCTGTTTTCAATATGGTAGTTGTCCCATCCCGTGATAACATTGAGAAATACAAAAAGTTAAAAAAGGAGATAGAGTCAACAGTAGGCCGTATTAATGGTAAATACAGTTCTTTAGCTTGGCGACCAATAATTTATCAATACAAATCATTGTCGTTTAATGAGCTTGTTGCACTTTACGATTTGAGTGATGTTGGGCTAATTACCCCTTTGCGAGACGGGATGAACCTTGTTGCCAAGGAATATGTGGCTTGTCAGATTGAAAATAAAGGAGTTTTAATCCTAAGTGAGATGGCTGGTGCAGCGGCGGAATTAAACGAAGCTTTAATAATTAACCCGGCTGATAATATCGAAATGGCAGAGGCAATCTTTAAGGCCCTTGAGATGAAACCGGAGGAAAAACATACCCGCCTCGAAAGGATGCAAAACCGGATTTCTAACTACAACGTTTTTACCTGGGCTTTTGATTTTTTCAACCAGACATTTGACACAAAGAAATTGCAAAAATTAGTGAGCGTAAGATTTATCAACAAGGCGATTTCATCACAAATCGTTACTGATTATCGAAAAGCCGACAGGAGGATTCTTTTTCTCGACTATGACGGAACGCTTGTGCCGTTTGCAAAATTTCCAGAACTGGCAACAATTAATGAAAACACGGTGGAAATCATAAAGAAATTGTCAAATGATGATAAAAACCAAGTTGTTATCGTCAGCGGGAGGGATAAGAAATTTCTTGAAATGCAATTTGCAGGTGTTAATGTCAGTTTGGTAGCCGAACATGGCTACTATATTAGAAAGGGAGTCGCTGATTGGGAAGTTACAATCAACACAGGTGAACAGTGGAAAGAAGCGGTTTTACCAATTATGAACGAATATGTAAGTCGTTGCAACGGTACTTTTATCGAAGAAAAAACTGGCAGTATTGCCTGGCATTACCGAAATGCTGATTCAGATTTTGCTCAATTGCGTCTACATGAATTGCGGGATGATCTATCTGAGATAATCCATCATAAAACAGATTTTGAAATACTTGAAGGGCATAAAGTGTTAGAAGTAAAAAGTGGTAAATACGATAAAGGACAAGCGGCTAATGCTTTGTTGTCAAATCAAAAGTTCGGTTTTATCCTTGCTGTTGGAGATGATAAAACTGATGAATTTCTTTTTAAGGCTTTACCAGATTCCGCCTGTTCTATTCGGGTCGGTTTAAACCCTTCTTTCGCCAGATATAATGTAACCGACATTTCTGTATTATTGGAATTATTGGAAGTTCTTGCCGAATAAACTCTAAATTCCAAACGGCTATATTGTTACTCTCCCAGGGCATGCAAAAGTTTCTCAATGTCTTTTAACTTGTCAAAGAGAACTATTAGTTGGCATTTAGATTTCTTTGAAAAAAACAAGCTCAATACTATCATTTGGGAACCCATTAAAGGTCATTATATCTCAATAAACCAGTATCCTAACGATTTTTCAGTGAGCCTAAATCGGGATATCGTCATTCCAGTTGTTTGTTTTTCCCACTTAATCGTTATAGGTCAATGCTCATGCAACACACATAATATCATGAAAGACATGGAATCATCACAGTGACTCTTGTGCCTTGCTCAAGCTGAGATTCTATTTTGATTGTTCCTTGGTGCAACTTAATGATTTTATCAGTTAATGAAAGACCTAAACCATTACCGAAAATATTTTTGGCGTTATTTGCCCTAAAAAATGGATGAAATATGTTTTCCATATCTTCCTCGTCTATTCCGATACCCCTATCAGCAAATGCCGCCACAATGAATTTACCTTCGATACTTAATTCAACTTCAACAGATTTATCAGAGGAAAACTTGCAAGCATTATCCATCAGGTTAATGACTGCTGTTTTAAGTAAATGGTCATTGCCAAGAACAGTTAATTCCTTCTCATCCTCAATTGGTTCACTAAATTTTATGGAGATGTTGTAGTTTTTTTTCTCCTCAATAAGTTCATCCCTGGCTTTCCAAAGAATTTCATCAATTCGCAATGGATGAAGGGCTATCGCAGAAATATCGGAGCTTGCTTTGGCCAGATCAAGCAAACCATTTGAAAGTGCATTAAGATTTTTGATATCCTCAAGAACAGACTCCAGAATTTTTTCATATTCTTCCTGTGTCCTCGCTTTCATTAACGAAACTTCTATTTGTCCTGTAATTGAGGTTAGTGGGGTACGTAATTCATGTGATGCATTTGAAACAAAACTCCTTTGCATTTCAAAGGCAGATTCCAACCGTTCAAGCATTTTGTTAAAAGTCAGGGCGAGTTGTGCAATTTCATCTGTCCCGTTTCCTTCATTTACCCTCATATCCAAATTAGAAATGGTAATTTTATCAACCTGCTTCACTACATCAGACATGGGTTTAAGAGCTCTGTTTGCGTATATTCTGCCAGTATAAACCGTTAATCCGATACTAATAAAAAAACCAATGAAAATAATCCACTTCAGATTATTGAGTTTCTTTATTCCATAGCTATCTAAGGCAGAAGATATTACCACATATTGATCACTCTTATCCATGTAAAGTAGCCCAATAACTTCCTTCCCCCCTTCGTGGTACCGTACATCTTTTAATAGCCTAATTTTCTCCAGAAGTGCTTTTGAAGTAGCAATCAAGTCATTATCTGAACTATTGTAAATAAGAAGGTTTTTGTAATTATAGATCAAAACCTTTTCATTATTGATGGCGTTTATGGTATTCTTATCAATAATTTTCATCAAATTATAGTCAACTTCTTTAACTTCTATTAAAAGCTTGGCGGTGTTGATTGCCTTTTGTTTTAGGCGGGAATAAAACTCATATTCACGATAATCAGCTGAAAAATAATATATTATAAAAGAAAACAGAATAAGAATAATTGTAACTATATAGGTAAACTGGAGAGTGAGTCGGGCCCTTATATTATATTTCATTCCTTTTCTTCTTTTAAAATGTAGCCTATGCCTGTCTGGGTATGAATCAGTTTCTTAGGATAACATTTATCAATTTTTTTCCTCAGAAAATTCACATAAACATCGATAATATTTGTTCCTGTATCAAAATTTATACCCCAAACATTCTCTGCAATCTCATTCCTTGACAAAGCCCTCCCTTTGTTCCGCAGTAAGAACACTAACAACGCAAACTCCTTTTGAGTAAGCACAATCTTTTCACCACCGCGTTTAACTTCATAAGTATTTAGGTTCACTTCAAGGTCAAGAAAGGTAATTATATTCTCTCCTGTTTCAGCAATTGAAATTCTTTTTAAGAGTGATCGGATGCGCGCAAGCAATTCGCGAAACTCAAAAGGCTTTAACAGATAATCGTCAGCTCCGGAATCAAATCCTAAAAGTTTATCTTCTGTTGTCCCCAGCGCTGTCAACATAACCACAGGAATTTTCTGGTTATTGTGCCTTATCTCTTTGCACAACTCAATCCCATTCTTGTAAGGTAGATTAATATCGAGAATAATTAAATCATACCCTCCGGTATCAAACATTTTTCTTCCCATTAATCCGTCAAAGGCAATTTCACAAGAGTAATCATTCTCCTCGAGTCCGCGTTTAAGAAATGAGGCAACCTTTGGTTCATCTTCAACTATAAGTATCCTGGTATTCTGTTGAATCATGTTATCACAACTGCATTTTATTCATATTTGAGGAAATTACCGGAAACATTCACTTCATTATCTAGAATTTGCAACTTTATATTGTGAAATGTAATTTAATGATTTTTGTTGCGATTGAACTATCAATTCCAAAATAATATTTATGCAGTTGCTTTTGAAGCGTTTCAGCAAATCGTTACTGTACAAAACAATAAACGAAGACGATTTAAAAATAGTGTAATGAAATATGCATTAACACTATTTCCATGAAATTTTAATCATTTTTTAATCTGTTGTCTTGTCTATCAACCTAGATTTGGGTTAGTAATAATAAAAGTAAATTCTCTCACCATGGAAGAAAAAGGAAATAAGTTCTTGAACAAATATGGTTTTTTGGTAGTAATCGTAGGCCTCTTTCTTATTTTATATATACTAAAGCTATTGGGATTTCCGGAATTCCTATACAAATAGTACTTCCTTTGTGATATTTCGACTTAATTCACATGTTTTACTTTATTCTTCTCATTTTTATCTTTGGTTATGTTGTTATTGCTCTTGAACATCCTTTAAAAATTGATAAGGCTGCAACAGCTTTGATTATAGGTGTTCTGACCTGGACTGTTTACATATTGAGCGCTGAAAATATACTTAACCTTGGTTTTAGTCCATCCTGGGGAGAGTTTGGAAATCAAATAAAAAATATAATTGACCATATAAAGCCATCTCTTACAGAATCTCAATGGTTAGATTCTGGTTGGGCTGATAAAATAGGTATTTCTAGTTCACCTTATCGTTTTGTTGTTGAAGAACTTGAACATCATCTGATTGAAATTTCGGAGATTTTGTTTTTTCTGCTCGGTGCCATGACAATTGTTGAGATTATCGATCAGCATGAAGGATTTAAAGTCATAACTGACAAGATTACAACGACAAATAAAGCTAAACTACTCTGGATCATTGCAGCAATTACTTTTTTTATGTCTCCTGTTTTGGATAACCTGACAACCACTATCGTTATGGTTGCCTTGCTTAAGAAGTTAATTGAAGATAAGAAAACCCGGTGGTTTTTTGTTTCGATGGTAGTATTGGCTGCAAATTCCGGTGGTGCCTGGTCCCCTATTGGTGATGTTACTACTATCATGTTATGGATTGGAGGTCAGATTACTGCATTGTCGATAATTGCCAAAGTTTTTTTACCAAGCCTGATAAGTATTGCTGTACCTTTAATTATTGTCTCGTACAATTTGGAAGGATCGGTAAAACGTCCGATGAGAATGAAACGTGAAGTCTCAATCACTTCAGAAAGTGAAAGGATAATTGTTTTCTTAACAGGGGTCGGAGCTTTACTTTTTGTGCCAGTATTCAAAACAATCACTCATCTACCTCCATACATGGGCATGTTGTTTGGCTTGGGTGTACTTTGGATTCTTACAGAAATTATACACAGATCGAAGCCTATTGAAGTCACGGACAAACTCAAGGTTTTTAATATTCTCAGGAAAGTGGATACTCCTACTGTATTGTTTTTTCTTGGTATCTTATCTGCTGTTTCCTGCCTGCAATCAGCAGGTCATTTGAATATTATGGCAGGTTGGCTCAACGCTCACTTAGGGAATGTTTACCTTATAAATTCTGCGATTGGTCTTTTATCCTCAATTGTTGACAATGTGCCTTTGGTTGCAGGATCAATGGGGATGTATGATATTGCACTTCCCGGATCAATTGGCTACGAAGCATTTTTCGTTCAGGATGGAACATTTTGGGAATTACTTGCATATTGCGCCGGGACTGGTGGTAGCATTTTGATTATCGGCTCAGCTGCCGGCGTTGCAGCTATGGGGATAGAGAAGATTGATTTCATTTGGTATCTGAAGAAAATAAGTTTGTTGGCTCTTGTTGGTTATCTTTCCGGTATAGCTACGTTCTATTTGATGTTTGATTAGAACTTAACAGATTATACCCACGATGTCATTTCAAAATTCAATAGGATTTAGGTGAAATAGTTATGACTTATTCATGCAAAAAAAAACCGCCGGTAATTACCGACGGCCTTTAAATAAATCACCACGAAATGCTTATTTCTTAGCAGGAGCTGCTTTTGCATCTTTTTTAACCTCTTTCTTAACCACTTTTTTAGCGGCAGGGGCTTCAGTTTTTGCAGGAGCTGCTTTTGCATCTTTTTTTGGAGCTTGCGCATTGGCTGTAACTACACCCATAATAAGAGCGAAGCTTAAAAACATAACTAACTTTTTCATATCAAATATTTTTTAAAATTGTTTACAAGGCAAACCTACGATACCAATTGTGAAGGAATCATGAAGAAATTAGAAAATCTGATTTTTTTTGAAATTTTTTGCAAAATATTTCAGAAGCTGTTCAAAATTCTTACACAACTTGTCCCGATTCGTCGGGAGAGTATTTATAGCACCACTATGAAATTTAAAATAGCTTTGAAATTGTAGCTTGTGTCAAAATTATTTGAGGAAAAACGAGTTACACGACTTGTCCCGATACTTCGGGAGAGAGAAAATCGCTTGCGATTTTCTCTCTCCGTGAACTCCGGGGTTTCTCTTATGGAAATTCAAAATGGCAGAAATTTCTATATCCGCTGTATTTTCGATAAATAGGCAGATATTCTCTGTGTTATAAATTTAAACAGTCTCAAAATGTCTGCTTGAAAGGAAAACAGATGATAAATTTAGACCCCTCACCAGGCTGTGATTTTACTTCAATGGTAGCATCATGGAATTCAGCTATGCTATTTACTATTGATAAACCCAATCCTTGCCCCTCCTCTTTGGTCGTCTCCATCCTTTTGAACCGGTTAAAAATCAAATCCAGATTCTCCACGGCAATACCTATCCCATTGTCCTCAACCACTACTAAAAGATTGGAATCTGTTTGTTCATCATAAACCAGCACAGAACCACCGGCTTTGTTGTATTTAATGGCGTTGCTTACCAGATTAAACAAGAGAATGTATATCAAATACTTATTAACATTCAACAAAGTTGTTTCCTTCGAAATTCTGTTTTCCAGCGAAATATTTGTGATTTGCGCACGATCTTCAATGTTTGCTACAATCTCCCCAACAAGTTCATGCAAATTAACCTTGTCAATCTTTGCATACTGATCATTTTCAATTCTAGAGATCAACAACAAAGCTTTTATAATATGCTGCAAACGAATCAATTGCTTCTGCTGGTCTACAATCATCTCAATTGTTTTGACAGGCAATTTCCCTGACACCAACAGATTGTCCAACTTCGATTGCATAACCGAGATCGGCGTGAATAGCTCATGCGAAACATCGCCAATAAATTTCCTTTGATTCTTCAGAATCTCATTCACCTTGTGCATCATTTCATTGATGGTGGTATTAAGGTAAACAAAATCAGAAGTAGAAGAGTCAATCTCGGTATAATCAAATGATTCAGGATTGTCGACCGTTTTCAATTTCGGAATGATCATTTGATTCAAAGGATGGAGCAGATACTTGTAGATCCCCAGGTCAAAAAGGATTGTTATCACCAACACAATCAAAATAATAGAAACAGAGATCCTTTTTAAAGTCCGGTCCAGGCTATAAATCAGTTGGATATTTTTTCCAATTTCGAGAGAATATTGTTGGTACCCAATTACAAAATTATAATTCAGTATCCTGAAATCAAATTCTTCCCCCTCAATGATCCTTGCCTCCTGAGAGAAGGTTAGTTCTTCAGGTTTCCCAGTCGGATCTAACGTAATGGTGATATATTCGTCTTTTAAGATGTTGTAACTGGCAAAGACGCTATCTTGCTCAGCATCCAGGTAAGTTTTAATGCCAATCTTTTTTATTATCGACAATGCTTTATCTTTCTTTTTTGTCAAATCCCTGTCAGTATGCTCCAAAGCGAGCGAATCGATCGTCTGCTGCACCAATGTAAACAGGATCAAAAAAATGACAAGCTTTGAAAAGGCGCCAATCAGGGCAAGTTTTAACTCAAGTCTCATTCTATTATCTTATAATCCTATTTTTATATTGACCAAGATATTGATAATTTCGTTTCAATTTTGCAAAGTAACAACTTTCTCCCATGATGCACCTGTTAATCGTTGAAGATGAACGCATACTTTCGGGCGAGATTCATCGGTTCCTCGAAAAGGAGGGTTTTGTTTGCGACGAAGCGCACACCGGAAGGATCGCATCCGACAAAATATTTTCCAATGATTACGACCTGATTTTACTGGACCTTGGACTTCCGGACTATGAAGGGCTGGATCTCCTGCGAGAGTCAATAAAAAACAAAAGTACTACCTCGGTGATCATTCTGTCGGCCCGCACCGCCATCGAAGACAAGATCAAAGGGCTTGATTTGGGGGCTGATGATTACTTGTCAAAACCATTCTCGATGATCGAACTTAAATCCAGGATACTGGCTGTAACCAGAAGGAAACATGGTCTTAAGGGGAACATCATTCATGCCCATGGACTTGACGTTGACCTTGATAAACGCAAGGCCTTTTATAACGAACATGAGATCCTGCTGACCAAGAAAGAGTACGATATCTTTAGTTTCCTGCTATTGAACAAAAACAAAGTGACTACCCGCCTGCAAATATCAGAACACATCTGGGGGGATATCTTTGAAGAGAATTACAACTCCAATTACATCGACGTCCATGTGAAAAATATCCGTAAGAAACTGTCGGAATACATGGAGGGCGACTTTTTGGAGACGGTGCGGGGAATAGGGTTCAGGTTTAATGAGTAAAAAAGTGACTAAAGTGTCTAAAGTGCCTAGAATGCCTAAAGTACTTAGGGTGAAACAACATACTATTTTATATAAATGCGTATTCATAAAACAATTATTTTTGAAGTCGCTCCAATTTCAAAAACTTTAGGCACTCTAGGCACTTTAGACACTTTAGGCACTTATTATGCTTTCAAACGGCGAACAAAAAATCTTTATCTGGATCGATTTCTCACCCGAAACGGAGGTGGCCATTCTGCATGGGGTGCAGGTAGCGTTGATCCTTGACAAGGAAATTTGTTTGATTTACCAGGCAACCACCGAAGGTATAAAATTTGAAGAGGCCGAATCCCGCATAATTGGATTAACAGTCCCTCTGTTGCCGTCGCTCGGCTCCGCGCGCATTCACACCTTTGTTACTATTCACCCGCTTGACACGATTCTCACTGAACTGGCCGAAGAGTTTGACGCATTACTGTTGGTGGCGCCCAAAACAAGAAGCAAAGAGCTACTGCCTAAACTTCCCCATTCCGGCTTCCCCTTCCTATTTGTTTCAGCGAAGAAACATCCCAACGAAAGCTACCAAAAGATCGCGGTCCCGGTAGGGTACATGAAGAAGAGCAAGGATTTGGCGCTTTGGAGTAGTTATTTTGCTCGTCACAACGGCGCCAAAGTATCCCTGATCCAGGCAATGGAAACTTTTGAGGAGGACAAAAGGACAGTTTTGCGGAATCTTTTTTCAATCGAACGCCTGTTTAAAAATTTTCGGTTTCCTTACGAAATTATCGAATGCCATACCTCTTCGTGGAAGATCCAAAAAAAGGCACTTGAACATACCTTAAGTTTTCAAAACGGACTCTTGATTATCTCCTTTTCTTATCAATCGTCGCTGTTCGATCGCTTTTTTGGTACCAACGATGCATTTGTACTTGATCACTCTGAAGAGCTCTCTGTGATGTGTATCAATTCACAACGTGACCTTTATACTTTCTGCGGCTGAGAATTTTGTGATCGGGCCCTTATTTAGACAAGGGTTATAATTCGTTTTAACTCAATTTATTGTATCTAATAATTAAGATATTTTAATAACTTTTTAAATAAATTTTAGCACACGGGGGTGGGTTAATGATAAATTTCTATTTTTGTCGCTGATTATTGAAGTTCCTTATACTCTGTTATTTAGAACAATTCTTATTAATATCTAAAACAATCTGATATGGAAAGTAGCGCTTTAATACTTTTCTTTATTACGGCAATTTCACTGGTAGGTTTGGCCCTGGTTTTCTCCAGTTATGTTCCTCCGACCTCCTACAACACAGCAAAATTTGAGCCCTACGAGTGCGGGATGGAGACCATCGGGGAAACCTGGAACCAATACACGGTCGGGTATTATCTCTTTGCCATTCTATTCCTCATTTTTGATGTGGAAACTGTGTTTGTTTTTCCATGGGCTACCGTGATGAGAGAGGTTGGAATGACCGGCTTTGTTGAAATATTGATCTTCTTTGCCATATTGGGATTGGGATTGTTTTACGGATGGAAAAAACATGCATTGAAATGGGAGTAAAAAGTAAAAAAGAGTTCGAAAAGAACGATTATCCTGTTCTCCAGGAATACGAAGGAGGAAGCATCATCCTCGCCAAATTAGATGATCTTATTAACTGGTCACGTTCCAACTCACTTTGGCCTTTAACTTTTGGTACCCGCTGCTGCGCCATCGAATTCATGGCTGTTGGCGCTTCCAGGCACGACATGGCCAGGTTTGGTTTTGAAGTCGCCCGTGCAACACCCCGTCAGGCCGACATGATCATCATCTCCGGAACAATCAATTACAAAATGGCCCCTGTACTGAAACGGTTGTATGACCAGATTGCAGATCCCAAATATGTGATTGCCATGGGCAGCTGTGCCATCTCAGGCGGTCCCTTCTACTACAATTCCTACTCTGTCGTCAGGGGAGCAGATCATGTTATTCCGGTTGATGTTTACGTACCCGGATGCCCTCCAAGGCCTGAAGCACTCCTATTTGGCATGATGCAGCTGCAGAAAAAAATCAGACGGGAGCGCTATTTCTCCAGGAAACAGAAAAAAAATGCCCCACAACCTTGAAGCTAACCAGGAAGATGGGGAAATCAATCAATCATACTATAAATCACTTAACAATTTAAGTGACATGACAAATGAAGAACTACAAGCTTACCTGACCGGTGAGTTTTCAAAGGCCGAGGTGAAGCTTGGCAAGCAGTATGTCGAAATCCTTGTTCAGGCGGCTAATCTGCATGAAACTTCTGTTCGACTCAAAAATGAGCCGGAGTTATCATTCGATTACCTGTTTTGTCTTTCGGGAGTTGATTATCCCGAAACAATGCAAATCGTCTACCACCTCGAATCTGTCAGGCACAGACATGTTGTGGTATTGAAGGTAAACACTGCAGATCGTACTGACCCCAAAGTTGATACGGTAAGTGATGTCTGGCAGACAGCCAAATACCACGAAAGGGAGGTTTATGACCTTTTGGGCGTGAAATTCAACAACCACAAGGACCTGCGCAGGCTCTTCCTCGACGATAGCTGGGGATTTCCGCTGAGAAAAGATTACAAAGACGAAGTAAGAATAGTAGAACGATAGCCTTATGTCTGAAATCAAAGAGATTATCATTAGCTCGGATAAAATCCACACAGACCAGTATCTGGTCAACATGGGACCGCAGCACCCTTCTACACACGGGGTACTTCGGTTGCTTGTCCGTTTGGAAGGCGAAATAGTACATCATATTCAGCCGCATGTTGGATACATCCACAGCGGGATCGAGAAAATGTGCGAGGCAATCTCCTATCCGCAGATCATTCACCTGACCGACCGGATGGATTACCTTTCTGCCCACATGAACAATGAAGCAGTTGCTTTGTGTGTAGAAAATGCCCTGCAGGTCGAAGTACCGGAGCGTGTCAAATACATTCGTACCATCATGGATGAGCTGAGCCGTCTGGCTTCTCACCAGCTTTGGTGGTGTGTAATGGGAATGGATTTGGGTGCATTGACCACCTTCTTTTACGGACTTCGCGACCGCGAACACATTCTCGATATTTTCGAGGAAACCTGCGGAGCAAGGATGACACTGAATTACAGCCTTCCCGGCGGAGTAATGTTCGACATTCATCCGAATTTCCAAAAAAGGGTCAAAGAATTCATCAAGGAATTCAAGAAGAAACTGCCCGAATATGATCAGCTGCTAACAAGTAATGTCATCTTTCAGGAGCGTACAAATGACATTGGTTATCTTTCGCGTGAAGACGCGATCGCCTGGGGCGTAACCGGTCCTTCTGGCCGTGGTTCGGGATTCTCCTGCGACGTCAGAAAACATCATCCATACAGCGCCTATCCCCTGGTACAGTTTGAAGAAAAACTGGATACAAAGGGCGATACATTTACCCGCTACCGTTTGAGAATTGAAGAGATGTACGAATCGATGCACATCATAGAGCAGTTGATCGACAACATCCCGGAAGGTGACTACGCCGTGAAGATGAAAGGTGTTGTCAAACTACCGGAAGGTGAGTTTTACCAAAGGGTTGAAAGCGCTAGGGGTGAGTTTGGTGTTTACATTGTCAGCGATGGCAAGAAAAACCCATACCGCGTGAAGTTCCGTTCACCTGGATTCTCCAACCTTTTCGCGCTCAACAAGATGGCTGCCGGTCACAAAATTGCCGACCTGGTCGCCATCATGTCGACGCTCGACCTCGTTATCCCTGACATTGACAGGTAATTAGTACTAACACGATTGATCAATATCGAAAATCATCAAATCTAATGGGATTCAATATTTACGATTTTTCAGGAATGACCCACAACATGCACCTCTGGTTTTTGGAGCGGATGTCTCCAACGGCTACGACCATTGTTGAATGGACCGTCATCGGGGTCAGTTACATGCTCTTTGTAGCGCTGTTCGGTCTGTTTCTGGTATATGCAGAACGAAAAGTGTGCGCAGCTTTCCAACAGCGTTTGGGACCCATGCGCGTAGGATACTGGGGATTGCTTCAAACCATCGCCGACTTCATCAAGTTGCTGATGAAGGAGTTGATCATGCCAAAGAGTGCAGACAGGTTTCTTTACAACCTGGCCCCTTTCATCATCATGATCGCTACTTTTCTCGCCATGGCCGTACTTCCTTTTGCCAAAGGTTTACAAACCATGGATTTCGATATCGGTATTTTCTATGTAACTGCTGTCTCTTCCATTGGTGTGATCGGTATCCTGATTGCAGGATGGTCGAGTAACAACAAATATTCATTAATTGGTGCGATGCGGAGTGGCGCACAGATCCTCAGTTATGAGTTATCTGTCTCTCTATCACTGGTTACCATAATTATCCTGGCTGGTTCAATGCAGCTTTCTGTAATCGTGGAAAGTCAACGCGACAGCTGGTTTTTGTTCAAAGGACATATTCCTTCCCTGATTGCATTCGTGATCTTCCTGGTTGCCGGAACAGCAGAAACCAACCGTGGCCCTTTCGACCTGGCCGAAGCGGAATCAGAGCTTACCGCAGGTTTCCACACTGAATATTCAGGTATCAAATTTGCCTTTTTCTTTTTGGCAGAATACATCAACATGTTTATTGTCGCCGCGATGGCCACAACTGTCTTCCTCGGAGGATGGATGCCGCTGCACTTTGGTTCATTCGAATCTTTCAATGTCGTGATGGATTTTATCCCGCCACTGGTTTGGTTCTTTGCAAAAGTTTTGGGTGTCATCTTCCTGATCATGTGGTTCAAATGGACATTCCCGCGTTTGAGGGTCGACCAGATACTGACCCTCGAGTGGAAGTATCTTTTGCCGATCAACCTGGTCAATATTCTTCTGATGTGCCTGGTCGTATTAACCAAATTCCATCTGTAAAATTATAGCTATATGAATGCGCTATTTCAATATATCAGCACAGTTTTCAAAGGAGTAGGAACGCTCCTTACGGGTATGAAAATTACCGGTAAGTATGTTTTTACCCCCTGGAACAATGTAACCCAGCAATATCCCGAAAACCGTGATACGCTGAAGATGTTTGATCGTTTCCGCGGGGAAGTGATCATGCCACACACCGAAAACAACGAACACCTTTGTACCGGCTGCGGCATCTGCGAACTCAATTGCCCCAACGGATCGATTGAAATCATCAGCAAGATGGAGCTGACCGAAGATGGCAAGAAAAAAAGAGCCATCGACCAGCATATTTACCATTTGGGGATGTGTACCTTCTGCAATCTTTGTGTAAAGGCGTGTCCGACAGGAGCCATCGTAATGGGACAGAATTTTGAACATGCCGTTTGGGACCGTTCAAAACTTACCAAAGTGTTGAACCAGCCAGGTTCAAAAATTGCACAAGGAGTGAAAGAGTAATCAACCGCATCAAAAATTATTAGTTATGACGCTCAATGATATCATGTTCTACCTGTTTGCCGGTTCAATTCTGACCTTCTCAATATTAACCGTCACCAGTCGCAGAATCCTCAGATCAGCAGTCTATTTGCTTTTCGTGCTGGTTTCAACAGCAGGAATCTATTTCATGCTGAATTACAATTTCCTTGCTGCCGTTCAGTTAACAGTATATGCCGGAGGTATTATTGTACTGATCATCTTCTCGATTCTTCTGACCAGTCATGTCAGTGAAAAAGCGGTAGTAGCGCCTGTCAGACAGCAAATCTTTTCGGCCCTGGCAGTAGCCGCAGGCGCTGTCCTGACCATTCTGACCATCACAAAATTCGCTTTTACACCAACGGCATCACCGGCTATAGAAGCCAATGTCACCAATGTCGGACGTGCGCTTGTCTCTTACAACAGGGACGGTTTTGCACTTCCATTCGAGGTCATCTCTATCCTGTTGCTTGCAGCCATGGTGGGAGCCATCGTACTGGCGAAAAAAGAGAAACATTTGGAGGTTCCCGGCAATCAAACCAATACTAATCCTGATAATTCAACAAAGTCATGATAGATAATGTCCCATTAAACGCGTTTCTTATCCTCAGTACCCTGATGTTCTTTATCGGCATCTACGGCTTCCTGACAAGAAGAAATCTGATTACCATGTTGATGTCGATCGAATTGATCCTCAATTCAGTGAATATTAATTTCGTGGTTTTCAACAAGTTCCTTTATCCCAATCATCTTCACGGCCATTTTTTCAGCCTGATTGTGATTGCGGTTGCTGCTGCAGAAGCTGCTGTAGCCATCGCCATTATCATCAACATCTACCGGAACTTCAAATCGATCGATGTTGACAACCTTGACCAAATGAAACTCTGATCCTATAACTGTCTAGAAAATTCATCATCATGAGTAGCTACGCATATACACTTTTGATCCCGCTGATCCCATTCTTTGTTTTTGTCTTTGTCGGACTGGCAGAAGACAAACTGAAGGGTAAATTGGGCGGTTTAATTGGAACAGCCGGACTTGGAATTGCGACATTCCTCTCCTACTACACTGCTTTCAAATATTTTATCACAGACCATGTAGCTGGCACAGGGTATACCTCCCTCAAGGCCATGGAGGTTACCTGGCTTCACCTGACCGATAAGCTGGTCATCAACCTGGGTGTCCTGATCGACCCTATTTCCGTGATGATGCTGGTTGTGATCACGACCGTATCCTTCATGGTACACATTTACAGCTTGGGATATATGGAGGGAGAACGCGGTTTTGCCCGTTTTTATGCTTTTCTCTCCCTGTTTAGCTTTTCGATGCTTGGATTGGTGCTTGCAACCAACCTGTTTCAAATGTATATTTTCTGGGAGTTGGTGGGCGTCTCCTCCTTCCTGCTGATTGGATATTACTACGAAAAACCAAGCGCTTTCTCAGCTGCTAAAAAAGCGTTTATTGTTACCAGGTTCGCCGACCTCGGCTTCCTGATCGGTATCCTGATTTTGTCTTTCAATACCGGAACTTTCGATTTCCAGACGCTCACAGATCCAAACGGTCTTGCCATCGCTTCCAAAGGCGGTGCAGTCTTCATGGGACTCTCAGTAATTACCTGGGCTTTGATCTTCATTTTTGTCGGGGGAGCCGGTAAATCGGCCATGTTCCCGCTTCATATCTGGTTACCGGATGCCATGGAGGGCCCAACACCTGTTTCTGCCTTGATCCACGCCGCGACGATGGTTGTCGCCGGAGTTTATCTGGTTGCCCGTCTCTTCCCTGTTTATGCTCAGGGTGGTCCGGTTGCCCTGGAGGTGGTGGCCTGGGTCGGGGCTTTTACCTCGCTTTTCGCCGCAGTCATCGCAACAACACAAACGGATATAAAAAGAGTACTCGCCTTTTCGACCATGTCGCAGATTGGCTACATGATGCTATCTTTGGGTGTTTCCGGCTACGGAGGCGAAGAGGGATTGGGTTTTATGGCTTCCAACTTCCACCTGTTTACACACGCCATGTTCAAGGCGCTGTTGTTCCTTGGCGCAGGCGCGGTGATCCATGCCGTTCACAGCAACGACATGACCGATATGGGCGGATTAAGGAGATATTTGCCCATCACCCACATCACCTTTTTGATTGCCTGTCTGACCATCGCAGGAATTCCTCCTTTCTCAGGTTTCTTCAGCAAGGATGAAATTCTTGTCGCAGCCTTCCACTCCAACAAAATTTTGTTCGGTATCGAATATTTTGTAGCAGGACTTACCGCATTCTACATGTTCCGCCTATACTATAATATTTTCTGGGGTCACGACCGTCATTACCACCACACACCGCACGAAGCGCCCAAGGTGATGACCATTCCGTTGATGATTCTCGCTTTTGGTTCCATCTTCGCCGGTTTCCTGCCGTTCCACAACCTGGTTACCTCCGACGGTTTGGGTTTTGAATCACATATCGATTGGATGATTGCCATTCCTTCGGTATTGGTTGGTGTGGTTGGCATCGCAATTGCTACCGTGATGTACAAGACGCAAAACGCACTTCCTGATAAGGTAGCCGGCTCTTTCAGCTTCTTTTACAAATGGGCTTTTCACAAATTCTACTTCGACGAAATTTATCTTTTCGTTACCAAGAAAATCATCTTCAACTACATTTCACGTCCTGTTGCCTGGTTCGACCGCCACATCGTGGATGGCACCATGAACGGGATTGCCAACCTGGTCGTATTTGTATCCTACAACATCAGGGGACTTCAATCAGGAAGGGTGCAACAGTATGCCTTTGTATTTGTGGGTGGAGTGCTGGCGCTGGTTTTTATTTTTGTTTACGTATTATAAGAAACTGATATAAAATGAATATTTTAAACCTTTTTGTAGTGATCCCGGTCCTTACCGTAGCCGGAATCCTATTCACAAAAGATCTGAAACAATCGCGGCTGGTGAGTGCCATCGGGATGACGGCGCAGTTAATACTATCAGCCATCCTGGTATATCTTTATGTGTCGGAACGCAATGCAGGCAACATGGCCCCCATGCTGTTTATGTACGATTTGCTTTGGTTTCCGGCATTGAACATCCATTATGCAGTTGGCGTCGATGGTATTTCCGTAGCCATGATCGCCCTTACCGGGGTGGTGGTTTTCGCCGGAATTTTCGCCTCCTGGAAGATGGAGTTCCTCTCCCGTGAGTTTT
Organism: Prolixibacteraceae bacterium; assembly: GCA_023229575.1. GTDB lineage: Bacteria > Bacteroidota > Bacteroidia > Bacteroidales > Prolixibacteraceae > CAINVV01. The sequence goes on from JALNYZ010000001.1 coordinate 431,156, forward strand.
TTATATCACTGATCTTACTGGCCACCGGGGTTTTCGGGTTCTTTATCTCCCTCGACCTTTTTACCATGTTCCTCTTTTATGAGATCGCTGTGATCCCGATGTACCTTCTGATTGGTATCTGGGGTTCGGGACCAAAAGAATATTCGGCCATGAAACTGACCCTGATGCTGATGGGTGGTTCAGCCCTGCTGATGGTAGGTATTTTAGGCATCTATTTCTTTTCCGTGCCTACCGGCGGACAGTTAACCTTCAATGTTTTGGAAATCGCGAAGCATCAGATTCCGATCGAGATGCAGCGCTTCCTTTTCCCATTTACCTTTGTAGGTTTTGGTATCCTTGGAGCGTTATTCCCCTTCCACACCTGGTCGCCCGACGGTCATGCCTCGGCGCCTACCGCCGTATCCATGCTCCATGCAGGGGTATTGATGAAACTGGGAGGTTACGGCGCATTCCGTGTAGCCATTTACCTGATGCCGGAAGCCGCACACGAACAAGCCTGGATCTTTATTATTCTTACCACAATCAGTGTGGTTTATGGCGCCTTTGGGGCCATTGTCCAAAAAGACCTGAAATATATCAACGCATATTCATCGGTTAGTCACTGTGGACTGGTACTTTTTGCGGTACTGATGATGAACCAGACCGCCTTCACCGGCGCAGTGATCCAGATGATCTCACACGGTTTGATGACAGCCCTTTTCTTCGCCCTAATCGGGATGATCTATGGAAGGACACACACACGTATGATCAACGAAATGGGTGGATTGATGAAAATTATCCCCTTCCTCGGAGTGGTCTACGTCATTGCAGGTCTGGCTTCTCTTGGATTGCCCGGTTTCTCCGGTTTCGTTGCCGAGATGACCATCTTCTTTGGCGCCTATGAACATGTGGATCTATTCCACCGTGTGGCTACCATTCTGGCAGTCTCATCCATCGTAATCACCGCGGTTTACATCCTGAGAGTCGTGGGTGTGCTGCTTATGGGACCTATCAAAAACGATCATTTTCTCCACCTCCCCGATGCCAACTGGTACGAAAGGCTTTCTACCGTTACGTTGGTAGTGGGAATTACCTTTATTGGAATGATGCCATTGTGGCTTTCGGATATGATCAATTTCAGTTTGGCGCCACTGATGCAGAAGCTGGCATCGATCCAGCTGCCGGGCATGTAAAACTATAATTCAGTAAAATAAAAACTTTAGATATGAGTTTAAGCGATATTCTGATAATGAGAAATGAGCTCCTTCTGACCGTCATGGCCATGATCCTGCTCACGATCGATTTGAATTTGAACCACGCGAAGAAAAGCTTGATGATCCCAATTTCGATCGGCCTCTTTCTGGTCGTTACCGTGATTGGGTTCATCCCCCAGCCCGATCAGGCGCTCTTTGGCGGCATGTACCACACCAACGGACTGGTTCAGCTGATGAAGAACATTCTGAACATCGGGGTTCTGATCATTCTCTTTCAATCGGCAGCATGGTTGAAGAGTCCAGCCAACGCCACCAAAATCAGCGAGTACTTCTTTTTGCTGGTTTCTACGCTGATCGGAATGAACTTTATGATCTCGTCAGGTGACTTTTTAATGTTGTACCTGGGGCTGGAACTTGCTACGATTCCCATTGCCGCACTGGCCGCATTTACCCACTTCAACACCAAATCGTCCGAAGCGGGGATCAAGTTGCTGCTCTCTTCCGCTCTCTCGTCAGGTATCCTGCTTTACGGTATTTCCATGATTTACGGCACATGCGGGTCCATCTATTTCGATAGCATCGGCGCTGTTTATTCCAATGTTCCTTTGCAGGTACTTGCGTTTATCTTCTTCTTCACCGGAATGGCATTCAAAATATCGCTGGTCCCGTTCCACCTTTGGACAGCCGACGTGTACGAAGGTTCTCCGGTCAATATCACCTCCTATCTGTCTGTGATTTCGAAAGGCGCTGCCGTATTCATTCTGATCATCGTGATGTTTACCGTGTTCAAAACACTTGCGCCAATTTATAAATCCATGATCTATCTGGTTGCTGTCCTTACGATGACTGTAGGTAACCTGTTTGCCATGAGACAAAAGAACATGAAAAGGTTCCTGGCCTTCTCCTCCATTGCCCAGGCAGGGTTTATCCTTCTGGGTATCCTGGGAGCGAATAAAATGGGGATGACCTCAGTGGTCTATTTTGTGCTGGTTTATATCTTCTCAAATCTTGGCGCTTTCGGTGTCGTTGCGGCCATCTCTGCAAAAACGGGCAAAGAGTACATGGATGATTATGACGGCTTGTACCTGACCAATCCAAAACTGAGTTTGCTGATGATGCTTTCGATGTTTTCGCTGGCCGGAATTCCTCCGGTTGCCGGGTTCTTTGGAAAGATGTTTCTCTTTACTTCAGCGGCATCTGGTGGGTATTACTGGCTGGTATTCATTGCCGTATTGAATGCGACCATCTCCTTGTATTACTATCTTCTGGTGGTCAAAGCGATGTTCATCAATAAAAACGAACAACCGATCGCCAAGTTCCAGAGCGATGGCTATACCAAAATCGGATTGGTGCTTTGTGCACTTGGCATCTTCGTATTGGGTTTCTGGAGCCAGGTCTATGAGTTCATCAATGGCCTATCCTTTGGTATCTAGAATTTTAGGTGGTAAAAATTACAAACGAATCGAATTAAGCAAAGACCATGGTACTCAAAGCAAAACATATCGTTGAAGAGATCGGCGGACAGCGTTGCACGGTTGTTGAAAAAGGAATTGAGAAAAAAAGAGTTGACTTCTTAAGTGCATTGCTCAAACACAATCAGTTCGAGGTTGTTGTTGATGAGGTGGCCCAAACAGAAGAGTCTACTGTCCAGTTATACAACATTGGGGTTACCGATCTTGTTTTTAACCCGGTTATCGCGGTATATGAATTGGCGCTTAAAACAGCCAATGGAGAAGCCGTTACAGCAGCTCACTGGAACCAGGAAACAACCGAAAGTGTGAAGGAATACTGGTTGATGGCGAAATAAGTCCCCCAAAATCAAGAAGATCCTTTTTAGAGAAGAATTGAATATCTGGATGCTGAGGTTATAGTTACGCTTGATAATTTATGCTTGTCTGTTCCGAAGTAATAAATACCTGAAAACAAGAAGATAGGCTATCAGCCATACTCCCATGAAGAGTGTTAGCGCTCCAACAAAACCAAATCCAAAAAACAAGACCATGGATAAAAAAAAGTAAATCAGATTGACGTAGGCAGTTACCATGAATGCCTTTAGCCTTAAAGCATTTAAACCTTCCGATTCCTCCTTTTCCTTTGTAAATGCAAGAAGAAACAACCCGGAAAGCATAAAAATTGCGGCCAACTCTTCAATCATCTGGTTCGTCACTACCGTGAAAGATTTGGATTCAATGTAGTAGGTATAAAAAGCGAATACCTTTAAATTCAGAAAATCCGGTTTGTAGTTGAATTGATACCTCAGAATCAACAGCACAAAACCGAGCAGTAAAAGCGCAATGCCCAAAGGTTTGTATCCTTTTGGCAACATTAAGTTGTTAATTTTCATGTGTATATAATTATTTTTTAATTGCCGCATGGAACTCGCCGATCCGCCTGCTGGTGGATTCTCCTGTGTGCCAAAAGATTTTCCATGGTTCGTTTCACCAACTAATCTTTACCTGCTCAGCTGAATTTAGGTTAAATATAATCATTTCAGGATTGAAATCAATCAATTTGAACCATCCCTGCTAAATCTATCGCATTCGTGTTTTCCCCGCTCCCGCGCGATTGTATCGCGTGGTATTTTTCGTATTCATTGCTGGTAAATACATCCAGCCACTCAACAACGGCAAAGCTTGTAAAGTAAACTTCATCAGGATTAAGAAACTTGTAGTTGCGGCTCATACAATGGGGTAAAACAGTTGATTGATAAAGATATGAACTAATTTTCATTCAACCACGCGATGCAATAGCGCGGGAGCGAGGGCAGTTTATTTACCCCATTCTTCTGTGATTGGTTTGAATAAGAAAGAAAGAAAGAAAGAAAGAAAGAAATAAACTATTCTGTCGAATGGAATCAACATTTTTATTGTATTTTTGTCGTATTAAAACGACATAAACATGGATATCTTATTTGAATTTCAGGAAAATCTTTTGCGTCCAGTAAAGAACGACTTCCGAAGATATTTACACAACCGAATTAACTGGAAACAGCGAATGATCGGGATTAAAGGCCCTCGGGGTGCAGGGAAAACTACGCTAATGTTACAGCATTTAAAGTATGACATGGAGTTACCTTCCGATGCACTGTATATTACCGCTGATCATACCTGGTTTTATAACCATACCTTATTGGAAACAGCAAATGACTGGTATAAGCAAGGTGGAAAAATACTATTTATAGATGAAGTTCATAAATATCCAAACTGGTCCGTCGAATTGAAGAACATCTATGATGGATTACCAGAAATGCAGGTTATTTTTTCAGCCTCCTCAGCATTGGATATTTACCGTGGGGAAGCCGACTTAAGCAGGAGAGTTGTAAGTTATATCCTTGCAGGGCTTTCTTTTCGGGAATATTTAATATTTACCAATGGGGTAAGTTTTGATGCATTCAAAATTGATGATATCAATAACAATCATCGAAGCCTGAGCCGGATGATCATCGAGAATTTTCATCCGTTACCGGCATTCCGCAAATATTTAGAGGTAGGCTATCTGCCTATTATTGCTGAAGGTGAGGATACCTATCTGATGAAATTGAACCAAATAATCAACACAATTGTAGATACGGACCTTGCTTATATCGCTACTTATAACTCAGGTACTGCGACCAAGGTTAAAAAGTTATTGGGTGTAATTGCAGAATCGGTCCCCTTCAAACCAAATATTGCCGCACTCTCCAGAAAACTTGATTTGAGTCGGGATAGTGTCTATCAATACATCTATCAATTACAGGACGCACGATTGATAAATACCCTAAGTACAGAAGGGAAAGGGGTTTCAATGTTACAAAAACCGGACAAAATATTTCTGGAAAATACCAACCTTGCCTTTGCGCTAAAAGAAAATCCTGATATCGGTAACATTAGGGAAACATTTGTTTTGAATCAATTGTTCAATGCCGGGTTAAAGGTAAGTTCCCCCGCAGAAGGTGACTTTGTCATTGATGGATTGACGATCGAAGTTGGGGGTAAAGGCAAAAGTACCTCTCAGGTAAAGCATCTCGATAATTACCTGATTGCTGCAGATGATATTGAAACCGGAGGGGAAAACAAGGTTCCAATCTGGCTATTTGGATTTTTGTACTAAATACTCAGACAAGATCGTTTCACCGGCCGAGTGTAGCTTTTTAAGCATCAGCTCTCCCAATTCGTTGTAATCGCTCTGCCAGCACCATGTTGCCGTTGGTGGTATCTCCTGAGATTTGCTGTTCTACCTTCTCCAAACGACCGGCATGGTCCCCGCTCCCGTGCGATTGTATCGCGTGGTGTTCTGCCCTACCAATAACAATGACATCGTCCAATATACCTTTCTCCCCGGCATAATCGGCAGCGCTGCTATACAAGTAATCTTCCGCCTATCATTATTGCCTTGTATTCATCCCATGTAAATACATCTAGCCACTCAACAACGGCAAAGATTGTAAAGTAAACTCCATCAGAATTTAGAGACGAGCATATAAATTACTCACATCTAAGCCGATGATAATGTTCATTAAGCGAATTCCATACGTCAATTAAAATACAAATCATTCACTTATGAAACTTGTAGTTGCGGCTCATGAAAAGATGCAAAAAAAGTTGATTGATAAAAATATGAATTAATTTTCATCAACCACGCGATGCAATCGCGCGGGAGCGGGGTTTCCCTTCTATTTATATATTCGAGTTGTTTAGTATACAATGACTGTAATTGCGTAAGAGAAGCACGTAAATACGCGGCTTTACCTATTAAAATTTTCCAAAATTAAGTCTAAAGGTTGTATCTCGCTTCTGATTAATAACTCGAATATCTAAACAACTTGGCATTTTAATTAATGTATCATTTTTTCGGACAGCCTCATATAACCCACTATTATCATTTTGTAGATCGAAGATGATGGTGTCACTTTTATTGATGATTTTTATTTTGGGGCGATAATGATCTTGTGTATCAATATATTTTTGTGAAAAAATGCCATCAAAATGAATTTCATTATATTTTTTGTCGATTATTTTATTATTAAAGTGCTTTATAACTAATATTATTAAAATTACAGACAGCAAAAACAAAATACTTTTTAATTTTTTTTTCATGTAGATTTTAATTAAAACAGAACAAAAGGTGGCATTGGAATAGCGATTGGGGTATTTGTAACATAACCACCTCCAGAATATAGAATCTTTGGAAGTCCAATTCCCAAACTTACGGAAGTACCTTGATACTTCCTATAGCCAAAGCTATCTGGTTGATCACCAGAAACTGAGATCCCAATACCTAGTATTGCCCCACCTATATTATATCCTTTTCCTGTCAACATATTGGAATTCAACTTAGTAGTTGACTTTGCCCCGTTCAAGGGGTGTAGTTGTTTTTACCCGCACTGAATATAAAGACATTTTAGTTGATAACCTCGCGTATTGCCACAAACAGATAGGTTTGGAATTTTTTGCATAATATATCATAACATTTAGCCTTTACAAAGAAATTGCTGTAAATTAATTGTTATGAATATTTGTCTGTTATACATGGAATTCAAATCTTTGAGACATTCTTGTAATTTTACCTGAAATATGCTTTGGATCAAATCAGCGGGTGAAACAAATTTGATCCGATTGCAGAAAACAAGAAATACCAATAGAAATAAATATTGCAATGATCTGGAATGAAAAAATTGAATGTGCCGGACGGGAAGAGATGCGATCGCTTCAATCGAAAAGGCTGAAAGAAACAGTAGAGCGAATTTACCATGCTGTTCCCTCCTACCGGAAGAAAATGCAGGAGAAGGGGTTAACGCCGCACGACATTCATGGTGTGGATGATCTGAAGAAATTGCCCTTCACGACTAAGATCGATTTGCGCGACAATTATCCCTTTGGCCTTTTTACCGTTCCGATGAGCGAGATTGTCAGGCTTCATGCCTCTTCCGGTACGACAGGTAAACCAACGGTGGTCGGCTACACCAGAAAAGACATCCAGATGTGGGCGGAGGTAGTTACAAGGTCGCTTTGCATGGCTGGCGTCCACCGCAATGATATTGTACAAATTGCTTACGGATATGGCCTTTTCACGGGTGGACTGGGCCTTCATTACGGAACCGAAAATCTTGGCGCATCGGTCATTCCAATTTCAGGGGGCAATACCACCAAACAGATTCAGTTGATGGAGGATTTTGGCACTTCGGTGATATGTTGCACTCCTTCTTATGCCCTGAACATTGCAGAAGTGATGAAGGATCAAGGTGTGGATCCGACGAACCTAAAACTTAAAGTGGGAATCTTTGGAGCAGAACCCTGGACCGAGGCGATGCGAAAGGACATAGAAACCAAACTGAACATCAAAGCCATTGATATCTATGGATTAAGTGAGATTGTGGGTCCGGGCGTGTCCTGTGAATGTGAACATCAATGCGGGATGCACATTCACGAAGATCATTTTTTGCCGGAAATCATCGACCCTGAAACACTGGAGCCGGTTCCTGAAGGAGAAATGGGAGAACTGGTGTTTACAACCATTACCAAAGAGGGAATTCCGTTGATCCGCTACCGCACCAGGGACCTTACGCGACTTATTTACGAACCTTGCGACTGTGGAAGAACACTCGTCAGAATGGTTAAATGCAAGGGGCGTAGCGACGATATGCTGATCATCAGGGGTGTCAACGTATTTCCGTCACAAATCGAAACGGTACTCTTGCAGATGAGTGAGGTCGAACCACACTACCTGCTGATCATCGAACGGGAAGGTACCCTGGATACGGTAACCCTGATGGTTGAAGTCCAGGAGCAGTTTTTTTCAGATGAGGTGAAGAAATTACAGGAACTCCGGATGAAAATTACCCGGCAACTCGAAAGTGTGCTTGGGATCTCTATCAATGTTAAACTGGTAGAGCCCAAAACCATTGAACGTACGGCAGGAAAGGCGCAACGGGTAATTGACAAACGGAACTTTGTATAAGTTTTTTAGCAAATTGAATCATTCTATCAACTTTCAGCAAGTTATAAGTTATGAGGTATAAGTTATAATGCGCTGCCGATCAAAGCACGAATCAAATAATAACTCATAGCTTATAACTCATAACTTGTAACACATAAATTCATATCATGATCATCAAACAACTCTCCATCTTTCTGGAAAATAAATCGGGCCGGTTGAATGAAGTATCAACCATATTGGGAGAAGCAGGTATCAACATGTCGGCCTTCTCGGTAGCAGATACTTCTGAGTTTGGGATTCTCCGGCTGATCGTGTCTGACCATGAGAAAGCTTTCAGGGTACTGAAAGAAAATGCCTTCTCGGTTAGTCTGACCGATGTGGTTTGCCTCAACTGTCCCAACCAGCCGGGGGCTCTGGCAAAAGCCCTCTCCATTCTCTCTGAAAACGGGGTTTCAATTGAATATCTCTATGCCTTTTCTGTTGGGGATGCGGCAAATGTGGTGCTAAAACCAGACAATCTTGAGAAATGCATCGCTGTTCTGAGAGAACATAGCATGGAGCTTGTCAAAGCAAGTGACCTATACAGGATATAAACAGGCTGATTTTTGTTGATTTTTTTTTACCTTGCGTACCTGTTTACATCGTAGGATTTGGCGCATCCTGAAGACTATAATTTTAACGAAAAGAATGCATGAAGAAAGTCGCAATACAAGGGATCAAAGGTAGTTTTCACGAAGATGCCGCACTAAAATATTTTGGGGAGGGGGCCGAAATCGTCGAATGCAGGACCTTTCGCAATGTCTGTGATATGCTCGATCGCGATGAGGTTGATTGCGCCGTGATGGCCATTGAGAACTCCATTGCCGGAAGCCTGCTCCAGAATTATGCCCTGATCCGTGATTACCACCTGAAAATTATTGGTGAAATTTACATCCACATTCAGATGAACCTTATGGTTTTTCCGGGAGTAAAAAAGAAAGAGATCAAGGAAATCTACTCACATCCGGTCTCTTTTTTACAGTGCGCCGAATACCTTGAAAGGCATTTCCCTAATGCCGAACGCAAGGAATTGGGTGATAATGCACTGGTGGCAAAACTCATCCACGACGAACAGATCATGCACGCTGCGGCGATCAGCAACCTGCGTTCAGCAAACCTTTATGGGCTCGAGATCCTGGACAAAGGCATCGAAACAAACAAGAAAAACTATACCCGCTTTTGGATACTTTCCAAACACGCTACCCTAAGTGATCGTAACAACAAAGCATCCCTGTGTTTTGAAGTTGGACATTATTACGGCGCCTTGGCTCGTGTACTCAATATTTTCGCTGAAAACAAGATTAACCTCAATAAGATCCAATCAGTCCCGGTCCTTGGAAAACCCAATGAATACACGATGCACGTCGATGTGGAATGGGATTCCGAAGGCGACTATGAACGGGCCATTCATCTGATATTAAAGAATGTATCAAGCCTGGCGATACTTGGAGAATACAAAAAAGCAGATATTAACTCATAAATATACGGTATTATGGAAAAAATAGCCATCTTTTTCGGACCACTGAACGGATCTGTTCACCGGATAGCCAAATTGGTTGCCTCAAAAATCGGTACTGAGAAAGTCGATTTGATACACATTGCTGAGGCATCATCCGCTGATCTGGAAAAATATTCCAGGATTATTTTCGGCATCTCCACCGTTGGAAAAGATACCTGGCAGCAGAAGTTCGACAACATCGACTGGACGAAATTCTTCCCCATCGTCGCATCGTTCAACTTTACCGGAAAGAAGATTGCACTCTTCGGCCTGGGCGACCATATCACCTACGCCTATCACTTTGTGGATGCAATTGGACTTTTGGGCAAAACAATAAAAAGTCAGGGAGGGGAAATCTTTGGAAAAGTCAGTACGGAGGGATATACATTCCAGGATTCCGAAGCGATTGTAGAGGGAAAGTTCATTGGCTTACCTGTTGATGAGGATTTTGAGCCTGAACTGACAGAAAAACGTGTCTCCGACTGGGTTAACTCCCTGATGACTGAATTCTGATGATGACCAACACACCAGTTCCGGCATCCATTGTTGATGAGAAAATTGCGGCGCTAGAGGTAGATGAGATTGGCAACGCTTCGATTAGGGAGATCGTGCAGCTTGTCAGCAGTATTGAAGCCGCAACAGGTATCAGCTACATTCGTATGGAGATGGGCATTCCCGGCCTTCCCCCCTCCAAGGTTGGCGTAGAAGCCGAAATTGAGGCCCTGCGCAACAACGTAGCATCGAAATATCCCCAGATCGACGGTATTCCATCCCTGAAATCGGAAGCGTCGCGTTTTGTAAAGCTTTTTATGAACATCGATGTCAGACCCGAAGGTTGCATACCTACAGTCGGGTCCATGGAAGGGAGTTATGTCGCTTTTTTGGTTACGGCTGCAAGGGACAAAGAGAAAGATACCGCACTTTTTATCGATCCGGGTTTTCCGGTCCAGAAGCAACAGATGTTGGTGATGAACCAGAAATATGACTCCTTCGATGTCTTTGATTTCAGAGGGGAGAAACTGAGGGAGAAACTGGAATCTTACCTGTCAAAGGGGAACATCTGCAACATCATCTACTCCAATCCCAACAATCCCTCATGGATATGCCTGACAGACAACGAGCTAAAAATCATTGGCGAGCTGGCCGACAAATATGATGTGGTCGTAATTGAAGACCTCGCCTATTTTGCCATGGATTTCAGGCTGGATTTGTCGAAACCCGGTGTGCCACCATATCAACCTACCGTGGCGCGATACACACGAAATTGGGTCATGATGATCTCAAGCTCAAAAGTATTCTCCTATGCAGGTCAAAGGATCGGGATCCTGATCATTTCCGATCTGTTGTATCACCGTCATTCCCAATATCTTAGCGATAGGCTTCGTGTGCATGGGTTCGGCAATGCAATTGTTCACAGGGTTCTTTATTCCATGACATCAGGAACATCACATTCAGCCCAATATGCCCTTGCGGCCATGTTCAAACATGCCAACGATGGGACTTATGATTTCATCGCTGAGGTGAAGGAGTACGGGGAAAAAGCACAGATTATGAAACAACTTTTCCTCTCCAATGGGTTCGAAATCGTTTATGCCACTGATATTGACAGACCCGTCGGCGATGGATTCTATTTCACGATCACCTATCCGGGAATGGATGAGGCCAAATTATTGTACCACCTCCTATTTTACGGCATCAGTGCCATCTCTTTGGGCAATACCGGGAGCTCAAAACAGGGGTTGAGGGCCTGTGTCTCAAATGTGCGTCGTGATCAATTCGAAGAACTGGAAACCAGATTGATTCAGTTTCACCGGGATTTTCCGGCCGACTTATAAATTGAAAGTAAAAGTGGTCGTTTTTTGAAAATGTGTAAGAAATCGGATACAGGACAAAAGTCATAACTGACACCATTTCCTATACCGAACTTTGAAATTAAAATAACGAACAAAATGGCTAAAGTCATAGGAGCAGTAGTTGTTGACTCTGAAGTTTGCAAGGGATGTAACCTCTGCGTCGTTTCTTGTCCAACGAATACTTTGGGGCTCAACCGCGATGTCAATAGCAAGGGATACCACTATTCTTACATGGAAAACCCTGAAGAATGTATCGGATGTTCAAATTGCTCATCAGTTTGTCCGGACAGTTGTATTACCGTTTACAGATTAAAAGTAGGTTAGATAAATCAATTAAAAAATCCAAATATGGGTGAATTAAGATTGATGAAAGGGAACGAAGTGATTGCAGAAGCAGCCATCCGGTATGGTTGTGACGGCTATTTCGGGTATCCGATCACGCCCCAGTCTGAAGTAATTGAATTGCTCATGGCACAACGTCCGTGGGAAACGACCGGCATGGTTGTTTTACAGGCCGAGAGTGAAATTGCTTCTATTCACATGGTATACGGAGCCGCCGGTTGCGGCAAAAGAGTGATGACCTCTTCATCAAGTCCTGGTATCAGTTTGATGGCCGAAGGTATCTCCTATATTGCCGGATGCGAACTACCCTGTGTGATCGTGAATGTTCAGAGAGGTGGCCCGGGTCTTGGTACCATCCAGCCTTCTCAGGCCGATTACAACCAGGCAACCAAAGGGGGTGGGCACGGCGACTATTCTCTGCTGGTACTGGCACCTGCTTCCGTTCAGGAGATGCACGACTTTGTCGGACTTGGATTTGATCTGGCATTTAAGTACCGTAATCCGGTAATGATCCTTGCTGATGGTGTGATTGGTCAAATGATGGAAAAGGTTGAATTGATGGACCAGCAACCCAGATGGACAGATCATCAATTGAAGGAGATCACCGGTAGCTGGGCCACATACGGAAAAACCAGGGATCGTGGAAAGCATGTTATTACCTCTCTCGAGCTGGATTCAAACATCATGGAAGATAACAACCTTCGACTCCAGGCAAAATACAATCGGATGAAAAAGGAGGATGTCCGGTATGAGGCCATAGATTGCGAAGATGCTGACTATGTACTTGTTGCATTTGGATGTGCTGCCAGAATTTGTCAGAAAACCGTTCAGTTGGCACGGGCACAGGGTTACAAAGTAGGATTGCTGAGACCAATTACACTTTTCCCGTTTCCTGAAAAGGTTATTGCAGAAATGGCTGGACACGTCAAAGGCTTTTTGACTGTCGAGTTCAATGCAGGCCAGATGGTCAACGATGTGCGATTGGCGGCCAATGGCAAGACAAAAGTCGAATATTTTGGCCGGATGGGAGGAATTCTTCCCTCGCCGGATGAAGTTGAGAAAGCGCTTTTCCAAACAATGATAGGAGGATAAACCATGTCAGAAGTAGCTGAAAGAATCAAAAATATCATCAAACCTGAAAACCTGATCTATAGCAAGTCGCCGGTTCTGAACGACGTAACGATGCACTATTGTCCGGGATGCAGTCATGGAGTTGTGCACAAATTGATAGCAGAAGTGATCGATGAGATGGGGATCCAGGAACAAACCATTGGGGTTTCGCCGGTAGGTTGTGCCGTTTTTGCATACAATTACATTGACATCGACTGGTCGGAAGCAGCCCATGGCCGGGCGCCTGCAGTGGCGACCGGAATTAAACGCGTTCTGCCTGAGAAAACTGTATTCACTTACCAGGGCGACGGCGACCTTGCAGCCATTGGCACGGCAGAAACCATGCATGCGGTCAACAGGGGCGAGAATATTGTCATGATCTTTATCAACAATGCCATCTATGGCATGACGGGAGGGCAAATGGCCCCCACTACTCTGCTTGGTCAGGTAACTTCGACTACCCCTTACGGAAGGAATGTCGACCTCAACGGATATCCCCTGAAAATAACCGATTTAATTGCCCAATTGCCCGGTGCAGCTTTTGTCACCCGCCAGAGTGTACATACTCCCGGAGCCGTTAGGAAAGCAAAAAAGGCGATTAAAAAGGCATTCGAAATATCGCAAAAAAATATTGGGACCAGTTTTGTTGAGATCGTCTCTACCTGTAATTCAGGTTGGAAAATGACACCTGTTGCATCTAATGACTGGATGGTCGCAAACATGTTCCCGCTCTTTCCAATTGGCGACCTGAAGGATAGCGGGAAAGATGAGACGGGACCATACAAGATACAAGGATAAAGGATAAAGGATAAAGGATAAAGGATAAAGTTAAAAGGATAAAGTAGGGGCGGCCCTGGTGGTGCCCTTATTAAGCCACAAATAAAATACTGAGAGAAGAGAGGTGGAATACCGGGATTAAGATCTGAAGGATGTCAAATGCGTTCCCACTTTATCCTTTTGACTTTATCCTTTATCCTTCTTTCTTCATCAATTTCCGACAATTGAACAACTAATCAGAAAACAATGACTGAAGAAATAATTATTGCAGGTTTTGGCGGACAAGGTGTACTCTCCATGGGAAAGATCCTTGCCTACTCGGGGGTGATGCAGGACCAGGAAGTTGCCTGGTTTCCATCCTATGGCCCTGAAATGAGAGGTGGTACTGCCAACGTGACGGTCATTCTGAGTGACGACAGGATCAGTTCGCCGGTCCTTCATGAATTTGACACAGCAATCATCCTCAACCAGCAGTCCATGACCAAATTTGAGAAGATGGTAAAACCAGGAGGAATCCTGTTGTACGATCCCAACGGGGTGGTCAAGCCCCCTTCCCGAAAAGATATCAATATTTACAAGGTTGAAGGTGCCAGGTTAGCTGTTGAAATGGGGAATCCGCTAACTTTCAACATGATCGTATTAGGCGCATTCCTGCAGGCCAGACCCGTCATCAAACTGGAGAACGTCAAAAAAGGACTGGAAAAATCATTGCCGGAACGCCACCACAAGCTTATCCCACTTAATTTGAAGGCCATTGAAGTGGGGCAGGCTAATTTGGAGGTGGTTCAGAAACTTTAATAAAAAATCCGGCTTTCACCGGTTTTTTTGATTTTAATATGGATAATCTCACAATTCCCTAATCCAAATATTTCTAAAGCTGATGGCTTCGCTCGGGTCGCCGTGATCCTGCAACATGATTGGACCATCGCCGTGCACCTTTACCTTGGGGAAACCTATGTATGCAGTATTCCCGTTTATCCTTGTATTGTTTTGAACAATTATACCGTTATGGATTACAGTCACATAAGGAAAGGTACGATAGGTGCTGTCTTTGGTATAAGTCGGCGCCGTATAAATGATATCGTACACATTCCATTCGCCTGGCTTCTTCATCGCATTGACCAACGGGGCAGTTTGTTTGTAAACACTACCGGCTTGTCCGTTGGCATAGGTTTTATTTATGTAGTTGTCCAATACCTGTATTTCATAAATTCCCTGCAGAATAACGCCACTGTTGCCACGAAACTGGCTGCTTCCGATAATAGATGCAGGTACTTTCCACTCCAGATGAAGTTGAAAATCGCGGTAATGCTTCTTCGTTTCAATGCTTCCCGTGCCCTTTTTGACGGTAAAATTGCCATCCGAAACTATCCACTGGGCTTCTTCAGTTTTCACCCCTTTCCATTTTGAGAGGTCTTTGCCATCAAATAAAACATCAGCATCGGAGGGGGCTGGGATTGGTTCTTCACATTTTGCAACGCCAGGAGTAACAATTACAGGTTGCGGAAGCCAGAACTCTGACATATTTGGTTCCATCTTACCTGGTTTAGGAAACTCTTCCTGTGCTGATAGCGCACTGGATGCAGAAATGACAAAAAACAAGATAAAAACTTTAAGGAAAATATTTGTATCCATGGTTGCGACAGATTAAAATGTTGGGAATATGTAAGGTAACCTGTATTCGGGCCTAAAAAGCTTGTTAGCCTCCGGGTTATTGAAGGTCTTGTTTATGTTGTCGTAAGTCAGCACTGCTCTGGTGCGTGCAGCTATATTACCCAAATGCGCGGTAACAGCGGCAGCATGGCCAATTTCAATACTACAATCGGGTTGCTTCCTGCTTTTTACCGCATCCAGGAAATGACGGACATGCAGCTGGTGCTCATTCTGCTTGTTCGTCTGCTGTGGAATAGCTTCGGTTAACGGTTTGTCGCTTTTCCCCTCCGGTATTAACTCCCATGTCTCACGGTTTGCAATGATAGAGCCTTTTGCGCCCACGAACGAAACCCCGTAATTACGATTCCATGGGCCTGTCTGGATCCCCCCGTTGTGTTCCCAGCACAACAACCAATCGCCATAGTTAAAAACCACGTTCAAGGTATCCGGGGTTTGGATTTCATTCCCCGGAAACCGCATAATGCCACCTGATGCCGTTACAGTTTCCGGAAATTTCAGGGTGTCGCCTTTGTCCCACAAAGCCATATCCAGCAGATGGACGCCCCAGTCGGTCAGCAGGCCGCCCCCGTAATCCCAGTTCATCCTCCAGAAACCGTGAAACCGGTTCTCGTTGAAGGGACGAATAGGCGCCGGCCCAAGCCAACGGTCATAATCGACACTCTGCGGTGGGTCGCTGTTCGGAACCCTTGGCCTTCCTGCCCCGTAGTTAAAATTACCCCAACAGTTGATCCTGTTTACCTCTCCTATAGTTCCGGATTTGAGCAATCCCATTATTTTTACCCACTCTATGCCAGAACGTTGTTGCTGTCCAACGGTAACAATTCGGTTGTACTTTTTTGCTGCCTGTAACATGATATTACATTCGGCAATACTGTTTGCCAGAGGTTTCTCAACATAGATGTCTTTCCCTGCCTTGCAAGCATCCACAAAAGGAAGGCAGTGCCAGTGATCAGGCGTTGCAATGATCACCACGTCAATTTCTTTTAAATCCAACAGCTTCCGGTAGTCGTTAAAAACTAGGGGCTTTTTACCAGTCTTCCCAAATACATCCTTTACCCTTTCGTCCAACACAGCCTTATCCACATCGCACAAGGCGATGCATTCTACATCGGGATTCCCGATAAAATCTTTCAGATTGGCCCAGCCCATCGACCGGCACCCAATCAATCCCACACGGATTTTATCATTTGCGGAAAAATTTTTTGCCTGACTGTTAACGGCCGGTGCACCAATTCCGGCAACCACGCCCATACCGGCAAGTGTGCTGATTTTGTAAAATTTCCTGCGTGATATCATCTTCGTATAATTTACTTTATTGGCCAATAGCGGATTGTATATTCTTTTTGGGGCAACGCAAGTTGTATCTCATATTGTTTGTCCCCTGTCAAGGAATAAGTAACCCCCTCCTGAACCTTGGGAGGTTTTGCACTTCTTATCCGTAAGGTACCCTCTCCCCGAACTTTCTTTACCCTTATTTCCTTTTTATCCATGTAAACCTCAATGTTCCCGTTTGGCGTTGGCACCCTGCCTTTGATCCATTCTAACCCCGCCAGGGATGGTTCGATAAGATAGGATTTGTACCCAGGGACTGTCGGTTTTACCCCAAGCAGGTACTTGCCAAACAAATACACCGGATTTGCACCCCAGGCATGGCACAAGCTCTTGCCGAACGGGCGCCCGTACATGGCATAATGCGCATCACCGGTTTGTTTTGGGTCGTAAGTTTCCCACACGGACGTGGCCCCAAGCTTAAGCATTCCCCCCCAGTAATCCTTTACAAATTCTATGGCTTTCCCTTTCTCCCCGATCTCACACAGGGAGGCCAGCTCGTAAAACTTCATATAGGGAGTGGTGATGTTCAAGACCGAATCATTCAGGATAACATGTTTTTTGATTTTTTGCTTCTTTTCAGCATCAACATAATCAAACAGGATTGCGAACATATTGGCATAGCGGGTGACGACATTCGACAGAACCCCATTCTTCCTGCTATGCACAAATGCGTTCTTCTGATCGCTCCAAAAAACATTGAAGATCTTTTGCCTGATTTCTTCAGATAATTTTTGACATCTCCCTGCGTACTCCCGGTCATTGGCAAGCTTAGCGCTAAGGGCCATCGCTTCAAGGCTCCTGGCCAGCAGCAATTGCTCAAAACTGATTTCACCTGTTTTTTCTATTTCTGCCCAGTCGATAAATACCCAGTCTCCGGGAAGTCCCTCAACGAATCCGTTGGCATTGGCCCTGTCCAGGCAAAATTTCATCAGGGTTTTCATACGGGGATAGATCTGCCTGACAAAAGCAGTATCGCCGGTATAAAGAAAATGGTCATATATGCCTATCATCCAGTAATAAGAATAATCCAGGATGGTATTGATGTGGGTCTCTACAGGATCATGGCCCCGCAAGGCATAAAGGGTCCGCTTGTTGATATCTTCATCAAAGAAAGTGTAAAAATTCATCAGGTAGCTCTGATAGGCATCGCCGCTCCAGACCCAGCGGTCACGCTTGATCCCATCTAAGAAAAGTTCCCTTGTGTTCAGGTGCAATGTATAGAGTGAAACATCATAAATCCTGTTTAACAATGAATCTGAACAGGAAAAGCTTCCCCTGTTTTCAACCGGAAGGTACTCGTAGAGTGCCGATATCTTATCAATAGCGACGTTAAGGTCCCATACTGCATAAATGTACCTGAAAGCGTGGGCAGCCGTGGTGTCGTTTTTATTTACTGATCTGTTTATGTCCAGGTAATCAAAGGTCTCTGCTTGTGTTTCGGCCATAGCTTCCTGCCTGGTCTCCCCGAAATACATCCTGAGTTTACCTTTACCCTTTACTTTTTCAACAATTACTTTTCCGAAAGTCTCTTTACCAAAGTCGACCAGCATCGAATTTGCCCCCTTTTCAAGTATTTTGGAAGTAATTGGGACATAGTCAAGGTGGAAGGTTGAGGGAGGTAATCCGACCTCAGTGAAGTTGCCTGATGCAGCCGGATAAAAAATTTGGTCCTGAATGGTAACTTGCCAGCCTTCATTGGTAAAAACTGTTTTACCCTGTACCAGAAGGGATGGAAAAGTCTTGTAATTCTCGACCAGAAAATGTAAACGATGCTTGCCTGCCGGTAATACAAGTTTCTTTGGGTCAAAATCATACACAACTTTTCCATCGATACGTACGTGGTACCGTCCATCAGCATATATCCGAATGGTATCCGATTTTGATGACTCGTACATCTTCTCAAAGCGTACCAGCCCGTACGGGGAATCAACCCGCCAAAACGGCGGATAAGCTTGTCCCCGCTCCTGTCGCCTGCCCCCTACCTCCCTGTGTAGCCATACCTCAAAATCTCCGGGATACCAGATCCATTTCGAGGAAATATTTGTATTTTCTTGAGAGAACGCTGATAAAGAAAGCAGTACAAAAATTGCAACTATTTTGATCGTTTTCATATTTATAACTGGTTTTTTAATTGCACCCGCACGCGCAAGAGAACTCACTGATCCTTTAGCTGGCAGACTCTCCTATGTGCCAAAATATTTTCCATGGCTCGTTTCATCTGTGGCATAAAGAATATATTAGTCTATAGTAATTCAGTAGCCACCAAGCTTAGTACTAATACCCGTCCAGTTAGCAGCATTCTTATAATTTGAAAGAACAGATGAAGGAACTAATATCAGTAGCGCTGGGGAACAATTGGAAAAGGCACTAATATTGTTAAGTTTTACTAATGGATTGGATGACATTAATTTAACTGTACTTAAATTAGAATTCCCTAAAAAAGCATTGACATCTATGGTTACCTGACTATTGTTTGAAGGCTTTGGGATAGTTAAGGAAGAAAGAGAATAACAGCCGGCTAAACATCCATTCGACCACGTTTGCAAAAGTGAAGGTTCAACTATATTTACGGAAGTCAGGGCGATACAATTTTGGAAACAACTTGCTCCCAATGCTGTCACCTTAGGCGGAATTGTGACACTTGTCAATCCTGATCCATTGAAGGCATTCTGTCCAATGACAGATAAATTGGAAGGAAGTGTAATCTGTGTTAATTGACTGCATAACTGAAAACACGATGCAGGAATTGCAGTAACGCCATCGGGTATTGTCAGATTCTTTATAGCTGTGGCATAAAAGCAATTAGAACCCAAAGCAGAAGCTCCTGAAAGGCTTGTAGGAAGAGATACTTCACTTAACTGGGTACAGTTTTGAAAACAACTTGCAGGTATAGCGATAATGCCCGTAGGGATATTAACCTTCATTAAAGGTGTCCCATAAAAGCAATTAGAACCCAATGTCTTAAGCCCAGCAGGCAGGTCGCATTTACTTAAATTAGTACATCCGGAAAAGGCTGAATTCCCAATATCAGTAAGCGAAGAAGGAAGAGTTATCTGAGAAATATTAGTTTTCCCGTTAAAGGCATTATTGGCAATCTTTAAAACTTTAATCCCATGAATAAATTCGGGTATTTCGATTGCTACATAATTTGTATAATTAGGATCAATACCAGTAACCGCCATATTAACTTCATCGAACAGTACCATGACTCTAGGATCAACATCCCATTTTGCGTGAAGTTCTATATTATAACCAATCCTCTGTGTTGAAAAGCTAAAAGTTGTCAAACTATCAGTAGAATACCAATATTGAAAATACTTGCCAACTTTCTTCGGCTCCTCTTTCGGTGCATATGCAAAACCCAATGCCCTATAATTAATTTTTAAAAATGGTTCACCATTCAAAAATTTTCCACCGTCACTATTAAATGTAACGGTGTAGGTGGAGATGTTTCCATCTTGTTTCAATGTCTTTTCTGAACAGGAAAGTAACATAAAGACCACCGCTGCTATTGAAATGAGGACCTTGGCCCCCCGCCTCTTTATCTCTATCATCGTAAATGCCATTATTTTGATTAATTCAAACTATAATTATGGTTTGCGTTCAGCATTAAAACTCTCAAACGTAAGACCATTGTCCCTAA
This sequence comes from Prolixibacteraceae bacterium, assembly GCA_023229575.1. Lineage (GTDB taxonomy): Bacteria > Bacteroidota > Bacteroidia > Bacteroidales > Prolixibacteraceae > CAINVV01. The sequence goes on from JALNYZ010000001.1 coordinate 451,532, forward strand.
AAACCAATGTATCAACATATTGATGAGTGATACCCGGGACTATACCAGAAACTTTAAAGTTAAGCGTCATCGTAAGGTGAGGTTCAGGCTTCCCCGTAGCAGGATCTAATAACCAGGAGCCGTATTGTGCGGCAAAAGCTGTGTTTTTCTTGTAATACTTACCACTGCCTTCGATAACTGTATATGGAGAGCCAGGCATCGAACTGATTGTAATATTTCCAATACCTGCAACATCATCAGTAAAAGTCAATTTAGACAGACTCGCACCAGTAGTGAGATCACCCATTGTACCATAAGTAGCAGTTTTATAACCGGTTGTAGTTAGGTAAGATACAGGATTTTGTTCCAGGTCCTGCTTGTGGAATACTTTATCAACTACTCCGTCTTTTAATTGCTGACCTCTGCGGAAGTAACTACCGTGCCAGGTATTAATATATTTCACAGCAAATAAGACATAGTCCATTGGTAGTTTTTGCCAATCTCCCGGTTTCAAACGATCACCATTCGTCACACCCTCCAGAGGAGTTCCGGTCAAAATTGCAGGGGCCGAAGTATTTACGATCCGCAAAGGCAGAACGTATCTGAATTTATATCCGGCGGTGTCCGTAAAGAACTCATCTTTCATCATTACTTTAGCCTTTCCATTCATGCTACCGCTGGGAATAGTAAGGCTACCCTCATTTTCGATCGCATACCACTCCCTTGGTAAGACTTTCAACTGGCTTGTCTCATTTTTACTGCTCTTTCCGACAACATTCGTTACAAGAGTAGGATCTATGACATAATTCACAGTCCAGTTAGTGCTATTTTGATATAACCCACCTATGGAGATACCAAAATTGAATGCATGTTCCAAATCAATACTATTGTCATACCTACTTTCACCCATAACAAGCGTACGAATAGGAAACTGTATTGGAAAATAGACTGCTTGAGTGGTATAATCCGGGAAAAATCTCTCATGATTCGTGCAGGCCACAAATATCACCGGCAATAGTAAAATAGATAATCTTAATATTCTTTTCATATCCTTTTTTCTTTCCTTAGGTTAACATTTTAGTTATCACTCCATCCCTTGTTCTGAACGATTTTGTATATCTGTGTTTCATTGTATGGAACGGGACCATAAATCATATAATCTTTGAATGATCTGGTTTCGATATTATCCTTTATTGAACTACTCAACGCATCGTATCCCATAACAGATTTGTTCATCGAAGCCAGGTCTCCCCATCGCATCAAATCCCAGAAACGAAATCCTTCAAAACAAAGCTCAATGCGACGTTCGTTTCGAATAAGTGTACGCAATCCTGATTGATCAAGTCCATCGACGTAGGATGTTGGGATTCCAGCCCTGTTACGGATTGCGTTAACCACCTGACGGGCAGTAAATCCTCCGATATTTACATCCGGACCACCATGTTCATTGGCAGCTTCGGCAAAATTTAGCAAGACCTCGGTGTATCTAAAAAGTGCAAAAAAATGAGGTTTGCCAACACTGCCTACTCCTGTTTTAATTACGACCTGATCATCCAATAGTTTTTTTAGATAGTATCCTGTCCGGGTGGCATTTGTTACGCTGGCATCTATCTTATCAGCCCCGTTTTTTATATCAATGACATTCCCATTGGCTGATACTGATCCGTTATAAAATACATACATATTCAGACGCGGATCACGGTTGGTATAATCTGTATTGTTTGTACCCACAGGATTAGGGGTTCCATTTTTATAACCAAAACTGTTTACAAAGTTTTGAGATGGATTAACAATACCTTTCCCGTTCAGTGAGGGTGGAAACTGGTCTGATTCCCTGGTCATCATATAGGAATCTGTGCCACTATTTCTGCACATTGGTGCCCAAAGGATTTCCGGGTTAGCTTTCGCTAAATAGTTTGTATTTGATCTGATCTGTAGATAAAACTGTTCGTCACCGGCTGATAAACCAGACAATCCCCCGTTGTTGTTCATTACATCGGAAGCTAGTTGAGCAGCCTGCAGCCATGTAACATTACTCCCTACAAATGAACTACTTGCAGCAGTTAACGCTACCCTTGATTTGATTGCCCTGGCCGTAATACTATTGATCCGATTCAGGTTTTGGACACCCATAACGAGTTGTTCTTTTACCGTCAAATTACCATTTGTCCATATGGAAGGAAGATATACTATTGCAGAATCACAATCAGCATATATTCGGTTCAAACATTCTTTGTATGTGTTCCGAGTTTTTTTTGCAGCATCTGCATCACTTGCCACTGATGTCATAATTGGGAATCCCAATAAAGAACCGCCGGCATCTTTTCCACCTATTTTGCGCAACAAGACTGATTCGTAGTAAGCGCGAAGGGCATATGCTTCACCTTTTAACTTTCTTTTGTAAAGCATGTTTTTATTCTCATCTTCCCATGACCATTCTACTCTGTCGACATTAAGCAGAAAATAATTCAGGTGCATGATGGCATTGTAATAACCACTATAGGCCTCTTGAGAAACCAATGGTGAAACCCTTGAAGTCCATCCTCCAGTTGCCATGGTGATCATACCATCACTCAACTGATTTGTGACCATATCATCTGTAACGAAATCATCTTTAGTGATTTGTGCGCTTACACCTGAGAGATACTGCGTCGGGAGCAATCTGTATGCTTCAAGCAAAACGCCTTCAGCCATATAACTCTTGCTCCAGATCACATCACTATCAAATTTATTCGCCTGGTCATAAGGTCTTAAGTAGTCGTCACAAGATCCGAAGCAAATCGGAAACAAGAAAAGCGATAGGAGATATATTTTTCTCTTCATAGCGTTAATTCAATTAAAAATTTGTGATTAATCCTATTGAAAAATTTCTGCTTTGAGGTGCAGTCAGATAGGATAAATCCAGGATTTCCCTATCCCTGGCAATTGTAACAAGATTACTGCCGCGCAAATAAAGTTTAAGATTCTTTACAAAAATGTTTTTGAAATTAAAATTATGCGCTATCTGCATGGATGATAAATTGATATAGGATTTATCATACATCCAGAAGGTTGATGAACGATAATTATTGGTGCCATTTCCCAAAGTTAAGCGTGGATAAGCAGCGTTAGGGTCAGGCTTTTCGGGATCAAAGGCATCCAATGCAATTTTGGAATATTTGGCATTATTGCCAGTAAACCAATAGTAATCATTGCTAATTGAACCTTTCCCCCCAAATTGTCCTATTGCAAGAAGGTGCAGCTCCCATTTGTCATATTTAAGATCAAAGGTTAAACCTACTTGACTATTGTTCGCATTATTATTAGCCAGAATATGTTGGTCATTCGTTGTAATTTGGCCGTCTTTATTGTAATCGGTGTACTTTATGTCTCCAGTTTTGACGTTAGGATCAAAGGTGTTTACAGGCAGGGTAGGCAATAATTTCCCGTCTACCCCGAAATCGGAAGGCATGTAAAACCCCTCTGCTGTTAATCCCCAGAATGCTCTTGCATTCGTTCCTTCACGATTTAAGTATTGATTATAGGGTGAAGCCAATTTTACTGTTTCCATATAGGAGAAAGTGTAATTTACACCAACACCCAGATCCACCCTATTAATTTTCTTTTGATAGTTGACGCCAAATTCAACCCCTTGATTGCGACTGGAGTTGTAATTCTGATAAATTGTTACTTCACCTATTGTGGCCGGTGTTATCGAGTTAATATTCGATATATTATCATAACTCAAGCTATTGAAATAAGAGGCATTCAAATGCAACGTATTGTTCAAAAAAGTGGATTCTATATCAAAAACCCATTCTTTGCGTTTAGCCCAATCAAGCTTATTGTTTAACGACGAAACATGCGTTGCAATACCGCTGGCAAGTCCGTTATTCCACGAATAACCACCACCCCGAACATTGTTGATCTCATTCAAAAAATAGCCGTTATAACCGCCGTCCGTCCAGTTATCGTTCTCAATGATCCCAAAGCTTCCGTGCAACTTCAGATAGTTAATAAACGACACATTTTTCATAAATTTCTCCTTCGATATCACCCAGCCTAGACCGATACTTGGGGAGCTTCCCCATTTATGTTCAGGGGCTACCCTGTAGCTGCCTTGAAACACTAATCCTGCATCGACCTGATATTTTTCATCCAACATATAAGTTGCTTGCCAACCAATACCTAAACTTTTATCGGGTTGATCGATCAATTTTGCCTCTTGTCTGTTTCCCCAACCAACCAATACACTTGATAAATAATGCTTTCCAAAAGTGCGATTGTAATTGATAGAGGTATTCCAGGCATAATTTCGTACAAAGTTAACGCCGGCTTCTTCTATCGTCTGTTTGTTGGTAATTTGATCTACCCCAATTTTAGTTACAGGAAATGTACCATCCTGGTGTATTGAATCTCGATTGATCTGATAGATTGCATATTGGCTCCTAACATAGGTATTGTATGAGTCCCGGGCATCAAAACTATAGGTCGCCCTGGCCTTCAATCCTTTGGTAATTCCACTTAAATCAAAATCAAATATTGAATTGAGGAGTAAAAAACGGTTCATATATTTTCCGGTTCCCTGCATCGTTTGGTCCCCAAATAAATTATCCTGATAAGTCTGTGTTCCACCTAACAAATAATCTATACCACCTTTGTTGACCAATCTTGGACTCGCAATATCACTGTAATTGGAAATTCTGGATGTTGGGATAAGAATCGGAGTAGAATTGGGCAGAAAGGTTGAGGCTTTAGACCAAAAGGAGGTCGCTCCTATTGGACCGGAAGATAAATCGTAAGTTACCATCGAATTTACTGACCCCTCCAACCAATTGGTAATCTTTGCATCTACCTTTCCACGTGCTTTTAATGAATTATTAATATTCGGGTTAATATTGATAAAATTATTGCTGTTCTTCCAACTCAAATCCATGAAATACTGGAAAATACTATTTCCACCTGATGCTTCAGTGTACAACGATAATGCATTACACAAACTCCTTACATAATCAGTACCGTAAAAATCATTGTTAGGGTAAAGTACCGGGTCTGTCCCAGCCTTGGTTTTGTCGATTATATCTTGTGAATATGGCAGATTTCCTGTTCCCCCATCATTTATCCATGCCTTGTTGTAAGTTGTCATGTAGTTGGCAGCATCAAGGAATTTCGGATAACCTATAGCCTGATTTACACCATATTCTGCGTCAAATTTCAGGACTTTTTTATTCTTGTCCCCACCCCTAGTTGTAACAAGTATAATTGCATTGTTTCCATACACCCCGTAAAGAATTCGGGAAGCAATATCCTTTAGTATGGTGACCTGCTCAATTTCCCTCAAATCCAAATAACCATAGTCTGAGGTGGGTACTCCATCTATTACCACTGTTGAAGCCATATAATCAATATTAATGCCACCCGACGAACCGGCAATTTTACCATCTATTGCAGAAGCCAAATTTGACCTGCTATCACGATAAAACTCTTTCCCAGGATCAAGAATCGATAGGTTCCCAACTGCCCTGGAACGTTCTTGTGTCCTGAAAGGCATGTAGACTAAATCATTTAGCTCAGAATGGGCTATCAAAGTCGTTACATTTCCTTTGCCCACAAATTCAGTGTAAGCGGTAAGATTAACTTCATACCCAGATAACTCGAACAACAGCATTGAGGTTGGTTTCCCTAATAAGCTAAATGCCCCTTTAGCATCAGAAACCGTTTGATTTGCCCCTTCGTCCAGTGTGATATAAACCCCTGACAAAGGTTTACCATATTGATCTACCACAGAACCAGTTATCTTGATTCTTTCTGATTTCTTCCCAACTTTGTTTTGAGCAATTGATAAATTGGCAAAGATGAGGCTTAAAACTATAAATAGATATATTTTCATTTTCATGGTGTTCTCATATTAAGTGCTAGGTATTAATCCCATCCCGGATTTTGAGGAAATCCCGGATATAATTGAGTGTACTGTTGTCTAAATGGAAGCCAGTATTGTCTCTTTTTAAAAGTTAATGTGAACGGGATGACTTTACGTGTAAACGAAGATGGGGTCCAATTTTTGTCAAACTCCAAATCATACATCGGCTGGCCGTCCAACTTTTCAGCAATCTTCCAACGGCGTATATCGTACCAGTATTTCGTTTCGAAACACAATTCTACATTTCGCTCATTAAGAACCTGCTCCCTGAATGAGCGATAAGGATATCCATCAATTTTTGCAGGGGGCATTCCTACCCTGTTACGAACCTTATTTACTGCATCCAAAGCAGATAATGTCATTCCGGCAGCCATTGTCCCCGCCCCAGATACCTCATTTTGAGCTTCTGCATAGTTCAGATAAACTTCAGCCAAACGCATAAGTGGTGTTCTATATCGGTACCCACTGCGTGTCGCAGTATTATTTGCAGACGAAGTGGTCGCGTTTATAGTAGCTTTGTTCGGCCAATATTTGTGAATAATGTAGCTGGTTACTCCTACACCTCCATTCCCTATTTTGGATTTTCCTCCGGGGTACAAATCCATGCGGGTTCTGTCGCTCCGGGCATCACTACCATAGTCCCTATCTACATAGATAGCCATTCTAAACCTCGGGTCACGATCATCCCATCGTCTTGCGTTATCCCTGTCGTATTCAGGTTTATACAAACTACCATCAGCCATTTCAAAGTAATCAACGAAATTTTGTGTAACAGTATTCTGGTATCTGGCGCCCCCATAAATATTGTTTTCAGGGATGCACCAACTTCCCATTCTCGAATAGGCCGGAGCGCCGAAATCATATGCTGAACCTTCATAAGATGGTGGAGTCCTGTTAAAAATCGTTTCTTTGGTCCAAACCATGCTTTTGTCCATTGATGCATAATTAGTTTGATATTCTGCTTTTGAGACCAATCCATAGATATCCGAATTATTTTCGGCAATTTCGATCGCTTCACCGGCCGCCTCTGCGGCACGTTTCATTAGTCCCAAGTCTGGAATTGCCGTATTTCCTGAAGCCTCATTCATCAGCGGAGAAGCGGCGTAGAGAAGCGCTTCAGCTTTGTAAGCCAAAGCCGCCAATTTTGTAACCCTACCCAGGTTATTGGTCGGGTTAGGCCAGGCAACGGGCAAAAGGGCGGCAGCTTTGTCCAAGTCTTCCACAATATATTCCGTACAAGCCTGGTAATTCTTCTTCCCTTTATAATCATAATAGCGTGGCAAAGTAAGGGCATCTCTGGTGATTACTGTATCAATATAAGGGATTGAACCCCATGCCGACAATATTTGGTAATGATAATATGCACGAAAAAAATGCAATTGTCCTTTAATCAGGTTTTTTTCTTCTTCGGTTGCATTAAGCAGTTTTATGTTACTTAACCCCAAATTAACCTGCCGGATACCCATCCATGAGAGTGGCCAAAGACCTGATGATGTGCCTGTAGAGGTTGAACCAAAGTAGCATGTTTGTGAGAATGAGATATAATCACCTCTCAATGCAACATTTGCATAATCATTGCTCGCATTTGAAAAGGCCTCTCCTCCCCAGTTTGGTGACCCCACGTTGAAGGAAAAAGGATCAACGACATATTGATATAGGTTATCAACAAAACTTTCAAACATAAAATAGTTGCCAAAAATATCCTTCTCATTTTTGGTAGCGTCCGGTGGTACGTTCAAATAGTCTTTACATCCAACCAATAGGCTCGTAAACAATAGTGATACAACGGTAAGTTTTATTTTAATATTCATAATTGCTAAATTTTAGAAGGTTAGTTTTAATCCCATACTGACCGCCTTCATCGTAGGGTAATTATTGAAATTAACATTATTTCCCTCTATGTCAATCGGGAGTTTACTGAAATAGAGTAGGTTATTCCCGTTGATATAAACTCTCGCATTGTCCAATGAGAGTTTTTGGATCAGTTTGGAAGGAAATGAATAACTTATTTCTGCTGACTTAAGTCTCAAAAATGAAGCATCAAATGTTGTTGCACTTCCTCCTGCATCAGTTGTTCTCATATAAACATATTGCCGCCATGTAGGATTAGCCACACCATACTCAGGTGTTGCACTTCTATCTATTAGATTTTGATATATTACCGCCCCACCGTATTTGAACTCAGTGAAATCTGAATACCCAAGAGAAACATTGTACATACCGTAAAACTGAAGATTAATAGAAATTCTTTTGTACTCGGCACCAATCGAGAACCCGTAGGTATTTATTGGATAAGTGGGATACGCAAATGGTTCGGAATCATCAGTATTGATCACCCCATCGGAGTTAAAATCAATAAAACGATAGTCACCGGGCAACAATTTGGCCTTTTCCGCATCGCTTTGCGGCTGGACTCCGGTATATAAATCATCGTAGCTGGTCTGAATCCCTTGTACAATTTTTTGGTTTAACTGACCAATGGCATACCCGGCTCTTTTCTGATATTCGGGCTTAAGCTGAGGATCATCTTTATTGATTACTTTATTTTGCGCGATTGTCCAGTTATAAGAGGCTCTTAGATTAACATCACCAACCTTTTTCTGAAAATTGATTTCAACCTCAAATCCGTTAGATCGTACGGATCCTAAATTGGCCGGGGGTAAGGATTGGGTATAGTAAAAAGGGATTGCCTGTTCGTTTCCGGGTATTAACATGTTGTAACGATACTCATTAAAGTAATCTGCAGTACCCGTAAACATTTTAAGGAAGCCAAAATCCAGTCCAACATCTATTTTTCGTGCAGTTTCCCAATGCAGATCCGGATTACCAACTGCTCCTTCCACATAGGGCTGATTATACTGAGTATTAACAACCCCTTTCCCAAAAGAAGATAGCCTGTAATTGTTAGGAGGTGCATTGTAGCTGGTCATATAGGGAAAAGAACTTGCATTTACATTATCACTGCCAATCAGTCCAATACTAAAGCGTAGTTTGAGATTATCGATCTGCTTAAAATGATTTTTCAACAATCGCTCCTCCGAAATTCTCCATCCCAAAGCAAGCGAAGGAAAAAAGTCAAAACGGTATTTTGGCCCGAATTTGGCTGAACCATTATATGCCCCATTTGTTTCTACTAGATAACGTCCCAAATAATCATAGGTGAGGCGTCCAACCCAGTCTTCACGCTTATTTGGCCAATTACTTCCTATAAGATAATCTTGCCGGCTCCATAAGACCATTGCACCTATATTGTGTTTCCCAAAATATTTTGAATAATTAAGCCCAACCTCATAATACAAATTTCGCTGTGCCTGGCTTAAATCGTTAGCATCCTGAAACTCATTTGTATAAGCTGGCGGATCAGTTACAAAATCATATCCATCCATCCGTGAGGGGACATTGAAGACCCATTCCTGGGTTAAGGTATTGTAGTATTTCCTTACGTTGTATTGCCACGATTGATTTACGTTTCTTCCCTGGGACCGGAACAAATTGTCAAAAGCCAATTTCCCCTTTAGTGAAAGCCCTTTGGTAACAAACCCCAAGTCTTGCTTCAATTCAAAGTCAGTATTAATGGCTGTCCTATTGTACTTATCGATTCCCGACTGCATCATGACAATAAAAGGATTATCCCCAGTTGGAATTTCAGGATTAGTGTCGCCATAAATTCCATCAGAATAAATCGGTAGTGGTGCATTTGGAGCCTGATTATATAGGGACCGGAATACCGTACTTGAGCTGATGCCATTCCCACCATTGGCCTGTTGCTGACCATAATACCCACTAAGATTAAACCTAAACTGAGTGGTTTTGGTCAGATTAAAATCAAGGTTAGACCTAAAGTTAAATCGTTTATAATACATTTCAGGTTTAATACCTTCTAAATTCTTTATATTTGTATTGAATAGATCTCCATCATAGGTAAAACCCATATTGACAAAGTATTTTACAAAATCAGACCCACCAGATGCAGTAAGCGTGAATTTGGAAGATGGAGCAAAGTCTTTTGTCAGATACTTCAACCAATTCGTGTTTGTATATTGCTCAGGATAAGCCTGATCTTTGTAATAGTTCAATATTCGCTCTGGGGTATATCTGGAGTACCAATAAGTATCTCCATAGATTGGCGTTTCGGCGACAATGGCATAATTCCTTGCTAACAATCCTTGATATGAATCCAGGGGTGTTGTCAATTTGGAAATGCTTTTTAAACTATAGTTAACCTCTACACTGATTTGAGGCTTCCCCAATTGACCCCTTTTTGATGTAATCAAAATTACCCCATTTGCACCCTTAACACCATAGACAGCTGTTGCGGATGCATCTTTCAGCACAGATACAGACTCTATCTCATTAATATCTATATCGTTCATTTTTCGCTCAATTCCGTCAACCAGAAATAAAGGTGCCGTGCCGTTCCATGAACTTTTTCCCCTAATTAGTATTTGAGATTCATTGTTTCCCCCAGGTCCGTCGTATTCAACATCACTTCCACCAGGAATTCCAGTGGAAGTTAATACAGTTACGCCAGGCATAATACCACTAAGGGCGTCAGTCATATTAGTGAAAACACCTCGACTTTTTACCGATTCGCCCTTTACTTGTGCAATAGCTCCTACCAAACTTTTCTTAGTTTGCGCTCCATATCCAATTACAACAAGTTCCTCTAAAGCTTTCGAAATTTGAATTAACTGGATTTTTATCGGAACCTTATCTACTCTTATTTGTTGGGCCTGATATCCAATATAGGTAATTTCGATCATGCCATTTTTTGGTGCGGCCATGCTGAATTTCCCATCCAAATCCGTTGTGGTGCCCTTGGTTGTTCCCTTGATCATTACGTTCGCCCCGATCACGGTTTCACCATTCTCATCGACTATTATACTTGAAATTTTTATCTCATCAGGGTTTTGTCCAAAGCACACTGTTGAAACAAAACAGAGTACGCACAGAAATACCGCTTTCAATAAAAACCAGCTTCTGCATCGGCTTGTTCTTAATATAAACTGCTTTTTGATACTCATAGATTTTCTAAGATTTAGTTAATTATGCGAAATAAGGGTAGAGAATAAGTGTAATTATTGCTCTTGCTTGCGCGCCATTTCTTTCATTCCACCTAGCCAAAAATAGAAGATTAATAATCTTAAATATTCCACTATTTTGGCTTTTTCTTTCTCTATATTATTATTTTTCACAAAAACAATAAAGGAATGATTTGATACCCTGAATTAAAATATAAGCAAACCTACATCATTTAATCAACTAATATTGTGCATTTTATATACAAATTGGCATATTTTGAATTGATCTTCAATGCACAAAAGAATGATTGAAACAAAATATGTGCTTCTTTTTATCTTCTCGGATTTAGCTTCACTCCTAATTTCCGTTCTGCAACTATTGATGCACGCCCAACATTGTCTACGTCACTTGTGAACCCTGGGCCTCCACCGGCAACATATCCATCACTCCGACCACTTTTATCCCGACTAACCCAAAAAGAGTAAAACTTTCCATTGTCAAGTTTAAAACGAAAACGCATTGCCCGGTTGTTTAATACGCTGAGGTCATCGCATCCCTTCCACCTTATTTGCGTCAGGGTAGAATCACCTTTAGCAGGGATACAATTCTTAAACGAGAACGGCTCTATGACTTTTCCGTACATATCTATTACTTCGGCAAGTAACCCGCCTTTGGGGGCATCAATATTCACAAATAAATATTTACCTGAGAATGTTAGTGGTCGCGTTGTGAGCAGTCCTGTTTGTTTATCCGCATTAAGCGAAACGAATCCGTCGCGGCGAAGAAAAGCGACACCCGTGGCAGCATTTGCATACATCCCGGAATTAACTTCCTTTAATCCGCTCTTTTCTGTTTTTAGTTTCTCACTACCTGCAAAACCAATATAATAAAACCAGAGTTTGTCTCCACGTACAGTACAGATATTCCCTAGCGATTGCACATAACCTCTGTCCCATACGGCCTTTTGCTCTGAATTTATTGCCATTTTTCTGTCAGGCCTGTCCCAATGAAAACCGTCCCTGCTGTATGCAAAATTTAGACCGGTATTTTTTGGCGTTCCCAGCTTCCCGCAAATATCATTACTTGGCCCATGGAGTATTTGGTAAAATCCAAGCATGATACTTTCATAGGCAACCGCATCAAGGTTATAAAGCTGCGGCCTGTCTCCTATCCGGGGATCCGGCATGTCTAATTTATCGGCCCTTGCCCAAGGGACAGGCTCATCCGGTAACCATTGCATCCCTTCTATAAAATCGTCTGATTCCCAATATGTACGGGTGCGTCCCGCGGATGAGAACCAGCGTAAACTATAGACCCATTTGTTCCTGAATGGATTAAAAAACATGGTGCTACGGTCCCCGCATAATCCATACTTTTCTGAATTGCCCCAACTTATTCCATCCTCAGACATAAAGGCCCGCGCCCTATCCAGCGCCCCAGGTCTGCGTACAAACATTTTGAAATTCTGCGATGGCTCGGTAGACCGATAATCCCGTACTACAGTCCACGAGTCTACTTTATATTTCGATGGCAATACCTTATTTGTTCCCTCCTGGAGTGGTAAATTAGGGCGTTCCCATTTTAATCCGTCTTTACTCGTTGCATAAGCTATCGATGAGCACCAATCAGCCTCATACCATAATTCAAAAATCCGCTTTTCAGGATTCCACCAAAGCCCTCCGCTTTTGGGGCCAGCAACAGCCAGATTACTAACTCCTTTCAATTCCAAATTTGTTTCAGGTCTTAGCAGGGGATTACCCTCATATTTTTGAGGATAATGATACTCACGCAACATGTTTGTGCTTTCCACCAGAAAATCATCCACAAAGAGTTGCCTTCCAATATCTATATATACAAGTTTTGGACGATTTTTAAGATAAGGTACCGGCATAGGATCATCACTGCCCCAATCAATATTTGGAGGCCATTCCTGAGGTAACCGAATGCCATTGTACAGCAACTCTCCCGTCTTTGGTTTACGACTTACCTCAAAACCTGCAACGATAGTCCATGATGGCATTTCAAATTTCTCCCCCTTTTTAAGTTTCTTCGAGAATATGCCAACGGTATCCACAGGATTATTTCCAAACAGCAGAAATGGGGCGACCGTGTCAATTTTCTGAAAACCAAGACTCTCCAATTGAGGTGTTCGGTTTACAATCGCATTTACCGGGGCAATTGCCAACACATTACCTTCCTCAAGACATCTATAATTGTACCTATTGCCGATGGCAACTTCATAAAAAAGCATCCCGTCAAGAATGGACGGGAATTTTTTGATAGCCGAATAATCTCTATTTGTGAAAAGATTAATGTCCATAATCAACATGTTATCCTTCGAAAACATTCCTATCTGAACTGTTGAATCTGACTTATCTATTTCAATCTTTGCCTTTTTTGTCAGGCTGGGGCGGGAACCTACTCCCGCATCAGCTCTCCGTCCAAATACCAATAGTATTATTAGACATGAGATTCCAATTATTGCTTTTACTTTTTTCATTAGACAATTAATTTAATCCGGTTTCACTTTTATTACCACTTTTTCACTTTCTATTCATTGCCGTTTATCATAGATGGTAAATGTTTAACATAAGGAATGAGATACAATTATCAGTAGGTAAGAATGGGTTTTCATTTAAGTCCCATAGATAAGGTGAAATTTTCAATCCATCTGGACCAGTTCAATATCATCATACCAGACACTGTCGTTGCCCCCGCCGCTCCTGTAAATTGCCTTAAAAATAAATGAAATAGAAGGAGCTCCGGCAGGCGCCACTGTAGTCATTTCAAAGCGGTTCCATTCTGTTGGTTGCACGGCCGGGAAATCAATCATCCTCTTCTCAACAATTGACTGGTTCCTAAACGAAACTTCGCCACCTGCTCCTTGGGCGTCCTGTGTCTTATACCAAAAGGAAATTTTATAAGTTTTCCCTGCAACGACCTTATTACTCATGATTGATGCGATCTGTCCGGTTTTGCCGTTTACAGGGGTTATTTTTGCAGAAAAGCTTCGAGGATTACCCGACCTGTCGGCATCGCGGGATACTCCAATTGAGGCAATGTTCCAGTTTATACTCTTTGTTTCAGTTGCCCATTGATCCATACCTCCATCAATTGCAATATTTTTCCCTCCGGAACCCTTCGTTCCCTCTTTTGAAGGATCGGAAGGTTTCACATGGATATTATCCTTCCAATTATCTGTTCTAAATGACGATGCAGGTAATCCCTCCGAATTAAATAGATCACCCATTACCCAATTTTTATATCCGTATCTAACTGCAACGGGGCTAACTACTTTTGGATTGCCTACAACTACTCTATTTTTGACAATCTTTGCATTGGCTTGAAAGAATCTCCTATCGGCCCCTGCTATTTCAAAATTATTCAGGCCCCTACCCTTATCTGTTAGTCCTTTGAATGCATATTTAAACTTTAATTCAATGACTGGCCCTTTTTGAGACATAGATTTAAACACGGGACCAGAAAATACCAACCCTTTTTTTCCATAATCCCTGGCCAAAGCTATATTAACCAAGCGCTCAGCAATGGTCGTCTTGTCTGCAGGATGTAACCCGTGTTTTTCACCGATGTCCAATAAAACCACCATTGCGCTGTTGGGAATGAGATCCAACGATTTAAGTTGCGATTCACGCACCTTTGCAGCATTCTCCTGATTTAATTTTTTATCATCGTTATATTCAAAGGGGGCGATTTGCACATAATAAAATGGCAAGTTTCCCCTACCCCATAAGCTTCTCCAATTCTTCACCATTGCAGGAAAGAGTTGCAGGTATTGCTCAGGATTTTGCTTATTCGACTCTCCCTGATAAAAAAGAAAACCTTTTACACCAAAGCCCAATAGCGGATTTATCATTCCATTGAAAAGCTGTGACTTTGAAGGAAAACCAGACGAAAACATTTGAATGGTATTCTCATCCATCCACTCCTCCACAGCACTGCCACCCCTGCAAGAGAGAAGAATTCCGACAGGAATATTTAAATTCTGCTGCAATATTCTGGCAAACTGGTAACCCAGGGCACTAAAATTGGCAACAACTCCTGTATCTGCTTCGGCCCAGATGCCTTCACAATCTGTCATTGGAATCTTGGAATTCTTTGCTTTCACAGCAAATAATCGAATATTAGGATTTTTTGAGCTTGCGATCAGCGCTGCACTGTTTTTTATGGGTTGTCCGGGTCTCCCCTTCATCAGCCTTTCCATATTCGATTGTCCCCCGCAAAACCAAACTTCACCAATAAGGATGTTTGTTACCTCTATGCTATTCCCCTCTTTGAAGAATATACTGTATGGTCCACCTGCACTAGGTGTACTTACAGTTTGTCGCCATTGTCCTTGCCCATTGGC
This sequence comes from Prolixibacteraceae bacterium, assembly GCA_023229575.1. GTDB lineage: Bacteria > Bacteroidota > Bacteroidia > Bacteroidales > Prolixibacteraceae > CAINVV01. Next base: position 466,798 of record JALNYZ010000001.1, read on the forward strand.
GGTTATTTTATATTGCCTATTATTCCACGAAGTTGCAATAAATACTTCTGCATTTGGACTGGCATACCCCCAAAGAGGCACATTACTTTTTTGCTGCAAAACCATGTTGGATGAAATCACGGAAGGCAATTTAATCCCTGCGTTCACTGAAAATGATGCAACTAAACAAAACAGGACAATACATTCTAATTTTCTCATTTTATTGTATGTTAAAAGTGAAGTCGTAATTCCCCGACTTTACCTCTTTGATTCCTTCCGGAGTATTTACCTCTGCGACCGATCCTGGAGGTACAAGTAATTTTAGCTTTATCTTCCCTTTTACTTTTTCCCATTTAACCTTGATCCACCCTTGTGGAGAGTCAAAGTCAAAAGCAACCATATCGACATCTTCCGCATAGGTTGGCCTAACAACAAACCGCTTGTAGCCAGCCCCGTTTTCTGACGGCCTGATGCCTGCCAGAACGCTTGTATGCCATAATGATATTCCGGTAAAACACGTATGCGATTTACTGGTACATGTGGGATCCCAGAGTTCCGGCCAGGTGTTGTATCCTTGTTGCAAAAAGTATCCATAACCGGGATATTCCTTGCGGGTCAGAATTTTGCCAAACCATTCATGGTATTGAGGACTTTCAGTCAAGAATTGTAAGAATACAGGCAATCCCGAGCTTCCGGCATCCAGGTAACCCTGCTCTTTCATTACACTGGCCAATGCGACATGCGCTTTATCCAAATCTGATGATGAAACCGGAGTGATTCCAGTCATAATTGCCAGGGCTAGTAACACTTGGTTAGGTTCAATGTAAGCTCCAATTGAGGAATCGAAGAATGACCTATGCACTGCAAGACGTAGCGCATTAAGGCGTTCCTGCCAAATTTGCTCATCTTCAGTTTTACCCAAAGCATGCGCGATTTTGATCATGTACATAAGGTCCAACGCATAAATTCCATTATTGAAAAAGAGCGCCTTGGGGTTATCCCCATAATCGTAATTAACAATTTCATCGGTAATCAATTTCTTTGGAGGAACCGGTCTCGCCCAATCACCTAAAAAATCCCACTTATTTTTGTTCTCATACATTTGCATCACATTATCTTTCACTTTTGAGTTAAGGTATGTCACCCATTGTACACCAGAAGAGTAACAGTCCTTTAGTACTGAGGTGTCACCCGTCGATACAAAGATATCCCAAGCCCCAAGAACGGTGACAGAACTCCAAAGCGTTCCGCCCCCACCACGTCCTTCGGGTGCTGTGTGCGGGACATAGCCGTCAACATACTGTATATCTCTCCAATCGCGCAACCACTTGTTAAAGAATGCTGTTGCGTCATAATTATTTAGGGCGCAGCCTCTGGATGTAGAAAAAAACTCTTCTCCGTAACCTCGGCGCTCCCGGTGAGCGCAGTCCATGGTGTAGCCATCAAGCGTGCAACTCTGGTAGGTATGCAGATCAGTTTTGTAGATTTCATTGAGCATCTCATTCGAGCATTGAAAGAATCCCTTACGGGGAAGGTCGTTTCCAATGTTAAACACTTTGAAATCGGCGGGAACAGGTGTTTTGCTAAGTCCCCTCACCTCCATCCATCTGCCACTGCTCCAATTGAATCTTTGCCTGAATATTCCCCGCCCTCTGACTCCCGGAATATACTGGCTAAACTGCCCAAAATCGGTAGGCTTATCCAACTGATTAAGGGTTCTGAAAGTAATGGCTTCCCCTTGTATTCCGCTGACCTGGGCCTCAAGTTGTCCGGTGAAGTATTCGCCAAAATCGACTATTACAGAGCCATCATTCCTTCTTTCTACCGCTTTTGCCTGGATAATTTTGAGGTACCGCATTGGTGGCGCCAAATCGGATGAGAGCAACGTGGGTTCATCCCGAAGTGACGCATTTCCCCATCCTGAATCGTTGTAATCCAGCTTGTTCCAATTGGGTATATATCCGGCTTCATCCCATTGCTCACCTCCAAAAAATGGTTTTGCAATTGGGTGATAGTAATGTGTCAGATTCGAGGTCTTTACTTTCCAAGATGCATCACTCAGCAACATAACATCATCAAACTTTGCCTGCAATAATAGAGATGGCTCTACCTTTGATGCATTTATATGTCCGGGAGCAATCCATACTGAAATGATATTTTTACCAACCTTCAACAAACGAGCAATATCATACACCACATATAAAGTGCGTTTTTCCATGACACTAGCATTAGGCGCAGTGGCCCTGTCGCCTACCTTTTGTCCGTTCACATACAACTCATGATAACCTCTAGAGGAGACTAAAACCAGGGCATTTTTGCATATGGCTTTTAAGTCAATTGTTTTTCTCATCCAGGAGGTCCCTTTTCTGAAATCTGCCTTGGGGTTGAATATCCACGATGCCATGGGTTTTTCTCCATTCAATAGCCCTGTCGAAAAACGAGCTACTTTGCTCCATGGTGATACCCTCGCATCCTTATCTTTAATACGAACCTTCCACCAAACGTTTTGAAGCGAGTTTAGCGCTTCTCCCATATAAGGGATTAGTTGCGAATTACTGTCAATTTTCCATCCACTGTCCCAAAGATTACCTTGCCCCTTGCTTAATTTTTCCGGGCTATCGGCCACTAAGATCTGATAGGCAGTCTGCTGTTGTCCTTCGATGGTGGTATCTGTACCTGCAAATAATCCGTAATTCCTCCCCCCAACCGGTTTCCATTTAGTATTGTTTGCATCCAGTTTCCATGATAATCTAGGCCTGGATGATTCAACTCCCATTGCCTGTTCTACATGCTCGCAAGAAAGAGATCGTATAGTTAGGCCAGCATACAAATGAAAACAGAGGACCGCGAGAAAAAAAGTAATAGTTGCCTTTTTCATCTTTTAGACAGATAAAATCTTAAACAATATTGATACTTATCAGCGAATTTTGTATTGATCATGAAGCCACATTTTCATTAGATTCAGCATCAAATCATGATATTCGAATGTTGTTTTCATTCCAAAACCATGTCCCCCTTTGGGAAAAATATATAAGGAGGATTTTACATTATTGCGTTTTAGCGCAGTATAAAATTCTATACTATTCCGAGGTAATACCATTCTATCGTTATCACTCAAAAAGATAAGTGTTGGCGGGGTTTGTGGACTAACTCGCAGCTCATTACTATATCTGCTTATCAAAAATGGATCAGGATTATCACCCATTAGGTTTTTTCGTGAACCTTGATGTGTAAACTCATTGTTCATGGTAATTACAGGATAGAACAAAACCTCAAAATTGGGTCTTTCAGTACTGTCCACTACATGAGTTGAAACAGTGGATGCCAAATGCCCTCCAGCTGAAAAGCCAGCTATACCCACCTTATCAGGATCAATATTCCAGGACTGGGCATTCTGCCTGATAATTCGCATTGCTTGCCGGGCATCACTGACTGGCACCTCATGTCTACCCTTTGGCATTCTATACTTTAGCACCACAGCCGCTATTCCTTGCTCATTTAACCATGTAGCTAGATCATAGCCTTCATAGGTTATAGCCAATCCTCCATATCCTCCTCCCGGGCATATTAAAACCGCAGATGTTGGATGAATGCTTTTGGGCAGGAATAGATATATTTTAGGTACGGAAACATTACTGGGAAATCCTCTGGAGCTTATGACTTCCGGCGAGGTTATTCCATTGGAATTAGGGGCACCATTTTCCCACAGCAGGACTTCCATTGGTTGCGACATTGCCAACCCCGGTACCAACAGCATCATCAATAGAATAATTTCCTTCATTTTAGTAAAGAATTGCATCATAGTAATTCAAGCAATTATTATTTCGTGATAACTGATTCTATCTTCACACTCCCAGCCTTTTTAATTAAAAGTGAGATTATTGACCATACTATCAGATAAGTACATCCGCAAAGAGTGAAAATAATATTATAGCCTACCGAGATATCGCCAATCACTTTATAGTAATCCAACAAAAATCCCACCAGCATCGGGAAAAGTATTCCTCCAACAGCGCCAGACATACCGGCAATTCCGATTACTGAACTTACGATCTGTTTGGGAAACATATCCGATGCAAGGGTAAAGACATTTGTGGCCCAACCCTGATGCACCGCTACCGCCAGACTCAATATAGCCACGGCTAACCAAACATTTGTAACAAATTGAAGCATGATGATGCAAAGTTCAATTACCGCGAATATTAGAAGCGCAATTTGACGAGCTTTTAGAGTGGCCAATCCCTTTCTGATAAACCATGATGAAAGGTATCCTCCTCCAACACAACCTATTGTTGTCGCTGCGTAAATTATCATTAACGGGACGCTTGGCTTTGTTAAATCGATGTCAAAGCGTGCCAGGAAATAGGATGGTAACCAAAAAAGAAAGAACCAATATATGGGATCAATCAAAAATTTTCCTATTACAACAGCCCACGTCTGTGGGAAGGAAAATAGTTTTATCCACTTTATTTTAATTGCATCTTCTTTGCCATCAAATTCCTGTCCTTGATAAATAAGTTGCAATTCATCTTTGCTCAATCGCTTTTGACGGGAAGGAACATCGTAAAATACCAACCATAACCCAAGCCAAACAAAACCAAGTGCTCCGGTAATCCAAAATACTTCCCTCCAGCCATAATTTCGCAAAATAAATGGGCAAAGAATAAGTGCCAATACGACTCCAACGCTTGTGCCAGCGTTGAAAATGCCTGTTGCTATGGCTTTCTCCCTCTTTGGGAACCACTCGGAAACTGCTTTCATCCCGGCTGGGAAATTTCCAGCCTCCCCTATTCCCAAGCCTATTCGGGCTAAAGAAAATCCACTAACACTTTTTGCCAGTGCATGTAACATTCCCGCAATACTCCAAATAACAACTGAGACTGAGTAGCCAATTTTAGTACCCACCCAGTCAATAAAACGTCCTAATAACAGAAGCCCAAGAGCATAAGCAGCAGTGAAGGCCATCACTATATGTGCAAAATCGGTTTCCGACCAATTAAATTCCAACTCAAGAGTTGGTTTTAGCAACCCAATAATCTGCCTGTCCATGTAATTTATTGTAGTTGCAAAAAAGAGCAACGAGACAATAACCCAACGATAATTATTTGTTTTCATACTCTAGGCGCTTCGGAAATCTTCAATGAGTTTTACATAGCATGCAAAATGTCTTCCCAAACCTTCCCAATCTTTTGCAGCGATAAGGGACTTGTCGAATAATGGGCTACCTACGCCAAAACCTGCAACTCCTATTTTTAAAAAACTTTCCATATTGTTAAGGTTTATCCCTCCGGTAGGCAACAATCTCACTTTTTCCAGGGGCCCTAAAATATCTTGAATATAACCCGCACCTAAGTTGCTTGCCGGAAATACTTTTACGATCTCCGCTCCTAATCTCCATGCACAGTATATTTCTGAAGGAGTTAAGGCGCCCGGAAATATCGGAACATTCCTGCCAACACAGGTTATAATCACCTCTTCATTAATGAGGGGTGTAACGATAAACTGGGCCCCCAAATCGATAGCAACATCCAAATCCTCCAGACTGCAAACAGTACCAGCTCCAACATTGATAATTCCTGAATACTCCTTTACTGCGAACTTGATCAAATGCTCGACATTTGGGGTATTCATCGTTACCTCCAGGGTTGTTAACCCAGACTTTACATATACGGGAATAATCTTTTGAAAATCTTCCAAACATATTCCGCGTACAATTCCCATTATAGGCATTTTATTGAAAATACTCCATGAAAAACCAATTTCTTCCTTCGTACTCATGATTATAGCATCATTATTCTGTCAATAATTTTTTATCTTTTCACGCGTCCACTCCCGTCACCATTCATTAAATTCTCAACTTCCGCAACTGTTGAAAGATTAAAATCCCCTGAAATAGTATGTTTCAGGCACGAAGCTGCAGTTGCAAAATTCAAAGCTTTTTGGTCGTCATCCGGAAAATTTAACAATCCATAGATGAGGCCGCCCATAAATGAATCACCTCCACCAACCCTGTCAACAATGTGCGTAATATCGTAAATAGGTGATTTTAAAAGTTTTTTTCCATCGAAAAGCACACTTGCCCATGTATTATGATTGGCATTAATGGAACCTCTTAACGTAATAATCACCTTTTTAGCCTTTGGAAATTTTTCCATCAACTGTTCGCATACCGTCTGAAACTTTTTTGCATCGATTTGTCCCGAAGTATTGGTCACATCAAATTCAACAGGTTTTATCCCGAAGACCACCTCAGCATCCTCTTCATTTCCCAAAATAATATCACTCTTCGCCACCAAAGGACGCATAATTTCAGCTGCAGATTTACCGTATCTCCACAGATTTTTCCGAAAATTCAGATCAGTAGATACTGTAATATTCAGTCTATTGGCTACTTCAATTGCCTCCATACAAACATCGGCGGCATTTTGTGACAATGCAGGCGTAATTCCTGTCCAATGAAACCAAGCTGCATCTTTCAATATTTCCTCCCAACAAAGCATACCTGGTTTTATGTTCGCTATGGACGAATTAGAGCGGTCATAAATCACTTTGCCTGGTCTGGAAACTGAACCGGTCTCCAAATAGTAAATTCCCATCCGGTCTCCTCCAAATATAACATGGTCCGTCTTTACGCCATATTTATGAAGGGTTCTCAAACAGGCCTCAGCGATGTCATTTTTTGGTAAACGGGTTACGAATTCCGCTTCCATTCCAAAATTTGACAAGGAAACCGCAACGTTGGCTTCTCCTCCACAATAAGTTGCCAAAAATTCGTTTGCCTGACAAAATCGTAGATATCCAGGTGTTGCAAGTCGCAACATTATTTCTCCAAAACAGACAATCTTTTTCCCCATTACAACCACAATCTTAATTATTTTAGATTTTGTTAAACGATGGCAAGTTAGGGCAATAATTACTTCAACTTTTCCGCTATATTTTCATATTCTTCCTCTATTTTATTATTTTTGAAAAAATAAATAAAGTACGACATTCATGAAGATTCAATTTGTGAGATTTCGTAATTTCCGCTAATCAATTTATTCAATTACGATTCATAAATGCCTTTTAGAAATGCTTCAGGAAAAAATTATTTATGAGGGAGGTTATTTGTTCGGGTCCCGGAAATTTCAATCTGACACCTATTACAAACCTTGGCATTTCCATCCAGAATATGAACTTATGTTAATTCATAAGGGCAATGGGAAATTTTTTGTAGATAATGCGGTGTACAATTTTAAAGACAATGATTTGATATTTCTTGGTCCCAATATTCCCCATTTTTATTTATGTGATACCGATTACATTAAAGTGCATGGAAATAACTATATCAGGCAAGTTCTTCAATTTACAGAAGCTGTCTTTCCCGCCCAGGTTCACGAAGCCAGGGAGTTTCAAAATATCGAAAAATTACTTGAAAAAAGCAAATTCGGAATTCAATTTAAAAGAACAAGTTCTGTTGAGAACGCAATTGAAGCATTAAAAAAAATAAATCTAAAGGAGAATTTGCTAAGACTTGAATCCCTTTATTCCATATTGGATTTATTGGGACAGGAGAAAAGAATCAACCAACTATTAACCTATGATTATCATGAAGCAAAATTAAATAAGTATAACGATGTGATAAACAGGGTGATTGAGTATTTAACAAATAACATTAGAGAAGAGGTATCATTGAAAAACATTGCGGCTTATGTAAATTATACACCCAATACCCTCTGTAATCAATTTAAAAAAAGCACAGGCAAGACAATTTTCGACTATTTAAATGAAATCAGGATTCAGTATAGTTGGAAATTACTTGTTCACACTGAAAAAAACATTACTGAAATTGCTTACGATTCGGGATATAACAGCATATCACACTTTAACGAGCAATTCGTAAAATACAGTTCAACGATCCCTTCAGCATATCGAAATATGCATAGGGAGATGCAAGATATTCCTGAGCATAAGTAGCGTGAACATTGTTTGTCAAACAACAAAATTTTTTCTTCCTAGTGTCCAAAAAGTAATTGGTAAATACTGTTTTTCTCTATTTTAGTCATCTGAAAATAATCAACTAAAAACTTGACTTTTGATTATCAATGACATATCTTTGTTGTGGCGATTCTACGGATTCGACGAAGCAGGGCCAGACAATTTATTGTTTGGCTTCTGTATTTTTGTACAGTAATGAAATCGATCCATTCTATTCTTCTAATTTTTCTAGCTTCTGTGGATTCTTTCTACAATCAAATATTGAAATGATTCTGACGATATTTTCATCGAATCTGTAAATGATTTTGTAGTTGTTTTCAATGAAGAAACGGTATTCGAAACTTCTGTCAGCCAATAGTGGTTCTCTTATACCAATTAGTGGGTTGGTTTCAATTAGAAGGGATTTTTCGACTAATCCTTTTACAATTTTTCTTGCAACAGATACACTTGCCCTAAGATTGTGATAGTCAAATATCTCCTGGAGTTGAATAAGAGATGTATCAGACCACAAGACTTTTACTTCCATGCTTCAATCTGGTCAATGAGATTTCGAGCTTCTGTAACTCTTCCATTTTCAAAATCTTCTTCAGATTTTTCAACAACTTCATTGAATTCTTTCAGCGTCAGTAAATCTAATTCCCTATTCAATTTCTTCTTTCTTTCAACTAGAAGCAACTTTTCAAGTTTCGTAACAAGCTCATCGTCTGCAACCCGAAGAAATTCTTGAACAAAATGTAGTTTTCTTGCCTGAATATCCATATTCTATTCATTTTAATAATCAAAGATAAGCAATATTTTATCAGAAAAATATTCAAATTAAGTTCTCTTCCACTGGAGATGCATGGAAACAAATAAAAAAACCACTCTATATCAGCCACATCCGCAAGATGCATCTTACCATATGATTGTTATTTGTCCTATTTTCTTTCAACAAATTTACTTAGTTTTAGTGCCTGTAAACAACTTTTTAACCAAACAGCATCTTTATTTATGAACATCAAAACAAGGTTGACCCTGATGAACTTTCTCCAGTTCTTCGTATGGGGTTGTTGGCTGATTTCGCTTGGCGGATACATGATGGGACCACTTAAATTTACAGGCGGGCAAGTAGGTGGCGTTTATGCAACCATGGGACTTGCTGCGCTTTTTATGCCTGGGTTAATGGGCATAGTGGCCGATCGTTGGATCAACGCTGAGCGGGTCCTGGGTATCTGCCATCTGGTGGGAGCCATTTTGCTTTTCTGGGCTTCAACAGTCACCAATCCTGTCGTGATGTACTGGGTCATGCTTTTCAATGCCATGGCTTACATGCCAACTATAGCGCTAAACAGCGCCGTCTCCTACAATATTCTCCTTCAAAAAGGGTACGATGTAGTCACGGATTTTCCTCCCATCCGGGTTTGGGGCACCATCGGTTTTATTTTTGCCATGTGGATCGTCGATCTTGTGGGTTGGGCCAGAACTCCCGCACAACTTTACATTAGTTCAGGTACAGCCCTGTTCTTAGGTTTCTACGCCTTTACGATGCCTGCATGTCCTCCTGCACGTGCCAAAAGAGACGGATCGATCCTTTCCGCACTCGGCCTGGATGCCTTTGTTTTGTTTAAAAAACGGAAGATGGCCGTTTTCTTTATTTTCGCCATGTTAATCGGAGCGGCGCTGCAGATCACCAATACTTTTGGAGGCTCTTTTCTCGACGATTTTTCCAAATTTGATCTCTACAAAGACTCCTTCTCAGTAAAACATCCCACGTTATTGCTCTCCATATCTCAGATATCCGAAACACTTTTTATCCTCACCATTCCATTCTTCCTCAAACGTTTCGGTATCAAAAAGGTAATGATCATCAGCATCTTTGCCTGGGTGTTGCGCTTTGGACTTTTCGGCATTGGGAATCCGGGTCACGGACTGGCTCTTCTGATACTTTCCATGATCATCTATGGAATGGCATTCGATTTTTTCAATATTTCAGGTTCGCTCTTTGTAGAAATGGAAGCTGCTCCGGAAAACAGGGCAAGCGCCCAGGGATTGTTCATGATCATGACCAATGGTTTTGGAGCCTACCTGGGAGGTGTTTCCAGCGGTTTTGTTGTGGATCTGTTTACCAAAGACGGAGTAAAAGACTGGCCCCATATCTGGATGGTATTTGCAGCTTATGCTTTGGTTCTCGGGCTGATCTTTCCGTTCTTATTTAAGTACAAGCACGAAAAGAGTGCCTAAAGTATTTAAAGTGCCTAAAATGCCTAAAGTTAGGGAATTCGGCCATGAGATTCCTCAAGTACTTTAGACACTTTAAATACTCTAGGCACTTTAGGCACTCGTTCAAAAAAGCACCAATTTCTAAAATACAGACATGCTGAACAGACAACTTCTCTCCCCCTCCAGCATCGTGGTGGTAGGAGCCTCCAACAACATCACCAAACCTGGAGGCAAAATCCTTAAAAATCTTCTCGAACACGAGTACAAAGGGGTGCTCATGGCAGTAAATCCGAATGATGCCGTTGTGCAGGGAGTTAATACGTATGCCTCCGTGAAAGATCTTCCCAATGTGGAGCTGGCCATCCTGGCTATTCCGGCGAAATTTTGTGCAGAGGCTGTTGCAATCCTGACCAGGGGAAAAAATACAAAGGCTTTTATCATTATTTCCGGTGGATTCAGCGAAATAGGGCCAGAAGGAACCACACTTGAAAACGAAATCGTCGAACTTGTTAACAAGGCGGATGCCTGTCTGATTGGACCGAACTGTATCGGAATGCTCACCCACGACTATGCCGGCGTCTTTACGGAACCAATTCCACGATTGGCGCCGACCGGGGTGGATTTTGTATCAGGATCAGGAGCAACTGCAGTCTTTATCATGGAATCTGCAATTCCAAAAGGACTAACATTTTCCAGGGTCATATCAGTTGGCAATTCAGCCCAACTGGGTGTTGAAGAGGTACTGGAATATTGGGACCTAAATTCCGAAAAAGAGTCTGAAGCACAGGTTAAATTACTCTACATCGAAGCCATCCATAATCCTGATAAGTTCTTATTTCATGCCGCATCCCTGGTGAAGAAAGGTTTCAGACTGGCCGCCATCAAAGCCGGAAGTTCCAAGGCCGGAAGCAGGGCAGCTTCCTCGCACACCGGGGCCATGGCCAGCTCCGACTCGGCTGTCGAAGCGCTTTTCCGCAAGGCAGGGATCGTTCGGTGTTATGGACGCGAGGAATTGACTACAGTTGCATGTGTACTGATTTCCAAACAGATGAATGGAAAAAATATTGCCATCATTACACATGCGGGAGGTCCGGCAGTCATGCTCACTGATGCCCTGGAAGCGGGAGGTATCAATATCCCCAATATTCCTGATTCACTGGTAAAACAAAGGTTAAAAGAGTCCCTTCCTCCCGGCTCATCGGTCGAAAACCCGATCGATTTTCTAGCAACCGGCAATGCCGAACAATTGGATCTGATTATTGATACTGTAGAAAATGAGATGGATGATATCGACGGCATGGCGGTAATTTTCGGCAGTCCCGGGCTTACCTCCGTCAAAGATGTTTACGAGGTCCTTAACAGGAAAATGAAACAGTGCAAAAAGCCCATCTATCCCATCTTACCCTCCGTGATGAATGTGAAAAAGGACCTGGCTTTTTTTCTCTCTCATGGCAATGTAAACTTTCCCGATGAGGTACTTTTAGGCAAGGCGCTCACAAAAGTAAAACTGACACCAAAACCATCGGGACAGGAGATCTTTCTGGATGGTGTGGATGTTCCCCGCATAAGAAGGATCATTGAAAGTAGTCCGAATGGATATCTTTCGCCCGAACTTGTTGAACAGCTTTTGGCGGCTGCCTCCATCCCATCTGTTCAGGAGATCATCGCCAAAACTGAAACAGAGGCGATCCAGGCTGCTAAAAAAATTGGATTTCCGCTTGTGATGAAGGTAGTCGGACCATTGCACAAAACGGATGTAGGCGGAGTCACATTAAATGTTCGATCTGAAGAGATGGTCAGTGTCGAATTTAGCCGCATGATGAAGATAAAACAGACAACGGCAGTTTTGCTGGCTGAACAAGCTTCGGGTATCGAACTTTTTTTGGGCGCCAGTTACGAACCCAAATTTGGTCATATCATTCTTTGCGGCATCGGGGGGATTTTTGTCGAAGTACTGAAAGATACCACCTCAGGTCTTGCACCGCTTACCTTCGAAGAGGCTGATTCCATGATCCGTAACCTGAAAGCCTACCCCATCATCAAAGGTTTCAGGGGGAAATGCGGCGTAAACAGGAAGAAATTCAGTGAAATCATTGTGAGGCTCTCCTCCATGTTGCGGTTCGCTACTGAGATAAAAGAGATGGATATCAACCCACTCATCGGAAGTAAGGATAAAATTGTGGCCGTTGACGCACGGATCAGGATTGAACGGTAATGTAGAGACAAGGCATGCCTTGTCTCTACATCGTTTCATCATGGCAGCAAAACCGATCAAAAAGATTCAAATCATTTACCTCCTTTGAAAGCGATTCTATGGTAGATTTAGGAATATCATAAATATCCAGTACCAGCATTCCATCCACGCAATTGTTAAATTTTGGATCCACATTGAAGGCAATGATCTTTGCGTTCAATCCCAGGTATTTCTTCAAAAGTACTGGCAGTCCGCTGTTGTGCTGATCAACGTCGCCGATAAACTTATCCAGGGAACTTAGTTGTGGCGAAAGATGCATCATCACCTCATTCAGAAGGAGATCCCGGGTTTTGACTTTAAACCTGTTTCGGGGTTTCACCAACGCTGCCTTTTCATAATCGTAATAATTGGCCATGATGTACCGAATGATCAACTCCTTCGACTTTTCGGAATAGGTATTACTGATGCTTACCGGACCGATCAGGAAACGATATTCAGGATTTTTAAGCAGGAAAAAGAGAATTCCTTTCCACAGCAAGAAAAGCGGGAGTGGTTTTCTCTGGTATTCACAAACGATAAAAGATCTGCCCAACTCAAGCGACTGACGCAAGGTATTCTTGAAACCGTTGCTCATTTTGAACAAACTATGGGTATAAAATCCCCTGACACCAAACTGTTCCATGATTTCTGCTCCCATTCCAATCCTATAACCACCAACGATTTTCTTCGCCTCAGTGTCCCAAATAATGAGCTGTTGGTAATAGAGATCGAATTCATCAATATCCGTGGAACGGTTTGTTCCCTCTCCCACTTCCCGAAAGGTAATCTCCCTCAAACGACCCAGTTCGTTCAAAATGACCGGTATTACCTTGGTAGGGGCACAAAAAACATCGTAGTTTTTGACACTGAAAAGAAAGTACTCCTTCTTTACAAAAGCTATCTCCCTTTCAATCAACATATTTGGCTGAGAGGCAGTGATCTCTTCCGGCTTTGGATCACTTTTCAGCGAGTAGTTGAAAAACCGTTTTACTTCGATTCCTGAGTCAAGGCAATAGGTCTTGGCCCTCAAATAACGTCCAAATTGATGAATATCTGAAAATTTATCCTGCTCTTTAACCGATATCGGATTTCCAATCCTCACCTTGATCGTTTTGTCCCTCTTATTAATTAATTCGGAAGGTAATTTAGCCGTCCGGAGCGCTGGATGTATTCTTCCCAATAGGTGAAAAATACGGCTGTTTGTTCCGTGGAAATAGATTGGAACAATGGGAACTTTGTTTTTTTTGATAAAGCGTATGGCAGAAACCAGCCACTCCCTGTCGGTAATTATTGAAGAGCTATAATTCGTAGATACTTCTCCGGCAGGGAAAAGGCTCAACACCCCGCCGTGCTGAAGATGATCGATGGCCGTCTTCAAGCCGGCAATGCTTGAACCTGCCTCAGGCATGTTTTCAAAAGGGTTGACAGACAGAAAGAAGTCTGATATGGGCTCTACCTTTTTAAGCAAAAAATTGGCAACAACTTTATGATCCCCCCGCACCAGCGAAAGCAGCTTGATCAGCAAAATTCCATCAATTCCACCAAACGGATGGTTTGAAACAGTAATGAAGCTTCCATCAACAGGCAATTTCTTCAAATCATTTTCATCAAACTCCATGGTAATATTCAAATACGCAATGATGGCGTCAATCGATTCGATCCCATGCTTTTGACTGACATTTTCATACAAATCGTTGATCTTGTGAAAACTTAGCAGATGCATCAGTATCTTTGCAAAATATTCACCTCCCAGGTATTGAATGAAGGGTGTCGCTTTGATTAAATCCTGAGGTTTTACAAGTTTCATAATTTGCCGTTTTTACTTATCAGGAAGTTGGTAGATCGCAAGTGACTTCAATTTTGAAATGAAACTATAATGATGGCACTTGACTATCCAAATATAAAGAATTGGTATTAGAAAATTGTCACAACTGAAACTTTATATGCTTCTCCAATATAAATAATGTAACAATTCCAATTTAGTTAATCTGACATACTACCTTATAATCTAATGTATTTCATAATTTTAGCAATTTGTAATTTGTAATTTGTAATTTGTAATTTCCCAATCTCCGATCCAACTGACAAATACGCAGTCAAATGATGTAATTTTGCACCAAAAAGATTTGATTTTGAACGAATATAAAATCAGCAATTGGCTGCCCACCACCATCAAAGAGGTCCGGGCATTGGGATGGGAGGAGGTCGATGTCGTCCTCTTCTCAGGTGATGCCTATGTCGACCATCCATCCTTTGGTGCGGCAGTAATTGGCCGTATCCTGGAGAGGGAGGGTCTGAAGGTTGCCATTGTGCCGCAACCAAACTGGCAGGATGACCTTCGCGATTTCAAGAAAATGGGAAAACCAAGGCTCTTCTTCGCCATTACTGCCGGTTGCATGGATTCGATGGTTAACCATTACACGGCCAACAAGCGCAAACGGTCAAATGATGCTTATACCCCCGGCGACAGGGCAGGTGCCCGACCTGATTATGCCACTATCGTCTATTCAAATATTATCAAAAAATTATATCCGGATGTTCCGTTGATTATTGGTGGAATCGAAGCATCCTTGCGTCGGGTAACCCATTACGACTACTGGTCCGACGGATTAAAACCCAGCATTTTGATTGAGAGTAAGGCCGATCTGCTCTTCTACGGTATGGGTGAAAAATCGCTGATTGTGCTGGTAGATCAACTTAGGGCTGGGAAAGAGCTAAAGGAGTTGACAGATATTCCGCAAACTGCATTCGTGGTACAGAAGGATCAAACGGTACCATCCTGTGCCGAATGGGACGAATTTGAGCTATTTGGCTATGAAGCTTGTCAGGCAGAAAAGATCAATTATGCCCGTAATTTTAAGGTTATTGAAGAGGAGTCCAACCGGATGGAACCCGAAACACGGCTCATCCAGGCACATGGTGATCGGAAAGTGGTAATCAATCCGGCCTGGCCACCTTTGAGCATGGAAGAGGCCGATCAATACAGCGACCTCCCCTTTACCAGGCTGCCACACCCAAAATACAACAGCAAAGGATCTATTCCTGCATACGAAATGATCAGGCACTCCATCAATATCCACCGTGGTTGTTTTGGCGGATGCGGATTTTGCACCATTTCTGCACATCAGGGCAAATTCATCGCTTCAAGATCCGAAGCTTCGGTTCTCAGGGAAGCTGAAAAGGTGGCACAAATGCCCGATTTCAAAGGATATATTTCCGATGTTGGCGGTCCTTCGGCCAATATGTACAAGATGGAAGGCATACATCTCTCAATTTGCCAATCTTGCAAAAGACCTTCCTGTATCTACCCGACTGTATGCAAAAACCTGAATACCGACCACCGGCCGATGAGCAATCTTTACGATAAGGTTACCAATATCAAGGGGGTAAAGAAAGCTTTTATTGGCAGTGGAATCCGTTATGACCTGATCTTTCACAGGGTTGACGATGAACAAGTCAATCAGGGAAACCTCGACTATCTTGATCAAGTCATTGGGAAGCATGTCTCTGGCCGTTTAAAAGTTGCTCCTGAACATACGGATGATGAGGTTCTCAAAATCATGAGAAAACCCTCCTTTTCACAGTTTGACCAACTCAAAAAATTCTTCGATAAAGCCAATGAGAAGTACGGGCTGAAGCAGCAACTGATTCCCTATTTTATCTCCAGTCACCCGGGAAGCACTGTCGAATCAATGGCCGATCTGGCAGCCATCATGAAAGAGCGAAATTTCAAGCTGGAGCAGGTCCAGGACTTCACCCCTACTCCCATGACCCTGGCTACCGTGATCTATTACACGGGGTACCATCCCTATACACTCGAAAAAGTCTACACGGCCAAAACTTCTGAGCAGAAACAGGCCCAAAAAAAGTTTTTCTTTTGGTACAAGAGTGAATACAGAAAAGAGCTGATCGCCGAACTCCGCAAGAGCGGCAGACCTGACCTGGAGAAAAGACTCTTCAATAAATAATTCTATCGGTGAAATTTCTCACCGATATATTCCAGTCCGGTTGCCAGTCCGCTTCTCCAGTAACTCCAGGAGTGTCCTCCGTCCCTGACGCGGTATTCGTGCGGAATGCCCAGTTTCCGCATTTCAACATGCAGTGAAGAATTTCCGATGTAAAGAAAATCATCATCACCGCAATCTATCCAGAACCGCACAGATTTTAGTTTCTCCAACGGGACCGAGCGAATAAGGTCCAGCGGGCTGTTTGATTTCCAGGCTTCATTCAGACGGGCCTGTCCTTGCAGCCCTTTCCCAAACAGTTCTGAAAAGTACATCCCGTACTCCTTATCAGATTTTGTAATCATCTCATCATCTGTAAATGTACCTGAACTCAAAGCCACACAAGTAGAGAAAAGATCCGTGTGCTTCATCGAAAGTTTCAACGCTCCATACCCGCCCATGGAGAGTCCGGCAATGGCACGGTATTCTTTCTTCTTCCGAATTCGGTACTCCTTTTCGACATAGGGGATTAGTTCATTGATAAATGTATCTTCCCAGTTGATCTTCCCATCATAACTATTGCAATACCAGGTGAGTTTGCCATCAGGAATGATGATTATGCAAGAGGGTATTTTACCCTCGGCAATGCCTTTGTCTGCAATCCGGTTGGCCTCGCCAAACTGTATCCAGCCAGTCTCGTCATCGGAGTATCCATGCAACAGATAAACAACGGGATAACTTCGCTGGGAAGTAGTATAGTCTTCAGGCAAATAGACAGAATAGTTCATTTTAGTACCTGATTTTGAAGTAAAAGTCAACGATTCGATCACTTTTCCACCCTGCGAAAAGGCAGTTTGGAAAAAGAACATGAACCCCAGAATAAGTAAGGAATTTCTCATTTTATCAACGATTTGTTAGTAAAAAATCTATATATGAAAGACAAATCTAACAATAAACAAGCTGTTTTACTATCTTTGAACATAGATTTGTACTGACAATAAATGGAAAATTCTACTACAAAAAATAATGATAGCACCTATGAACACTGGTAACTTCCTGGCATTCGATCTTGGCGCCTCCTCCGGAAGGGCCATGCTCGGTACAATTTCAGAAAGCCGACTGAAACTAACGGAGATTCATCGTTTCGAAAACCGTATGGTTGAAATTGACAACCACTTTTACTGGAACATTTTTTCAATTTTTGATGAGCTGAAAACAGGACTTAAAAAGTGCATCCGGGATTATGGCATTCAACCCGATTCTATTGCCATCGATACCTGGGGTGTCGATTTTGCCTTTGTCGACAAAGACGGTATGATTGCCTCCCTTCCCTATGCCTACAGGGACAAGCGGACCGACAGTGCCATGGAAGATTTTTTCAAAATAATGCCAAGGGAGGAACTCTACATGAAAACCGGCATACAGCTAATGCAGTTCAACTCACTGTTCCAGCTATTTGTGAACCATACAACCAAAGCACCTCAGTATGAAATCGGTAAGGAGCTTCTTTTTATGCCCGATGCCCTCTCTTACCTTTTTTGCGGTGTCAAAAAGAATGAATTTTCCATCGCATCGACTTCCCAACTCCTGAAGCCTGGAAAATTATCGTGGGAAACCACCCTTTTTGAGGCTATGGGCGTAGATCCTTCCATCATGCAGGAGATAGTGCTTCCGGGTACCCTGCTGGGCAAAATCAAGCCTGAAGTGCAAAAACAGACGGGCAGCAGTGCGATACCCGTTATCGCTGTGGCATCCCACGATACTGCCTCTGCTATTGCCTCTGTTCCGGCCACCGGAAAGAATTGGGCCTACATCAGTTCAGGCACCTGGTCACTGATGGGAATAGAATCTGACAAACCACTAATTTCAGAAGAGATTCTAGCCCTTAATTTCACCAATGAAGGCGGTGTGGAAGGAACTACCCGTTTCCTGAAAAATATCATGGGGTTATGGCTTTTGCAGGAGTGCAGAAGAAGTTGGTCTCACCAAGTAAACTATTCCTGGCCTGAGATGGTTGATTTAAGTACCCTATCACAACCATTTAAATGTCTGATAGATCCTGACGATCCAAGTTTCCTGAATCCTGCCGATATGCCTCATGCCATTGTAGATTATTGCCTGAAAACCAATCAACCAAAACCTGAAACGCACGGAGAATTCATCCGGTGCATTTTTGAAAGTCTGGCGATGAAGTACCGGCTTACCCTTGATTCGATCAGATCGGTCATCTCCTATCCGATCGACGTCGTGCACATCATTGGTGGGGGCGCCAACAATGAACTCCTCTGCCAGTACAGTGCCAATGCGCTTCAGCTGCCGATAAAAGCCGGACCTACCGAAGCCACGGCCATCGGAAACATTCTGATTCAGGCCAAAGCCATGAAAGCCGTGGCAAGCCTTGAAGAGATAAGGGCTATGGTAGGGGAATCTTTCGGAACAAAGACATTTATACCTGCGGAAGCAGATGTCTGGAAAGTTCAGTTTGAAAGGTTTAGCAGAATTGTAAGTTGAAGGTCTTTTGAGAGAATTAATGTGCACTGTTGTTTTTGTACCCCATTTTGCTGATACAAATTTTGATGGGAGGATTATTTTTTTATATTTGGCCATCTCCATTCAGGAGAAAAATTAATATTTTAAAAAAATAGTTATGAAAAGAATTCTTTTACTTTCGATGACCGTTGTTTTGGTATCGAACTTTGCCTCTGCCCAGATCGCCAGGCATACTTTAGGATTGCGTTTTGGTACAGATGACGGATTTGGCACAGAAATCTCCTACCAGCATGGATTAAGCGGAAACAACAGACTCGAGTTTGATTTGGGCTTCAACAACTATCATGAAAATTTCAATAACTACCGTTACAATTACACAAGCTGGGGACTTTCAGGCCTGTACCACTGGGTATATAAACTTGATTCAAACTTCAACTGGTACATCGGGCCGGGAGCAAAAATCGGTTCCTGGAGTTATGATGCCGGTTACAACGACTACCGCTATAGCAACGGGATGTTCCTTGCAGCTGCCGGGGATATTGGAATCGAATACAACTTCCCGGTGGGTATCCAACTCGCGCTGAATGCCCGTCCGGAAATAGGGCTAATCAACCATGGTACTGCTATAAATATTGGATTCGCAGTACGTTACCGTTTCCGGTAGCCTGCAACAGTCGGCTCATAACAACAGAATTTACCAGTAAATAAAACAATTATGAAACGCATTTTTTGTACCCTGTTCGTTGGCCTGTTTCTGGTAAATCTTGCCTCGGCTCAAATTCCGCAACATTCGGTGGGCATACGTTATGGGGCTGTTTATGGCCTTGGGACTGAAGTAACGTACCAGCGGGGACTTTCTGCCGAAAACCGGCTGGAATTTGACTTTGGTTTCAACAGCAATTTTGAATACGTCAATAATTTCAGGCAAGACCATAACAGTTGGGCGCTCACCGGACTTTACCACTGGCTTTGGAAACTACCAAAATTGGGTGATAACGTGAACTGGTATGCAGGTGCAGGAGGCAAACTGGGCACCTGGAGTTCCAACCAGGGCTATGATTACAGGTACAAAAACGGATTGTTCCTTACCGGGTCAGGAGATATCGGTATAGAATACTGCTTTCCTGCCGGAATTCAATTTGCCCTGGATATGCGGCCGGAATTGGGTCTCATTAACCATGGGAGTGGTGTAAATATTGGCTTTGCCGTTCGATACCAATTCAAATAATTCCGGATGATCGCCATCTTAACGGTTTTGTCAGCCGGAATTCTGCTCGGATTATTGATTGTAGAGAAACCAAGATTGCATCTTTTCAACAATCACCTGCTGAATTGGGCCATCTACCTGCTGCTTTTCCTTCTTGGAATTTCTGTTGGCACGAACCGGGAGGTGATACAAAATATTTGCAAAATAGGGTACGAAGCCATCGCCATAGGTGTCTTTTCAATAGCAGGCAGTGTTTTGTTGTCTGCTATTCTATTTAAGTTCTTATTCAAACAAGATGAGAAGTAGCCTGATCATCTTCAGTTTCTTTGTTGCAGGAGTCCTTGCCGGATTATCCGGGAAGTTGCCTTCCGGATACGATTTCGACAAATTCGGAAGTTATGCCCTTTACCTGCTGATGTTTCTTGCCGGGGTGAGTATCGGAAGCGACAAAAACTCGTGGAAGGTTTTGGCTACGCACAATTACAAAATCATCTGGGTACCCGTAACCATCATCCTTGGCACTCTGGCCGGTTCTGCCCTTGTTGCTTTGGTGATCCCAACCCTCTCCTTGCGCGAATCCCTCGCCGTTGGGGCTGGATTTGGTTACTATAGTCTCTCCAGCGTCTTTATCACCCAGCTACACAGCCATAGTCTGGGGGTTGTCGCCCTTTTGTCGAACATTTTCAGGGAGGTCGCTACCTTGCTGTCCACTCCTATCCTGGTAAGGTACTTCGGGAACCTTGCAGGCATTGCTTCAGGTGGTGCTACCGCTATGGACACAACATTGCCTGTCATCAGCAAATACTCAGGAAAATCGTATGCCATCATCGCTGTTTTCAGCGGAATTGTACTGACAATATTGGTGCCGTTCCTGGTCACATTTATATTGACTTTCAAAGGATAAAGGGAAATTCAATAAAGGATAAAGGATAAAGTAAAAAGGATAAAGGGGACCCCGTACGTTGGGCAAGACCAAAGGTTAAAATGGATACGTCTTTGTAGCATTTGGACTCCCTACTCCAACCCGGAATAATTCTAATCAAAGGCAAATTTTCTGGGATTTTTGATCTGATACCTCCTGCTGGAGCGGACTTCGTGCAACAGGGATTCTATTTGAGCCACATACCTCAACCACACGAAGCCTTAGTTATTATTGGCAGCATTGCTTTTTGACTGCAGACTATTTTGTTGTCTTGCTCCCAAGTTGTTTGCCCAATTTTTCGTATTCGATGTCGTTTGGCTCCCAAAGTTCTATTTTATTTCCCTCAATATCAAGAATGTGAACAAATTTCCCGTAATCAAAGGTTTCAATGGCATCGGTTACTGTTACTCCTTCTTTTTTCAGTTCTGTAACAAGCGCTTCTAAATTTTCAACCCGGTAGTTTATCATAAACTCCTTTGGCGATGGTTCAAAATATTTTGTAGTCCCGGCAAATGGACTCCATTGTGTAAAACCCTTTTTTGTCGTGTCAGCGCCTTGTCTCCATTCAAAAACTGCACCATATTGGTTCGTATTTAATCCAAGGTGGGTTTTATACCATTCCCTCATCTTGACAGGGTCTTTGCATTTGAAGAAAATGCCGCCAATGCCTGTTACTTTTTTCATTTTTGTCTGATCTTTAGGTTGCGATGCAATAATAGTTTTAAATGCGAAACCAAAGCAGAATGATGTCGCAATAACCAAAATCATAAATGTTGCTTTTTTCATTTTGCCTGAATTTATTTTGTCAGTTTTTGTCCACCAATTTCAACCAATCTTTAATTATTTTTTGTAATTCTTTTTGTTTTGCAATCACATCATTCAAATCTTTAAAGATAGTTACTCTTCTACCGTCTTTATGATTACCTTCGAGAAGTCCTGACTTATCATTTACTTTTGCGCCACTTGGTGTCATTTTAGACTTAAAACTGTCGGGAAATACAAGTCCAAGCTCTTACTCTATTTCAATGATATATTTTATGTCTACTGGAAATGGCATATGTCGAATTATTTGAAGTTGTCGTAATCAACAAAGTCCCAAGATATTTCTTTTTTAAAAGTCTGAATGCTTTCTTCAGGCAAGTCCAACGAGATGTCTTGTTGGTAAAGTGTAACAGTCCTTGTTCGTTTTGAGTCGTCATGGAATATTTCAATTACAAATTTGTCATCACAGAAAATTTCAACGCCAATGCCGTCTCTGTCGATGACGTCACTTGCAATTATTGATCTGTCTTTCGGTAGTGTCATTTGTCAATTTGTTGGTGTTGCGGTGTCGTCCGCTATAATTACCGCTAACGGTTGACGCCAAGTGTCGGGCGGGTTTATGAAGTTTGTTAGTCTCAGTTTGGTTTATGTTTCCGGCAGGAGAAATGTAGATGATTTACTGACCCCGCATGGCATTTGGTGTTTGTTAGCAAACTTGCACCTACATTATCTGGTTAGCTGATAGTCATTTATCAGTAATCCTGGGGAAAGATTCAATCTTGGAGTCAATTTTCGAATCATTTCAACTGTCAATTTGCGTTTACGGTTAAGAATCTCAGACACCCTGCTTTTACCTCCAATTGCGTCAATAAGATCAATCTGTTTTAATCGCATCTCTTCCATCCTAATTTTAATTGCTTCAATTGGGTCCGGAGATTCTATCGGATAATGTCTCTTCTCATACGCGTCAATCATTAATCCAAGAATATCAGCCTCATCACTTTCTACTGTCCCAACAGGTGCATCAAATATTACTTCCAATCTTTTTAATGACATTTGGTAATCTTCTTTTGTTTTTATCGGTTTTATATTCATCTGATTATTGTTTTGTTTTTTAATTGCCAGATGGAACTCCCAATAATTATTCTCTTGTTAGCGAGAGTTCTTCTCATGGTCGTTTCATTGCCAAAAAATTTTAAATTGTATTTGCATCAATCCTGTCATATTCTTCATTAGTTCCAATGAATCGGATAAAAATCCACTGTTTCTCAAAGTTAAATTTCGCTATCAATCTATATGAATTACCTTTTATATTAAAGACAATCCTGCTGTCCTTAAGAATACTTGCATTTCCATATGTCTGTTTGACTTCATTCGGTGATTTCCATTCAGTATTCATCGCGGTATCGTACCAAGTTTTTAAATACTGCTCAGAATCAGGATGCCTTTCCCAATATTCTCTCAAAGTACTCTTTGCAAAGATTCTTTCCATTTAAATATATTCTGAATACAAAGATAATAAAATAATTCTCAAATTGGGAACTTTTATTTTGCGGTTTGTGTTTTCGGCATGTTTGCTAACTCCTTTACACCCGTTTCAAACCTTCGTATAGATCTGGATTTTGATGTTGCACACAAAGGTTTGTAGCGGGTTACAGGCACGATAAACTTACCTAATTTTATTTAAACAGGCTCTTCAGATTTCTAAAATTATTATCTTTGAATCTATCACACAACATACCAAACTAAATTTATTTGCAATGAATTCGAGATACCTGCTACTGATTCTGTTCCTCTCATGTTCTCAATTTGTTAGCTCGCAGGAGGATACGCTTCATATTGGTATTCATCAACTGGAAAGCCGGCAATTCAGAGGCCGGGGTGACTCAATTTTGATTCAACAGCAACCTTTCTACGGTAGACCCTCCTCCCTGATAATAACAAAGAAACTTGCACTCTCCCGGAAGGTGTTTGGCTGGCATCCCTATTGGGCTTCCGCTTCGGCCTATCTCTCCTACGATTACAACATCTTAACCCACCTATCCTACTTTAGCTATGAAACAGATACAGTGACAGGTGGTTACAAAACCATCAATGGCTGGGACCAAACCCCCATCATCGATTACGCGCACCAGCGGGGGGTCAAAGTGTTGTTGACGGTGACCAACTTCGGAACTACAGCGAACCATGCAATTTTGAGAGACACCCTTAAACAGATTAAGATGATACAGACCATCACATCGCTTCTGAAGTCAAGAAACGGGGATGGTGTCAATTTTGATCTGGAATTGGTTAGCCTGGCGCACCGTTCGGATCTGGTGGCATTCATACGCAGGGCTGCGAAAGCCATCAGGACCGAAATTCCGGGCGCCGAGATTTCCATGGCCACACCGGCTGTCGACTGGAACGGGTCCTGGGACCTGCCTGCATTGGCAGCTATTTGTGACTATCTGATCGTTATGGGCTATGATTACTATTGGAGCGGCTCTGCGACGGCCGGACCGGTCTCGCCCATGGCGGGTGAAAACTACAATGTTACTAAATCCGTTGATACTTATCTCAGTGCCGGAGTGCCCCCGCAAAAACTGATGCTGGGGATTCCCTGGTTCGGATACAACTGGCCGGTGACAAGCAGCGACCGCAAAGCCACAGCCACAGGTAAAGCCACATCCCTTACCACAGTTGCGGCTGATGTGCTTGCCATCACCTATGGAAAAACATTCGACCAGATTACCAAAGTCCCCTGGATCAGTTTCAAGGATGCCTCAAATCTGTACCGTCAAATCTGGTACGATGATGGGACAAGTTATCCGGTTAAGTTTGATTTGGTGAACAACCGTAACCTGGCGGGAATCGGAATCTGGGCCCTGAGTTACGAGAATGGGAAGCAGGAACTTTGGCAAGGCATTCAATCGGCTTTTTCAGCAACAGCCATCAATGATCCACATACAATTCAAAAAAGTGGCAACAGGTTGGCGTTGTTTCCAAATCCCGCGAAAGGGACGGCAACCATTCAATTTTCCCTTTCAGAAAAACAAGTTGTAAATATAAGTGTGCTGGATATAACAGGTAAATTGGTTCTGACCCTTCTAAACAAGGAATTGCCTGCCGATCACTACACAATTTTACTGGATTGTTCCCATCTTAATAATCAACTCTATTTATTGGTTTTCAAATCCACCAGAGGAAACCAAACATGCAAGTTTGTCGTAAAAAACAATTAAAAACCGTACCTTTGCGGCAAATTTCAACAATTTATCATCATTCAAAATGACAGATATAAAACGCACACTTTTGATGATTCTCGATGGTTGGGGAATCGGGGATAAAAGCAAGTCGGACGTGATCTACTCCACGCACCCTGCCTTCATTGACAGCCTTTGGAATACCTATCCGCATGCCCAGTTACTTACATCCGGCGAGGATGTCGGACTTCCCGATGGTCAGATGGGAAACTCTGAGGTTGGTCACCTGAACATTGGTGCAGGACGGGTATTGTACCAGGACCTGGTGAAGATCAACAAGGCGATCCGCGAGAACAAGCTGCAAGAAAATATGCAGGTAATCAAAGCTTTTACTCATGCCAAAACCCACAACAAGCCTGTACACCTGATTGGCCTGATTGGCCCCGGCGGGGTCCATGCGCTTAGTTTGCACATGGTTGCACTGGCACAGATAGCCACCGACATGGGGTTGGATCAAATATTCATCCACGGCCTGACCGATGGCCGCGACACGGATCCCCGCTCTGCCTACGGCTTTATTGAGGAAGACCTGAAACAACTTGCCGGAACCAATGCCAGATTTGCTACCCTGATCGGTCGATATTATGGCATGGACCGTGATAACAACTGGAACCGGGTCAAATTGGCTTACGACATGCTGACAAAGTCGGTCGGACAGAAAAGCAAGGACCTGCTTGCATCCATTCGCGCATCGTATGACGAAGGGGTTACCGATGAGTTTATCAAACCTATCGTGATGACGGATGAAAACGATAAGCCTCTGGCAACCATTCGGGAAGGCGATGTTGTGATCTGCTTCAACTACCGTACGGACCGTTTGCGCGAAATGACCATAGCCTTCACCCAGGAGAACCACCACGAGCAGGAGATGCATACCATCCCGATGGAGTGGTACACCATGACCAATTACAAATCATCCTTCAAAAATATCCATGTTATATTTGACAAGGACAACGTTTACAATACGTTGGGCGAGATAGTTTCGAAAGCCGGACTGAATCAGATCCGGATCGCGGAAACGGAGAAATATGCGCACGTAACCTTCTTCTTTTCAGGAGGAAGGGAGAGTGAATTTACTGGCGAACGCCGTATCCTGATCCCATCCCCCAAAGTTGCCACCTACGATTTGCAGCCTGAAATGTCGGCGCCTCTGGTAAAAGATGCCATCGTTGCCGAATTGAACAAGAAGAGCGCCGACTTTGTCTGTCTGAATTTTGCCAATGGCGATATGGTTGGCCATACCGGCGTTTACAGCGCTATCGGGAAAGCAATCAAAGCAGTTGATCAATGCGTGAAAGAGGTGGTAGAGGCAGCCCGCGCCAACGGATACGATGTTATGGTCATTGCCGACCACGGCAATGCCGATTTTGCCATTAACGAAGATGGAAGCGCCAATACCGCCCATTCGCTCAATCCGGTTCCCTGTATCTGGGTAACCGACAACAAGGGCGCAAAAATCAACAACGGCATTCTTGCAGATGTTGCGCCAACGATCCTGACCATCATGGGCCTGGAAGTTCCGAAAGAGATGACCGGGAAAGTGCTGATATGATTGAGATAGGGAAAACAATTGTCAGTCTCGACGTCATCGAATCGAAGTTCTGTTGCGATCTTGATCACTGCAAAGGAGCTTGCTGCGTCGACGGCGACAGTGGCGCCCCATTGACCCCCGAAGAGGCCGGGACCATCGAGAAACTCTATCCGGTATTCAAAGAGTATCTTTCTCCCGAAAATGTGGCTGAGATTTCCAGACAGGGTTTTTCGGTGATCGATCAGGATGGCGATCTGGTCACCCCAATTGTTGGCAAGAATGAGTGTGTTTTCACTTTCGTGGATGAGCGGGGTATCACCCGATGTGCCATTGAAAGGGCCTATTTTGAGAAAAAGAGCGGTTTTCGTAAACCAGTATCATGTCATCTGTTTCCTGTCCGAATCACCGGATACAAAAGATTCGACGGTGTAAATTATGAGAAACTGAAGATTTGTAAACCTGGCAGGACCAACGGGAAAACCAATAATCTACCATTATGGAAATTTTTGGAGGAGCCGCTTACCAGAAAATATGGAGAAGAGTGGTACCAGGCGTTGAAACTGGTCGCAGAACATTTTCCGAATGAAAAAGGATAAAACAGATAAAGCCGCTAAAACGGCTTTATCTGTTTTATGGAACTCTTTCAATACATCTTTTTAATCGTCCGGTAATGTCTTCAATAGAACCTATCCCATTGACTGCTTCGTACTTACCAGTACTTTGGTAGTATTGGATCAATGGGGCCGTCTTTTCGTTATAAACTTCAATTCTGTTTTCAATTACCGATCGGTTTGAGTCATCACTTCTTCCGGATGTAGTACCTCTGTTCATCAACCGATTGACGAGCTCTTCCTTTTCAACTTCCAGCGACAACATAGCGCTCACACTCCGGCCATAGTGAACCAATAACGCATCCAGCGCCTCTGCTTGTGGAACAGTCCGCGGAAATCCATCGAAAAGAAAGCCGTTGGCCGTGGGGTTTTTATCCATTTGTTCCTTAATCAAATTGATGACCATGGTGTCTGGCACCAGTTCCCCCCTGCAGATAATATCTTTGGCAATTTGACCAATTTTGGTGTCAGCGGCAATTTCTTCACGGAGAATATCCCCTGTAGACAAGTGAATCAATTGGTATTCATTGGACAGAAATGCAGCTTGAGTGCCTTTCCCGGCTCCGGGAGGACCAAATAAGACCAGGTTAATCATGATGTTTATTTAACTAATGTATAGATATCTTTCAGGTTGCGCCCCCTACGATCGAAGTCAAGACCGTACCCAACGATAAAATCATTGGGTATTTCAATCCCAACATAGTCCAGGTGTATTTTCGTCTTAAGGGCGGCAGGTTTAAATAGCAGTGTGGCAATCTTAACCTCTTTTGCACCCCGGTCATTGATTTGTGAAATCACATCCGCAATTGTATGGCCCGAATCTACTATATCCTCCAGTACAACTACTGTCCTGCCTGTCATGTTTTCGTTCAATCCTATCAACTCCCTTATATCTCCCGTTGAGGCTGTTCCGGAATAGGAGGCAAGTTTTAAAAAGGAGATTTCGGCATCGGGAAGTTCTAATTCTTTCATCAAATCGGCCGCAAACATAAACGAACCATTCAGGATACAGACAAATAGGGCATTTTTGCCTTCGAGGTCTCTCTTCATTTGGGCTGCCATTTTTTGGATCGCCGCCTGTATCTCTTCAAATGGATGAGAGATCTCGAATTCTTTGTCCCAAAGTTTGATTCGTCTCATAAAATAGAAAATTTTTTAATTGACTAGTTGTCAGACTAATCGTAAAAGTCTAATTCCTTTGTTAAAAAGTTATTGGAGTTTATGGTCGAAATATTCGCCTCAATAAAAAGTCCCCTGATTCAGATAGTCTGTTCAAGGACTGATACTGAACTGTTTTGTAAAAGTTTCGCAAATATAAAATTTTCTTTTCGGGGGGCAAAAAAAAATGGCACCAAGCGTTACTAAATGGTTATGATATCGAATATATTGTAATTTTGGAAAATTGTAAATAGTGAAGAATCATGTTAACAGGATTAATGCCAAAAGTTAGTATCATCATGGGCAGTACTTCAGACCTGCCTGTTATGAGCGGGGCCGCCGAAATACTCAACCAACTTGAAATTCCATTCGAAATGAACGCGTTGTCAGCACACAGGACACCGGATGAGGTTGAGAAATTTGCCAAGGGGGCCCGTGCCCGTGGGATCAAGGTCATTATAGCCGCAGCAGGAATGGCAGCCCACTTACCTGGAGTTATAGCAGCGATGACACCATTACCGGTTATTGGCGTTCCGATCAAAGCTTCGCTGGAGGGCTGGGATTCTATTCTGGCAATTCTGCAGATGCCTCCCGGAATCCCTGTAGCCACCGTTGCGCTCAATGGCTCAAGAAACTCGGCAATACTTGCTGCCCAGATGATTGCAACCGGGGATGACGCCTTGATGGCCAAATTGATCCTATTTAAAGATGAATTAAAAAACAAAATTATTGAAGCAAACAGCGAATTGGCGCAGGTTAAATACCCGTTTAAAACCAATTAGATTTTTGTTTTCTCGTTTTTTTTCGGTATATTAGAGGGAGTGCGGTCAGCAGCTCCCTCTTTTTATCTCCCCTCGCAGTGGGGTTGACCGGTCTCTTCTCATCCAAAATTCACGGACATGTGCAAAAGAGATCTGAAAACCGGTCTGTTGATCTGTTTACTTTTACAAATTCAGTGTTTAAGCAGTTCTGCTATTGAAAGGATTTCCGCCATCGGTGCAAGAGAGTCGGCCATGGCCAATGCGGTGGTCGCCCTTCCCGGACAATTTTCAATTTTTCAAAACCAGGCCTTTTTGGCAGAGGAGAAATTTTCTTCCATTAGCCTCTCATTCAGGCAGCCCTGGTTCATTAAAGGTTACCACGAAAGCGCACTATCATTGATCTGGCCCATTTCAACGGCTGTACTGGCCCTTGGTGTGGCGCAGTCCGCTGTGGCCACTTACAATGAAACCAGTGTCTCAATTTCAATGGCAAAAAAACTTACCAGGAGGTTGTCAGGCGGAATATGTATCAACTATTTTTTTCTGAACCTTCCTGAGACAGGCCGAAATACAGGTTCATTTCAGGTTGACTGTGGATTAGGATATAAACACTCCCGCAGACTTTCTTTAGGCCTTCACTTGAGAAATTGTGCCAGTACGGTAGCCGAAACTTATCAGTATCATCTTGTTTTTCCATTGGTAATCAGAGGTGGGGCATCCTGTCGTTTGTCGGAACATTTGCTGCTTGCAAGTGAAACGGCTATTGAAAAATATGGTGGGGTTTCTTTCCGTTTGGGGTTTGAGTTCAAGCTCGTTGAAAACTTTGTACTAAGGGGAGGATTAACGACGAATCCCTTTCAACATTCGTTTGGTTTTGGCTATCTCTGGCGATTCTGTCAGTTGGATTTTGCCTTGGTTCACCATGAAATACTGGGATATTCGCCACTATTTTCAATCAATTTTAACCTAAACCGATGAACAGGCACACTTTCTTTAATTTGGCATTCATTCTGTTGGCAGCATCCGGGTACAGTCAACAAACTGATCTGCGCAAAGAACAAGAGATGGAAGAGTTGGTTGAAGCTCTCTCAACCTCAGAAGAAGGTTCGGAAACCTCCCTTTTGCTGGAAGATATCAGTTATTATACCGGCCATCCAATTTACATCAACAAAGCTACAGAGGAGGAACTATTAAGATTGAACATGCTCAATTTCAGACAGGTGCGAAGTATTTTGGACTATCGTGAAACTTATGGAAAAATTCTTACACTGAAGGAACTTGAAGTAATGGGTGGTTTCAGCAAGGAATTATTGCAGAAAATGGAACCATTCGTGCGTTTTGACCAGGAAGTTGATTCCCTGCATAAAAAGTGGAACAGGGCGGTCCATCAATCGTTGTTAACACGGATCAAATTTTCATATCCCATTCCTTCGGGATTCGTTTCTAAAAAAGATAAACCTCCTGCATACCCTGGTAGCCCTTTTAGTTGCCTTACCCGTTATAGGGCTGAAGTAGGGAAATGGCTTGAATTTGGGGTTACTGCCGAAAATGATGCCGGGGAAGATTTTTTCAGAGGGGCAAACAAGAGTGGCTTCGACTTTTTATCCGGCTTTCTGTGCCTGGATGGAACTGGACTGATCAACAGGGTGGTATTGGGAGATTACCATCTTAGGTTTGGACAGGGAGTCAATCTGTGGTCGGGAGGCGGGGTCAGCTACGCCTCCGACCTCTCCTCGCTGATGCGGACCGGCGAAGGGATCAGACCCTACAGCTCTGCCGACGAGAACCTTTTCTTCAGGGGCATAGCTATGCAATGCAATTTTAAACCGGTCAAACTCTCACTCTTTTATTCAGGCAAACGAAGAGACGCCAATTTGGAAACGGACAGTTTGGGCAATAATTGTATCACCTCTATCAGAATGGATGGATTGCACCGTACCAACGCTGAAAAGGAGGATGAAAAGGATGTAGGCGAACACATGTTCGGTGGATATGGCGATTTTCGTTTCGAACATTGGCGGTTTGGGGTGCTGGCCTCCTTCCAAAGATTCGGATTACCCGTGTCAAAAGGGGACCTACCCTACAAATCAAAATCGTTTGAAGGGGAAGCAAACAGCAACTTTGGCTTAGACTACCATTTGATTATGGGTCAATTAAGTATTTTTGGAGAAGCCGGGGTTTCACAGAATTTAAAACCTGCCTTTGTCAACGGATTGGTCTGGAAGGCACATCCGCAATGGTCGCTCTCTTTTTTGTACCGCTACTATCATCCAGCTTTTCAATCCTTCAATTCCGGGGCATTTGCCGAAGGAAGCGGAGGCAAAAATGAAGAGGGATTCTACACCGCCTTTGAATATTTCCCGATGTCGAAAATCAAATTGGGCGGTCAGGCTGATCTCTTCTATTTTCCCTGGTTGACTTACCAGACGATCTCTCCTGCCCATGGTCATGCAATGGCTTTCCAGGCTGAAATAGCAATCAAATCAAACATGATGGCCTATATTCATGCCAGGTTTGTCCAGAAACCGCAAAAAGTTTCCGGCGCTACCGGTCTCCCTGAACAATGGGACGAAAAGAGTGCAAAATGGAGGGCCCATTTTGATTGGAAACTCAAAGAAAATTTTCAGATGAGAAGTCGCTTGGAACTGGTCAAATATGGCTATCGAGCGATAAGGGAGACGGGATATCTGTTTTTTCAGGATCTCATTTTTTCACCTTCCGGGAGGTTAAAATGCTGGTTCAGAATGGCCTACTACCATACTGGCGGCTACAATTCGAGGGTTTATAGTTATGAAAATGACCTGTTATTCTATTTCGCTATTCCGGAATTTCATGGTGAAGGGGTAAGAAGTTACCTGAATTTGAAATGGCAACCGTGCAGGTTGATGACTTTCTATTTCAAAGGTGGATATACCCTGAGGGAAGGTGTAACCTCTATGGGCTCCGGAAACGATGCGACTCAGGGCAATCACCGGTTTGATATAAGAGGCCAGCTTTACCTCAGGTTTTAAATGAATTCAATGTTTTTCTCAGTGAAAACAACTTTATTTGCAGTGCAATACTGGTTTCGATTAATATCCGGAAAGGTTAAAAAAATCTAAAAGGTCAATCGATACCCTGATATTTTATAACTTTGCGACGCCCTAAATGTGGGCGACCGAATTATTAAACAAAAGCACACGCATTCCATGCACAATTTCGATGATATCCGCCCATATCGTAACGATGAGTTTTCCACCATATTATCCAGATTATTGAACGATCCCGCTTTCAACAATGTATTGAAAAATTTGTACAATGACGAGGTGCAGTTGGAGCAAATAAAAGTTGGATTGCGTATGACCAAGAGCATCGAGGTCTTTCAGGATAAATTCGTTGTGCCTTTGATCAACAGGATCCTGGCTGCCAGTTCCAATGGACTGACCATGAACGGACTCGAAGAACTTGATAAAAATACACGCTACCTTTTCATCTCAAACCACAGGGATATCATTCTTGACTCAGCCTTGATGAACGTGGAGATGCATGCGAGTGGTTTTCGCTCTACCGAGATTGCCATTGGAAGCAACTTGTTGATCTTCCCATGGATCAACGACTTGGTCCGGATCAACCGTTCTTTCATTGTCAATCGTAATATTCCTGTCAAGGAGATGCTGGTTTCTTCCAGGCATTTGTCAAGTTATATCAGACAATTGATTACCAGGGGAGCCGATTCTGTTTGGATTGCCCAAAGGGAAGGCAGGGCAAAAGATGGGAATGATATCACCCAACCCGCACTTTTGAAGATGCTGAACATGTCTAACGGGAATGGCTTTTTTGAAGGGTTCAAGGAACTCAAAATTGTTCCAATGGCAATATCCTACGAAATAGAACCATGTGGAAATGAGAAAGTTGCTGAACTGAAAAAGCGACAGGTAGATCCAAATTTTCAAAAAACGGAGAAGGATGACCTGATGAGCATGGTAAGCGGACTGAGTAATCAAAAAGGAAGAATCCACATTCAATTCGGAAAGCAGATTGACGAGGAAGTTCTACACCATATCGCAGTAGAACCAGGAATGAACGAGCGATTGAAATTGCTTGCTGAACAGATCGACAAGGAGATTTATCGAAATTATAGGTTATTTCCCAACAATTACATTGCCTACGATTTGTACTTCAAAACAAAGAAGTATGCCTCACAATATTCCGATGGTCTGAAAGTGTCGTTTATTGAATTGACACACCAGAGACTAAGGCTTGTGAATGAAGATATTGTCGATTCAATGGAGCTGTGGTTGAAAATGTATGCAACCCCCGTTTTCAACTATGAGAAGTTTGTACTCGGCGAAGTGACCGGACTTGAACTCTGAAATTATATGTTTAAAAGTTTTTCGCTCAGGGCATTGAGGGTCTCTTTTTTGTCGTTGGTATTTATCAGCACCGAAATATTGTGACGGCTACCTCCATAGGAGATCATTCTGATCGGAATATTTTCCAGGGCGATAAATACCCTTGAGGCGAATCCCTTCTCCTCAGCAATCATGTTCCCAACGATACAGACGATTGTTTGATTTTTATCCACCTCAACATCACCATACTCTTTTAACTCATTGACAATCTCTTCAAGATGTTTGTCATTGTCGATGGTCACTGAAACGGCTACTTCGGATGTTGTTACCATGTCGACCGCGGTTTTGAAATATTCAAATATCTCAAAGATGTTTTTCATGAAACCATAGGCATTCAACATCCTGCCAGAACGAATCTTAATGGCAGTAATCCCATCTTTTGCGGCAACCGCTTTTATGCCGGCACCTTTGCTTTCTCCGGTTATAAGGGTGCCCGGATCAGGAGGATTCATTGTGTTTTTAAGACGAACAGGGATGTTGTTGTTCTTTGCCGGTAATACTGTTTGGGGATGCAGGATTTTAGCCCCAAAATAGGCCAGCTCAGCAGCTTCATTAAAAGAGAGCACATCGACGCGCTTGGTGTTTTCGACGAATCGTGGATCGTTGTTGTGAAATCCGTCGATGTCGGTCCAGATTTGGACTTCACTGCTATTGATTGCGGCGCCGATCAGTGTAGCGGTATAATCTGAGCCGCCACGCTGAAGGTTGTCGATCTCTCCAAGTTCATTTCTGCAAATGAATCCCTGGGTGACATAATAATCAGCACGAGGTCTGGCTGTAATAATTTCATTTAATTTCAGCTTGATAAAACGGCTGTCGGGCATCTTGTCGGCATCAATCTTCATGAAATCCAATGCAGGCAGGAGATTAGCATTGAAACCCTCTTCCTGCATCAGCAAAGTGAACAGGGCAGTAGAAATGAGTTCTCCCTGCGCGAGGATAGCCCTCTCCCCAACTTCGGAAAATGCGCCGGTGGTAAACGATTTGATGAAATCAAAATGCTCCTCCAACACTTTTTTACCCTGATCTTTCATCTCATTGCTTTTGAACAGGTCAAAGACAACGTTGTAATATTTTTTTTCCAGGGTACTGATGAGTGCAAGCGCCGATTCTTTGTTCTTCTTGGTCAGGTAATCGGATATTTCAACCAGGCTGTTGGTCGTACCCGACATGGCCGACAAGACGACCATCTTCTGTTTGCCATCGGTAATAAGTCTCATCACCGACCTCATATTTTCAATAGAACCAACCGAGGTCCCTCCAAATTTGAATACTTCCATGGTTAACACTTTAACTGACTATCATTAAGAAGCTACAAAAATAATAATAATACAGGGGATTGTATTGGCAAAAGGATATTTAGTCAAAAATTGAACTTACGATTTGTAAGTAGTGTAAATTCTTCCAACTATTTGACTAATTTCGATATAGCCCTAAATTCGGCGGCGGTTGAATGGCGTGTTAATTCAAAAAGTATGGATTCCACTGTGGAAACCCGAATTCCTTCCAAGGCAAATCGCCTGAGGGCTATTTCTTTTTCATTCAGATTTCTTGAACTAATGCAGTCGGAAATGACAATTGGATGATAGCCATTCTCCATGAGATCAATGGCGGTCTGAAGGACGCACACATGTGATTCAATGCCGCAGATCAACACATTTCTCTTACCTGATTGTTCCAGAGCATTCAAATAAGTGGGTTCTTCAAAACAACTAAAGCTTACTTTTTCAATGAAATAGAACGGATCAAAGAGTGAACTTATTTCGCTGATGGTTGGTCCCAGGCCTTTTGTATATTGTTGGGTCACTACCATGGGGACATTCAATACTTGCATTCCTTCAATCAGCATTCTGCATTTCACAGCCAAAGCCTCTTTTTCGGCAATTACAGGGAATAGTTTTTCCTGTATATCAATGACCAGGCCAATACAGTTTTCTCTTATTATGCGCATGGTTTTTAGTATATGATTTCAGAATATTTTCTTCGTTTCAATATAAAATAGTTCCAGACAACACTTTTGTTTGTAGTAAGGTGGATTGATCTGTTTTTACTGGTACTTAATATGTTGCGTCGTTTTTTTATGAGCGATGGAAGGCTGAAGTAGAATTTCACATGTGCAGTAAAAACCCTTTCAAAGGACCTGAATTCTCCTTTGAAGATGAAAACAAAAGCTGCCACACCATCCAGGATCATCCGCATTGGAAGCTTTGTTGCCAACTGACTTCCCGGTAGGTTTTTAAACAGTAAATAAAGGTTGTTCCGGAAATTAAGGTGGATCTTCAAAGGACTGTTATAATTGAGGGTTCCGCCACCAATGTGATACACAACCGAAGCCGGTGAGCAATAGACCTTGTAACCATGATGCTGTGCCCGCCAGCAAAGATCAATCTCCTCCATGTGTGCCCAGAAATCCTGATCAAATCCATTGCAAAGCTGCCAGAGTTCTGATTTAATCATCATGCAGGCACCTGTCGCCCAGGAGACTTGAATTGCCTGGTCATATTGCCCATGATCTTTTTCCACCTCATCCAGAACCCTGCCCCGGCAGAAAGGATAACCGTAACAGTCAATAAATCCCCCGGCACCCCCGGCATATTCGAATTCATTACGACGGTCAAGGCTCAAAACCTTGGGCTGACAGATTCCAATGTCTGCATCCTTTTCCATCATCCCTACCATGGGGTCGAGCCACCCGGGAGTCACCTCCACATCCGAATTGAGCAGGACAAAGAAGTCGGAATTAAGGTTGGCCAATGCCCTGTTGTAACCCTCTGCAAAACCATAATTTTGATCCAATTGAAGGTAAATCACAGAAGGAAAATTACCTTCCACAAAAGATCTGCTCTCATCAGTTGAGCCATTGTCAGCTACAACTATTTCAACATTTCCTGTGGAACAACCAACGACTGAGGGTAAAAATCTTTTAAGGAATCCGCAGCCATTCCAATTAAGTATGACAATGCATATTTTTTTGCTACTGCTCATTTTCAATGACGATAATTCTTTTCTATGACAGATTGAAATTCGTTGAAATAGTTTTTGTTGGAGGCTACAATTTCACCCCCAAAAAGAAAATTGCTGCCACCATTGAAATCTGACACCATTCCACCTGCCTGTTTTAAAATAATAATCCCAGCTGCCACATCCCACGGACTCAGGCCAGTTTCCCAAAATGCCTCAAACCTTCCTGCAGCAACATAGGAAAGATCGGTAGCAGCCGAACCAAGTCGTCTGATCCCATGAGAATTCACCATCAGGTATTTAATGGTTTCAATAAAAGCATCTGAATTTTTTATCTCTCCAAATGGAAACCCTGTCACAATCAGTGCCTCCTGTGTTGTAGAGGCTTCTGATACCCTGATCTCTTCCCCATTTAACATGGCCCTGCTTCCTTTCCAGGCGTAAAAACATTCATTCTTTGAGATTTCGTAAACCACGCCCAGAATGACCTCGTCATTTTCTATCAGTCCGATGCTGACAGCATAAGGAGGCGCTCCGTGAATGAAATTGGTGGTGCCATCCAGCGGATCGATCACCCACCGGAAATTTTCGCCTGAATCAAAGGCGGTTCCCTCTTCTGTAATAAACCCTGCTTCAGGCAATAAACTCCTCAGCCTTTTTACAATAAGCTCTTCGGCTTTCTTGTCTACATAGGAGACAAAGTTGGCCTTCCCTTTTATTTCAATGAGTTTAGGATCGAAATTGGCCCTTTCACCGGCAATAAAGGCTCCGGCATCTTTGGCAATATCAATAACTGACAGACAGAGTTTTTCCAAATCCATATTTTTTATTCAAAAGTAGTGAATATCTGCGGGGGTGCAAGGCTATTTCTGTCAAACCCTTCAAACATTTCTACAGCAAATCACTGGCAAGTTCGGCCAGATAACTTCTTTCGCCCTTGAGCAGATTGATATGGGCAAAGATATCCTGTCCTTTCATCCGGTCGGTCAGATAGGCAAGACCGTTCGACTGCATGTCGAGATAGGGAGAGTCGATTTGCTGAATGTCACCGGTAAAAATCATTTTGGTCCCCTCACCCGCACGGGTAATGATGGTTTTTACCTCGTGGGGTGTGAGATTCTGCGCCTCATCAATGATAAAATAGCAATTGGAAAGACTTCGTCCGCGGATAAAAGCGAGCGGACAAATCACCAGTCGTTCATCTTTTTGCAGGTCTTCAATGACATGATGCTCATGTGTGTGGGTGTCGAAACACCGTTTGATGACTGCCAGGTTGTCAAATAGCGGCTGCATGTAAGGAGAAACCTTTTCTTCAGCATCCCCGGGGAGAAATCCAATATCACGGTTGCTCAGGGCAACAATAGGACGGGCCAGCATGATCTGATCATAAATGCTGTGTTGTGCAATGGCAGCTGCCAGGGCAAGCAATGTTTTGCCGGTACCTGCCTTGCCGGTAAGGCTTACAAGTTTAATTTCAGGATCCAGAAGCGCTTGCAGTGAGAAAGTTTGTTCTGCATTTCTGGGACGGATACCAAATGCAAGTTTCTTGTCAACACGTTCCAACCGGGAGCGGAAAGTATTGTAATGTGCCAGGACACTGGCATGCGGGCTTTTCAAAATGAAAAACTCGTTTGGGAAAGGTTGCTTTTCAATACCCGACTCTTCAACTGAGAGGAAATTTGTTTCGTAAAGCCGGGCAATTAACTGGTCGTCATAGTCTTTTATTTCGCGAATTCCCTGGTACAAAACCTCTATATCTTCGACCTTGTCGTTCTTGTAATCCTCGGCTTCGACATGCAGCGATTTGGCTTTGATCCTAAGATTGACATCTTTGCTTACCAGGATGACCTTTCGCGTGGTCTGCTTGTCACGCAAATATTCGGCAATGGCAAGAATCCGGTGATCGGGAATATCCTCGCGAAAAGAGGCCTTGAGTTGGTCCGAATAGGGTTTGCCAAGTTCAATATAGAGCTTTCCTTTGCCCTGTCCCAGTTGTATTCCCTTGTCAATAGGACTTTTACCTACAAGTTCGTCCAGGATCCTGACGAACTGCCTCGCCTGGAAATTAATCTGATCATCACCTCGTTTAAATTTATCCAACTCCTCGAGAACGGTGATCGGAATCACAACGTCATTGTCCTCGAAGTTATAAATGCATTCACTGTCGTGCAAAATGACATTGGTATCAAGAATAAAAGTTTTTGGCCTCTTCATGGTATTGGGTATGTTAATTGTAACAATGTCAGTTCCTCAAAGGTTGGTTCCCTTAACCTGAATTTGGTTGAATCAGGGAAGCAAACCTGTGAAATGAGTTTCGCTGGCAACGCTTAAAGATAACACTAAAACAATGTGGTGATAGTTTTGCCCAAAGGTTTTTTACATCTTTGTATCTACATTTTGTTAGTAAATTTTCAGGAATGAGTTACGATGAAGTCCTTGTGTATTTGTATGAACATCTGCCTTATTACCAGAGAAAAGGAACGGCTGCCTATAAGGGAAGCCTGGATAATACGCTCGCGCTCGACCAAATGTTTCGTCATCCTCACCGCAATTTTAGAACCATTCATATCGCCGGCACCAATGGCAAGGGTTCTGTATCCCACATGCTGGCTGCCATTTTGCAGAAGGCCGGATACAAAACCGGTCTTTACACTTCGCCCCATCTGAAAGATTTTCGTGAACGGATAAAGTTGAACGGTGAGATGGTACCTGAGAAATTT
Source organism: Prolixibacteraceae bacterium (assembly GCA_023229575.1). Classification (GTDB taxonomy): domain Bacteria; phylum Bacteroidota; class Bacteroidia; order Bacteroidales; family Prolixibacteraceae; genus CAINVV01. Next base: position 505,889 of record JALNYZ010000001.1, read on the forward strand.
GTCGTTGATTTTGTTGAACGTTTCCTGGAAATGAATAAAACCATTGCCCTGGAACCCTCCTTCTTTGAACTTACGGTTCTGATGGCATTTGACTATTTTTCTGAACAAAAAGTGGATATTGCCGTGATTGAGGTTGGCCTGGGTGGCAGACTGGACTCAACAAACATCATTACACCTGAGCTCTCTGTTATTACCAATATCAGTCTGGATCATACCGCTTTGTTGGGCGATTCGCTCGGAAGGATTGCTCTCGAAAAGGCCGGGATCATTAAGCCTTCTGTCCCCGTGATTATCGGAGAGACCCATCCCCAAACAGCTGTCATCTTTGAAGGCAAAGCGGCTGAAAATCGTTCAAAAATATCTTTTTCCGACCAGTTGCTGAAAGCCGAATATTCCATGAATTCAATCGATCAGCGCCAGGTTTTTAACATCATAGACAGCAGTGGGATCCTCTTCGAAAATCTCCGGCTTGACCTTCTCGGCAAATACCAGGCAAAAAACGTCTGCACGCTTCTCAGTGCTGTTTTTGAGATGCAAGAGAGGGGTTGGGGGATAGTAACGGCCAATATCCGCGACGGACTTGAAAATGTAACAGGATTGACCGGATTGTCCGGCAGGTGGCAGATCATAGGCGCAAACCCGCGAATCATTTGCGACACCGCTCACAATGAGGGTGGAATGAGAGAGGTTGTTGCCCAGTTGAAGCAAATTCCGCATAAAAAGTTGCATTTCATTATTGGTATGGTCAACGATAAGGACATAACCGCCGTTCTGGCCTTGTTACCGGTTGAGGCCGTTTACTACTTCACTAAAGCCTCCATTCCAAGGGCAATGGCCGAACATCAGCTGATGCAAATGGCAACATTTTTTGGACTCAATGGGGCTGCTTATGAAGATGTTCCGACGGCGTTTATTGAGGCAAAGATGTATGCCGATAAGGATGACCTGATATTTGTCGGAGGAAGTACTTTCGTGGTTGCCGAGGTAATTCCTTCGTAAGCTCCCTGGCTGAACGGATTTCCTGGTCTGCTTCTACTGTACGAATTAATTTTGCAACGGACAATTGACAATGATATATAATTCTGAAATGGTGATCCCTGCAAAGATGTGGATGCTGCATTGAGTTATTCGCTGAACTTAATTTATTTTCATCTGTATTATTTGTATTTAAACTGCCACATGGAATAGAAGATCGGTGAAACCAATACCCATGCGCCAGCTGGCGGATTCTTTTGGTGTGAATATTTTCCCATGGGTATTTCATTTGAGAATATTTTGTCTTATATTGCTCGAACAGAAATGAACCGGATATTTTGTGACTGGTCCTGATTGACCATATTTTATTGGATCAGCCGATCTTTAACCATCAACTAAACTGCAATGAATCATGGGTAAATCTACAAGTTTGACCAGAAGAGGTTTTATCGGTACAGCAGCTGCGGCAGCCGGTAGTATTAGTATCATTCCAAGCCATGTTGTCAGTGGTTTGGGACATCAACCACCCAGCGACAAACTTCGTATTGCCGGGATCGGTGTGGGCGGAAAGGGTCAGGTAAATCTTCGGAATATGAATTCTGAAAACATCGTTGCATTGTGCGACATTGACTGGAATTATGCTGCCAAGACCTTTGGCCAGTATCCTGCAGCCAAACGTTACATGGACTATCGGATCATGCTGGAGGAGATGAACAGGGATATTGATGCAGTAATGATCGCCACTCCTGATCATACCCACGCTGTAGCCGCCCTTGCCGCCATGCAAATGGGCAAACATGTATATGTTCAAAAGCCTCTGACTCATTCTGTTTTCGAGTCCAGGATTTTGCTGGAGGCATCCAGAAAATTCAAAGTGGTCACGCAAATGGGCAATGAAGGCCATAGCAGCCATTCAGTCGCCGATGTGTGCGAACTTATCTGGAGCGGGGCCATTGGGGAGGTAACCCAGGTCGAGGCCTGGAGCGATCGGCCCATCTGGCCTCAGGGGCTCACCCGTCCCACCCCTGGTATGTGGGTTCCGGAAAACATCAACTGGGACCTGTTTATTGGCCCGGCAGCAATGCGGCCTTACCACGCTGCTTATCATCCATGGAACTGGCGTGGTTGGTGGGATTTTGGTACCGGAGCCCTGGGTGATATGGCGTGCCATGTACTCGATGTGGTATTTTCTGCCCTGAAACCAGGTAATCCAACTACTTTGGAAGCATCCTCCTCTGCATTCAATAGCGAAAGCGCCCCCAATTCCTCCCTGATCAGATACTCCTTTCCGGAAAGGCCCAGCGTGGGTAAATTGAAAATGCCCGCTGTCAACCTGACCTGGTACGATGGAGGTTTAGCACCTTCCCGCCCGGATAGTTTACCGGATGGAATCGAGTTGGGACAGGGGAAAAACGGTGTTCTTTTCCACGGTACGAAAGGAAAACTGGTTTGTGGAAATTATGGCAGCAACTACAAACTATTGCCTGAAGGGAAATTTGCCAAACTAACTATGCCCCCAAAAACGCTTAGAAGGGTAGATGGCAGTCACGAAATGGACTGGGTAAGGTCCTGTAAAGAATCTGAAGAAAACAGAGTCTTGCCGTTGTCAAATTTTGAATATGCATGTCCGCTCAATGAAATGGTGGTATTGGGAAACCTTGCGGTACGTTTACAAGGGTTACAGAAGAAATTGAAATGGGACGGAGCTAATATGACTTTTTCAAATCTTTCTGATTACGATAAAATTACTGTTGCAAATGGGATAACTGGTGCAGAGCCCAAACGCATTGTGTTGAATGCCAAACAGTTCGCAGCAGAATTATTGAAAACAAACTATCGTCAGGGCTGGGAACTTAAGATTTAACTAAAAATGTTGCTGCATTAATTTCCACCTTTCCACATTTTTACATTTCCAATTTATTAAATGAACAACTCACTTGAGATTCTTGACCATGTGCGGCTTAATTTTTCTCCTGCCGGACTCTTTTTTTTGAATATAGCCCTGGCATTTGTCATGTTTGGAGTGGCCCTGGATATCAAGGTGGATCACTTTACCAACCTGATTAAAAAGCCAAAATCAGCCATTATTGGATTTACCAGTCAGACATTTCTGTTGCCGGCATTCACTTTTTTATTGGTGATCCTAATTAATCCCTTGGAAATTGACAATTATCAGATGTTCGAGACTGTATTTATCTTATTGGGAATACCTGTCGTAACAGGACTTTTCATTTCAAGAAAGTTCCCCTTGTTCACCGAAAAAATCAAGAAGCCAATTAACAAAGGATCGCTGATATTTTTCATTTTGATGGTAGTAAGCATGCTTGCGGCCAATTTTTCCCAGTTTATGGCCTATATCCATTTGGTATTTTTCTTTGTACTATTGCAAAATGGAATAGCCATGATGACTGGATATTTCTTCAGTTCTCTCTTTAAATGTTCACAACAAGACAGAAGGACCATAGCCATTGAAACGGGCATTCACAATTCCGGTTTAGCGCTTGCGCTGCTGTTCAATCCAAAGATATCCCTCCTGAAATGGAATTAGGGGGTATGGCTGTCATTGCAGCCTGGTGGGGCATTTGGCACATCATCAGTGGTTTAACGTTATCGTGGTATTGGTCCAGGCGGACTGTAATTGCCTAAAAATGGAGAAGAGATCAATTGGATATGAGGCCTTGAGGGTCTATGTACGTTTTGCATTTTGGCTGACGCATAGGCGGGTGATTGTCATTGGTCGTGATCTCATACCTAAAAATCAACCCATCATCTTTGCCGCCAACCATCAAAATGCCTTGATGGATCCGCTGGCGCTTGTTTGCACAAATCCCTTGCAGACCTTGTGGCTGGCCCGGGCCGATATTTTTAAAAGCGGCCTGACCAAACCAATACTCAAATTTATGAAGATGCTTCCGATTTATCGTATCCGCGACGGCAAGGAGAACCTGAACAACAATGAGGAGGTATTCGATCTGGTTACAAAAGTTTTGAAAAATGGCGGGTCAACCGCCCTTTTCCCTGAAGCTGCCCATTCAGGAAAGAGGCAGATGCTTCCGCACAAAAAGGCCATACCTCGAATTGCGCTTGAAGCGGAAGCGAAAAATCAGTTTCAACTCGGCATACGGATTGTCCCGGTAGGGATTTATTATGACCATTATTGGCATTTCAACCGTACCTTGATGGTTCAATATGGCGAATCGATCGGAATCAATCAATACAGGGAGCGATGGGCTGAGAATGCACAAAATACCATGATTGCCCTGCGTGATGAGATTCAATGCATCCTTCAACCGTTAACAATGCAAATTAACAGCACCCAATATTACCAGGATTATGAAGATATCAGAATGGTGGCTACGGAGGAGTATTCACATTATCACTTCTTTAACAGTAATCCGTGGTTACAGGAATTCCATGCAGGACAGGAATTTGTCAACGAAATAGAAAAGTTTCAGGCTGAGCAACCTGAAGGATTTGATTTGTTGAGAAAGAGTTGCACTGCTTATATTAACGGGCTCAAAAAATTTGGTTATTCAAATGCTCAGGTAGTCAAAGCCGGCCGAACAGGATTTTATAAACTTCCGGTACAGTTTTGTAAAGCGCTAATCACTTCCCCTTTGTTGGTTGCTGGATTTCTGGCTTGTATCCTGCCTTACGCCCTTCCAAGGGTCCTCCTTGCCGGAAAGGTCAAAGATCCTGCCTTTAAGAGCACCTTTATTTTTGTCTCAGGATTGTTGCTTTTCCCTATATTCTTTCTGCTTGAAAGCCTGTTAATTGGAATATTGTCCGGTTCTGTAATGGTAGCAACCATCTCTTTTGCGGCCATGCCTTTTCTCGGCAAATTCGCTTTTCATCTATTTGAATTTGATCAGAATCTATTAAAAATGTTTAAGTTAAAAACCGTTCACAAATCAATCTTTCTTCAATTGGGGAAAGCACGTTTGGCAGTTTTGGAACTGGTTCCAGGAAAACAGGGTGTATGGGTCGGATCATGACTCCTCCTTCGAAATTATAAGCTATAAATTTTGAACGAGCTCTTCCTTCAGCAGATTCACTAGACTTTTTACGGGTACGATTTCTGTGCATCGGTATGCGTTTGCCCCTGCAAATGCAAATGCATTGTCCATTTCCCCTCTGGATGCTTCGCCAAGAACACGGGCGATGCAATAAGGCGCAGTTCGGGGATCGCAAGACCTCAGACAATGATGGGGACATCTGAATGGAATGGTTTCACCCTTAGAAACCCTTTTCGTAAATTCGTTTCTGATTACCCTGCCAGGCAAACCAACCGGGCTGTTGATGATGGCAATATCCTCCTTTTTTGCCGTGATATAGGCTTGTTTAAAGTCATCATCGACATCGCATTCATCGGTACATACAAATCTGGTTGCCATTTGTACCCCGGAAGCGCCTAACTTCAGGAATTTTGCGATATCGGCACCATCCCAGATGCCACCGGCAGCAATTACAGGAATTTTCTCTTCCAGCGTTTCAACAAATTCAACCAATTCCTTCACCAGCTCTTCAAGCGATTTTGCCGTGTTGTTGAGGATGTCGGCATAAGAAAAACCCAGGTGCCCACCGGCCATGGGCCCTTCAAGAATCACAGCGTCAGGAATTTTATTATAGTTCTGTTTCCACTTTTTGTATATGATATTGAAAGCCCTGGCAGAAGAGACAATGGGTATTAATTTAATATTTGATCCAGCAGTCAATTTTGGAAGATCCAGTGGCAACCCCGATCCGCAGATAATCAAGTCTACCGATTCTGCGACACAAATCTTTACAAGCTCTTCGTAATTGGACAAAACAACCATAACATTCACGCCAATTACCCCGTTGGATTGAGCACGCGCTTTTCTGACAACATCCCGCAATCCAACATTATTGACCTCTACAAACCTTGTGGCCGAAACATTTTCAAAATCGCCCAGTCCCACACTGGCAATTACACCGGCGCATCCTTCATTGGCGACTGCAGAAGCCAGGTTCGCACCTGAAACCCTCACGCCCATGCCTCCCTGGATGATGGGAGGACAAATTTTGAGATCCCCGATATTTAATGTCGGAATGGATTGTTTTGTCATCTGTATTAGAGTTTGCTAATAGTTTTTTAAATAACATTATTTTTTTTGGTAATGTGAAATTATTTGAAGATTAATTTCACATTACCAAAAAAAATTGTTGTTCATTTATAGGTGTTCGATCTAAGCTAAAATACAATTCTGTTCATTAGTAATTTTTTCCTGTACTGTGCAGGGGAAATAGAGGTCTGCTTTTTAAAAATGCGCGAAAAATAGGAGATGCTCCTGAATCCCGTCTGATCTATGATTTGACTATGTGACAAATGGGTGGTCAGAAGTAAAAATTGGGCCCGCTCAATTCGCTTGCTAATGATGTAATCACAGGGTGCCAATCCGATGATTGTCTTAAAAACACGCGAAAAATGGTCTTTGGAGAAACAGGCAATGCAGGCCAGCTCATCTACCGTAATATTCTGCTCCAGATTATTCTGGATATAAAGGAGAATAGCTTGAATATTGTATTTCAGCATATTGGCTACCGGATAATTTTTACCTGATGCCAAAAAACGCGAAAAAAGCTGTTTCAGGATACCTAGTGTTTCAAGATGCTGGGCAGCCGAATGGTATTCGACCTTTTTGTTCATCCAGGGCTTCGACTGATATATGCGTGGATGATGGTGTGGCAGCTGCAGATCGGGATTGACATGAACCATCCGTGCCAGGAGCTTGTAATCCAGGTCACAGGCAGCCGAAATATTTGCGATAGAAAAGAGGTTGTAGACACTCAGACCGTTGGGTTGGTCCATTCTGAAATGGATGTAATAGTGGGATAGACCCTCCCTGAAATGATAACTGCACGAGGTAAAACTGGGGATCAGGTAGAGCCTGCCTGCTTCTAACGCAATTTTATTGTTTCCGATAATCAGCGAACCACAACCTTCCGTAATGAGGTAGATCCTGGTAAAAGGGCTGATGATATCTTGGTAATCTGCATCCTGTGTAAAGCGTGAATATGCAACATTCTGCAGATGGAAAGTAAGCGATTCATTGATTTGCTCGAGGTACATATTATTTCAAATGAGTGGTTTATTCTGATATGATTTCAAAAATAGAAAAAACTGCCTAAACAATATCACGGAATTGTGCAAATATTTACCTGAAATGTTCAACGGAAAGCTGACCAAAAATTGTTGGTTTAACAGTGTGTCCACCTATTCGGAAACACACGGCCTTACAGCTCTTAAAACAAAACAACAAAAAAATGAGTATCAGTATCTTATCAGGAATTCTGCTGATTGCCCTTGGTGCATTTTCATCGGGTAGTTTTGCTGTCCCGTTCGGGAAAATCAAAGGATGGAGTTGGGAAACCTACTGGATGGTATTCAGTCTGGGCGCATATATTCTCTTTCCTTTGGCTGCTTGTCTGATTTTCGCGCCTGATTTTATGGCGATTATCGGGTCTACCCCATCCGGAACATTACTGACCGTATTCCTGCTCGGTGCACTTTACGGTGTGGGAAACCTCTCTTTCGGATTGGCTCTGAGATACCTTGGATTGTCACTTGGGTACGCACTTTCACTTGGATTGATGCTTGCCATTGGCACACTTATCCCTCCACTGATTGATGGTCGCCTGCAGGTGATGATGCAGGGCAAAGGTGGCACCATGTTAATCTTGGGAATCGTTGTCGCGATAGTCGGGATAGGGCTTTCGGCATGGTCAGGGATCCTGAAGGATAAGATTATGTCGGATACCAAAAAGCAGGAGAGTATCCATGAATTCAACCTGATCAAGGGAACCATGGCCGCTATTCTGGTCGGATTTACAGGATCGGCCATGTCACTTGGCTTCGAGCAGGGAAACCCAATCTCAGAGATCGCGGTCAAACAGGACGTCGATCCGCTGTTTGCCATGATGCCAATGGTTGTGGTGCTTTTTGCCGGAACTTTTGTTACGACCATTGTTTGGTGCACCTACCTTGGCAGAAAAAACGGTTCATTGAGCAATTACAGTCAGGCAGAAACAACCAAAATATTGACATCCAATTATATTTTTGGATTGCTTGCCGGATTTCTGTGGTTTAGCCAGTTTATTGTTTATAGCATGGGAAAAAGCAAAATGGGCACTTACACCTTTACCTCCTGGGGAATTCTGATGGCCCTCACCATTGTTTTTGCTACCGTATGGGGATTGTTGCGCAAAGAATGGAAAGGGGCACCGACAAAAATCTATGTATTGATGATCCTTTCGCAGTTGATTATCATTGCGTCGTCATTCCTGATCGGGATCAGCGGGACGGAGTAGGAAGGAGAAAGTCAAAAGGATAAAGGGAGGAACGCTAAAATCAGCAATCGTTCAACTTACCAAAAGCCAATAGCTAATAGCCAAAAACCAACATCTTGACAATAAGCAATTTACCAAGAAATTATCAAAAATTAAAATATACGCACAAATAAATGACTACTTCACGCGAACGAATTATATCGGCCATCCTACACCTATCTACCGGGAAGGTGGCGGTCGACATGGGAGCCACGCCAAGTTCCGGAATTTCCGCGATAGCTTACAGTAACCTTCTGAAGCATCTTGGTCGGACCGATCTTCCGGTTCTGGTTTACGACGTGGTGCAGCAGCTGGCCCAACCGGATATGTCCATCCTCGATCACTTTGGAATTGATGTGCTGGATATCGGGCGCACCTTCAACGATGAGCCATCTGATTGGATTCCCACGACACTTGCAAATGGGGCTCCTGCATTCTATCCAAAATGGTTCAAACCTTCAGCGTTGGAGGACGGATCCTTTGTGACCTACGATGACGATGGAAAGCGGATATTGTCCAGGATGCCTGTTGGCGCGACCTTCTTCGACCAAACCTACTTTCCTTATCTGGATGGCTATCCCGATTCGTATGAAAACCTGGATGCCGAAATGGGCAGGATTATGTGGGCACGCGATGTGCACAGTCCGTGGGACCATGCCGGAGAGGAGGATTTTTGGATCAAGTTAAGGGAAAAGACACTGAAGCTGAGAGAAAGCACAGACAAGGCCTTGTTGGTGGTTTGCGGATGCAACCTATTCGAATGGGGAACCTTTCTTCGCAGGATGGACAACTTTCTGATGGACCTGATATGCGATACCGAAAATGTGGAAAAACTGCTTGACCAACTCCTGGTAAGGCACCTGGCAACACTCGAAAAAGTGTGCAACTCGGTAGGTAATATCGTCGACATCATCCGTTTTGGTGATGATCTGGGCATGAGCTCCGGTCCTTTCATGGATACTGATACATATCGCGCACTTTTTAAACCAAGGCACAAAATTCTTTGCGAATATGTAAAAACGCACAGCAAGATGCACTCTTACATCCATTCGTGCGGTTCTATCTCTTCGTTGATGCCCGATTTGATTGAAGCAGGAATTGAGATTTTCAATCCTGTGCAAACCAATGCTTACATGATGAAACCCGATTACCTGAAAAAGGAGTTTGGCAAAGATTGTACTTTCTGGGGTGGCGGCATTGAGACTGTCGGAACATTGAATTCCGGAACCCCGGAACAGATTCGCAAACAAGTGCTCGAACGGTTGGAGATCTTTTCTCCTGGTGGCGGCTTTGTTTTCAATACCGTGCACAACATTTTACCGGATGTTCCGCCGGAAAATATTGTGGCCATGTTTGATGCTGTAAAGGAGTTTAATTCAAAGCAGGATAATTGACACATTTTACGATGAATTGCATTCTTGAGTATTCTTAACGAGGCTACTATGAAAAGAGTTGTATCTATTCTGTTTTTAATTGCCCTCTGGTTTTCAGGTTCAGGACAAACGGCATCAAACAACAAGCAAAAAATTGAGGAGTGGAAAGATGCCCGGTTCGGCATGTTTATCCATTGGGGCCCGGTAGCGCTCAAAGGTACTGAGATCGGCTGGTCCCGCGGGCGTGAAATTCCTGTCGATGAATATGATAACCTGTACAAGAAATTTGACGCACCCAATTTTGATGCCAACAACTGGGCGACGGTTGCCAAGGCTGCCGGTATGAAATACATCATCCTCACCACAAAACACCACGATGGCTTTTGTCTCTGGAACACGCGTCAAACCGACTTTAACATCATGAATTCCCCCCTGCACCGCGATGTAGTGAAGGAGCTTGCTGAGGCATGTAAAAAGCAGGGAATTGCCTTTGGCACCTACTATTCCACCACAGACTGGCACCATCCTGATTTTCCTTTAACCAGTCCGGGAGGTCAGGTACAAAGGGCCAGCTATGATCTGGATGCCTATACCGGTTACCTGAAAAGGCAGGTCGCGGAACTGTTGCTGAATTACGGACCGCTTTTCGTGCTCTGGTTCGATGTACCGCAACGCTTCGATGCCACCAGAGGACAGGGCGTTATTGATTTTGCCCATACCATTCAGCCCGATATCATCATCAACAACCGTACCGGGGCCAAAGGGGATTACGATACGCCTGAGCAAAGGGTAGGAGGATTTCAGAACGACCGTCCCTGGGAAACCTGCATGACCATTGCCAACCAATGGGCCTGGAAACCCAATGATGAGGTGAAATCACTTGAGCAGTGCCTTCAAAGTCTGGTAAGGTCAGCCGGAAGTGATGGCAACCTGTTGTTCAATGTAGGCCCGATGCCGGATGGAAGGATAGAGTCACTTCAGGTTGAACGGCTGAAAGAGATGGGGCAATGGCTACAGAAATATGGCTATTCTATTTACGGTACCCGCGGTGGCCCATTCAAACCGACCGACTGGGGAGTTAGTACCCGCAAAGGCAACACAATTTACCTGCACATTCAGAAATGGAACGGGAAAAACGTACAAATTCCACTGCCTGATTTGGGAATGGATATAAAAAACTGTAAGCTGGCATCAGGTGGGAAAATGAAAGTTTCCAAAAAAGAGGGAATGACCATTCTTGAAATTTCAGGGGAATCCCTTCAGCCGATCAATACCATCGTTGAAATAGAAACATCAGGCAATGTAATGAATGTCAAACCACTGGAAATTGGTTCTGAATCCCTCTCCTACAACAAAAAAGTGTCGGCTTCAAGTAACCCGGATCCTAACTGGCAGGATATCAAATCCATCAACAACGGTGACTGGGTGGGCCATTACTGGACTCCTGACGTAAAGGATAAAATGCCCTGGGCCGAAATAGACTTTGGAAAGCCTGAGAAGATATCCAAAGCAATCATCTATGAAAGTGGAGACGCAGTAAAAGCCTTCGAACTACAATACCTACAAAATGAAACGTGGAAAGTATTTTACAATGGGACCACCCTTGGCGCAAAAGCTGAGCTCAAATTCCCAAAAATCACTGCTCAAAAAGTCAGGCTTGTATTGAAGGAATTTTCAAAGGTTCCCGGGATTTATGAAGTAGTACTTTTGTGAAAAATTATAATCATGAGACGATTCGGACAAATTATCGGGGTTGATCCCGAACAATTCGAAACCTATAAAGCATACCATGCGGCTGTATGGCCTGAAATCCTGGAGAAGATCACCGCCTGCAACATCAGGAACTACTCTATTTTTCACAAAGACAACCAACTGTTTGCCTACTTCGAGTACATCGGCGATGATTTTGCCGCCGACATGGCCAAAATGGCTGCCGATCCCAAAACAAAGGAGTGGTGGGCCATTATGGAACCCATGCAAAAACCAGTTGCAACACGCACACTTGGCGATTGGTGGGCAAGCATGGAGGAGGTATTTCATTTGGATTAACAGGAAATCTATTTTTAAGATCCATCACTGACAAATCCAAGGGAATAACCGGACTTAAAGCTTTCCGCTTATTCCCTTGGAGTAAATCGCCGGGAACATTTTTACCCTACACGTTACCATGTGCAACGATATAACTATTTCCCCCAGTTATCCGTTCTGAAAGATGGAACCGGCAAACCCGCTGTATTGTACAAATAGCCGTTGGTAACCGGAAAATTGCTAAATGCATAGCGAACCGCAACCGGCGCCTTTACTTTTGGTGACCATACATTGGCCTGTTTGGCTTTGATGGCAAGTTTGGCAGGGTAAAAAATGCTGTCCGGTCCGGCAATCTCGAAGCAATTTACCTCTTTACCAAAAGTGCTCAGGCCTGCTGCCACATTGTCAAAGGAGAGTACCGCAAGGGTATCCTTTACAACCATTTTCGTGTAAGCGGGAGACTTGTACATAATGCCTTTGATACCATAGGTCTCGGCAAAAGCCCAAAGGGCCAGCCGTTTGGCAACTACCATTTTTTCTGCAGGATGGATGTTCTTCTCCTCTCCTATATCAAGGGTACAGGCCATTCCGCTGTTTGCAATCTGAGAGACTGACTTCAACTGTTCGTCGCGCTGCAAAGCAGAATTGACCCCCTTGCTGTTTCCGTACCAATAAGGAGCAATCTGAACAAAATAGAAGGGAAACTCACCTACCCCAAAATCCTTTCGCCAATTGGCTACCATAGCTGCCTGCAATGCCACATAATCCTTGTAATTGCCAATATTGGATTCGCCCTGGTACCAAATAGCCCCCTTTATGGCATAATTGATGATCGGTGAAATCATGCCATTGTAAAGGTTGGATGCCCGTTGGTTTACTGTTGATTTTGCCTGGGTTGTCCGGGCATATGCTTCAGTAAAAGGAAGGATCGTTTCGTGGCTCATCCATGCTTCGATGGCAGAACCGCCCCAGTCTGAACTGATGACGCCAACCGGGACTTTGAGTCTTTGCTGCAGCAGTCTGGCGTACAAATAGCCAACCGCGCTGAAACCCGATGCTGACTCGGCTGTCGCTACACTCCATTTACCTGTACAGGTATCAACAGGGACTGCGCTGATGGCCTTTGTCACATTGTAAAGGCGAATCTGATCATTGTCTGCATCCAAGAGGATATCATTGGAGCCAATGATGGGTGAATCGCCATATCCTGCCATGGACATCTCCATGTTCGACTGTCCGGAACAAAGCCAAACCTCACCCAACAGTATGTTTTTAAGTTGTATTTTCTCTTTTGGGGAACCAATTGTAATGGTATAAGGTCCGCCGGCATTGGTGGTTTTTAATTTAGCCATCCAGTTACCTTTGTCATTGGTAGTTGCAATCACCTGACCGACAATCCAATCCGCTTTGACAGTCAATTTTTCTCCGGGTTTTGCTTTGCCCCAGATTTTTACCTCGGTATTGCGCTGGAGAACCATGTTGTCGCCTAAAACAGAGGCAACTTTAATCTGACCTTGCCCCATCAGGCAGGCCAATAAAAAAATAGCAAGAAAAAGAATTTTGGTTTGCATAAATAATTGGTTTAATAAATGATCAATGAAAGTTGAAGGATCAAATTTACAATTCTAAATATCAACACGGTATATTGGATAATAAAAAAATTTAGTTTTTCAAATACTCGCTACATTCTTAAATTTGTAATTATTCCAATTCACTAATAACAGATTATTTATGATAACTGAGAAAAAAGAAAACTGGATGACCTAGATGGCCATCAGCAAAGTCGCAACCGGTTTCGAGCAACTTCGTGATGAAAGCAAAATACACTCTGATAAATTTGGAATTGGTGTCATATTTCTGCAAATCTCCATTTTACTCTCCTCTATTGCAACACTTTCCAAAAAAAGGTTTGTCTGGATTTGCGGACTTGTTTTTGGCGCCATCGGTATCTTCTTTTTTCTTGATGGATTTTTCTTATTTTTATAAGGTTCATCAAGGAATGACCAGTTCGTGATTATATGAAAAAAATTGTACTGGCAGTAGCTTTCGCTTTTGTTGTCTTTTCCCCGCTGCAAAGTTTGGCAGCCGGAAAGGAAAACAGAACCAAAGAGGCCACGCTGAACGGATTGCATATTGTATTGGATGCCAATACGGGAACGATCCTCAAAATGAGTTATGCTGGTACTGGAACCATTCTGGATTCAAAGTCCGAGCTTGCAGGAATGATTGACCTTGCCTATCCCGTTACAAAGTTTGAAGTGTTAAGGTTGGCTTCCCGTTTTTCGCAGGGAGCTGATGTTTCGGTCTATCCGGATTCAGTGGTCATATTCTGGGACAGGCTCGGATTAAGCCGGACCAACTTCAACATTGAGGGCAAGGTATCGGCTACCGTGAAGTTGGTGGCATCCCCCGATGGCAAATCCGTTTTCATGAGTGCAAAAATCATCAACCTATCAGGTACCAATGTACGTCAGGTGATTTTCCCTGACTTTTCCGGATTGCTTCCCGTTGCCGGAGCGCAAAACACCTATTTCCGTACAGGCAATTTTGCCAACCTTCCGTTTGTTGATCTTGCCAAAGACGATACAAAGGAGAGCACCCCTTACATGATCGATGCCGCCAATTATTCGGTGCAATATGTTGGAAGCGGTATGATGAGAAACAAGGATATGATTGTTCGCTGGATGGATTTGGGTGGCCTCAACGGAGGGATCAGTCTGTTTCCGAAGCGTTGGGGTTGGGACCCACAGGTTCCTATAAGGTTACGTCTGTCTGAACTGGAACCAAAGCTGCGTATGATGTGCCTGAACGATACAACGATCAAAAAAGGGGAAACCTGGCAAAGTGGCGAGTGGGTTCTTACCCCGCACCAAAATGGATGGGCAGCAGGGATAGCGCCTTACAAAGCCTGGGTAAAACAAAACTACAAACGATACTATCCGCTGCCAAAACATGTACGGGAAGGGATCGGTTTTCGCACTGTTTTCATGAGCCAGTACCAACCTACTGATCCGAAAGATGCGATCTTCACGTTCAAAGATTTGCCAAAGCTGGCGGCAGAGTGCAAAGAAAACGGACTTGATGAGATGGTGATTTGGGCATGGTGCGAAGCTTTTACACTGCCATTGCCTAAGCCATTTGCACATCTGGGGACCGAAGAGGATATGGTAACCGCCGTAAAGGAGTGTAAGAAGCTGGGGGTGAATCTTGTCCCATTTATCACGGTCCTTCAGGCCAACCAAAAAACAGCGCCACGCTACAACATGAAGGTACTGGACAACAAGGGTTGGACCTACCATACAGAACTGATTCCTACCAGGAACCCAAATTATGCAACCTACATGGCATCCGTACAGGCAGGACCTACCAACAAGCTCTGGCAGAAAGACGTTCTTGAGGGGCTGAAACATTTGGTTGAAATTGGTATTCCTTCTTTTTGCTGGGACCAGTTCTACACCACTCCGGACCCTGAACCCAATATGATCTCTCTTGCCAAACAAATATTAGATGTAGCCAAGAAGCGCGAACCGGATTGCACATTCTCCGGGGAGGAGCTGTTGAATTTTGAACTGGATGCCGGTCTACTGGACTACACCTGGAATTGGGACGGTTACATGGACCGCAAAGTGATAACCAGCGCATTTCCGTCTCCAAGGATCAATTCCTGCATTAGTTCATCTCCCCAGGCAGTAAAAAAAGCCTTTGCCGACAACCTGTACATGAATTTATTCCCCCGCAAGGCAGAGTCCATCAATGGCTCGGACTACATTGCCAACTATCCGGAATTAAGCAAAGCGCTGAAACAATGTGCCAAACTAAAAAAACAATTTTTACCCTATTTTACAGAGGGAGATCTGGTGGGAGATTGTTTGCTGAGCAAACCACTCCCTGGCGTCCATACCTGTGCCTACGCACTGCCCGACCGCGCAGTGATGATAATTATCAACACCTCCCTCCCAAAACAAACTGTTGAATTTGATGTGAAACTTGCGTCATGGATTAAGTCGGCAAGTGGTAAATACGAAATGAGGCAATACAACGAGAATGGTGAGCTTGTCGCTTCGACATCTGTAAAAGGTGCCTGCCACATGAAATCAAAAAGCCTTGAGATCAACGAGATGGCGTTATTCGAGATGATCGGGAAATAGAACTAACTCATGCCCTTTGCACCATCTTCCAGCATTTTAATGATCTTGTCCAAACTATCAGCCTCAATCGAATTCAGCCTCTTTGCCAAAGCTTAAGGTTTCCTTGTGTTTTTCGTGCCAGTTTTTATGATTTTGATGTTTATGGGATTTTTTAAATATTTTTAAATATACTGTAGAAGATAAATTTTGCCCATCATCGATATCCTTTTACGCAAATGCCATACAAATGTTGGTTTAGGTTACGCAATTTGCTGTTTTGAGTTTCCACCCCAAAAGAATCTTAATTTGATCTCGATTGGGAAAAGCAAACTAGGACTTTAAATTTAGTCAATGCTTATTTTTCATCTTTTTTGACCACAACAAAGAATCCCATTGCAAATACTTGAGTTTACAATGGCATTCCTACTACCGGTGTCGGGGTGACAGGATTTGAACCTGCGGCCTCGTCGTCCCGAACGACGCGCGCTACCAAGCTGCGCTACACCCCGAATTTCTGAAAGGCAAATGTACAATCTTTTGGAAAAAAGAGCCTAAGAAGAGAGAAATTTTTACGGATTTATTGCTCAACCGGTGTACTCTCTTGAAAAAAATTTGATTTAAAACTGCCCAGCGCCTCGGCTGCCAGTGCAGTAGTATAAGCCCGCGATCTCCAAATGTGGGATTTACGGGCAATTCCTCCTACACTAAAAAAGGCGCCACCTTCCCAGTAACAGAAACCTGAATCAATATTTGCACTTCCCTCAACAAAATTTAAGCCCTTTTCAATGATCATGCGTAACTGGCTATCGCTTTTATTACAGAGATCAATCAACGCGTTTAAGGCATACAAAGAACAATGCAACTCATTGCCTTCAATTTCATCACCCCAGCTTCCGTCAATTTTTTGTGAATTAACCATCTGATTTATAGCTTTTTGGATAACGTCTTCCCTTACCGCCACTCCTTTTGAAATGGCTTTGGACAAAGCATAAAACAAAGAGAAGCAGGAAGGATAATAATATCCGCAAGAGTTGCACTTCTCCTTTTCAACCATCTTAAATATCCAATTCAATGCCTGTTTGGCCTCCTTAGAATTTTCTTCGCCGTATTCGGCCAAAGAAGTCAGAACATTTGCATTTACTACGCAATCAATATCATTGATACCAAGAGGGAGGTTGTGGTCCTTTCTCTCGGGGAAGAGGAAGGTTGAGTAACGCTCATTACCGAACCAGGTAAGAAAGGCCCCGGTATTCTTGCCGTGAGCATTGTAAAAATTGTAATAATTGATATGTGAACGATCTATGTCACGGTATTTATTGAAAACCCATCCGATACTGTCTGGTTTCCAGACCATCCTGTCTGATAACCCATTGAGCTTGCAGATCTTGTTGTAGAGGCTAACCGAACGAAATGCTTCTGCACTATCGTCTGCATCGTTGAAGATATTAAACAGACAACTGGTATAACCGGAGGTATAATTGAAATGGTTAGATCTTCTCCTGGTTATCTTGTTCTTCTCTGTAAATCGATTACGGATATTTTCAGGCACTCTTAATTCATGCCAGAAATTGAAACTGTTTCCACTCTTAAATGAAAGGATGTTTTCAACCGATAGCTCCAGAATTGTTGGGATTTGCCGATAAGAGGGGTCATTTAGATAAATTTCTGCGAGTATATTATGAATTGATGAGGTAACGAAACAGTTCGAATCGTAGCAACTGTAACCTTTGCTCCCGAGTATGGGTAAATCCTTAAGATTGACAATTTCGGATGGCCATTCTCCTTTGTATTTAAAAGGAATACTGTCAATTTTTACCTGAACACGGTCAAGATAAACTATCGCTTTGTTGAGCAGGTTTTGTAGCCTGATTGGCTCAATGTCAATCTGGTTAGCGTCAGATGTAAACCGGATCAACAGAATCGCCATCAACAGTCCGAATCTGATAATTAACAGTGCAGACATTGCTTTTAATGAGGAGACTATCCCAAATTATTTATCAAATCAAATATATCAAAAACATCAATAGGTGGTACAAAACCAGCCCTTTTGATATAAATACGGTGGAAAAATATGATCCCACAATAAAATAGCTCTTCAAACTACTCCATCCTGAACTGGATATTTCTCCAGGTATCTGTAAGGGGCAATCATAGCTTCTGCGGCAGTTCTGCCAAAACTATTCAATTCCAATCGTATTCCTGCTAAACCTTGAGAGTGAAAAAACAGTTAACAATTTTGTATTTCACGTATAATACATTTATATTTGACGTAAAAAGATATGGAAGCAAAACTAACCCTTTACTTCAATCAGGATGTGATTGAAAAAGCCAAGAAATTTGCTGCAGACAATAACACCAGTTTGTCACGATTAACAGAATTCCTGTACCGTCAGATTACCTCCGGCAGCTACAAATCCATAGAAGATTTTCCGGTTTCTGATTGGGTAAATCAGGTCGCAGAAGGGGAAGCTGTGTACAAGAGACGGTCAAGGAAAAGTCTGAAAGACGAATTTTTTAATCATGCCAAATGAGACTTTTCCTTGATGCAAATATTCTCGTTGCGACATTGAATAAAGAATATCCTTTGTTTACCTGGTCATCAAGACTATTGAGCCTTCAGGGGAAAAATAACATAATGCTTTTTACCTCTCCCCTATGTTTGGCTATTGCCTTCTATTTTTCAAGCAAGAAAAGCGGCGACACTGTGGCCAGAGAAAAAATCGGCTTACTTTTCGGTCACATTGGGATAACAACCATTGATGAAAAGATAACCTTTCAAGCGATTGAAAACAAGCTCAACCATGACTTTGAGGATGGAATGGAATATTATTCTGCCCTTCAGCACAAATGTGATTGTATCATAACGGAAAATCAAAATGACTTTTATTTTAGTGATATAGAGGTGATTGGATGCGAGGCGTTTCTTATGAAACTATATTCCAGCAAATAAATAGAAGACAAGTTGGTTTTGGTTTGTCCGGAGGGCATTAAGCTTAATAGTCCATCAGTACCCAATCAATATAACCCCTAAATGAATAACAAAATATTTCACGCAAAGAACGCAAAGAAAGACGCAAAGAAGTCAGAACTGAACTTTGCGCTCTTTTGCGGTTTTTCTTTGCGTCCTTTGCGTGAAATATTGGAGTTACTTAAGAGAAAGAAGATTTAGGGAGTTCATTTTTCCTGGCAGGGAATAAACGAGCTTCAAAAAGATTGCGCGGAAAATTTCAAATATATGGTTTATCCCCTGACTGGGAACCCAGTATCAGAGATATTTTTTTCTATGAAGCTTAATGCCCTCTGGCAACGGAAAAATGATATACTAATTTTTAATCACGTGTTTCTGTCCGCCAATATACGCATCCGCATAAACCCTTTACTTCACCTTTTTCGGACGAGAGAAATACCAAATCAAACCAATTCCAAGGGTAAGCAAAATCAAATTCACCACATAATTCTGAGACAGCCCGGGTTGCAGGAAACCTGGAATGGTATAGGCTTCATGGTAATAGACAGAAAAAAATATCATTGCGTTATGCAGGGCATGGGTGAAGATGGCGGCAAGCAGGGAACCGGTACGCAACCTGACAAAACCAAGCAACAGTCCAAGCAAAAAGGTTGGCCCCAGTTGCCATGGATTCAGGTGAAAGAGGGAGAAAAGGAGCGCCGAGAAGAAAATCGCCCAAAATGCGGGATAAATACGCTGAAATCCCGAGAAAATGACTCCCCTGAATATCAGCTCTTCCACAATTGGGGCCAACACCACCACCCTCAGAATACCTCCCCAGATCCCGATATCTGACTCAAAAATTTTGGCGAAAAGTTCCATAAACCATCCGGGAGGGGGCAACATTTTATCGACATGGATGGATATTTCATTCATGAAAAACTGAAGGGCGACCAGTGATATGAGCAAGACTGGAATATTCAGCCAATGAAAGGACTTAAGTGGAAAGATATCCCGGTAGGGCAAACCGGAAAAGCGTGTACCCAGGAAGAGAATGACGAAAGTAGTCGCAAAGAATATTGGGATTTTAAGCAAAGGCTCTCTTAACCAATCTGTTCCATATTGGTAGTCATAAAGCGCCAATGGGAAATCGATGAGTGTCTGTAAAAAAGTATAGAGGACAATGAGATTTACCGCCTGCCAAAAAGTGGGATAATATTTTGTCGTTGCGCTCTCCACCGTAATGATATAAATTTCTTTCAAATGTAGTTAAAAGGGGATTATTCCTGAAGTAAATAAACTTGGAATAAATTATTCGCCAATGTTTGATTATTAAAACAAAAAGTAGTTACTTTGCACACTGTTTAAAAAAAGTGGGACAGAAGTATAAAAACACACGAAATGTCTAGAATTTGTCAGATTACAGGTAAAAAAGTGATGGTTGGGAACAACGTTTCCCACTCAAAACGAAGAACCAAAAGGAAATTCATGGTGAACATTTTCACCAAAAGGTTTTATCTTCCGGAAGAAGACCGTTGGATCAAACTGAACGTATCAGCCGCCGGGTTGAGAACAATTAATAAAAACGGTCTGAATGCAACCTTGAAAGAGGCGAAAGCTAAAGGCTACATCGAAACTTTTTAATACGCACTGAACAATGGCTAAGAAAGGTGGCAGACAGCAGGTTATCCTGGAATGTACCGAACACAAAGCAAGCGGGCTTCCAGGTACATCCAGATATGTAACAAAAAAGAACCGGAAAAACACTCCGGAACGTCTCGAACTAAAGAAATACAATCCAATTTTGAAGCGTGTCACCGTACACCGCGAAATAAAATAATTGAGTTATGGCAAAGAAAGTAGTTGCATCACTTCAGAAAGGTGCCGGGAAAGCATATTCCAAGGTTATCAAAATGGTTAAATCGGAAAAATCCGGTGCCTATACATTTGTTGAGGAGATCGTTCCCAACGAAATGGTAAAAGATTATTTTGCCAAAAAGTAATTCGTACTTTAAGAGATTAAAAGTAAGCTTTCGTCAGGTATGATGAGAGCTTTCTTTTTTTACCCATTTAAAAATCGATCCCTTCATTTTACTGTGGTTTTGTTCCTATCTTTATCACAACACGCAACAATCTGATCCATGGGTATCTTCAGCTTCACAAAATCGAAAAAAGAGAGTCTTGATAAAGGTCTCGAAAAGACAAAAGAGAGTGTCTTCTCCAAACTTTCGCGCGCCGTCATCGGCAAAACCAAGGTAGACGATGAAGTCCTGGATAGCCTGGAAGAGATTCTAATCTCATCGGATGTGGGTGTCAATACAACCCTCAAAATCATTGAACGAATCGAAAAACGGGTGGCACGCGACAAATATGTCGGCACCTCCGAACTGAATGGCATCCTTCGAAGTGAGATTGCTGCACTGCTGGCCGAAAACAACTCATTCGAAGTTGCCGACTTTGATCTTCCAAAATCCGGAATTCCTTATGTCATCCTTGTTGTAGGTGTCAATGGTGTGGGAAAGACCACCACCATCGGCAAGCTGGCGCACCAGTTCAAGGCTGCCGGCAAGTCTGTTATCCTTGGGGCTGCCGACACTTTCCGTGCCGCTGCCATTGAACAGCTTCAGATCTGGGCCGACCGCGTTGGTGTTCCGATTGTCAGACAACAGATGGGATCCGATCCGGCCTCGGTGGCTTACGACACCTTACTTTCAGCCAAAGCATCGGGAGCAGATGTCGTCATCATCGATACGGCAGGCCGTCTGCACAACAAGATCAACCTGATGAACGAGTTGTCGAAAGTCAAAAAGGTGATGCAAAAGGTATTTCCAAATGCCCCGGATGAGGTCTTGCTGGTCCTGGACGGCTCTACCGGACAGAATGCCTTCGAACAGGCCAAACAATTTACCCTGGCTACCGAAGTTACTGCTTTGGCGCTTACCAAACTCGACGGAACCGCCAAAGGTGGCGTGGTGATCGGAATCTCAGATCAGTTCAAAATACCCGTAAAATACATCGGTATCGGCGAAGGACTGGATGACCTGCAGATCTTCCAGCGAAATGAATTTGTGGATTCGCTGTTTAAATGATTTTTCACTGAACTCCCAACGCCCTTCGACCCTTCGACAAGCTCAGGGACCGGTTCATTTAGAATATTGGTTATCCCTTCGACAGGCTCAGGGAGTTTTGACTGGCAACCCAAAACCCTTCAAACTTTTTTAAACTAAAAGAAACTCTTCAAACAATTCTCTGTTATGGCCAAATCAATCAACGTTGTCACAATGGGTTGCTCCAAGAACCTGGTGGATTCGGAGCTTTTTCTTTCGCAGATGGCTGCCAATGGGTACAAGGTGGTTCACGACGGAGGAGTTGCCGATGCACGAATGGTGGCCATCAACACCTGTGGCTTTATCCTGGATGCCAAGGAGGAGTCGATCAACACGATTCTGGGGTTTGCTGAGGCCAAGACCAGGGGAGAAATAGACAAAATATTCGTATTTGGCTGTTTGACTGAACGGTACAAAGAGGATCTGATCAAGGAGATTCCGGAAGTTGACGGATTTTACGGGAAATTTCAAGTCAAGAAAATGGTAGAGGATCTCAAGGCCGAATACCGCATGAGCCTTTCCCACCAGAGATACCAAACCACTCCTCCCCACTATGCCTACCTCAAAATTTCTGAGGGCTGCAACCGGCAATGTTCCTACTGCGCTATCCCAAGAATGACCGGGATACATCGCTCCATTCCAATGGACGAACTGGTAAAGGAGGCAACTGCATTGGCCGAAAAAGGGGTGAAGGAGTTGCTGGTGATCGCGCAGGATCTCTCCCATTATGGCGTTGATCTTTACAAAAAGCAAAAACTGGCCGAACTGACCGAAAGATTGAGTGCAATCCCAGGTATTGAATGGATCAAGCTGCATTATGCTTACCCAACCAAATTTCCATACGATCTCCTGCCGGTGATGCGGGAGAAAGACAATGTTGCCCGATACCTCGATATCGCCTTGCAGCACTGTAGCGACAATGTATTGAAGCTGATGTGCAGGAACATCAACAAGGCCGGGACTATTGAACTGATCAATAGAATCAGGGAGGAGGTGCCAGGCATACATATCCGGACAACCATGCTGGTGGGCCATCCCGGTGAAACCGAAGAAGACTTTGAAGAATTGAAACAGTTTGTCCGCGACATGCGGTTCGAACGACTCGGCGTTTTCCCTTACTCCCACGAGGAAGATACTTTTGCAGGGGAAACATATGATGATAACATTCCACAGGAGGTGAAACAGTTCCGTGCAGAAGAGATCATGGCCATACAGCAGGAAATTTCCCTTGAAATTAACCGAAAAAAAATTGGATCGGTCCTCAAAGTGGTAATCGACCGCAAAGAGGAGGACTATTATATCGGGCGTACCGAATATGACTCACCCGAGGTGGATGGCGAGGTACTTGTCAGCGGAAAAAACCTCACCATTGGCCGGTCCTATCAGGTGAAAATTACTGATGCCGAAGCGTTTGACCTTTATGGCGAAATCGTTTAAATTTCTTACATTTCCTATCTGAATAACAGGGGAAAATTTTAATACAAAGGGCTCAAAGGCAACTCAAAGGTCGCGAATTAATACGTTTAAGTTTGTGTTCTTCGTGCATCCTTGGTGCCCTTTGTGGTAAAATTTGATCTTGTTATTACTGCTCTACGTGAATCGACAACTGAAAATATGAATATGAAAAAGACTCTCCATGCCCGCAGATTAACGACGTTGATTTTCGCCTCGTTGATTTTCATCTCCTCCTGCATCGCCCAAAAAAACAAGGTAGAGGTTGGAACCAAATGGGAAGGCGATATTGCTGCTTTCGACAAACTCAACCAGACAGAGAAATATCCGGATAATTCACTGCTGTTTGTTGGAAGCTCCAGCATCAGATTATGGAGCACCATCAAAGAGGAGATGGCGCCCTACCCTATTATTCAAAGGGGATTTGGCGGATCCAACTCCCCGGCAGTTGCACAATACGCCGAGCGGATCGTCTATCCGCATCAGTTTAGTGCGGTCGTGATTTTTATCGCCAACGACATCACCGGTTCCCCCAACGATATAACCCCGAAGGAGAGTGCCGCCACCTTCCGGAAAATCGTCAAAACCATCCGCGCCAAATACAAGAAGCAGCCAATTTTCCTTATCGAGATCACGCCATCCCAGAGCCGCTGGAAAAAATGGCCGCTGATCCAAGAAAACAACGCCTTACTGAAAGCCCTGTGCCAAAAGCAGAAAAACCTCTATTTTATCGAAACGGCCCAAAGCTTCCTGAACGAAAAAGGGGAACCCCGAAACGAACTCTTCAGGGAAGATCACCTTCACCTCAACCGGGTGGGGTACAAGATCTGGGGAAAGCTGATCAAATCAGAGATTGACAAGGTTTTGAAAGAATAAGGATAAAGGGGAAAGTAAAAAGGATAAAGGGGGATTGGAGCTAAGATATGAGTTATGAGTTATGAGTTATGAGTTATGAGTTATGAGTTATGAGTTATGAGTTATGAGTTATGAGTTATGAGTTATGAGTTATGAGTTATGGAATTTGTGACAATTCCGATCAAAGCGTTCTTTACTTTATCCTTTTTACTTTATCCTTTATCCTTCTGCAACAAATTAATATTCACATAAAACATCTATAAAACATGAATACCTGGTTTGAATGCACGGCAAAATACTCCAAGATGGGGGAAGATGGCCGCGAAAAGAAAGTGAGCGAAACCTACCTGCTGGATGCGGTCTCCTTTACCGAGGCAGAAACACGCATTTACAAGGAGCTGGTCTCGATGGTTAGCGGCGAATTTACCGTGACAAGAATATCCAAGACAAAACTGGCGGAGATCATCCCTTCCGAGGTGGGCGACCGCTGGTACAAGGCAAAGGTCACCTTCATTACCTTCGATGAAGAGAGCGGCAAGGAGAAGCGGGTTAGCCAGTTTGTGCTGGTCTTTTCAGATAATGTGAAGGCTGCCTACGATCAGGTGATTGAAGCGATGAAAGGGATGATGGCCGACTTCGAAATCGGCGGGATCACGGAAAGTCCCATCATCGATGTATTCCCGTATGTACCTGAAGCACAAAAAATGCCGGACAATTTCACCAAAATCATCAATGGGGATGATCCGTTTGGAGAGGATGATGCGGAAGAGATAGTTGAGGAAGATGATCTGAGTCTCAATTAAATTCACTTTCCACAATCAGCTATTACCTATTTCGGTATTAGGCAATCCATTATTGCTTAATAATATTTCCCAAATTGGTAAAAATAGTGTAACTTTGCTAATAAAAGTCGATGAGAGTAATAGCAAAGAAGACTTTACGCGATTTTTGGGAACGGCACAATAATTGTAGAGAGAATTTGATAAGTTGGTATGATGAAGCAGTTCATGCCAATTGGAAATCTCCGGCTGATATTAGTCGTGCATATCCTTCCGTGAGCATTCTTGCAAATAATCGCGTCGTTTTCAATGTGAAAGGCAATACTTACAGGTTGATTGTAAAGATCAATTATGGGTATGGAATTGTTTGGATTAGGTTTATTGGTACTCATGCAGAGTATGATAAAATAAAAGCTGAAAGTATCTAGAAATTATGGAATACAAAGTGATCAAAACTGAAGGTGAATATAATCTTGCCCTTGAAAGGCTTGAGGTAGTTTTTGATGCACCTTTGAATACTCCTGAGGGTGATGAATTAGAATTGCTTGCCTTGTTAATCGAAAATTATGAGAACATAAACTTTCCAATAGAATTACCTGATCCAATTGAGGCTATAAAATTCCGGATGGATCAGTTAGGATATAAGCCAAAAGACTTGGCCAAAGTACTTGGGTTTAGAAGCCGTGTTACCGAAATATTGAATAAGAAAAGAAAACTATCTCTGGAGATGATTCGCCGATTGAACCATGATTTGCATATCCCCACTGAAGTGTTGATTCAGGATTATTAATACATGCTCAAAGCTTGAGTTGATCCAGCAACTTCACATAAATCTCCACCCCTTTTCGGATTTCATCCAAATAAATGAATTCATCTGCGGTATGTGAGCGGGCCGATTCGCCGGGACCAATTTTAATCGACGTACAGGGAATGACTGCCTGATCGGAAGTTGTGGGAGATCCGTAAGGGGCCAATCCCAGCGAGATCCCCCTTTGTACCAATGGGTGGTCCAGAGGAATTCCCGAAGAATTCAGACGAAATGAGCGGGGTTTTACCTCTGATTCAATGGTTTTGGCAATAATTTGGTACACCTCTTCATTGGAATAGCATTCGTTGGTCCTTACATCCGCTACAAATTTGCATGAATCTGGAACCACATTGTGCTGGTTACCAGCTTCAATCTGGGTGACTGTGATTTTTACCGGACCAAGTATTTCTGATTTTTTTGGTAGGGCCAATTCAATCAAAGTCCTGATATCTACCAAAGCCTTGTAAATGGCGTTCTCCCCCTCATTGCGCGCAGCATGGCCCAACTTCCCCTTGGCTTCGCAGTCGAGCACTATCAATCCCTTCTCTGCGACCGCCATTTGCATCCCGGTAGGTTCCCCAACCACTGCCAGGCTAAGTTTTCCAAAATGTTGCAACACTGAGGCGACACCATTCAAACCAGATATTTCCTCTTCGGCGCTGGCGCAAAAGATCAGGTTGTAGGGTTGCGGCTTCTGCTCCAGATGCCGGAAGGCGCACAAAAGCGCTACCACAGAAGCACCGGCATCGTTGCTGCCAAGACCAATCAATTTTCCTTCTGCCTCAGTTGCGCCAAATGGATCATGACTCCAGGCTTTGGCAGGCCGTACTGTATCAATATGCGAATTCAGCAAAATAGTTGGCAGATCCTCATTCCATCGGGAAGAGCGTATCCATACATTGTGGTTTTCCCGGGAGGTTTGGTAACCCCACGAAATCAATTTTTGCTCAATCATATCCGCAACATTCTTCTCCTCACGGCTGAGGGAAGGAATCCGGATCATGGCACGCAGGAGGGCAAGGGAATCTTCTATATAGTCCGGGTTCATTTGCTGTAGAATTTACATTTGTTTTTCATAGCTTCAAGTGCCTAAAGTATTTAAAGTGTCTAAAGTGCCTAAAGTTATGGACTCCGAACAAATAATGATTGTGGCCTAAGTACTCTAGGCACTTTAGACACTTTAAATACTTTAGGCACTTCTTCTTACTCCAAAACCAACCTGGTACCCCTCAACCCCTCCGATATTCCGGCAGGATTGGTGATTACCACCTCCTTCACACCACGGCGCAGGGCCGCAAAACCATCCGACAATTTCGGGATCATACCTCCGGAAACAATGCCGTCGTGCTTTAATTGCGCAAAGAGTTCCGGATTTATTTCATTGACAAGCGATTTTTCATCATCTTCATTCATCAGCACACCGTTCTTTTCAAAACAGAAAATCAGGCGTACTTCGTAATCGAAACACATGGCTGCTGCAACTTCCGATGCAATGGTATCAGCATTGGTATTGAGCAACTGACCATGACCATCGTGGGTGATCGGCGCCAATACAGGAACTGCGCCAGAATCCAGCAATTCTTTCAATGACTGATAGTTGACTGATTTAATATCACCAACATACCCGTAGTCAATTTCACCAACGGGACGTTTTGCGGCACGAATCAGATCCAGATCTGAGCCGGTAAGCCCGATGGCATTGTTGCCCAAAGCCTGCAGTCCGGCAACAATGCTTTTGTTGACCAATCCGGCGTAAACCATAGTAACCACCTTCAATGTTTCGGCATCCGTAATTCTTCGGCCATCCACCTTCTTGCTCTCCAAACCTAATTTTTCGGAGAGTATATTGGCGGATTTGCCACCTCCATGAACGAGAATTTTACTTCCGGCAACCCTTGAAAAGTCTTTCAGCAAGGATTTTAAAGAGGCCTCTTCCTCTACTACATTTCCACCTACTTTAATGATAGTCAGACGATCACTCATACCAATTTCCCTAATATCATTTTTAAAACAGCTTGTGCCGAATATACGCGATTTTCTGCTTCCTTCACAACAATGGAACGATCACTGTCCAAAACTTCGTCTGTCACGATCATATTTCTCCTCACAGGCAGGCAATGCATGAACCTGGCATTGTTGGTCAGCTTCATTTTTTCCATGGTAACAGTCCAGTTCATGTCCTTGGAGAGGATTTTGCCGTACTGTCCGTAGGCGGACCAGTTTTTTGCATAGATAAAATCTGCCCCTTCGAAGGCTTTGTCCTGATCGTATTCGACTTTCAGGTCACCCATAAACTTGGGAGCCAGCTCATACCCTTCAGGATGGGTCACAACCAGTTCATAGTCAGTCTGGCGCATCCACTCTACAAAAGAGTTGGGAACTGCCTGTGGCAATGCTTTTGGGTGGGGCGCCCAGGTGAGAACCACCTTGGGCCTTGTTTTTGTCTTGAACTCCTCGATGGTGATCAGATCGGCAAAACTCTGCAAAGGATGACGCGTGGCAGCCTCCATACTGATGACGGGCACACCGGCAAAGTCGATAAACTGTTGCAAGATCTTCTCCTTATAATCATCTTCTTTGCTCTCGAAACGGGCAAAAGCCCTGACACCTATAATGTCGCAATAAGTACCAATAACAGGAATGGCCTCGCGCAGGTGCTCCGGCTTGTCACCGTCCATGACCACACCAAACTCGGTTTCCAGCGACCAGCCATCCTGACTGACATTCAACACCATCGTATTCATTCCCAGGTTCATGGCGGCTTTCTGGGTACTTAATCTGGTGCGCAGGCTGGAGTCGAAAAAGATCAATACCATCGTCTTATTCTTACCAAGATGTTGGTAACCATATGGATTTTTCTTGATTTCCCTGGCCATTTCAACAGCCTCTTTCAGGTCGCGAATATCGTAAACTGATGTAAAGTGACGCATTTGAGTTATGAGTTATGAATTATAAGTTATGAGTTGAGAGTTATGAGTTGAAAGTTGAGTTAATCTGGATTGATGCGTTCTTCACTTTATCCTTTTTACTTTATCCTTATTCCTTAATTTCTAATTTGCCCCTCCCCTTCTACCACCCACTTGTAAGTCGTGATCTCCTCAAGCGCCATCGGACCGCGTGCATGCAATTTTTGGGTGCTGATGCCTATTTCTGCTCCCAAACCAAACTGGGCGCCATCGGTAAATGCGGTGCTGGCATTGGCATAAACGGCTGCTGCATCAACAGATAACAGAAATTCGTCCAGCGTTTTCCTGTTGGTTGAAATGATCGCTTCACTGTGTTTCGAACCAAAATAAGCAATATGTTCGAGTGCCTCCTCTAACGAAGATACAGTTTTTACAGCCATTTTGTATGAGAGAAATTCAGTTCCAAAGGAATCCTCATTAGCCGGATGTAGCAAATGGGGGGGATAATTTCCTGCCAAGGCTTTGAATGCGTCCGGATCCGCGAAGATCTCTACCTCATTGGCCGGCATTAAATCAACCAGATAGGGCAAATCAACCATCCTCTCCTTGTGAATAATCAGGCAATCCAATGAATTACAGACGCTCACCCTGCGGGTTTTTGCATTGTGGATCACCATTCTACCAACTTCAAGGTTCCCGTCGGCATCAAAATAGGTATGGCATATTCCCGCGCCAGTTTCGATGACCGGAATTTTAGCATGTTCGCGGACGTAGTCTATCAAGGCCTGGCTCCCCCTTGGAATAATCAGGTCAACATAACCTCTTGCCTGGAGCAACGCTGTTGTGGCTTCACGTGATGGAGGCAGTAAAGTCAATGCGTTTACATCAATATCCGAAGTTGCCAGCACATTCCTGATAAGGGCAGCTATGGCCTCGTTTGAGTAAGATGCATCACTTCCACCCTTCAGTATCACCGCATTACCCGATTTGATGCACAGGGAAAAGACGTCGAAAGTAACATTTGGCCGGGCTTCAAAAATAATGCCGATCACGCCAAATGGCACACTGATTCTTTTCAGGTGAAGTCCGTTTGGCAACCGTTCCTGACTTAAAATCCTCCCTAGCGGGGAAGGCAAAGCCGCCACATTTCTGATATCAGATGCAATTGCAACAATCCTTTCTTTCGTCAGTTTGAGCCGGTCATATTTTGGGTCGGAAGGATCCATCCGGTCCAGGTCCTTTTTATTCTCTGTTAAAATCGTATCAGCAGATGCTACGGCTACATCTGCCAGCTTGAGCAGCAACCGATTGATTTGCTCAGGTGATAATTTTGCAAGTTTTCGGCTTGCCTTCAAGGCTGATTCGAACCTATTTGTCAAATTTGTTTCCATCAAATCAAGTAAAGATAATCGTAATGAATAAATGGTTTGGTCTTTTTACCGCCCTTTTCCTCTAAAGTTTCATCGGAGGAGTAAGAGGCCTTTCCAAGGCCAAGCAATTTCCCATTGCCATCTTTGATCCGGACAATATCCCCATCCTTAAAATAGCCTGAAACCGAGGAGATACCAATCATGAGCAAACTGACTGCCTTATCAGAAAGCAAGGCGGCACAGGCGCCGTCATTGATCACCACCTCGCCTCGGGCAAAGTCGTCGGAATGGGAAAGCCACTTCCGCACTCCGCTCGATTTTTTGGACGATGGCAGGAAATGGGTAAAAGGCGACTGATTTGTTCCGTGTATAATTTCTGCCAATATCTTCTCCCTAAATCCATTTGCAATAAAAACAGAGATGCCCTGGCCAGCCAGTTTTGCTGCAATGTGGTATTTTGTCAGCATGCCACCTCTGCCGAAATCAGACTTCTTGGCTGATATGGAGATCTTTCCACTGTTGTGGTTTGGATAGATGGTGCGGATCAGCTCACTTCCCGGCTGATCGGGCGCTGCGGTGTAGACCCCGTCTACATTTGAGAGAATTACAAGCGCTTCCATGTCCATCATCGAAGCAATCAATCCTGAAAGTTCATCGTTGTCGGTAAACATCAGTTCGGTTACCGATATGGTATCATTCTCATTGACAACCGGAACTACATCGTTTTCCAGCAAAGTTTGCATGCAGTTGCGCATGTTCAGGTAATGAAGCCTGTCGCCAAAATTTTCTTTTGTTGTAAGCACCTGGGCGCAAATAACACCTTGTTCCTGGAATAGTTCTGCGTATCTGTTGATCAGCTTCACCTGACCAACGGCCGACCATAACTGCCGGCTCGAGACCGGATCCAGCTTTTTGACCGGATCAACTTCTGCACGGCCAGCCGCAACTGCTCCGGAAGTGACAAGAATGACCTGTACCCCCTCCTTCTTCAATTGCGTGATTTGTCCAACAATATGTGCCATCCGGGAGAGGTTCAACATTCCATCCTCCCTGGTAAGCACATTGCTTCCTACTTTTACAACTATTTTTTTGTATAACGGAGAAATCCCCATAGCTAAATTTACTTATGACTTGAGATTGCTTCGCTCCGCTCGCAATGACGGTGGTCTTTTTTGTTCGGTTCGATGAGGCGAGGCGTGGGTGGAAATGAGCCGCAAATCAAGTTTTTGTCCCACGCCTCGCCTCATCGAAGCTCCTAACTAGCATTCGTCATTGCGAGCGGAGCGAAGCAATCTGTTCCTGTTAAGTGAATAATATTTATAGAACCACCGCCAAAAACCTTGCAACCCTTCCATTCATCGCCTGCATTCCGTGCGGAATGGCAGAGTCGAAGTAAACCGAATCGCCGGGATTGAGGATGAGTTCATTATCCCCAATACAAAGTTTCATCTGGCCTTCAAGCATGTAATTAAATTCCTGTCCGGGGTGTGCATTGACGGTTATTTCAGGATCTTCCTTTGGTTCGACAATGACATAATAGGGTTCCGCTTTGCGGTTGACGAAGTTGGCCGCCAACGATTCGTAATTGTATGACCGGCGTCTTTGAACTACGACTCCCTTCCCTTTCCTGGTAAGGTCGAAGGTTCGGACATGAGGCTGTTCACCGGTGAGTAATGTGGTGATATCAAAGCCAAAATGCTTTGCCATCCGATGGAGCACACTAACCGGAATATCTGCCTCTCCACTTTCGAACTTCATATAGTCAGACACGGAAATATCACAGGTTTGGGCTGCTTTCTCCGGAGTAATTTCCAGTGATTCGCGCATTGCTTTTAGACGGTCGGCGATCTCCAAAATTTGATTTTCCATAACTATTGAATTGAGAGTTAAGAGTTGTTGTTCAACTTGTTGTAAGAGACGAGCAACCCGCGAATCAATGCCGAAGAGAAACCCTGGTGTTCCATTTCGTTCAAGCCGGATATGGTTATTCCTTTCGGAGTGGTCACCTTGTCGATCTCCTGTTCTGGATGTCGGCCGGTTTGGAGGATTAATTCCGATGCACCTTTCACCGTTTGGGCCACAATTTGCTGGGCAACATCAGCACCAAAACCAATCTCCACTCCACCCTGAATGGCCGCCCGGATAAATCTCAGTGCATAGGCGATCCCGCATGCGCCGAGCACGGTGGCCGCTGCCATCAGCTCTTCGTTGATGAAGATAACCTTCCCCAGTGTTTCAAAAAGGTCTCCTACCAGTTTCTGTACTACCGGATCACAATCAGGGGCAGCAATCAATGTCATCGATTCCTGCAAAGCCACCGCTGTATTGGGCATTACCCTAAACACCAGGACTCCTTCAGGAACATGTTGGTTTATCTCAACCAGCGACATACCGGTCATGAGTGAGAGAATAATCTGTCCGGGTTTCAGAAATGGGTTCAGTTCGTTGAGCAATTCGACCGCCTGGTACGGCTTAACGGCCAGAATAATCACGTCCTGCCCGGCAACAGCCTTGACATTCTCTTTTTCAATACGAATACCCTTATTTTTAAGATCTTCCAACAGATGCACACGCCTGCGCGACACAACGATCCGGGACGGGACGATTCCTGCTTTAAGGAAGCCTTCGGCCACGGATTTGCCGAGATTTCCTCCTCCCACAATTGCTATATTGATCTGATTGATTTGCATGGTTGTTTTGTTACTGATTGAAAGTGCAAATTACATATTTTTCACCACACGGGCGAAGGTTTCAAGAAAACGGTCAGCCTCCTTTTTGCTGAGGGTCAAAGGAGGCAGGATCCTGATTACATGGGTGCCGGTAACCCCTGTGAATATTTTTTCTTCGAAGAGCAACTTTTTACGCAAGTCAACAATGGGCCCGTCAAATTCGAGTCCGATCATTAAACCTTTGCCTCGAACCTCTTTAATG
Organism: Prolixibacteraceae bacterium; assembly: GCA_023229575.1. GTDB lineage: Bacteria > Bacteroidota > Bacteroidia > Bacteroidales > Prolixibacteraceae > CAINVV01. The sequence continues at coordinate 538,894 of JALNYZ010000001.1, forward strand.
GTTGTAAAGGCAGAAAGCTCCCGAATCAGGTATCCCCCGACTGAGGCCGCATTTTCAGTAAGTTGCTCCTTCTCCATGATCTCCAGTACAGCCAGGCCTGCGGCACAGGCCAGGTAATTTCCGCCAAAAGTGGTTCCAAGCATTCCGTGCCATGGTTTGTGTTCGGGCGAAATAAGTACACCACCCATTGGGAAACCGTTGCCCATCCCTTTGGCTACAGTTATCACATCAGGTTGGATACCGGCATACTGGTGGGCGAAGAATTTCCCGCTGCGACCGTAGCCGGATTGCACCTCATCCAGAATGAAGAGCGCCTTGTGCTCTTTGCACAATTGGCCGGCTTTCTGAAGAAATACCGGATCGGGGACCCTGCATCCGCCAACTCCCTGAATCCCTTCGACCAGCACTGCTGCAACTCCACCCGTTGAAAGGGCTGAATGCAGGGCATCAATGTCGTTAAGCGGAAGAATTACCCGGTCGTGCACGTCGTTGATGGGAGCCACTATTTTGGGATTATCGGTCATCGCCACTGCAGCGGAAGTCCGCCCGTGAAATGATTTATCAAAAGCAACAATTCTTTTCTTGCCGGTCAAAAAGGAGGCCATTTTCAAGGCATTCTCATTGGCCTCAGCCCCCGAATTGCATAGAAACAGGCTGTAATCCCCGTAGCCGGAAAGCTCTCCCAGCTTGGTTGCAAGCTCAGCCTGCATCGGATTCTGTACAGAGTTGGAATAGAACCCGATCTTTTTCAACTGATCGCTGATCCGCTGAACGTAGTGAGGATGCGAATGACCAACAGAAATCACAGCATGACCGCCATAAAGATCAAGGTATTCAACTCCGTTTTTATCGGTAATGGTGCATCCCCTGGCAGAAACGGGTGTAAGGTCGTATAGGGGGTAAACGTCAAATAGATTCACAATGAGGTAATTTTAAAGTGTTGTAAGGTTACAATTCTGGATTTTCTATATTTCAATTATGATTAGACTATACTCCTTAATCTGCTATTTTTCACCACAGTAGGCACATAGAGCACATTAGATTCTATTGTGACCTATGTGTCTATTGTGGTGAATTCCGAAATCCAAATATAAATTCATATTATTCGTCGTTGATCAGAATGCTATAGCCTTTAAGTTGAGTCCTGCTCTCTCGTCAAAACCGAACATCAGGTTCATATTCTGCACCGCCTGTCCTGAGGCTCCTTTCAACAGGTTATCGATGCAGGAGATGATCATCAGCTGATCCCCGTGTTTTTCTAGGTAGAGCAGACATTTGTTGGTATTGACCACCTGTTTCAGATCCGGATTTTCATCGGAAAGATGCACAAATGGATGAGACTGATAATAAGCAGAATATAATTTTTTGGCATCATCCAGTGATCCTTTAAACCGGGTATAAGCCATGGTGAAAATGCCACGGGTATGATTTCCCCGAACAGGAATAAAATGGAGAGAATGGTTCAATCCGGGTTGTGCCTGTTCCAGGCTTTCGCAGATTTCGCCCAAATGCTGATGCTCAAATGCCTTGTAGACAGAGAGATTGCTATCCCTCCAGCTGAAATGGGAAGTCTTTGTCGGTGCCTGTCCTGCCCCTGTTGATCCTGTGATGGCATTCACATGCAAATCATCACAGATTAACCCGCTTGCAGCCAGCGGCAAAAGGGCCAGCTGGATGCCTGTGGCAAAACAGCCTGGATTGGCAACATGTGACGCTGACTGTATCTCTTTCCTGTTAAGTTCCGGCAATCCGTAAACAAAACTGTTTCCGGCTCTTTTCAATCGGAAATCATGGCTCATATCAATGATTTTGACATGCTTTGGAATAGCAGTCTCAGCCATGTATTCGAGCGATTTACCATGACCCGAACAAAGGAATAGCAGATCGACCTGATTCAGGTCAATTTCCGAAAACAACAGATTTGTCTCTCCAACCAGGTCACGGTGAATGGAGGTCACAGGTTGTCCGTCGTTGCTGCTGCTTTGAATGTATTTCAATTCAGCATTCGGATGGTACAGCAGAATTCGGATCAGCTCACCGGCTGTATATCCGGCGCCTCCGACAATTCCGATCCTGATATTTTTTTTGGTCATAATTTACTTGTTTACCGAAAAGAAAATCTTCAACTGGTTACTCAGAATTTTGGTGTAGCCTTTGGCATCATCGGCGCTCCAACCTTTGTTCATCTCGCCATATTGTCCGAAATTGCTGTTCATCAGGTCGTGATCAGATTCAATACCAACTAGTTGAAAGGTATATGGCAGCAATTTGATGATCACCTTTCCGGTTACGTTCTCCTGACTGCTTTCGAGAAATTTCTCCATGTCACGCATCACCGGCTCGAGGTATTGTGCCTCATGCAAAAACATGCCATACCAGTTGCTCAACTGCTCTTTCCAGTATTGTTGCCATTTGGTAAGGGTATGTTTTTCGAGCAGGTGGTGTGCCTTGATGATCAGCATAGGAGCTGCGGCTTCAAATCCAACGCGCCCCTTGATGCCGATGATGGTATCGCCCACGTGCGTGTCGCGACCGATGGCCCAGGCAGAACCAATTTTCTCCACTTCGCGGATGATATCCACAGGATTGTGATGGGTCTTCCCATTCACGGCCTTCAGTTGACCTTTCAGGAATTCGAGGGTAAGGATCTCCTCCCCCTCTTTGCTTAAGTGTGTCGGGTAGGCGCTCTCAGGCAATGTTTTGTTGCTGGTAAGCGTTTCTTTCCCACCGATGCTGGTTCCCCACAATCCCTGATTGATGGAATAGGCCATCTTCTCAAAATTATCCTTAACCCCGTTCTTTTGCAGATACTCGATTTCAGCATCGCGTGTTAACTCCAGGTCGCGGGTCGGTGTGAGGATCCTGATTTCCGGGGCCAGCACTTCAAAAGCCAGGTCAAACCTGATCTGGTCGTTTCCGGCTCCGGTACTGCCATGCGCTACATATTGGGCGCCAATTTTTTTGGCATAATCGATCACCGCTAATGCCTGAAAAATCCTCTCCGAACTTACAGAAATTGGATAGGTGTTGTTTCTCAAAACATTGCCATACACCATGTACCGAATTCCCTTGTTGTAATAGTCAGCCGTTATGTCAAGGGTTTTGTGTGATTTCACACCCAGGGCATACGCCTTTGCTTCAATTTTTTGCAGCTCCTCTTTCGAGAAACCTCCGGTATTGGCTACCGCGGAATGGACATCCAATCCCTTCTCCTTTGCAAGATAAATAGCACAGAATGAGGTATCCAAACCTCCGCTAAATGCAAGGACTACTTTTTCTTTCATCTTTCTTTATTCGTTATAGAATCAATATTTATGCTCTAGTGATATTCAAAAGGATAAAGTAAAAAGGATAAAGGATAAAGTGAAGAACGCTCTAATCAATATGTCCACCAATCCCATCACTCATATCTTATATCTCATAACTCATAACTCATAACTTATATCTGAGCTCAAATCCCCCTTTATCCTTTTTACTTTATCCTTTATCCTTCTTTTTCATCCTTTATCCTTGTTTCTCTTTTCCAGCCACTCTTTGAACATCTCGAAGGGCATGTTCATTTTGCTTTTCTCCTTGTGCCAGGCCGGATCATACAACATTCCGGTACAAAGACATTTGGAGTGCTTCATCCTCAACAGGATGTCGTAATTTACACAACTTTGGCATCCTTTCCAAAATTGTTCGTCATCAGTAAGCTCCGAAAAAGTTACGGGTCGGTATCCAAGCTCCGAATTGATTTTCATGACGGCAAGGCCTGTTGTCAAACCAAACAATTTTGCCTCAGGAAATCTCTTTCTGGAAATTTCAAACGCCTTGTGTTTGATGCGTCGGGCCAGTCCAAATCCGCGGTAATCCCAATGCACGATCAGACCCGAATTGGCCACATATTTTTCGTCACTCCACGATTCGATGTAGCAAAATCCGGCAAATTTCTCGCCATCAAGAGCTATAATGGCCTTTCCTTCAGATATTTTACCGGCAATGTACTCGTATGTTCTCCGGGCAATACCTGTGCCCCGCTCTTTGGAAGCCTTTTCGATGGTATCATTGATCTCATCGACATATTTCAGGTGCGTCTCGTTGGCCAGGAGAACACTGATCTCGGGTTTTTGCGGTTCACTATTTTTCTTTCTGAATATCATTCTATTGTGTAATTTCTTGTATTTACATTCGTCCCCTTCGTCCTAGTCATCCTAGTCGTCCTAGTCATCCCAGTCATCTCCACCCTTCCTCCCATCAAATTCTGTTTTCAAGTTTCGGCATGATCCCCACCAGCGCCCTGGTAACATCATTTCGACCGACTCCGTCTCTTATCACGAGCAGGATGGTGTCATCGCCTGCAATAGTTCCCAGAATTTCCTTGCATTCCGACTCATCGATGGCCAGGGCCGTGCTTGAGGCAAATCCGGGCATGGTTTTAATAACTCCCAGATTGCCGGAGAACTCAATCCCCAATACTCCATCTGCCAGGAAATCGAACCTTGACGAACCCGACTCATTATGAGACGGATGCAGCAAATCATAGGAAGGCATTCGATAGGCATACCCAGCTTTGGCATCACTCACTTTGATTACCTGCAGCGATTTCAGATCGCGCGACAAGGTTGCCTGAGTGACCTCCATACCTTTTGCATGCAATCTCAACTGAAGATCATCCTGGTTACTGATTACTTCGCTCGAGATGATCTGCTTGATCAATTCAAAACGTTCTTCCTTGTTTTTCAAAACAAACCTATTGGTGAATATTTATTCGCATTAAAATGCAAATATATTCATTTATAGAATATTTTATCGCATATTCCGTATTTTTATTTGCATTTTCTGCTAAATGTTAAGTATTTGTGAATATTTATAAACTTTTCAGCTTCCTTTGGTGTAATCGGAAGATTTATCTACTTTTGTCACCGTGCGACAACATCCGGGAATATCGATCTTGTTAACGCAAAAAATGCGTTTTTGCTGCTGATTAAAAAGTAGTGGAAACGCATTTTTTCTTTATTGAAGGTTCGAATCGGAGGGAATCTAAGAGAAAATAATTTATTATCGCCATGAAAAATATTACACAACTTGTCCCGACATGTCGGGAGAGGAAGAAGGAGGAATCACAGAGTTACACAGAGTAAAAAAAATAATTTTTTCTCCGTGTAACTCTGTGATTCCTCTGTGCTACTCTGTGTAAAATGTAGATGAACAAGTAATTACAATATATGCGAAAAGTAAAGTTGATACTGGAGGATGGGACAACCTTTGAAGGTAAATCATTCGGTTATGAAAAGTCGGTCACCGGCGAGGTTGTGTTTTATACGGCAATGACTGGTTACCCCGAAAGTTTGACAGATCCCTCCTATACCGGTCAGATCCTCGTATCTACCTATCCGATGATTGGAAACTATGGCGTGCCTTCCGACAGAAAAGAGAATGGACTTCACCGCCATTTCGAATCGGATAAAATTCACATTACCGGACTCGTCGTCGACAATTACTCTTTCGGTTACAGCCACTGGAATGCACAATCAAGTTTGGCAGATTGGATGAAATCGCAGCAAATACCCGGAATATATGGGATCGATACCCGTGCGCTCACCAAAATACTAAGGGAAAAAGGATCGATGATCGGCAAAATTGAATTCGATGGTGAATCCATTGAGCTGATCGACCCAAACCTGATGAACCTCGTCGCCAAAGCAAGTACTGATACTGTTGAAACCTTCGGAGAGGGTGGGAAAACTGTTGTCCTGGTTGATTGCGGGGTCAAAAACAACATCATCCGGTGCCTGATCAAACGTGGAGTTAGAGTTGTTAGGGTGCCATGGGATTATGATTTTAATACCCTCCCTTACGATGGGTTGTTCCTAACCAACGGTCCCGGCGACCCTACCATGTGCGATATTACTGTCGAAAACATCAAAAAAGCAATCAAACAGGAAAAGCCCATCATGGGAATCTGCCTGGGAAACCAGCTACTCGGTCTCGCGGCCGGATGCTCTACCTACAAACTCAAATACGGACACAGGAGCCATAACCAGCCTGTTTTGATGACCGGAACAAACAGGTGTTTCATTACCTCGCAAAACCACGGTTATGCCATCGATCCAAACTCCATTCCGGGAGATTGGGAGACGCTCTTCTACAATGTCAACGACAATACCAATGAGGGGATCCGTCACAAAACGAAACCCTTCTTCTCAACACAGTTTCACCCCGAGGCTTCTTCTGGTCCGGTGGATACTGAGTTTTTGTTTGATGATTTTATTCAAAATATAAAAAATGCCTAAAGTATTTAAAGTGCCTAAAATGCCTAAAGTTATGGACTCCAAACAATTGTTGATTGTGGCTTAAGTACTTTAGGCACTCTAGGCACTTTAAATACTCTAGGCACTCAAAACATAAAACTATGCTCAACACAAACATCAAAAGGGTCATCGTACTGGGTTCAGGCGCACTGAAAATCGGTGAGGCCGGCGAATTTGACTACTCCGGTTCACAGGCGCTGAAGGCATTGAAAGAGGAGGGCGTTTACACCATCCTGATCAATCCGAACATCGCCACCATTCAGACCTCTGAAGAGATTGCGGACAAAATATATTTCCTCCCGGTCACGGCCTACTTTGTCGAAAAGGTGATCCAAAAGGAGAAACCGGATGGTATTTTGCTGGCCTTTGGCGGACAGACAGCCCTCAATTGCGGCGTCGATCTTTTCCGTCAGGGAATTTTGGAGAAATACAATCTGAAGGTGATCGGAACGCCTGTTCAATCCATTATCAACACCGAGGACCGCGAAATCTTCTCGGGGATATTGCACGAGATAGATGTACTAACGCCACGCAGTATTGCCTGTACTTCGATTGAGCAAGCCAGGAATGCTGCTAACACGCTTGGATATCCGCTGATTATCCGTGCCGCCTACACACTGGGTGGACTTGGTTCCGGGTTCTGCTCCAACGAAAAAGAGCTCAACAAGCTAGCCGACAATGCTTTCTCCTATTCAGGACAGATCCTTGTGGAAGAATCCATCAAAGGATGGAAAGAGGTGGAATACGAGGTGGTGCGCGACCAATACGACAACTGCATCACGGTATGCAACATGGAAAATTTTGATCCGCTCGGTATCCATACCGGTGAATCAATCGTTGTAGCCCCTTCCCAGACTTTGTCGAACGATGAATACCACAAGCTCCGCGCCCTCTCGATAAAAATCATCCGTAAAATCGGTGTGATTGGCGAGTGTAACGTTCAGTTTGCACTTGATCCCAACTCTGAGGATTATCGGGTTATTGAGGTAAACGCCCGTCTATCAAGGTCTTCAGCATTGGCCTCAAAGGCAACCGGCTATCCGCTGGCATTTGTTGCTGCCAAACTCGGACTGGGATATGGCCTGCACGAACTCAAAAATTCGGTAACCAAAGAGACGACAGCCTGCTTTGAGCCTGCACTCGATTATTGTGTCGTCAAGATCCCTCGCTGGGATTTAGGCAAATTTGTTGGGGTATCCAAAAATCTTGGATCCAGTATGAAATCGGTTGGCGAAATTATGGCCATTGGCCGGAACTTCGAAGAGGCTATCCAAAAAGGGCTTCGCATGATTGGTATCGGCATGCATGGATTTGTAGGGAACCGTGGTGACATGGAGATCATCGATATTGATGAAGAGCTGATCAATCCAACAGACCGTAGGGTTTTCGCAATAGCGGAAGCCTTCCACAAAGGTTACAGCGTTGATAAAATCTGGGAAATCACCAGAATTGACAAGTGGTTTCTGATGCGCCTTCAGAATATTTACGATTTAAGGACTCAATTGATTGGTTTCGACGCCCTTGAAAACCTTCCGGCTGATCTGCTCAGGGATGCAAAAAAATTGGGTTTCTCCGACTTTCAAATTGCCCGTATCGTTGTAAAATCGGAGGTCAGGGACATGTATGTCGAAAGCCTGAAGGTCAGGGATTTCCGAAAAAAGCATGGGATATTGCCATTTGTCAAGCAGATTGATACCCTTGCGGGAGAATATCCCGCCCAGACCAACTACCTCTATCTTACCTACAACGGGTCGGAACACGATGTCGAGTTTCAACACGACAGTAAGTCAATCATCGTATTGGGTTCAGGGGCCTATCGCATTGGTTCTTCCGTAGAGTTCGACTGGTGCTCGGTGAATGCCGTCAACACCATTCGTAAAGAGGGATTCCGTGCCATCATGATCAACTACAATCCCGAAACGGTTTCAACCGACTACGATAACTGCGACAGACTCTATTTTGATGAACTTTCCCTTGAAAGGGTTTTGGATATATGTGATCTCGAAGAGCCTAAAGGGACTGTACTTTCGATGGGAGGACAGATTCCCAACAACCTGGCCATGAAATTGCATGCCATGAATGTGCCAATTCTGGGAACAACCGCCGAAAAAATAGACAATGCCGAGGACCGCAACAAGTTCTCGGCCATGCTCGACAAGCTGGAGGTCGATCAGCCCCGCTGGAGCCAACTCACCACCATCGAAGAGATTTATAAGTTTGTAGATGAGGTTGGATTTCCAGTGTTGATCCGTCCTTCCTATGTCCTATCGGGAGCAGCGATGAACGTGGTTTCTAACCGCGATCAGCTGGAGCATTTCCTCAACCTTGCGGCCCACGTTTCGAAAGAGCACCCGGTCGTCGTTTCAGAATTTATCGAAAATGCAAAGGAAATTGAGGTGGACGCGGTAGCCAAAAACGGCGAAATAGTGGCCTATGCACTATCCGAACACGTCGAGTTTGCCGGCGTCCATTCTGGGGATGCCACCATCGTCTTTCCTCCGCAGAAACTCTATGTTGAAACCATCCGCCGCATCAAGAAAATATCCAGAAAAATTGCCAAAGCGCTCGAAATTACCGGGCCTTTTAACATCCAATACCTGGCAAAAGACAACGACATCAAGGTGATTGAGTGCAACTTAAGGGCTTCCAGGTCGTTCCCGTTTGTATCCAAGGTATTGAAAACAAACCTGATCGAGATTGCCACCAAAGCCATGCTGGATGTGCCGTTTGAAAAGCCCGACAAGTCCCTTTTTGAGCTGGATTATGTTGGGGTAAAGGCGCCGCAATTCTCTTTCCACAGGTTGCTGAATGCCGATCCCGTACTGGGCGTCGACATGGCCTCAACCGGCGAAGTAGGATGTATCGGGGAGAACTTCTACGAAGCTTTACTCAAGTCGATGCTCTCAGTAGGTTACCGTATCCCGAAGAAAACCATCCTCATCTCTTCAGGACCAGTCAGAGGTAAGATCGAATTGTTGGCTAGCGCCAGGATGTTGAAGGAGAGAGGTTTTACCATCTATGCAACTGGTGGAACGCACAATTTCTTTCAGGAAAACGGGATAGAAACCCAGAAAGTATATTGGCCCGATGAAGAGGATATGTCTCCCAACACTTTAGACCTGATCAGGCAACGAAAAGTAGAAATGGTCATCAATATCCCCAAAGACAACACCAACAGAGAGTTGTCGAACGGTTACAACATTCGCAGAAACGCCATCGATTTCAACATCCCGCTGATCACCAATGCCCGTGTAGCCAGCGCCTTTATCTACGCCATCTGCAAACTGGAGATGGAGGATATCGGTATTAAATCGTGGGACGAGTACAAATAATAGCTATCTTCGTTCAATCGTTATTAACCATAACTTTCAATAAGCATGGATCTATTTTCAGCACAAGAAGTTTCAAAATCGTATTCCAATTTTAAAGCGCTCTCTGAGGTATCTATCTCTGTTCCAGAGGGTACTATTTTTGGTTTACTGGGACCCAACGGGGCAGGTAAAACTACACTGATCCGCATTATCAACCAGATTACGGCGCCCGACAGCGGAACTATCTGGTTTGAGGGCCGACAAATGAAAGCAGACGACATTTATCGCATCGGTTACCTGCCCGAAGAGCGCGGGTTGTACAAAAAGATGAAAGTCGGCGAACAAGCATTGTATCTGGGTATGTTAAAAGGACTTTCCAGAAAGGATGCCATGCGTGAACTCAAAATCTGGTTCGAGAAATTTGAGATCATCTCCTGGTGGGACAAGAAAGTCATGGAGCTCTCGAAGGGGATGCAGCAGAAGGTTCAGTTCATCTGTACAGTCCTTCACAAACCAAAACTGATGATTTTTGATGAACCTTTCACCGGTTTTGACCCAATCAATGTAGAATTGATGAAACAAGAGATTCTCCGCATGAAAAAGGAGGGCGCTACCATTATCTTTTCTACCCACAACATGGAATCTGTAGAAGAGTTGTGCGACCACATCGCGCTGATCGACAAATCCAAAAAAATACTGGATGGTCCTACCCTCAACATCCGTGAAAAATACAAATCAAACATCTTCGATGTCGCATACAAAGGTGATTTCGCCAAAATTGAACTCGCATTCGGACAAAAATATTCCATTCTGGCTCACGATGAGACAGGAAGGACCAACAGCCTGAAAATTCAGTTCCTCAATGGCAGCACCTCCGGCACCCTGATCAAAGATCTGGTCGAACACGTCGAGATCGTATCATTCAATGAACTGATTCCCAGTATGAATGATGTTTTCATCAAAGTTGTCAAACAAAACGCTTAACCAAACACAATGAGTAAAATAGGATTGGTTCTCACAAGAGAATATAGTACACGAGTCAGGAAAAAATCATTCATTATCATGACTATCCTGATGCCGGCTTTGATGGCCGCACTGTTTATCCTTCCTGCCTACTTCATGTCGCAGGATGACACCAAAATCAGGACAATCGCCGTCTATGACGGTTCAACCATTTTGTTGGGACAACTTGAGAGTAATGACTATACCAAGTACAAATTCATCCCCGAGGATGAGTACAACAAAATCAAGGACGACCTCAAAGCAACAGACTTTTACGCCATGCTGGTGATCCAGCCCAATGTACTGACTACACAAACTGTGCAACTTATTTCAACCAGCAACATCCCTTTTGACCTCAAAAACCAGATTCAGAATAAAATCAGGTCTGTGATCGAGAAGGAGAAAATGGCTGAAGTGGTCAAACAAACAGCTATTCCTGACCTTGAAGCCCGGATCGCCGCCACAAAAACCAAAATCAGTGTTAATACGATCAAACTGGGCGAGAGTGGAGAAGCCAAGAAAAGTTCAACTGAGATAGGAATGATCCTTGGATATATATTTGGATTTGTGATCTACATGTTCATCCTTTTGTATGGTCAGATGGTGATGCAGGGAGTCATGGAAGAGAAACAAAGCCGGATCGTCGAGGTAATCATCTCAAGCGTCAAACCATTCGAACTGATGATGGGCAAGATCATTGGCATCGCCATGGTTGGTCTGACACAGCTGGCCATTTGGATTATCCTTGGTATTGCCATTATTGCGGGGGCCAAGGGTATGATGCCCGCAGCGCAGCATGCAGGAACAGCTCAGGAGATCATGGCCCAGGCGCAAGTGGCAAACCAGGCACCAGCTCAACTGGATAAAATGCAGGATATTCTTTCCATGCTTGGATCTGTGAACTTTCCGCTTATCATCGGATGTTTCATCTTTTTCTTCATAGGAGGTTATCTGCTTTACAGCTCCATGTTTGCAGCTGTCGGCTCAGCCGTTGATGCGATGGAGGATGCACAACAATTTATGATGCCTATTATGATGCCCATTATCCTGGCCATCCTGGTGATGATGAGCGCCATAAAAAATCCCGAAGGGTCAACTGCCTTCTGGTTCAGCATCATCCCATTTACATCGCCGGTGGTGATGATGGCGAGAATACCATTTGGGGTTCCGGCCTGGCAACTGGCACTCTCGATGCTGGTGCTGGTAATTACCTTTGTCGGTATGGTTTGGGCTGCCGGCAAAATATACAGAACAGGTATTTTAATGTACGGCAAAAAAGCATCCTGGAAAGAATTGGGCAAATGGCTGACCTACAAATCATAAATGCCGTAATCGACTTAGGTACCAATACCTGCAACCTGCTGATTGCCGAATGTTTTGAGTCAGGAACCTTCAGGGTACTGCATGAAGAGCGGATAGCAGTCAAGATGGGACGCGGTGGTATCCACAAAGAAAAATTGCTTCCCGAAGCAATGGAGAGAGGGTTAAAAGCCCTCTCTCTTCATGAAAAAAGCATACGAAAATTTGGAGCATCCCGGGTACGGGTAATTGGCACTTCTGCCATCCGCGGTGCGGCCAACAGGGATGAATTTTCGCAGATGGTGCTGCAACAGTTTGGCTGGAATCTCGAGGTGATCGATGGTAGCAGAGAGGCTGGTTACATTTTCAGGGGAACAGTAAATTCACTGCCACCTTTGCGTGAGAAATACCTGGTTCTGGACATTGGTGGTGGCAGCAACGAATTCATCCTGGCTGAAGGCGAGCATATCATCTGGAAGAAAAGTTTCAACATAGGTATTGCCAGGGTTCTTGAACTCTTTCCAATGACTGACCCGCCTACCCTACCGGAGATTGGTGAGGTTGAAAAATGGTTCCAAAGTCATCTGGAAGATCTGGATAAGATTTGCAGACAGCACCAACCACGGATTTTAGTTGGATGTTCAGGCGCTTTTGACACCCTGATGGACATACTGGAGGCAAAAGTCCCCGATGCAACCATTCGAAAGTCGTCAGTTTTCCCATTGGATGATTTCCGCAGAATTCACAGACAACTGATCTCGGTTGACCGCGAAACCAGAAGCCTAATTCCCGGCGTCTATAAAAACAGGGTTGAGATGATCATTATCGCAACAATATTTATTAATTTCATCCTCGGCAAGTTGGCAATCCGTGAGTTGATACACACCCATTTCTCACTGAAAGAGGGGGTGATGTTCGAAATGTGTTCGCCATCAGAGCAATAATTTTACCTGATTTGGGTAAACAGCGAAGATTGTTTGTTTTTTTTCTTTGCGTCCTTTTGCGCCGTCCTTCGCGTACTTTGCGTGAAATTTTTAAACTATTTCTATTCCGGAAAATTGTTCCATTGAGAGGAACTAAAAATATTAATGTATGGCATTAAAAATATTGGTGATCGACGACGAAAGAAGTATCCGCAATACCCTGAAAGACATTCTTGGGTTCGAAGGATACCAGGTCGAACTGGCCGAAAACGGAAAGGAAGGCATCGACCTGGTTCAAGCTACCGACTTCGACATCATCCTGTGTGACATCAAGATGCCGGAGATGGACGGCCTTGAAGTGTTGGAACAGATCAGGAAGGTCAAACCTGAATCCACGGTAGTGATGATCAGTGGACACGGCACAATCGAAACAGCCGTTGAAGCCATTAAAAAGGGGGCCTTCGACTTTATCGAGAAACCACTGGACCTGAACCGTCTTCTGATTACCTTGCGCAATGCCAGCGACAAAACAGCCCTGGTGAAGGAGACACAAATCCTCAAACAAAAAGTCGGCAAAAAATTTGAGATTATCGGCGAATCTGCCTCTATCCGCAAAGTTTTGGAGATGTGCGACAGGGTTGCCCCAACCGAAGCAAAGGTATTGATTACAGGTGCAAATGGCACCGGGAAAGAGCTGATCGCCCACCGATTGCTTGAATTGTCGCCCAGGGCAGAATTCCCGTTTGTGGAAGTAAACTGCGCAGCCATACCTTCCGAACTAATTGAAAGCGAACTATTTGGACACGAGAAAGGGGCATTTACATCCGCCATCAAACAGCGGAAAGGGAAATTCGAACAGGCTGATGGCGGAACGATCTTCCTGGATGAAATCGGCGATATGAGCCTCTCTGCACAGGCCAAAGTTCTCAGGGCCTTGCAGGAGAATATCATCACGCGGGTGGGCAGTGACAAACCTGTAGTGGTGAACGTGCGCGTGCTGGCTGCTACCAATAAAGATTTGCAGGAGGAGATTAAAAATGGCAGCTTCAGGGAAGACCTTTACCACCGGCTCAGTGTTATTCTTATTCATGTGCCCTCGCTGGATCAGCGCAAGGAGGATATCCCTCTGCTGGCCAACTATTTCATTGTCCAGCTCTGCGCTGAATATGGCCAGCCGGCAAAAGAGATTACTCCAGAAGCGCTTGAAATGCTTGCTAATAAATCCTGGAGTGGAAATATCCGCGAATTCCGCAATGTGATCGAGAGACTGATTATTCTGGGAGGAAAGACGATTACGGAGGAGGATATTGTTAGCTTCGTTGGATAAGTGACTAAAGTGACTAGAGTGACTAAAGTTAATAAAGTACTTGCGGTCATTTATTGTTTGTGTCCTTTGTGAAGCACTTTGTGACCTTTGTGGTTAAATTTTTCGCCGCAAAGATCAGAAAGTGCTTCATTAAAGGTCTTAAAGCCATTTTTAATCTTAAGTCAGGGGACTACAATATTCAGCGACATCGGATCTATTGAAATTCTTATGGGTTCGTTGTTTTTGACAGGTTCGCCATCAACATGATAATTGAGGTTCTTCCCATTGATAACAAGGGTTTCCGTCTTGAAATAGGTACAAACAGGCGACTTGTGTATTGTTTTGCTAAACAACCTGATGCCTAATCCCAAGGCCCCAAAGAAACCAAAAGGCTTCAGTGCGCAAAAATCGAGGACTCCGTCCGTCACACTTGCCAACGGGGCAATGAAGGCATTGTTGCCATATTGCGAAGTGTTGGCCAATGTCAGCACGAAGGCGGTATGGCTTTCAGTAACCCCATTCATCTCCACCATATAGGTCTCAGGTTTGTAGCTAAAAAACTCCCTCATGGTAGCTTTGAAATAGGGAATAGGTCCCCTGCTGGTAGCTTTTGCGAAACACCTTGCTATGTGGTCATCGAAACCCAATCCGCAAACGTTCATAAATCGGCGGTCATTGGCTAAACCAGTGTCAATCTTAATGGTATGACCATTCAAAAGTTGTGAGATAGCGGTTGCCGGTTTCATCGAGATGCCGAGTTCGCGCCCCAGGGCATTCCCTGAACCTGCCGGGATTAAGCCCATGGTTCCTGTGGTACCTGCTAACGCGGAAGCCACTTCATTCATTGTCCCATCGCCTCCCACGGCTACAAAAACATCAAATTTCTCAAATTTCTTCAGAATGATCTTTTTGGCATCACCCGGACTGCGTGTGAAGAGAATTTTGAACTTCACACCCTTCTCGTTACAGGCATTGGCAATCATTTGCAGGAAATCCCTTCTGCCCCCAACACCGGCTATCGGGTTAAGTATAAACAGATACCGCAGGATCTTTACCTCGCTTTTCTTGGGAATTGCCATCTTGTGTTTTTCTTGTTTACTTTTCAAACCCATGCCACTAAAGGTCGTTTCAGGTTATAATCATCAACAAAGATAATTCACGAAGCCCAACTTAAAATTTTTTACCTGAAAAAATAACTTTTTTTTAATTGTTCGCAAAAATAAATTAAAACATAATAAACTATTTAGTACATAATCAATAACCATATTCCTTATTATCTGACAATTAGACCAGATAAGTTATCAACAATTGTTAATAACCACAGTTCAAATAAGGTTTGTAGAAAAGTGCAAAAAAAGTTGCAAAACGGGTATTTGATGTTGTATATTTGATACATCAGGTCAGCCATAAAGGGTCACCCAAAAATGGTGGAAGCGGCCAAAAGTTCTTAATTGAGCTGGAGGACAAATCGAACGGATCGCAAGATCTGCACCACGGACGGGTCGGAGTTCAGGATCACAAGGAGCAATCCGATGTTATCCGGGCCACCAAAAAGTGCTGAGTGTTCTTATCCATGTTGAAGCTTTGGAAACGCAACCCAAGCGCAAGTTTCGGGCGTGCATCCAACGGCCGGCAGGAAAAAGGCACAACGTTCTTCAGGTAGTTGAAGCCAAAGGCGAAACACGGAGAGAGGCGCAAGTCTCACGAAGTTTTCGAAGGAAACCAAAGTCGCAGGACGGCGGAAGTACCCGGAAAGCCGCTACATCGCAAGATGGAAGAGCCGGAAGGGCCGGAAGCAACTCCCTCAAAGAAGAGATCCGCAAGGATTTCGAATGGAGAGCCGGAAATTACAGCTGTAACAGGTTGTAACGGAAGGTATGGGTCGGACAGCAGAAAACAAAGCGCAAGCACCGTCGAAGCAAGAAGGCCAACCGCAATAACCGTAGCCTGGCACCATGGCAAGTTCGCTTGTCAGGTAGGATGGGGACAAATTCAAAAGATTTGTTCCCATTTGTGTTTTTAGCCTATTCCTGTACAGCCGCCTGGCCGGGCGGCTCCTTCCCGGATCAAATAAAGAATTTCCGTTGACTGTTTTATTGGCATCAGCTACTGACGACTACAATCATATGTGATTATACTATTGATATATATAAAATAATACACTACATTTGCATAATATTATAGATATATCTATATTTAACAAAATTCTAAGCATGTATAATGAACTATACGAACAATCGGGCAGTGATATTATCCGAAAGTTAGGGAGAAATTACGGTAACTATCGTAAAAGGATGGGATATACTCAAAAGGAAGTAGCCGAGAAATCAGGATTGAGTGTATTTACAATTAGTTCTTTTGAGAATGGATCTTCCACCGGGGTTACATTGGCTTCGTTTATCAAACTGCTGCGAGCGATCGATAGTCTCGACGAAATTGAGAAACTGTTGCCTGAACTGCCCGAAAGTCCTCGTGCATTATTTAAGAAACAGCGGAAAGAAAGGAAATAATGGAAACGAATGTAGTAATGGTAAAGTTATGGGGGATGCCGGTTGGGTATCTTTCATGGGATAAAAAATCGGAGGTGGCTTTTTTTGAATATGAACCGAAGTTCCTGGAAAGAGGTTTGGATATTGCTCCTCTGACGATGTCCGTCAATTCCCCACGCAGCAGGAAGCATATACCCTGGTCTGGGGACAAAGATAAATTATACATGGGACTTCCACCGATGATTGCAGATTCGCTACCCGACAAATGGGGGCATTCACTTTACAGAGCTTGGCTCCGTGATAATCATATTTCTGTCAAAAATGTAAGTCCGGTGGATCATCTTTCCTTTATTGGAAGTCGTGCGATGGGGGCGCTTGAATATGAACCGGCTCAAAAATTAGGCGACGACTCCGTTTTTTCGGTAGAAGTGGAGCATCTGTATGAATTTGCTAAACAAGTATTGAATGATAGGGAAACTACAGTATTAAATGCTGAAAACTCTATTTTGTGGCAAGATTTAATCAAAATCAGTTCGTCTCCGGGAGGCAAACGACCAAAAGCAATTGTTGCAGTATATAGGGCTACCGGAGAGGTAATATCAGGACAGGGAAATATTCCTGAAGGTTTTGAACATTTTATTCTTAAATATGATGATAATTCATCGTATCCTTTTGCTAAGTTAGAATATGTTTATTATCAGATGGCTTTGGATGCAGGTATTAGCATGATGCCGTCCGAAATGCGTTCATATGGAAATGTCGCCCATTTTCTTACACATCGGTTTGACCGTGTTGGTAATGACCGTATACATACACAAACATTTGCTGCTATGTCCCCGGGCGGTGATAGTTATGAGGATTTATTTGCAGTCATACGCAGGCTTAACTTGCCTTACCTGGACAGTCGCCAACAATATCTACGGATGGTGTTTAATGTACTTGCCCGTAATGTGGATGACCATTCGAAAAACTTCAGTTTCTGTATGACGCCCGATGGCACATGGCATTTATCCCCAGCCTATGATTTGACTTATGGTGTTGATCTTTCTGCGCCTGCATTTTTAAACAGGCATTCAATTACCATCAACGGCAAAAATGAACATATAATGCGCAAAGATTTGGAAGCAGTAGCTCAGCAAAATGATATTCAGGATTATAAGTCACTAATTGATGCTGTTAGCAATGCCGTAAATAAATTCAGGGAATATGCAACGGAATTGGAAATCGACCAACAGTTAATTGATCGTATTGAATCTGATTTTGTTAGAGTATGATTTTAAATCCAACTAATTGTTTCCCATATGTGCATTTTAATATTGTACACTATTGTATTTTAGCAATATACACTATCAGTTCTATAATTATCAACTCTCACCAATTAGGCTCAGAATTTTTTCATTGGAGTTACAATTTAGAAAAATTGCCCTTTCACGCATTACAGGGATCAACCAGCGCCAGCGGTAGCGTTATGCCTCGGGGATGCACAAACCACGACTGGCACAACGCTAAAGAATTGAAAATATTTGCGAATTTTGAGAACTACTTATTAATCCTTCAAGTATATTTGAAATTCGAAAAAAAATCAAAATCGAAATATGGATATCAAATTATTGATCAAACAGCAAATTGAAAAGCTCCAAAATCTATTGGATAAAACGGAACTTGCCCTTGGCGAAATTATTTTCAATAACAACGGTTGTCAGGTCTTGTCGCAGTCGGCTGTCAGGTTCGAACTGATCGTCGATACCCAAAGCGAAGAGGGACAAGTTGAATATGTGCTGCAAGTATTTGATGAAGATATTATCCCAACCAAAAATAGTGACCGCTCGGGATGGGACCGCTATGCTTATGCCTGTTTGCTCCAGGTTGAGAATGAACTGCACCTCCTTGATCCAAAAGAACCTGTCGAACATAAAAAATATTCCCGTGAAGGGATGATCAAACGGGTCATGCTTGAACGCCGTCAAAAAGCCGAAAAAGCAAACTATAGGATCAAATGGGCCTCAAATATTTATGGGGACCATATTCTCACCAACGAAAACGGGATAAAATACAAAGTTTTTCTGCGCGATTTTGAAAATGAAACCGGGTACAGCGACAGCATGGATTCGCGGTTAAACAAACTCGGCACGACCAAACATATCATGTACGCTTTCAGAAAGTTGAAAGAAGACAAGGCCCTGTTTGACAGATTGAGCAAAACCTGTCCCTTTATTGAAGTATTTTGTGACCCGCTCAACGAGTACAAAATTACATGGCACTACCCATCTAAAATGTCAGTTGATGAGCAACTTTTACTATCAAGGTATTTTAAACACTCATCATTTATTGAAGATTCCGAACTCAAAGGTTTTTTAGGTTTTATTGAAGAGTCGGTTGCATATCCGCGAATACGGATCCGGCCGGAAGTGCAGGAGAAAATAGAGACGGCTTTCGAAGAAGGGATGCTTGAAAATTTAAAATCAGGTTATCAGTCTGATTATAGTCCTATCAAAGGAGAGCTATTCCCCTATCAAAAAGAGGGGATCGACTTCGCCCTTTTCCGCAAAACAGCCATCATCGCCGATGAGATGGGGTTGGGAAAAACCATCCAGGCCATTGGAACCGCCGTTCTGAAAAAAGGGATTTTCGATTTCAGAAAGACATTGGTTGTTTGCCCTGCTTCGCTCAAAGAGCAGTGGAAAAAAGAGATTGAGAAGTTCTCCTATGAAAAGGCATTGATTATCGAGGGATTTCCTTATGAACGGGAAAGACAATACTCGGATAATGACCATTTCTTTTTTATTGTCAATTACGAAACGATTCTCCGCGACCAATTGGCGCTCAACAAAGCCGGATTCGATTTTCTGATCCTCGATGAAGCGCAACGGATTAAAAATTTCGAAACGAAAACAGCCTCCTCCATCCGCAGGTTGCAATTTAAGCATGTACTTATCATTACCGGCACCCCGATTGAAAACCGTCTGATAGACATCTTCTCAATTGTGAGCGCGATCAATCCCAGTTTCTTCGGCCCACTTTGGGAATTCTCCTACCAACACTGCCTCTTCGACCCCGAAAAGCACAACAAAATCAATGGGTATTATAACCTTCAAAAGCTGAACAAACAGTTAGAACCAATACTGATCCGTCGCGAAAAACGCAAAGTACTCGATCAGTTACCGAATGTTCAGCAAATAAATGTCCCGGTCAACCTCTCTCCATTGCAGGCTGATTATCACGCTTCTTATGCCAAAGGGATAGCAGCTATCATCCGTAAAAAATTCCTGACCCCATACGACCTGCAAAAATTGCAGCTCCTTCTCGCCAGCATGCGGATGGTATGCGATTCGACTTATCTCATTGATGAAGAGACCAATGAATCTCCAAAGCTGGAAGAACTGAAGTACATACTGCTCGAGAAACTGGATGTGGTCAACTCAGACTCGAAGATTATAATTTTCTCGGAGTGGGTAAAGGTACACAAGCTGATCGGCCATATTTTGCGCGAAAACAACATCGGTTTTACAGAACTAAACGGCTCTGTTCCGGTAAAACTTCGCGGGGAGCTTATCAGGAAGTTCGAGACCAATCCGCATTGCAAGATATTTTTATCGACCGAAGCGGGCGGTTCCGGCCTGAATCTTCAGGTTGCCAATACATTGATTAATTTCGAACTTCCGTGGAACCCTGCAAAAAAGAACCAGCGAATTGGTCGCATTGACCGGCTGGGGCAAAAAAGCAACAAACTGACTATTTTCAACTTTATCACTCGTAACTCTATTGAACAGCAGATCGCCTCGGGACTATTGGTCAAACAAAACCTGTTCGATGGAGTCCTTGACGGAGGGAGTAAAACCAATTCTGTCGATTTCTCAACAAAAGGACGATCACAGTTCATCCAGCAACTCGAAGAGTTTATTACTGAAACCGAAAATACGGAATTGGTAGAACCATCCTTAAGCTTTGCTGACGAAGTGATGGCAACTACTGAAAACCTGCCTGAACCTGATACAATCGACCTCACTGAAGAGATTGAAGAAGTCCAACCAAGTGGTGAGCCGTCATTACTCCCGGAAAAGACAGAAGCGCTAAGAAATCAGGAAGAAAAAGCTCAGGAGATTGAACAGGTGATGAACAACGGGATGCAGTTCCTTGCCGGGCTATTCAAAATGTCGACCGGTAAAGATCTTGGTTTAGAAAATCAAACAATAGAAGTCAACAAAGAGACGGGAGAGGTGGTGATGAAATTCAAGCTTCCGGTATTTTAAGCAGCCAATTTTGATTATCGAATCGTGGCTACCTTCTCAATTAGGAATATCATTACGCTTCCATGATGTGCAATCTATGATTGGCCAAACGCAATAGAATCGATTGATATTACATTTCTATTATGCAGCATTTATACTGCATAATAGAAATATAATATTATCTTTGTTTGCAGTTTCATGTGTATATAATTTGTTTTTTTATTGTCACATGGAATACCCAGATATTCATTTTCGATTGGCGTGAATATTCTCTCATGGGTATTTCATCAGTATATATTTTGTTTTTCAATGGTCTGATGGAATACCCACATATTCATTTTCGGTTGATGTGAGAACTGCTTCATGAGTATTTCATTCCCATCAATTATTTGTGGAGAAACAAACTATCTAAAAGCTTCTGATTATTGGAAGACAGGTGATGAATTATTTAGAGTTTAAAAATAAGCTTTTTGACCTGGGTTGTTTCAATATACACCAAGTCAATGTATGGAAACCTGGTTTCGATAGGAACAATATTGTCCGTTGGACTAAGAAAGGTTACTTAATCCGCCTGAGACAAGGATATTACGCGTTTTCAGAATACAAATCCAAACCTGATTTTACCCTTTACTTTGCCAATAGAATCTATCGTCCCTCTTATGTAAGTCTGCATTCCGCCCTTGCATTTTATGGTATGATCCCGGAGGCCGTTCTTCAGATCACAAGCGTAACATCATTGAAGACAGCAAGCTTCAGCAATGACTTAGGAGATTTCAGCTACAAAAGTGTCAAAGCAGATTTAATGTTTGGTTACAACCTTAAACCTTTCGCCGATGGGCAAACACTTCAACTTGCTTGCCCGGAAAAAGCATTGCTGGATCTGCTTTATCTCTACCCTTT
The DNA here is from genome assembly GCA_023229575.1 of Prolixibacteraceae bacterium. GTDB lineage: Bacteria > Bacteroidota > Bacteroidia > Bacteroidales > Prolixibacteraceae > CAINVV01. Next base: position 560,646 of record JALNYZ010000001.1, read on the forward strand.
TTACAATACCGGACAAGAATTGGAAGACCTGCGTTTGGATGAGGAGTATCTTCAAAATGATCTCGATCTCAATCTTCTGCAAGAGTATACTTCAAAATTCAGAAACAATGCCCTTGAAAACAGGGTACAATTGTTGATAAAAATTTATGGGTTATGATTTTATTAGAACCAATTAAAAGATATTATCCACCCCAATTAAGTGAAAATGCTTCCTTTCAAAAGTATATACTCAAGGAGTATCTTCAATTGCTTATTCTCGATTATCTGTCAGCGACACCGTTTGTTGAGAAAATTGTCTTTATCGGTGGCACCAACCTTCGTCTGGTGAAAGGAATTGACCGCTTTTCAGAAGATCTGGACTTCGACTGCAAAGGATTTTCGAAAGTGGAGTTTACCGAAATGACTGATAATATTTTAATTTTCTTACGACGCAGCGGCATTCGGGTCGAAGCCCATGATCAGGAGAAAGAACGGCTGAAAGCCTTCCGTCGAAACATCCATTTTCCCGAACTGTTATTTGATTTAGGATTGACAGGGCACCGGGAAGAACGGTTTTTGATAAAAGTTGAGAGCCAGGACCAACAGATAACATACGATCGCACAACGGTCAACATCAAAGGATGTGGCTTCTACTTTCCATTCCCGGTACCAACAGACGGTGTAATGTGCGCCATGAAACTATCGGCCATGCTTTCCCGTCAAAAAGGGCGTGATTTTTATGATGCCATGTTTCTTCTTGCACAGAGCGATCCGGACTACTCCTTTCTTGCTGCCAAGCTAGGAATCCATAACCTCGAAGAGCTGAAGGCTGCAACGGAAGAGATGCTGACAACAGTCGATCTGAACATAAAAAAGAGAGACTTTGAACATCTGCTGTTCAACAAAAAAAAGAGCGAGAGCATTTTGGCAATCGGAGATTTTATTCGTGAAATGAAGTAATAGCAATACGGGAATCAACCAGCACCAACTATGGCATGAAGCCTCCGGGTTGCGCCAACCAAGACAGGCACAACGCAAAAGAATTGAAGAGGGGTTACATAGAATGAGGGCTGAGTTAATAACGATAGAAATTTGATTCATCTCTAGATGCCATTAATTCGAGCATATTGTCAACCGGATAACGAAATCCGCGGATAGTTGGTTTGCCGTGACATATATCGGGGTCAATAGTTATTCTCTTTAATATTGCCTGGGCCATAGCCATATTAAGTTGATAATACTTACAAAGTAAAAAGAAAAATTGATAAACCTTCAAGGCCATTATCTGCTACAACGCATTAACTGCCCATCGGCTTTCGACTGAGCTCATACTTAATCTTACCATCATTTTAGTATTTGCGGTTTAAATAGTTTTAATTGTCTTATGGAAAAACAGTTACCAGTTTATCATTGCAATTTCTACCGCACCAATGCCCAACTGACGGGGTCACTAATAGTCACGGGGTGACTCAGGGCTACCCCGCAGGAGGGTGCAATTAAGCATCTATAATATCTCCAGCCCATAACTGGTCAAGAAATACACTCCAAGGCAACACCGTAACATTATCTATTTGACGAGGATACGGATCGTTACTAACTACAATAAGCTTTTTAACCGTATACTCCTCAGCAAAATTTTTTAATCCTTTTATATGGCGAGTGTTAACCATATCATTCGATTTTACTTCAACAGCCACTTCATGATCGCCCAATATAAAATCAACTTCTATTTGTGAGGCAGTCCGCCAATAGCTGATTGGGTAATTTAAATCAGTGTATTTGCTGTGTGCATATATTTCCAGATAGATAAAGTGTTCAAACGCTTTTCCAAACGACTCACTTCCAAACTCGACCCTTCCTCTTTTCACCAAATGGTTGGCAATGCCAATATCAAAAAAATAAAATTTGGGAGCAAGGATCACCCTGCGCTTGGGCTTCTTCTGAAAGGATGGCAGGAAACGACCTGTCATTGTATCTTCTAAAATCTGAAAATATTCTTTAACCGTTGGCGCACTCACTCCACAATCTGATGCAATATCGGTATAATTCACCATCTCGCCGTTGGAAAAAGCTGCCATCTCGAGAAACTTCGAGAAAGAGCCGATATTCCTGATCTTTGCCTCAGCCATGATTTCATCCCTCAAATAACTACCGATGTACGCAGACAGTATCTTCCCCGGGTTTGCCGACAAATAGTGCCGGGGTAATAACCCGTTATTTAATGCCCGCATCAAATCAAAATCAGGAATCTCGCTAAAAATCAGCGGATACAATTCATATCTGAGGGCCCTTCCTCCCAACAGATTACCTCCTGTTCTTAAAATATTACGGGGACTCGATCCACTGAGAATAAAGCGGATATTTTTATTGACAATCATCCAATGAATTTCATTCAACAAAGCCGGGATCCTTTGTATCTCATCGACTATAACCACTTCCGATGGACTGGTTGACAAAAGGATTTCCCGCAGCAATCCCGGATTACGCTGAAACCTCTCATATTCGTTCGATAACAACAGATCAAAATAGGGTGACCCAGGGAACATGGATTTAAGTAAAGTACTCTTACCTGTCTGTCTGGCTCCCCATAAAAAGGCACTTTCAGAAGCAATTCCTTCAAAAGTCTGTTTTCGATAATACATGATATAATAAAGTATCAGTTTCAATAATCATGATAAACAAAAGTCAAAAATAAATATATTTTTGATAATACTTTGCTTTACAGCAAAATATATTAACCAAAAGAAGAACACATAAGCAACTTCACTTATTGAGATAGGGGAAGGTGGTTAATGGTATATTGTTGCAGTTGCCTGGGATCAACCTGCACCAACTGTGGCGTTATGCTTCCGGGATTCACAAACCACGACCGGCTCAACGCAAAAGAATTGAAGAGGGATTTCATAAATTGGGGGCTAAGTTGTTAACTACTGAAATTGGATTTCCATAAATGATTTACCAAGGGTAGTCGTCCTTTTGTGTATCTTTACAATTCAATAGATGAAAATTATTAATTACTATAAGATGTCACATAAAACATTTAACATAATTGTAGAACAGGGGTTTGACGGTTATCTAATTTCTTCTGTGATTGAATTGCCAGGGTGCCATACCCAGGCAAAATCCCATGATGATCTTTTTGCAAGGACTAAAGAGGCAATCGAATTGTATCTTGAGGAAAATAAAAAATTTAAATCTGAACATCGGTTCGTTAGCTTGCAACAAATTTCAGTCTGATCATGTCCAGATTACCATTACTTACAGCTAAAGAGTTAATCAAAATCCTTTTGCAACAAGGTTTTGAGTTGAAGAGGCAAAAAGGCAGCCATAAATTTTATGAGTTAAGTATCATAAATCACTTGTCCAAATAGTGTCCGAAAGTTTGAATGACAACAATGGTTTTCGTTTCTTCACGGACTTCATAAACCAAACGGTGTTTTTTTGTAATCTCTCGAGACCATTTAATGCATTTATGGAGAGGTCGATTTGAAAACTCATAATTCAAAAAGCTTTTTCTGCAGTTCAGGGGTTAACCTGACTGTTTCCCCTTTTCTTGCCTGTTCAATCCCGACCATAACAGATTCAAGATTCAGCGGGTCATCAAACCACGGGTCGTTGCTTGGGCTTGGGTTTTCTGGTATATTGTTTCCCCTTGGCACGAGCTCCAAAAATTCATTTTTTCGCTTGATGATCACTCTTTCTTTAGTTGCCAGATCAAAATACTTTTTCTGGCTATCCCTGAACTCCCTGCTGCTTACGACTAACATTTCTTTCAATTTATTAAAATGCGTACCATTTTCGGTACAAAGATAAGAAATCAATCAGTCTTTTTGGTATGTTGTAACCATTGAGGCGTAGTTTTTTACAACGCCATGTTTCTCCTTGCCCTAAGCGATCCGGACTACTGCTTTCTGGTTGCCAAATAGGAAATCCACAACCTCGTAGAGCTGAAAGCTGCAATGGATGAGATGCTGAAAACAGTCGATCTGAACAAAAAAAAGAGAGACTTTGAGCATCTGATTTTTAACAAAAAGAACAGCGAACGTATCCTGGCGATCGGGGATTTTATTCGTGAAATGAAATAATCGCATTTAAGCGAACCAACCGGTTTTTGAGCTGTCAACAAATTCCTGTCTGGTCAGGTCTAGATTGCCATCAATTATAGTAAAAAACATTTTGATTATGGTATATAAATATATATCTTTGCAGTATTGATTTTTCGTGTAAATCTTCATGAAATCATCAGAATTTCATCGTAAAGTAAAAAAGAACGGATGGGTTCACATTCGAACAGAGGGCAGCCACTATATCTATCAGAAAAATGGGGTAACTTATCCGGTTCCTTTTCACGGCTCAAAAGAGATGGGTAAAGGGTTAGTTAATGCGATCATCAAAGAGATGGGGCTTAAATAGCCCACAACTTTTAAGAAGCAAAATTTATGGAAACAATTAAGGTAATCATTGAAAAAACAAAAGATATGTATTCTGCCTATGCAGAAAATGCCAATGGCATTTATGCAGGTGGAGACACGGTTGAAGAGGTGAAACAATCGGTATTGGATGCAATAAGGCTACTGAAAAATTACAATACCGATGAAAACATTCCAGACATATTGAAAGGAGACTATCAAATCGTGTATCGTTTTGATACACAGAGTTTTTTGAATTATTACAACAAAGTCTTTACCAACGTTGCACTGGAGCGCATAACAGGTATCAACCAAAAGCTACTGCATCACTATGCAGCCGGACTGAAAAAACCGCGTGAGCCCCAACGGAAAAAGATTGAAATTGCCCTTCACAAGTTAGGGTCGGAACTTTTGTCGTTGGAGTTGTAATTCACAAGCCCAGTATTTTAGCTATTTGATATTTATCGTAATCATAGTTGTTGCCTCATTGCCAGAAATATCTGTACAAGTAATAATCATCTCATAATTACCAGTTGTAACACTCTTTCCTGTAAAAGTATTTGGAATAAAAATCTCACTGTGTTTTACTTTGAAGTTTGTTTTACCTGCTACAATCGGCCATGTATTGACATAGGTCCAATCGGATGTATCAACATTTTTTAAGCTTTTGTGAATCTCTACCTTGTAGGATTTCAATTCTTTATTATCCGATAGATCCATCTCTAAAGCTAACGAAGTTCCCAACAAAATCACTTTATTATTTGTTGGATCTATCAGGCTGATGACCGGATTTGTATTATCTGGTAATGTCGTTTCAACTTTCTTGCATGCAGATACTTGCAGCAACATAAGAAATAAATATATACCCCAACGACTTCTTTTCATTTTTAAATATTATTGTTTTCAAAGTAAAAAACAGTTGATATTTCAGTTCCTTTTTGCAACCTTATTCTTGTAAAATATTCCTGTACTTTTGATGCTAATTATATATATGCCAGCTGGATATTGACTCAAATCCACATCAAAATCACTAACTGATCTATCCTTCTTTAACTCTCTTAGCAAACTTCCATTGCTATTATAGACATCAACTGAATAATTAGAATCCATTTTATCACTAATTACTATTTTCACCAAACCAGTTGTAGGGTTTGGATACATACTTATCCCCTTATTTTCAACAACTTCTTCAATTCCAGTAGGAATATATGCGATAGCGTTTGACGCCGGAGATGCACAACCGTTCAATGTAACAATCACATAATAATTACCCGCCTGGGATGGTGTATATTGGTAGTTCACTGCATTTTGAATAATAATATTATCTAAAACCCATTGATTCCCTGAAGATGAATTAGATTGCAAAATCCCACTGTTTATAGAAATTACAGGAGCCACCGGGACCGGATACACATTGACGACCAATGCACTTTCAACTCCATCCCCGCATGCATTATGACCTTTCACCTTAATGTTTCCTGAAACGGCAGATACCCCATAATTTACAATAATGCTATTGGTAGTACTTGAACCTGAAGCACCTGAAGGCAATGACCAAAGGCAAGATATTGCATTTGCGATTATTGGCACAGTGTATGTCACAGCGTTTTGTCCCTGACAAACACTTGATGTCCCGATAATTGTTCCAGCACCTGATGGTAATGCGTTTACTGTAACTGCCAATGAGGAAACTGCTCCATCTCCACAGGTGTTATGGCCTTTGACAGTAATATTTCCTGAGATAGCTGAAGTTTCATAATTTACATTAATACTGTTTGTTGTACTCGTACCTGTTGCCCCAGCAGGTAAAGTCCACATATAAGCAGAGGCATTGGCAATGGCAGGAACAGTATAGGTTACTGCGTTCTGTCCCTGACAAACCATGGATGTCCCTGAAATTGATCCGGCATTGGCAGGTAGTGGGTTAATAGTTATTGCCAGGGTGGATGAAACACCGTCTCCGCATGCATTATGCCCTTTTACGGCGATATTACCAGATACTGCAGATGTACCGTAATTTACAGTAATACTGTTCGTAGTACTGATCCCGGTTGCCCCTGTCGGTAATGTCCAAACATAAGAGGTTGAATTGGCAACTGTTGGAACGGTATAAATTACAGCGTTCTGTCCCTGACAAACGGCAGATGTTCCGGAAATTACTCCGGCACTTACAGGCAATGGGTTGACTGTAAGTAAGTTTTGAAACACTTTAGAGTCAGACCCAAATGAATTTGTAACAGTTAGTTTTACGGTATATGTTCCTGCTGTTGTGTAGGTGTGAGATGGATTTTGAGTCGTGTAATCCACTGTACCATTGTTATCAATATCCCAAGCCCAAGCAGTAATGTTGCCCTCACTTCCGTCAATAAAATTAACTATCATCGGAGTACACCCACTGGCAGGTGTTGCACTAAAACTAGCGGTTGGAGGTCCGTTTATAGTGGTTCCGCATCCTGAATTTAAAGAATTGAATCTGATATCACCATTATTGTTCCTCGCTTTTGCGTAAAAACAATATTGTTTACTCGATGATAGTCCTGTGATTGTTTTTGTACCCCATGCACTTTTTGTTTGAAATACTTCAGTACTTCCTAATGTGCCGTTTGCCTGAACATACTGGCTAGAGGTTGAACAATAAATAGAATAAGTTGTGATGGAAGGATTCGCAACAGGCAATTCTGAATTTAAAGTTATGTTTAGTGAATTAGAGGTAATTCCGCTAATTGCTGGAGTTGACGGAAAATCGCAAGCAGTATAGATGGGTTGTGGCAAAGTGTATGTGTAATTACTATATTGTTTTGGTGAACACTTATACGCCCTGACACGAAAATATACTGGAATATTCGGCTGGTCACCGAGATTCCAATAAAGACTTGTATAATAATTTTGATACCAGTTTATTTGCCAGTTTATCCCATCCCAAGAATAATCCCAAGAATATCCATCGGCATCTGATACATTTTCAACTGAAAAGTTCAAGTAATGGTTTGATCCATTTGCAGGACTTCCTATTGAAGCTGAACTAGTTTTGGGAGCCGTAGGTGCAGTACAAACATTTATTGTTATTGATCTGCAGGTTGTAGATATACCACATCCGGTAGCTTGAACATAGTAAGTGGTTGTAGAGAGTGGTGAAACCGACAGCGTAGTTCCGTTTCCCACAAGTGTACCACCGCATCTACCAGTGTACCATGCCCAATTTGGAGCAGAGTTGAGATTGCCACCTACTACTTGCAATATTGTAGACTGACCTGCAATAATCGTTGTTTGGCTGGCAGTTGCACTCGTAGGTGAATTGGGTACACCATTTGTTACGCTTAATAGGCTAGCTGATCCGGAACAGGACGAATTATTTGCCTTAACGGAAATTGTACCACTACTGCTTCCAGGTATTACTGTTATGGAAGTTGAGGTTGAACTACCAGTCCACCCTGAAGGCAATACCCAGGTATAACTGATTGCCCCGGACACTGGGGGAACACTATAGAGTTCAGATATTCCCGGACAAACCATTTGATTACCTGTTATTGTTCCTGGTGCTCCTGGTGCTGGATTCACAGTAATTGTTAATGAACTTTCCGGGCCATTTCCTGAAGCGTTTTGTCCCCGGATTTTAATGATACCTGATTGTGCTGTGTTTCCAAAATCGACATTAATGCTGTTGGTTGTGCTTGTGCCGGTCGCCCCATTTGGCAATGTCCAAACATATGAAGCCGCATTACTTATTGCTACAACAGAATAATTTACTGAATTTTGCCCTTGACATACTACAGTGTTACCAGAAATTGGACCAACAGCATTCGGGGTGGAACTAGGAAATATTTTTATTACAGCACCTTGATTATCATTATAATATTTATCACTAGGATTTAAGTTCCCGATAAAAAAGTATCCATCTGCATAGCCTCCCCAACCCCAGTTAAAATGAAAGTCATCAGCGTTTCGATAACCGTCACACACAAAAGCATGTCCGCCGCTCCACCCCTCACCACGATACCAAATTGGTCGATTAGAATTTAGCTCAAATTTCAACAGGTTCTCCCACTCTTGAGATGAATAATTACTCCTGTACACGTACTCTGCGCTTGCTGAATATTTGAAATAATTAACTAAAGTAGTACCAGAATAACTTGCACTTGAACCGTCTGTACCATACTTCATATCAACTGAAACTCCACAATGATACATTAAAGTAGCAACAGCACTATTTTCATTCGTGACATTATTAGGCATTTGACTCCACTGATAGGTAGTTGAACCAAAATCTGCTGAAAGAGTACCATAAGTAGAATGCGAATACGAATGTGAACCTGTCCCTGTTGTAGGGTAGTTCCAATACTTCATTATCTGAGCCATCGATGTAGCAACACAGCCAGTCCAAACATGGCCACATTTCCCATTTATATCACTAGGACACAAGCTATTATAATAACACCCTTGATCCCATGTGGTTTGTAAAAGGGGCTCAACTAATGTTGTTTCCAGGCTGGAATTGGAATTTGATGAACTTAGTTTGTCCCACTCTTGAGTCGTTTTATCATCAATAGGCAGATTATTTTTTTTTATATGAGCTATTTCCTGCTTCCTTTGCTCCATCCAATCAATAAAAGCCGGTGGTTGATTACTTTCACTAAATTTCCCATCTAAGGAATAACCTAGAATTGGCCAAACCCGCTTGTCGGCAGATACAATAATAAAACCTTTGTTAATTGTATCATTTAGCACATAATATAAGGTATCCTGATTAATTACAGCAGTTGAAACAGAAGAAAACTGAATATCATTCTGTTTAATACTGGCTAACTTCAAATTACTTGTACGAACCCTCAAAAGATGGTTCTTGCCGATTTCCTTTGCTTTATTAATATTGATGGGTTGAGCATATAAAATGCTACTTGACAAAATGCATAAAACTGTATATAAAGTTGACAGTGTAATTTTCATAATAAGTTCTTTTATAGGTTGGTTAGTCCAGTTAAAAACGGTCTATTTAATTTAATTCAATATTTTTTGTTTGTCTTCTGGATTTATAAATAGCAAAAACATAACTACTTCAACCTGTTAAAGTCAGTCAAATGTTTGCTTCTGATGATCTTGTTAATTTCCTTTTCGAGATTAGTATAATGATTCCGAAGTCCTAAATCATATAATTCAGTCAATGGGTCTGTATCAATCAACAGTTTTTGCAAATCATCCATTGAAGGGGATGTGGACAACTTTGAATATTCAAGGTAACTTATGTTCAAGAATCCGACATATACACTTATTCCTCTGTTATCAAGCAAGTAGCCCTTATCTAATTTTGAAGGTAAACGAAGATTATTGCCTATTTTTAGATCATTTGGATGTGGATATGACACAATTCTTTGTTTATCAGCACTCAACAATACCGGAACATGATAGAAATAATCCTTTTTTGTTTTATAAACGAATACATGTGGCCCTGAAACAACAGGTTGATTCCTCGATAAATTTTTTAACGGATTACAGTCAGAAAATGAAAATACAATCAGCACCAAGAATAGATTAAATCTCATTAAATATTGAAATTTTGAAATTTATTTAACATTGTTTTCATTTTTAAATTTCCTACTCATAAGGCTTTTCGGTATCACTCCGTTTTTAGAGTTGTTTCCAGTCTTAACTTATTTTTTTTTGTCAAATTAGGTATCTAAAGTTTCAGAGAAACAGATCAAACGGAAAAGTAAAAAGAGCTCCTTTCCCATTTGATCAGTTCTTTTATTTATAACCATAAGCAACCCCACCAATTGTGTATCGGGTACGCTGTTCTACTAAAGGATTAGTAATTAGAATAATATGAGCTCCTAGTTTAGCGGCATCATGCTTTAATTGAACGATTATTTTCGCTTCACATTTTTTCAATGGAGTGTAAAGACCTAAATTTGCTGTCGTTCCAGTAATGTCACCTTTTTTGACCAATCCTTCGATATCAGAGGCTTGTGTTGTTTGTTTTACTTTTTCCCAGTCGCCTTCCCCTCGGATAACAATTTTCTCACTTAGCTTCTCTTTTCTGCCACTTGCAAATTTAATCTCTTCAATGAGGTTCTTCGACATTGAAATTGTCATGGTTTCACCTGGCCACGAAAATGTGACACTATTTTCACTCGTACTTAATACTTTCACTGCGATACGCTCTCCACTCATTTTTGTGATCGTGTCATTACTAGCTGACTGCGCATTGACATTTGTAATTGCAACCCCAAACAAAAGGGTTGAGAATAATAATTTTTGAATTCTATTTAACATTGTTTTCTGTTTTATGTTTCCTACTCATTAGGCTTTTCGGTATCGCCCCGTTTTTGAAATGGTTTCTGGACTCCACTTATTTAATATCAGCCAGCAAAGACAAAAAGTGTCTAACAGAAAAACCTACAAATTTCTTGTCTGTGCTGGCTGAATTATCTTATCTATTTTTTGCCAAACATATAAGCTACGGATATTTGAAGAACCTTGTTTTTCGACTTATAATTAGAATCATCAATCAAATTAGAGAGCCCAAGTTCGTAATTCAGACTTGCAACAATCACACCAAATTCTAAACCAGCACCAAATCCTAAACCAAAATCCCCCCTTTTCATTCCACCTTTTTCTCCAAATTTTACATTTTCAGTTACATCACTGTACTTGGCCTTTCCGCTCAATGCATATCCTACATAAGGACCAGCCTGCAGGAAAAATTTGGCACTCTCACTAATTGGAAATTTGTAGGCTATATTCAGCGGAACAACCAGATAATTTAAAGTTGATGTCACTCCACTTGAACCCTCAGTCTTTGTACCTTTTATTGAAAAGATAAGTCCTGCATTAAATGAAAGATTCTCCAGCAATTTAATATCTGCAACCGGGCCTACATGAATTCCAATTATGGATTTAGCTGAAGCAGAAGTTCCTTCTCCAGAATAAGTCATATTTGCGAAATTCAAACCACCTTTAATTCCAAAAGTTTGTGAGTAACTTTCAGAAACCAGTGTTAACATAAACGCGAAAATCAAAAGTGTTGTAAATTTTTTCATAATTTTATTTTGTTAAGTTTCCTACTCATAAGGCTTTTCAGTAACGCCCCGTTTTTTGAGTGGTTTCTGGACTCCACTATATTTTGTTCATTTTTAATATGGCACATAATATGTACGATTGATTACCGCACTTCTTCATATTTGGATACCCTAAGTATTTAATTTTAAAATACAGGTATCTCATTTTTTGATAAAAAATTCTAATGATTTGGACCTGATCTAATCTGATAAAAAATAGTTTCAAACGATAATTAAGTCTATTCCTGTTTTTGGGATTTATGAGCTCTCCATTTACATTATATACCGGGCGTAGGTTTGAAATATTTTTGTTAATATCGATCTTCACTGGGGTGTAATTATTTTGAGTATAATAATCAGTAAAATCAATAAATGAAACATTCATTCCCAATTTATTAGATACATATTTCATAGATTCTTCACTCAACCACCACAAATGAATTGGCGGCAAATCAGACACCCAAATTGTATTTGCTGGATAAAATGATTTATTGGGGGTAGTCAATATTATCTGACCAGCAGGTCGAAGCAATTTTGAAAGAGCTAATATAAATTGAGTTATATTATCGACATGCTCAATTACTTCCGTTAAAATCACTATATCAAATAAACCCGAATTTTCGACTGAAAATCTGAATAAGTCACCGGCAATATAAAAATCACCAAATCGCTGTCTCGCCATTTGTACAGCCGTTTCAGAAATATCTAAGCCAACTATATTGTAACCAGCTTGCCTAAAAGAATATGTCAGATAACCCAATCCGCTACCTATTTCGACAATCCTTGGCTCATTGTTAACTTTTGCAAATTCAGAAACCGCTGTTTGAACTGCCCAGTATGTATTTTCTTCTTCTGCGAGATAATTTAAGGGGGTTTTTACCCTCTTTACTTCTTCCATGAATTTCCAATAGCGGTGGTAACCCGGCACGGAAATACCATTTTGATAAATCAATTCATAAATTGAATTTGCATCACAACGAGGTAAGGAATAAGAAGTATTGCAATTTTGACAATAATAGATTTCAAATGTTTGAGGTTCTTGATATCCGGGAAATTTTGAACACATTAATTCAACACTGCTTTTACACAAAGGACAACACTCTATTTCTTTGACTTTTTTCATTGTAATTCTACCGTTGGTTTCAAAGTTTTCGGAATAAAAAGAAAAGTTTAAATCATTATTATTTTTAAAATTTTATCGTAACTCCATCTTGGACAAATGTGACGAAGAACCACTTTGTCCGAAATAATCAGCTTTTCTGTTCCGCCCCGTTTTTAAAGTGGTTTCTGGTCTCCACTTATTTTTTTGCTTGTCAAATTAGGAGGTCAGTCTTTTTTCCGACCCGGTATTTGTTTTAGAACTTGCAGTCAGCATTTCGTTGGTTCATTTTATTTTTCAAATAGGCAAATAGCCTAATCTTTAATGCAACGAACTGATAGCCCATTCCTCGCGCTTGTATCGAATTTACAATCAGCGTCTGCCGGTGATTTTAACAATTCAATTGTTTTCAAAAATCAATGACATCTTGCCTCGTCGCCAAGTCTTACCGGTTCCTTCCAACGGTACCTAATCATTGGTTTGATTTTATTATTATGAATTGACCATCTCCCGAAAAATGGGTTGAAAAAATCTGCAACCCAGTTGTACCGGGGCTTTAAAGATGTTTATATATGAGGAAAGCTGGTTTAAAAATGTTATTTTTATTGTGCAATCAAAAGCAAAC
>JALNYZ010000100.1 GCA_023229575.1 Prolixibacteraceae bacterium
ATTGGATGTATAAAGATATATCTTTCGATCTTAAAAGATATAAGGAACGAAGTTGAAAGATATAACTTTGCGAAAAAAATCCTTCACATCCTTCAACTATTCAATTGCTTAGTGTTATAAAAGATATAACAACCTAACTTCAAAACTACGAATTTTAACTGAAATTGACTCTTTAGTTCTTGCTGTGGGGTAGACTTGACGATTAGTAAGGTTACTCTTAAATGAACTTTACCGAAAAGTAAAACTAAACCTAACATAAGACAACTATAATTGTAAAACCAGAATGGAATTGTAAGAACCAAGCATTGAAATCTCAATTTTGTGTGATTAATTGTAAAAATGATACGTCGAATTTGTAATAACGATACATTCACGGTTCTTTTTCTCAGTAAATTTGCAAACGAAAAAATATCCTGAGAGTAATTTTAATTTTGTAATAATAAATTATGATTGTATGAAAATAAATAAACTTGCTAAATGGTTTATCATTCTTCTCATAGTAACTATTATGCCTGCATTATCTTGTGATAAAGATAATGACAATTCTTTAGGTACAGAAAATCCATTTGATATAGAGTTGGATAACGACAATCTGGTTCGAAATAAGATAGTTGTAATCAGTGATTTGCATTTAGGAGCTGATCTTTCATACTCAGAGTGTGTACATCATTTACCACGCTTGACACAATTTCTGACTGAAATACGAGAATCTAAAACAGTAAAAGAATTGGTCATCGCGGGTGATATGTTGGACGAATGGTATGTCCCCTCAAGAAACGATACATACGAAGGTAAAACTCAGAAAGAATTCATTCAGAAAATAGCTACACAGAACAAAAGTGTTATTGATGCATTGAATGCTATAATTAAAGAAGGCCAAATTAAAGTAACTTATACTCCAGGGAATCACGATCTTGTTGTTCTTAAGGAAAATGTATCTCTTATTTTGCCAGGAATCAATCAAGCGCGGGATGTTGATAGATTGGGGATCGGAACGTATTATCCCGACGGATATCCCCAAATAGCTATTGAACACGGACATAGATATGATTTTTTCTGTTCACCCGATCCATATGGAAATCAAGATATTGCACCGGGATCTATTTTGCCTCCCGGATACTTTTTTACCCGAATTGCTGTTAATTCCATATTAAATCCGCCATTGCCAGGAGAAATTATTTCGGTTCGGGATGTAACCCTGAACTCTTCGGACGATGCACAAAAGAATAGTTATATCTATTATCTGACGTGGAAATCAGTTCTTTTAAACCTTATTCCGGTAAAAGATAATTTCGATGATAAAATCATTGTTACTAACATTGACAAATTTAAAGATAAGTACAGTATAAACGATATTCTTCCATACAATACAGAAGACGGAAGTATTGAAACGAAATTATTCGATGCCAGCTTTAATCAGCAAACATGGGAAAAGAGGTTGACTTATAATAATGTCACGGTGATGTCCCTGCTCAAAGATGCCATACCGGGTAGTCTTAATACGGCTTTTTTGGATGAACAATCCAATACACAATATTTTCAAAACGAGAAATCTAATGTACGCATTGTAATTTTCGGTCACACTCACATTCCGATGATTAAGTCGTATACAAACAAAAAAAATGAAGCTTGTCTCTATGTAAATTCAGGAACTTGGATCGACAAAAAGGTTAAAGGTTCAGCTACTGTCAATCAGGATGTAGAAAATATGGACTTCGTTATTATTGCTCCGCAATCAGTGGATCAAAGCATGATGAAAGTAGAACGTTTCAAATATCACGAAGGAAAACATTTATCAATGGAAAGCAAATCTATCAGACTCTAAATTTTCTCTGTCCGGATATCTTATACATATTCTAAACCGTAAATAACCCAAGGTATCTAGGACAAAATAAGTGAACCTGTTTAGTAACTAAAGAGGGTGTGTCATAAATTGACCACCCTCTTTTTATGATATAACCCACAGCCCAATCTTAATTTTTAGTTAATAAAAAGAAAGTTTTTTGTATTTTTGCAGCATAATACATACAACTGATAATGCAAAATGTATACTTAGCCACAATATTTGCCGGCGCACTAATCTGTCTGCTTACTTCTTTATTGCTTTTCTTCCGCCGTAAAGACGGAGAACGTTCGCGTACCATCCTTGCCTGCATTGTGTTATTCTCCGTTTTTAATTATTTAACTCGCTTCGTAACCTTAAGCAACGGTGAAATACCCCAATTAATAGTATCTGCTCCCATGTTGTTGTTAGCGATTTTTATGGTAATCTCATACATAATGTATCCCGTTGAAGTGATATCGCCGGGGTGGCTTAATTTCAGACGGATTATTAAACTATATTCTCTCTGTATTATTTTACTGGGAATTTATCTGATTTCCCTTTGGGCTAAGGTTGAATATTCTCCTTACAATTCTCTTCTGGAGATGTTTTCCCATACAGGACAATTCGATGTCTGGTTCCGACTCTTGCTTGTTTTTTTTATTTTTATGCCCATTTTGTTTATATTTTTTATCCCTTACACCAGACGTTATAACAATACAGACTATGTATGGATAAAAAAGTATGTGATTACACTTTCTATCAACTGCTTGGCTTATATTCTGGTATTAACCTTCGATACACCGGTTGTTCACACACTTTATTATTATGTGAGTGTTGGTTGTAGTCTTTTCATCGTTTATATGGAATTGTTCGTCCGCCTGATAGGAAAACCTGTATTGGCGGAGACAACTACTCAAAAGGCGGAAGAACCTCTCTTGCCTTGTGATGAGCCTGCAAGTAAGTCGAAGAATCCAGTTTTAATAGATAAGTTGAATGCCTACATGGTAAAAACATGCGCATGGCGAGATCCCGACTTATCGCTTAACACCCTCGCGCAGGCTTTATGTACTAACCGCACTACCCTGACTCAGGTAATGCAGGAAAATGGATACGAAAGCTATACAACCTACGTCAACAACCTACGTATCGGCGACTTTCTTGATCAGGTTGAATCGAAACAATCGGTCAACTTTCAGGAGGCTTTTTTTGATGCCGGATTTCGTTCCCGTGCCACAGCCTTACGCAATTTTCGTCAAATTACCGGAACGACCCCTTCGGAATATTTTCAAAGGCACAACGGAAAAATAAGGCGAGAATAACACGGTTTTTATTTAAAGTAATAGCTTACGATATCAAAAAATCAAATTAATGCTTAACTTTGGATTAGTACAACATAAATGAAATTGATATGACAAACTTCTGGGATGATAGATATAGCGACGGAAAATACATCTATGGTACGAATCCTAATTTATTCTTTAAAGAGTTTGTGATGAAACACCCCATTGGCAAACTTTTATTACCTGCCGAAGGTGAAGGTCGGAATGCCGTGTATGCAGCCCAATGTGGTTGGCTGGTCGAAGCATTCGACTTGAGTAATGAAGGCCGAAACAAAGCGATAAGGCTGGCGAATGAATATAATGTAAATATCAACTACCGGATTGCAGGCTTTGATTCGGTTGAATATGTATCCTCGGAATTTGACGTTATAGGACTGATATATGCCCATTTGTCTAAAGAACATAAAGTGGGTTATTACCGTCGGCTACTCCCTTTTTTGAAAGTGGGAGGTTTTGTTGTATTTGAAGGCTTCAGCAAAGACCAAACGAAATTTCAAAAGATAAATGAATCTGCCGGAGGACCCAGAGATGTTGATATGCTATTTTCGGAAGAAGAGCTATCAATGATATTCGAAGGTCTGGAAATTATAAAATTGGAGAAATGTAATACCATCCTCTCGGAAGGTATTGGTCATACCGGTGAGGCCTCCGTTATCCAGATGATAGCACGTAAATCTAGTTTTAATTTATAATTGCCCGGGGATTTGGGACTATC
>JALNYZ010000101.1 GCA_023229575.1 Prolixibacteraceae bacterium
ATTACTGCCGCCAACCGCATCTATGTAGGATCGTTCGAAGAATTTGGTTATTTTGAGGCTAACAAGGAAAACGTGCTTGTTTATACCTCACTAAAAGAATCATTGAAAGATTTTGCATTTCACGACGATGAGATATGGACCATTCACGAAAAATCAGGAAAAATATATTTTCAGAGCTTCGGCTCATACTTTGTCTACGACGGAAAAGAGGTAAAAGGTTTCCGTCCGGACCGGGGGCCGCTTTACTTTCATAAAGTAAACAAAAATATGTATGCCTCCTTGCTTGGCGGAGGATTTTGCTTGTTTGATGGGGCCGGGCTAAAAGAGGTGGTTTCGGGTCCGGCGTTGAATCAGGATGATGTAGTGGCTGTACTCCCCTATGATAATAAATTGTTACTGTTAACTGATGCCAATGGTATCTTTATGTACGACGGCTTTAAGGCTGTGCCATGGAAAACAGAAGCAGACCTTTTTTTGAAACATAGTACCATGAACCGGGCGGTAATGACCCGCGATTCGCTTTATATACTTGGTAGTGTATCCGGAGGATTGGTCGCGTTGGATAAAAAGGGACAAATCCGCTGGCATATAAACCGGGAGAATCATCTTATCAATAATACGGTTTTAGGTCTTGCCTGCGATAAACAAAACAACGTATGGATAGCATTAGATAATGGTATAGCGCAAATTCAGACAAGTTCTTCCTTTGACTTCTACGAACCAAGGGATGTGCAAATAGGTATGGTGCACGATATGGTGATAAAAGACAACTCCATGTTTCTTGTCTCCAACCAGGGAGTTTATTCCGTGAGCGACCGCTATCCTTTGCCTGTTATTCTTCCCCAAAGTAAAGGGCAAAACTGGTATGTAGCCGATATGGGCAGTCAACTATTCTGTGGAAACAATAAAGGAACCCTCCAGATAACAGGCGAGTCTGTATCTTTAGTACCCGGAGCTTTAAACGGAGGAACTGCCATGCGCAAATGCATCATCCATGGCAAGGAAATTCTGCTTCAATCCTCTTACAATGCCCTGAGTATTTTTAAGAAGGATGCATCCGGAAAGTGGATATTCAGCCATAACGTGAAAGGATTCAGCAATCTGGTTAAGCGCCTGGAAGTAGATCCGGCCGGTAATATCTGGGCGAATCATATGTTTAAGGGAATTTACCGTATCAGGCTGAACGCATCCCTGGATGCGGTAAAAGAGGTGGAGTATATAAGCACTCTGGATTCATCCCGAAAAGAAAGCGCTCTGAATGTGATGCTACTACGTGGACGGGTGGTTCTGACGGACGGAAACCAATTCTATGTTTACGAGGACCTTTCTCAGAAGATCGTTCCTTTTGCTGAGTTGAACGAAGTATTTAAGAAAATGGGAGATACGTACCGGATTGTTCCGGTAAACAACGACCTTTTCTGGTTTATCCGATCTACCGAGTATGTGCTGGTAAGCTTTGATAAAGGACATTATTCGGCTAAAGTAAGGATCTCCTTCGGACTGTTCGACAATCCTCCCATCGAAGATCGCGGAAATATCTATGTGGATGGAAACGGAACCTCCTATTTTTGTCTCAACGGAGGCATTGCCCGTTATCACAAAGAAAAGCAAATCCCCGAATCGGATGTAAAGCTTTCTCTCTCGTCGGTGCGGGTATATAACCGTCACAAAGAAACCTACCACTATCTGCCCACAGGCCAGTATGCTTCATTGGATTACAGTCATAACAACCTTACATTTGCTTTCTCATACCCCGATTACATAGGAAAGCAGTTTCGTATGCGGTATAAATTAGAAGGATTTGATAATAGTTGGGTGGAAGGCTCTCCCGATTTTACCAAAGACTATTCCAATCTGCCCTACGGAAGTTATATCTTGCAGGCAGAGGTTATAAACAATGTGGGAGAAGTATTATCGTCCACCAATTTTGCTTTTGAAATAAGCCGGCCTTTCTATCGGTCGTACATTGCCTTTTCTGTCTATTTTGTCTTGATAATCTTACTTCTCATTGCAATAATGAGAGCCTATATCAGCTGGGAGATAAACCGCGAAAACAAAGCCATTGAGCAGGAAAAGAAAGAGCGCGAAGAGCAATTGAAAGCCCAGGAACAGCTCATTGTCCGTTTGCAGAATGAAAAGCTGGAAGACGAGCTGACTTATAAGAGCAAAGAGCTGGCAAGTGCCACACTGTCCGTCATCTCGCACAACGACTTTCTGGAAGCGCTTAAAAAGGAAGTACAAACACAACAATTAACGGGTTCCTATTCCAAAAAGTATTTTGAAAAATTAATCCGGATGATCGATGATAATTTGTCGGCCGAAGATGCCTGGGCTGTTTTCCAGAACAAC
This sequence comes from Prolixibacteraceae bacterium, assembly GCA_023229575.1. Lineage (GTDB taxonomy): Bacteria > Bacteroidota > Bacteroidia > Bacteroidales > Prolixibacteraceae > CAINVV01. Next base: position 2,350 of record JALNYZ010000101.1, read on the forward strand.
TTCGACCGCATACACGAAAACTTCTTCCGGACCTTACGTGAACGCTATCCCGACCTCACACCCGGCGATCTGCGTCTTTGTGCCTTGTTGCGTCTAAACATGCCAACCAAAGACATGGCACGTATGCAAAACCTTTCAGTAAGAGGCATTGAAGCTGCCCGATACCGTCTGCGTAAAAAACTGGATATTCCTGATGGGAAAAGTCTGGTGGATTTTATGATCGAATTTAAATAATTCAGTCGTCGTATTTGTCTGCGCTACTAATCTTCGTTCTCACGAAGACGGAATCACTATGTTTATTAAAGAATATTTACGTATTAAGTGTTATATAACATAAACTCTTTTCATTTTGTGTTAACAAATGAAAGTTATTGGTATTTAGGTTGTTATATAAGAGTGAAGTAGTGATAGGGTATCGATTAAATACCCCTTTTCGGAAGGCAGTAGTCGTAAAGTATACAAAAATTTGCAGTTTTTTACAGATAGGAGTTCATTTGTTGCCCAATCAACAACGTATGTATTATACAGATGTTCAACTTTAAAACTAGAATGAATGAAAGCTAAATTAATGCTTTGTTTATGCTTACTCCTTGCAGTCACAACGATGTTTGCACAAGGAAATCTAACGGTTACCGGTGTTGTAACTGAAAAGGCCACCGGTTATCCGGCAATCGGAGTAAGTGTGCTTGTGAAAGGTACCACTATTGGTACGGTTACCTCTATAGATGGAGATTACTCCCTTTCAAATGTTCCGGCTAATGCAACGCTTGTATTTAGCTATGTAGGTATGCTGGCGGTAGTACAACCCGTCAACAACCGGTCTGTTATTAATGTCTTAATTGAAGAAGATACCCAAAAGCTGGAAGAAATTGTGGTAATTGGTTACGGTACCAGCAAGGCGAAAGACCTTACCGCTCCGATTGCTGTGATAAAGGCTGATGATATTGTGAAACACGCAACCACCTCCCCGATGGGTGCCCTGCAAGGCAAGGTGGCCGGTGTACATATTACAAGTAGCGGTCAGCCGGGATCTGGTCCGGATGTACGTATCCGTGGTGTTGGTTCATTCGGTGATACCAAGCCATTGTACGTTGTGGACGGAATGTTTTTCGATAACATCGACTTCCTTAACAACAGTGATATCCAGGATTTGTCCATTTTAAAAGATGCATCCGCGGCTTCAATCTACGGGGTTCGCGCAGCCAATGGGGTTGTTATCGTAACTACCAAGAAAGGCACACTTAACAAGCCGGCAACCATCACCTACGATGGTTATGTGGGATTCCAGAAAGTGACCAACCAGCTTAAGATGGCCAGCAGCGAACAATACGCTACCATGCAGATTGAAAAAAACAATGCCACCGATTTAAATGTGCTGCGCAACTCCATTAATCTCTTTGGAGGCGATTTGCAGTCCATGATGCCCGGTACAAGCACCGATTGGTACGACGAATTGCTTCGTACGGCACTTATCCACAATCATAGTTTGGATATAAGCGGTGGAACCGACAAAGCTTCTTATTCTGTAG
>JALNYZ010000050.1 GCA_023229575.1 Prolixibacteraceae bacterium
GAACAACTAATGAAAACCGCCGCGGTACGAAAGTATGCCAGGTGGTGTGGGAGGACAGCGGTGTGAGCCGCTTCCTACCCGATTAGCCCGGGGTAAAGCGACGAAGGAGCGACACCCCGGGTTGGGAATGATGAAGAAAGAGCCGTCCGCGATATCATGCAGAGAAATGAGATTGGATCGTTTCGGACGGAAGGAACGAAGGATGAAAGGGGCGCTAATGGCGGATTTTCTTATTCGGTCAACGGTGATTAGTCAATTTATAAAAAGCGAGAGAAAATTACCCACAAGATTCTGCAAGATTGATTTCCAATTCAATAATCTTACTCCTATTTAATTTATTACTTTTACAAATACACTCCGATAGAATCCGTACATAGCCGTAATTCGCAAGCTTACTGTGCACTGTTTCTTCGTGCATTGAAACGTTATGGACAACCTTAAGTCGGCTTTAACGAGTGATTTTATTTGAAAATTATAAAGTGATAATTTGTAAAGTATTTAATCAATATTGGTAAAAAGATGAGAGATGATTTCCCTGAAGATGTTAAGCGGATACTGGCTGCTAGAGCAGTCAATGTTTGTTCGAATCCCAAATGCAAGCAGCCGACGAGTGGACCCTCTGAAACTGATAAAGCAGTAACAAATGTTGGGGTTGCGTCACACATAACAGCAGCTTCTACAGGTGGATCTCGTTACAACCCATCCCTTACACCTACAGAGCGTTCTGCAATTGTAAATGGGATATGGCTCTGCCAGAAGTGCGGAAAAGCTGTAGATGATGATTCCAACACTTACACCGTGGAGATTCTAAATAACTGGAAAAATAAAGCAGAAGAGGCTGCACGAAGAGCTATAGAAAGCGGATATCGGCCTCAACCGCTAACTATCAATGCTAAAGTACTAGTCCACAAAGCTTACTTTAATGGAAATCCTACTCAAAATTACTTCATAAAGATCACAAACACTACTCGCGAATCAGATATTGAAATTACTCATGTGTGGTATGAATCAGACAATTTTAGCGTAGATATACTTGCTGCTAAATTGCCTAAAAGGTTAAAACCATTTGAAACACACGAGACATGGATTCCTGTCGCAAAAATTCTCGATCATGTTAATGTTTATCAGAATTTTAGAGTTGTGATTTCAAGTGGAGAAGTTTTTACTTCTCAACAAAACATGAGTGTTAGACCATTTGGTTTTGTTGCTGGATTTTGATTCTTATTTTTAGATAGACTCTCAAAATAAATAAATGATTGACGAAGTTTTCGAAAGGCAGCTCATAACTCCTACCATACGCGTAGTTGCGGAATTTATGCACCATTAAAAAAATACGATCAGGGAATGTTAATATGAAAAAATTACCCGACAGAAAATATGTAAATATGATTAAAGTTGATTGGTCATATGATGATTTAATAAAGGATATTGAATTACCTAAAACGTTAACTGATTTAAATAATTTTGATCAAGCATATTTTTTTACCGAAGGCAATTACATAATTCAGGGTTTTCTTTACATTCATAATAATAAACTGTTGGTTATTCCTGAGCCAGAACCAAGTATATTGTATTATGCAAATGCTTTAAGAGTTGTTGAAACAATAATAGAAAACCGAGACAAAATTTTCATCCTTGTTGGAATTGAAAATGCACATAAAATTGATGTGCTGTTTAGTGATTTTTATATTGATGCTTTCAACTTTGTGATTAATTTATTTGCCTCAATAGAAGCTTTTAATAATAGTGTAATCCCTGAAGATTTTACTTATCGTGATAGGAAGAGGCTTTTAAATAGAGAAAAGATCCAAAGATTTGCTTCACCTGATCTCAAAATTGAGTCTATTATTCCCAAAATATTTGGAAAATCATTTATTGACGACAATAAGGAAGGGCATTTAATTATTAGCAAACTGAAAAACATTAGAGATAATTTAATTCACACAAAAAATCAAAGTGAGAATTGGGCAGCATCATACAGGAATATTTTTAGAGACTTATTGTCATTTGATTATGAAAAAGCATTAGAAAGCGCAAAAGAATATATGAACTTTTATAAAAATGATTGGATAGAAAATAAATAAAAACGAAAGCATAATAGCGTGTATAATTAATGGTGGGTTTCGTGCTGATTGCATGCATTCTGCCAGGCAACTTGGGCGATTGCGGTTCGACAGGAAAGCAACCAGAAATCCGCCATCATTCATTACTTCAAACGTTATAGGGTATTAACATTGTCCCATTTCTCGCCGTTAGTTTGAAGTGAAAAATTTGATACCTTTGTGTCAATGGCATTCTATTTCAGTATTGTATGGATAATGAATTTGACAAAGAACGCATTATAAATCATTGGATTGAAAGTTCTGATAATGATTTCAAGGCAATGGTTGACTTATATCAGACCAAGAATAACAATTGGGCGTTGTTTATGGGGCATTTAGTGATTGAAAAATTACTTAAAGCATTATATGTGAAGTCTAAAGGAGAATTTCCTCCAATGGTACATGATTTGAGAAGGATTTGTGAGAAAGCTGAAATTGACATTGATTTGTCACAGCAAATTCTTTTGGATAGTATCTCAAGGTTCAATATAAATGCCAGATACGATGATTACAAACAAAGCTTTTATCAACTTTGTACAGATAGCTTTACGGCGGAATGGATAGAAAAAATTAAAGAGTGTCGGTTATGGATAAAAACGAAGCTTTAAAGATTAGCAAAGGCTATTTACAACGGGTTCGAAATTCTGATTTGGGGTTTTCTGAAGCGTGGTTGTTTGGGTCATATGCAAGAGGTAATCAACACGATAATAGTGATATAGACATTGCAATTGTGCTTAAGGACAATGTAAACCATACTTTTGAAACCGAAGTTAAGCTAATGGTTATTCGTAGAGGTGACGAAACTTTAATTGAACCGCATGCGTTTACCAAGGCTGAGTTTGACGATAGGACTCCAATTGTAAATCAGATAATAAAATACGGCGTAAGAATTGAAATTTAATGCGCGCAACTCGTCTACCGCCTTTAGTTTCAACTGTTAGAAGTACAACGACCCAATCACAAACACGGCAAAAACAACTCCCGAAATCCCGTTCATAGTGCCGAATGCCAGATTGACCCTGCTCAGGTCGTCTGCTTTAACTATCAGGTGCTGGTACACCATCAGAATCCCGAAAAAGCCGGCACCCAGCCAGTAAATAAAATTGGCTTCCATGACCAATCCCGCTGCAATCACAAGAACAAAGGTCGCCACGTGCAGCAAGACTGAGATTCGTAACGCGTTTTTCACACCTGTGAGAACCGGAATACTCTGCAAAAGGTACTGCCGGTCGAACTCGACATCCTGGCAAGCATAAATAATATCGAACCCGCTTACCCAGAAAAAGACAACACCGGAAAAAAGCAAAGGTGCTACTGCGAACGACCCGGTTACAGCCAGCCAGGCCCCGATGGGTGCAAGCGACAACCCAAGGCTAAGCACAAAATGGCAAAGCGGTGTGATTCGCTTGGTATAACTGTATCCCAAAACAACAAACAAAGCGACGGGTGAGAGGGCGAAGCACAAAGGATTAATCATATAGGTGACGGCCACAAACAGCAAGGCATTAACGATGACAAACACAAGGGCTTTGGGCGCGGAGACCAATCCTGCAGGGATCTCCCGGTTGGCCGTACGGGGATTGGCCGCATCAAATCTTCGGTCCAGGTAGCGGTTGAACCCCATGGCCGCATTGCGCGCAAAAACCATCGAAAGAATAACGGTACCCAAAAGCCGCCAGAAATGGACCTGGTCTGTGACCATCGTAGCCATAAAAAATCCAATCAGCGCGAAAGGCATCGCGAATATCGTGTGTTCGAATTTAACGAGACGGGAGTAGAGGAGGATTTTGTTCATAAGGAAGTGCCTAGAGTGCCTAAAGTATTTAAAGTGCCTAAAGTTAAGACATGTTCTTAAGTTGTGGAAACCCTGGTGCTAATTTGTATAAAAATTCAACTAATTTTGATTTTCCTATAACTTTAGGCACTCTAGGCACTTTAAATACTTTAGGCACTTATTACCATGAAAGACTTCAAGAAACGCTACACCCTCAATGCGACCCCACAGGATGTTTACAATGCGATGACCAATCCGCTGATGATAGAAATCTGGACCGGTGAGCCCGTGGTGATGAGTACCGAGCCGGGCAGTGAATTTGAGATCTGGGACGGCGCCATCACCGGGCAAAACCTCGAATTTATCCAGGACAAACTGATTGTTCAGAAATGGTTCTTTGGCGAGGAGGCCGATTCCATTGTGACCATCAAACTCCATCCCGACAGGAAGGGAACCCTTGTGGAACTGCACCAAACCAATATTCCCGACAACGCCTACGAAAACATGGTTGAAGGCTGGGACCAGGATTACTTTGGGAATTTGAGGCAGCTCTACGAATAGAAGGACTGGGACGACTAAGAAGATTGAAACGGGGAAACGATGAAACAGAGAAATTGAGAAGATGCAACGGAGAACCGGTCCCTGAGCGAAGTCGAAGGGTCGAAGAGTTAATGTTCAATGCAATCTTCCTTAGAGTTCCTTCGTGTATCCCTTAGGGACCTTCGTGTTAAAAATTTAACCACCAAGGTCACAAAGGTTTGCACAAAGTGTCACAAAGTAAAACTACCTCGGACTAATTCTCAATCTCATCAAATAGTCGTCCATTACATACCCTTTCCCAATGTCGGTAACCACTTCGCCGTAGTTTTCGAATCCCAGTTTTTCGTAAGCACAGATTGAGTTGAGGTTCTGCTTGTTAACCGTTAGCGTGATGTAAGGCGCCCCGTTCTCCCTGCATTTTGTTTTCAGAAAGTCTATGGCAGCGTGTCCGATTCCCTTTCCGCGTTCCATGCTAAGAATATACAATTTGCTGAGAAATAGTTCGTTGTGCTTTTCGATAATCCCGATATAACCAACAGGTACAGAATCAGAATGGATCAAGAAATAGGAATTGCCTTCCTGATCCATCTGTGCCAGGATCGACTTCGGGGTCTGGTATTTTGCCAGCATGTAATCCACCTGGTCCCTGCCGATGATGGGTGAATAATGGTCCGGCCATATGGTTTTGGCCAAACTTGCTACCACATCAACTTGTGATGAAGTGGTAACCTTGATAATCTGAACTTCCATTTTACCTGATCTGAGCTCCTAACTCTCTTTGAAAGGTGTTCATTAATTTTTCCATTGTTTTTTCAATCTGCTTGTCCTGCAGGGTTTTGGAATCGTCCCTTAGCAGGAAGCTTACGGCGTACGATTTCTTTCCTTCGGGTAGATGCGCGCCTTCGTAAACATCGAAAATCGAGACCGACTTAAGCAGTTCCCGCTCGGTCCTGAAAGCCCACATTTTGATGGCGCTGAAAGGAACCTCCTGGTCGACCAAGAGTGCAAGATCCCTCTTCACCTCCGGAAATTTTGGAAGTGGGGTGTAGGAAACTTTCTGTTTCTTTATCGCATTAAGCAGCAGCGTCCAGTGAATGTCGCCATAGAAAAGGTCGGCAGAGAGGCCGTTTTGCTTCAATATATTTTTGCATGGAATGGCTATTTGCGCAATCTGCTGGTTGTTGAAGGTGTAAATCAACCCGTCTGAGAAAAGCTCTGAAGCGAATGATTTGATCTGACATGCATCCGGGGATATCCCCAAACGGGACAGTATTTTCTCAACGTAACTTTTGAGGGTAAAGAAGCTGGAAGGTTGCGCCTTCGAAACCCAGTTCTCATTCTCTTTGTTCCCTGTTATCCAGATGCCAATATGCTCCTCTTCCGAATAATTTTTTACCGGATTCGTATAGGTTTTGGTTCCGTCATACCTATAAACATTCCCAAATTCATACAATTTCAGGTCGGCATTTCTGAAATTGCTGTTTCTTAGTACAGTCTCCAGTCCGCCGAAAAGCAGTGTCTGGCGCATCACGTTCAGGTCCGAACTGAGCGGATTATAAAGTTTTACGCAATTCTCCTCTTTGAACGTACTGAGTTGCTCGTAGTAGGACGATTTTGTGAGCGAATTGCACATGATCTCGTTGAATCCGTTGGCTGTCAGAATCTCAGAAACCAGATTCTGCAGTTTCTGCTTGTCAGGAAGGGTACCATGCTGAAGGGTCGATTTTACGGACTTTCCGGGTTCAATATTGTTGTAGCCATAGATGCGGAGCAGTTCTTCGATGACATCGGCTTCCCGGCGCACATCCACCCGATAAGGAGGGACGGCAAGTTCAAGTCCTTCCTGGCTATCCGATACAATTTTTATTTCGAGGGAAGCAAGAATATTTTTTATTTGTGCGGCAGGTATCTCTTTACCAATCAGTCTGTTGATATTGCTGTAGCGGACACTCACAGCAAAAGGTTCCAGCATGGACGGATCGGCCACAACATCGATAATCTCCGAAGCGATCTCTCCCCCTGCAAGCTCACAGATCAGTAATGCTGCACGTTTGAGGGCATAGATGGTCCCAGTGGGATCCACCCCGCGTTCGAAACGGAAGGAGGCATCGGTATTCAACCCATGGCGACGTGCTGTTTTTCGGATGAAGACAGGATTGAACAGCGCACTTTCCAGAAACATCTCAGTCGTCTCATTTGTGATACCGGAATCTAATCCTCCGAAAACGCCCCCGATGCACATTCCTTCGGTTTGGTTGCAAATCATCAGGTCTTTTTCATCCAGCGAGCGTTCCACCTCATCCAGGGTACGAAATTTGGTGCCGGCAGGGAGTGTTTTCACGATGATCTGCTTTCCCTTGATGGCTTTGAGATCAAAAGCATGCAATGGCTGACCGGTCTCAAAAAGGACGAAATTGGTGATATCTACCACATTGTTGATCGGTTTGAGGCCAATGACCCGAAGACGGTTTTTCAGCCAGTCGGGAGATTCCCTGATGGTGACTCCTTTAATGGAAACCCCGGCATACCTCGCGCAAGCTTCAGCATTCCAGATGGTAACCGGAATGGTATGGGTGTTCGAGGTAACCTTGAAACCATCGACCGATGGCCGGGTGTAGTTAATCTCCTCTGTTTGACTCAAAAATGCAGCCAAATCGCGGGCTACGCCAATGTGCGAGGCGCTATCGATGCGGTTTGGGGTAAGGTCTACCTCCAGACAAAAGTCGCTTTCAATTTGAAAATATGCAGAAGCAGGCGTGCCGGGCACTGCTGCCGGATCCAATACCATGATGCCGTTGTGGTCGGTTCCCAGTCCGGTTTCATCTTCGGCACAGATCATTCCGGCTGAGACTTCCCCGCGGATTTTGGATTTCTGGATGGTGAAAGACTCCTCTGCTTTGTACAGAGTGGCGCCAACCGTGGCCACAATCACCTTTTGACCGGCCGCAACATTCGGAGCGCCACAAACAATAGGGACAACCTCGCCATTGCCCAGATTGACTGTTGTAATACTCAGGTGGTCAGATCCCGGATGTTTCCCACAGGTGAGAACTTCACCCACAACCAGCCCTTTCAGTCCGCCTTTGATAGACTCGACCTCCTCAACACTTCCGGTCTCCAAACCCAATTGTGTAAGGGTTTCGGCAATTTCGTGCGGATTCATCGTGGTATTCAGGTAATCCTTCAGCCATTTGTACGATATGTTCATTGGTATATAATATGTTTTTAATTTGGATATCCCCCTATACTGAAGGAAGATCCGGCTTGATGATCACCGAAATGGGACTTTACTGACAAGGTCTGACGATGATAATTTTTAGCGCGACAAATTTAGACATTTATACCCTAAAGTCAAATTCCTTTCTGCAATCTTGCATCAGTTCCTTGACATGGGGGAAAATGGATGTGAGAAATGAACAACTTCCTGTTTGAGTTGTTCTAAGGCTGTAATAAAATGACGGTATTGATTCGAAATGGCTTTTGTTTTTGACCAGGAACGCCGATAGATTAAAAAATAAATAATTTTTTGATAAAATATTGTTTGAATTTAATGAATTACTATTTTGCATCACTTTTCTGACCTTAACGATTAAATACCAAGATAAGTATAAAGTGTTAAATACTAATTGAATAAAACATTTTTCGCATGGCTCCAAGCAACAAACCTCGTTTGGTAAAAGACTACGATAAGCTCCCAATTGATATTCAGGGGCAAATAAAACTAAACTATCCCCAGGGTTTTGCCGGAAGTCTTATTACATACATCGATGCGAAAGGGAAAGTGGTCTCTGCATTGCCGTATGAAACAGACGATTTCCATTACCTTGTCAGGATGACATTGGCTGAAGCTTACGACATTATCGAGAATGATGAAGATTTTGGCGATGATGGAATATTGAGGGATGATTTTGCCCTCCAGGGATTTGAGGGTGGTGATGAAGAGGATGATGTGGAAGACATCGCCGAAGAGCCTTTGGAAGATGACGATGATGATGACGATATTTAGAAAAAAGCCGGGAGACCGGCTTTTTTTAATTACAGATTACAGATTAAAAATTGACTGCAACTGTCCCTAATCTTTAATATGTAATCTGTAATCTGTAATTAATTTAAGGATTTCTGCTTCCTGGTCGGGGTGAAACCAATGAATATCAGGATCTTTACGAAACCAGGTGAGTTGCTTCCTGGCATATTTTCTCGAATTTGCCTTGATCTTCCCTATTGCCTCTCCCAGCAGGCAGTTCCCATCAAAATAGTCAAACATTTCGCGGTAGCCAACCGTGTTTAGGGTATTTAATTCCCTGTAGGGATAGAGATTTCGGGCCTCCGCTTCCAGTCCGGAGGCCATCATCCCATCAACACGATTGTTGATCCGGTCGTACAATTCGGTCCGGTCGCGGTTCAGGCCAATTTTAAGGATATTGAAGGCTCTCTGTTTCTTTGTTCTTGTTCGTTGGGAGGAGAACGGTTTCCCGGTTATGTAGCATATTTCCAGGGCATGGATAATCCGCACCGGGTTCTGGAGATCAACTTCATGGTAATAGACAGGGTCCAGAAGTTTTAATTCTGCCCGTATTTGCTCAATACCTTCCACCTTCATTCGCTCCATCAATGTTGCCCTTAATTCAGGATCTACATCAGGAAGGTCGTCAATCCCTTTACAAACCACATCAATATAGAGCATTGAGCCTCCTGTCATCATTACAACCGGATGAATGGCAAAGAGTGTCTTTAATCTCTCCAGAACCTCGGTCTCGAACATGGCCACATTGTAACTTTCAAAAATGGAGTTGGATTGAATAAAATGGTGTGGAACCTGTTTCAGGAACCCCTCCTCGGGAACTGCTGTTCCAATTTGCATCTCTTTAAACAACTGCCTCGAGTCGCAGGAGATTATTTCGGTTTGGAAATGATTGGCAATTTTGATACTGAGGGCGGTTTTTCCGACTCCGGTCGGACCGAGCAGGATAATCAGTGTTGGACGGTTTCTATTATTCAAAGGAGAGGGATTTCAGATAAATGGACGTTCGGAATTGAACTGGTAAAAGTTCGAATATTTGTCCCTAAAAAAATGTGTGAGATTTTTGGTCTTCAGCAAGTGAGCGGCTTTCCTAAGCCGGCATCAGATGATGTCGTCCTTGTCGCCGTAAAGTTCAGTCAAATCTTCCAGTTCACCCAGATCGTTGAGTACACTCATCATTTCGGTGTTCTCATCCAAAAGCAAATCTGTGTCGTTTTGTAAATTTCTCATTTTTAATCCTGCCTTATTTTTATAAGCCATCTTATCATAAGAATTTGAGCTCGTCTTCATAGTCGATCTTTTTTAGGGGATTAACCATCGTTGAAATTTGCTCCTTACGCCAGTCAAATTTATTGCGCAATGAAATAACATGTTCAATAATTGTCTTAAAAAATGTTAAATCCCAAAACATATTTGGGGGGATCATTCTATCAGGTGGTTAGCTATTCCCATAAATAGGAACGGCCAGTAGACATTACCGGCCATTCAAATTTCAGGGAATAAGATCAATGACCCTCCTTGATGTAGTTAAGGCATGAACCACTTTTAAACCAGACAATTTGCTGGTCGTTGTAGGTATGTTTGGCCAAAATTTCCTGAGAGGTACCATTGCTGTGATGCAGCACAAGTTTCAACGGTTTTTCGGGAGCAAAATTCTTAAGATCAATTATATCGATCTTGTCTTGCTCCTGAATCAGGTTGTAATCATCAGGATTGGCAAAGGTCAGGGCAAGCATTCCCTGTTTTTTAAGGTTCGTCTCGTGAATCCTTGCGAAGGAACGTGTTAACACTGCCCTTACACCCAGATGACGTGGCTCCATGGCTGCATGTTCCCTGGAAGAACCCTCCCCGTAATTCTCATCGCCCACCACGATGGATCCGATGCCAGATTCTTTGTAAGCCCTTGCAGTATCCGGAACGGTGCCGTAACTGCCTGTCAATTGGTTCAGCACGGAGTTGGTATTTCCATTGAAATCGTTAACCGCACCAATCAGCATGTTGTTGGAGATATTGTCGAGGTGTCCCCTGTACTTCAACCAGGGTCCTGCCATTGAGATATGGTCAGTGGTACATTTGCCGCGGGCTTTGATCAGAAGCGACAGTTGAGTCAGGTCTTTGCCGTTCCAAGGTTCAAATGGCTCGAGCAGTTGCAGTCTGTCGGAGGCGGGATCTACCGTTACCACAAGGTCTCGGAACTCCTTGGATGGAGGAATAAGCCCGGCATCTTCCACCGCGAATCCTTTGGAGGGAAGATCATCGCCATGAGGAACATCCAGCATAACTTTTTGCCCTGATTCATTGACAAGTGAATCGGTGATGGGGTTGAAATCAAGTGTTCCTGCGATGGCAAAGGCGGTGACAATCTCCGGGGAAGCAACAAACCCGTGGGTTTTTGGATTCCCGTCTGTGCGTTTGGCAAAATTCCGGTTGAAGGAGGTCATGATCGAGTTTTCAGGCAGTTGATCAGCATTGGCTCGGGCCCACTGTCCGATGCATGGTCCGCAGGCGTTGGCAAGAACCACGCCACCAATAGATTCAAAGGCTTTCAATAACTGATCCCTCTCGACTGTATACCTAACCAATTCAGAACCTGGGGTAACTGTGAATTGAGCTTTTACCTTCAGGTTCTTGGCTTTCGCCTGGAGGGCAACAGAAGCAGCCCTGCTCATATCTTCGTAAGAGGAGTTGGTGCAGGAGCCTATCAGACCAACCTCCATCACCGTTGGCCAGTTCTTCTCTTTGACTACTTTCTTGAATTGGGAGAGTGGTGTGGCCAAATCGGGTGTAAACGGACCATTGATATGCGGTTCCAGTTCGGAAAGGTTGATTTCGATGAGCTGGTCAAAATATTTTTCGGGATTTTGATATACGGATGCATCGCCATTGAGGTGTTCGGCAATGCTGTCGGCCATGTCGGCGATATCCGCACGGCTTGTTGCCCTCAGGTACTTGGCCATATTGTTATCGTATCCGAAGATAGATGTTGTGGCTCCAATCTCGGCACCCATGTTGCAAATGGTCCCTTTCCCGGTACAGGAGATGGTGGATGCCCCTTCGCCAAAATATTCGACAATGGCGCCGGTCCCACCCTTGACAGTAAGGAGTCCTGCAACCTTTAGTATTACATCTTTGGGTGAACTCCAGCCATTCAGCCTCCCGCTAAGTTTGATACCGATCAGTTTCGGGAATTTCAGCTCCCATGGAATTCCGGTCATGACATCCACCGCATCGGCGCCACCTACACCAATGGCTACCATGCCAAGACCTCCTGCATTGACAGTATGGGAGTCGGTCCCGACCATCATCCCGCCAGGGAATGCATAATTTTCCAAAACCACCTGGTGGATAATTCCAGCACCGGGTTTCCAAAACCCAATCCCATATCTTTTAGAAACAGTTGACAGGAAATTGTATACCTCTTTGTTGGTATTTTCGGCATTTTTCAGGTCAGTGACAGCACCCTCTTTGGCCAGGATCAGGTGGTCGCAATGAACGGTTGAAGGCACCGCAGCCTCATCTTTGCCTGCCTGCATAAACTGTAGAAGCGCCATTTGAGCTGTGGCATCCTGCATTGCAACGCGGTCGGGGTTGAAATTGACATAAGAGGCCCCGCGCTCAAAAGGAACAGCGGGAAGTTGTTCTGAAAGATGTGCATAGAGAATTTTCTCGGTCAGGGTAACAGGCCTTCCCAATAATTTTCTAAGGTTTTCAGTTTTCTGAGGAAACCCGGCGTAGACCTTTTTGATCATCTCAATATCGTAAGCCATATTCGATCAAATTAAAGATTAAAGATTAAAGATTAAAAATGAATGTCAGAAGATGCTGTAAACACTTCTAGTCTGTGATTATACTGTCAATGGGTTAACCCAATTTTCGTTTCGCAAAATTGGCTATTTTATCTGAATAAATTCAATAGGAATCTTGAAATTGAATAATGAGTCCACTCCGTAAAGAAAAAAAATAAGAAGGCTACTAAGTCACATAATCATTAAGATGTCACAAAGATTTAAATATCAGCATTATGATTCTTTGTGAACCTTTGTGTCATTGGTGTCTTTCCCGACGGGTCGGGACAAGTCGTGGCAGGAAAAGACTTGTCGGAGCTGACTCAATAATGAAAATTGTACAGTTGTCAATTGCCTCGGTTTTTACATTTTGGTATTGCATCATCCTTAATTCATTATTACCTTTATACATTCATAGTTTAAAAAAATACGCTACCTTGTCATTCATAATTACAGTGAAATACCAACAAATCTTCCCGCTTTTGCCTTTTTATTTGAAAGGCAATCAGACACAATTTGTAATCTTTAATCTGTAATTTTTAATTTGTAATCTGTTTGTTCCGTTATGTTACTAAAGCCGCTGGTTGTCGAAAATATTCATATTGCATTTCAGTCGATTAGGAGCAATCTGCTTCGTTCGGTACTGACGATCCTGATTATTGCGGTGGGAATTTCAGCGTTGGTAGGCATCCTGACCGCCATCGACTCTATCAAGAATGCCATTACTGCCGATTTTACCCGGTTGGGGGCCAACACCTTTTCCATTCAGAGCAGGGGCATGAGAATACAGATTGGCAACCAGCGATACCGTTCCAAAAATTATAGCTACATCAGTTATTTTCAGGCCCGGGATTTCAGGGAACAGTTCCATTTTCCTGCAGTAGTCTCTATTTCAACGATGGCAACAAATACTGCCACAGTTAAATACGAATCGAAGAAGAGCAATCCAAACGTGATCGTCCGGGGCATCGATGAAAATTACCTTTCTACCGATGGATATGATATAGAAAACGGTCGCAACATCTCGATGCAGGAGGCTTTCGATGGGACCAATGTGGCTTTGATAGGGGCAGAAATGGTTCCGAAGATGTTCCCCAAGGGTGTTGATCCCATTGGGAAGTTGCTTACGATCGGAAGTGGAAAATATGTTGTTGTGGGCACACTAAAGTCAAAGGGAAGTGGTTTTGGCGAGACCGGCGACAGACTGGTCTTCCTCCCTTTTGCCAATGTGCGTCAATATTTTGCCCGGCCCAAAATGAATTTCAGGATCAGTGTGCATCCTTACTCCGCCCAGATGATGGATGCCGCCACAGGGGAGGCTGAAGGTGTTTTCAGAAATATTCGTAAACTCAATATCTTGGATGACAGTGACTTTATTGTAGAGAAGAGTGACAACCTGGTAAATATATTACTCGACAACATCAAGTATGTAACCATGGCCGCCACCATAATCGGCGTCATAACCTTACTTGGTGCGGCCATCGGATTGATGAATATTTTGTTGGTTACAGTTGCCGAACGCACCCGGGAAATTGGCATCCGCAAAGCCATTGGCGCCAACTCAGGTACCATCCGGCATCAGTTTTTGATTGAGTCGATCGTTATCGGGCAAATGGGCGGCGCTTTGGGTATTCTGCTGGGTATCATGGCCGGCAACCTCATATCCCTTTTGATGGGAACTGCCTTCATCATCCCATGGAACTGGATGATTGGCGGAGTTACCGTCTGTCTGCTTGTCAGCTTTGCCTCCGGCGTTATTCCCGCAGTGAAAGCTGCGAAGCTGGATCCGATTGAGGCGCTGAGGTATGAATGACTCCTCAAAACTTGAAATTCAACGTAAACTTGTAGGCGAAATTGAGCTTGTCGGTGCTGAACCGATAAGCTCCATACCTGTAATAAACACCCATTCCCAGTCCTGCAAAACTTGAATTCAGGATTCTGTTCAGCTCTACCCCCGATTCAAAAAATCCTTTTCTGAAATCTGTCGCGCCCGTAGGAACCGAATATTTGGACTGGAGTGTGCCAAATCCAATATTTTGTGCGATGGCCAGTTCCGGTCGGATAAAATACCAGGAGGGAATAAATCCGGTACCAAAACTGTGGCGGACATGCAGTGAACCAAACTGGTCGGCAGAAAACTCATTGAGGCGCATGGTGGCAAACGTATAAGGTGCCAGGATAGTAAATCCTCCCGAGTAGCTGCCGTATCCGTTGAACCATTCGGTGGATGGCGCTGTCTGAATGATTTTACCTCCCCTGATCATAATGGAGGTGGTCCCCAATGCAGACAATCGTAGGTGAAATTTTCCTTTGGCCTCAAACTTGGTGAACTGGTACTGGCTATTAAAGATGCTTAAACCTTGAATTGCTGTCAGATAGATGTCGGCATGCGGGGGTGCGCTTTGGATCAGTTCATCAACATCGTGCAGAAAGGCAATACCAGGAGAATAGCGAAGTTGAAAACCAACCCGTGTCAATTGGAAAGGGTCCCAACCTGCAACAACCACATCTCCGTAGGCATTGTCGAGATTGGTTGCTTTGTCGATAAACAGCCTGAGGTTCAGCGGCTGAATCGGCCGCATCTCGACACTGGCAGTATAGCTTTTGGTGTGGAACATATGCTGAAGCAAAAGCGACCTGAAATACTCGGGTTCAAAAATATCATACTCCTCCAAAAGCGTCGATTCTCCAAACTCCTTCTTCATATCCTTGTATGCCAACTGTATCTTTAAATCGGGATAACCTGTCGGATAGATCCTTATCCACTCCCCATGCCTGAAAAGCCCATCCCGGGTACTGTAGATAAAATAGGTGCCTGCCGCGAGGTATTTTGAGAGTTTTCGATTGGTTTCTATGCCGAGGCCAATTTTATATCCTTCGTTGATGTTGTACCCAAACAGGTAGGTGTAGTTAACGCTAACTACACCCAGCGGAACAGTCCCGAGTGAAAGGGAATGCAGTAATTTTGCCTTTTCATTTAGCCGTAGTTTATTGCCCAGACTATCTAGATAAAGATAAGTGACAGAATCCTTGGGGGTAAGTGGGATGTACCTGAAACCTTTTGTATCGAGGAGCGAATCGCGCTGCTCGTGTGAAACGGTTACACCATACTTGGGGAAAGACTTTGGGTCAAGCGAAATGTTTACCTCCCGCTGGTACAAATAAGTCCGACTGTTGGCTGTGACGGAAAGCTCAAGCGGTTTTCGGTTTTTGCTTAAAGAGTCCATCGGGAAACTGGTCATCATCTTGAAATTGATGGCGGCATTAAGCTCGGATGGAAACCATCGGTTGGAATCCAGCCTGTCGTAATGTTGCCATATCGAAGCGAATATCTCTTTTTTGTCTGAAATGGCAGGTTCTGCAATTACGCTTTGAACTGCATACCTGTGCGTGTTGATGTGAAGAAATCCTTTCAAACCATCGAAATTTCGATCCTTTGCAGGGTGATACCGGATCAGGAAAACAGTGTCTTTGTGGTCGATCAAAAGCGTGTCTTCAAGGATGAACGAATAATTTTTCAGCGCTGTTTTAGAGACAGGAGAAAGAAATTTTTTACTGAGGAGGGAGAAATTTTCCTCATAAATCGAGAAGCTTTGAAGCTGTGTTGCCAGGAGGAAGAACCCCTCCTTTTTCAGCCCCGAAACTTTGGATGAGATGATCTCCTCGTTTTCATGCTGTGGTTGAAGAAATTTTTTTCTGCTCAGTGTCTCAATGAGCAGCATGTGGTTGGCTTCGAACTTCTGCTGCAGTTTTTGTAATTCGATGGGGGAAATTTTAAGTTTTCCACTGAATTTACTGTCGGTAATAGGATCGGCCGACAACCAGAATTTGTGATAGGAAGTATATTGGAAACTGCCCAGGTTGTTGGGGTTGTTCTCTTTTGAATGATCAAGAACTGACTGCATAATGCGGAATGCCGGGTCCTTTCCCGGTCGGACCTCAATAGTGCTGAGCATGTGTTCATCGGGGGTCAGTTTGATGGTCCAGATTTCATCATTTGATCTTCCCACTGCTATATTGAGCGGTTGAAAACCGATGTAGCTTAATTGGATTTCGCGGACGGTGTCAGGAATCGAAAAATTTCCATCGATGTTACTGATGGTTCCGCTATTACCGAAATCAAAACGAAGATGTACAAAAGGAAGTGGTGAAAGATCGGCCGAGCTCACTACCCGACCATTGATCTTTTTTGATTGAGAAAATCCAACGGTAGTGATGAGACAAAAGAATAGCAACGTAACAGTGGAAAGATGCCGTCTATTCTTCGTGCTCCTGAAGCTCATTTAACGATTGGATTAATTGATTGCGGTATTTGCCGAATAAAAGATTGAAACCCTTGTGAAAGATATAGAATATCGATCCAATTAACAAACCCAGCAAAACCAGCATCGCAGAAGCCACAACGACAATGGCGATGATGGAAGGCGTTTCGCTTAGTTTGATGGATTCGAACCCTTTGGTTGCGCCCAACAGAAATCCTACGCCAATCCCCGACATAAGAATGATAACAGAGAGGTAGAACTCTTTTTTAAAGGTATCCAGGAGGGTGAGAACTTTTTGGATGGCCCCTTTCAGGTCTTGATTGGCAAGTGTTTGCAGTTGAAGTCTCCTATACCTGATGATGAAGATTAGAATGGTAAGTATCAGTATAATATTGACAAACCATTCCAGTACGCTGATCCACATGGGAACTTCAAGCTCTGCTTTCCAACGGGCCGGGAATAGGAAATCGGCTGGCATTAATTGATCGGCAAGTGTCAAAAGAAAGAAGAGTACCAGAAACCAGATTCCGAATTTGACGCTACGGTCCAGTCGGGATAAAATTCCTTTGCTCCTTTTCTTCAAAAGTTCGTTAATGGATGTGGCATCCAGCTCTTTTTGCCGGACGGTATCGGTAGTTGCCTTTTGCCAGGCTTTTTTAAATTCGTTTAATTCCATCTAGTTACGCCCTCTGCTTTTTACAAAGTACTCCAGTTTCTTCTTAATTCTGTTCATCTTTACCCGTACGTAATTTTGTGAAATACCCGTGATTTCTGATATCTCCTCGTAGGGTTTGTCTTCAAGATAGAGTAAAATGATTGATTTTTCTATTCCCGTCAGCTGTGTAATTGCTTCGTGGAGCAGATTCAGATGCTCCTCTTTTTCATAGTCATAAACTTCATCTTCCAGAAGATAGATTTCTTTCCCCAACTCACTCTTCCTTCTGTTTTTTGCATCCTTCTTAAAATTTGTGATTGCCGTGTTAATGGCTACCCGGTACATCCAGGTCGAAAACTTGGATTGTTCCCTGAATTTGTCGTAGGATTTCCACAACTGAATCAAAATTTCCTGGAAAAGATCCTTGCGATCATCCTCATTGTCACAGTATATCCTGGCAACCTTGTGGATGATCCCCTGATTTTGGGTAATATTTCGCAAAAAATCCTCTTTCACAGCTATAGAATTAGTCTCCCGTCTGTGGAGAAAATTACAGTATCTGACAATTTAACCTAATTGGAACTCATTTTTAGCATATTGACCTCGTCTTGCGTGAGGAAGCGCCACTTTCCGCGTGGAAGGTTCTTCTTTGTCAACCCGCAGAAATATACCCTGTCGAGTCTTACTACTTTGTATCCGAGGTGTTCAAAAATGCGTCGGACAATCTTATTCTTACCTGAGTGGATCTCAATGCCAACCTGTTTCTTGTCCTCTTCATCGGCATAACTGACCGAGTCGGCCGCAACGAACCCATCCTCCAGTGTGATGCCATTGACAATTTCATCCAGATGCGATTTAGTTACTTTCTGATCCAGGTGTACATGATAGATTTTCTTCCGGTTGTATTTCGGATGGGTAAGTCTTTTGGTCAAATCACCATCGTTGGTAAACAGCAGAAGGCCTGTTGTGTTTTTATCGAGCCGGCCAACCGGGTAAATCCGCTCAAAACAGGCATGCTGTACCAGGTCCATCACCGTTTTTTCTGCATGGGGATCTTCTACAGTAGTGACAAATCCTTTTGGTTTGTTGAGCAGAACGTATACTTTCTTCTCTATGGAAAGGAGTTTGCCGTTAAAACTGACCGAGTCGCCGGTCCTGACTTTGTAGCCCATTTCAGATACAATTTCACCGTTAACCGTTACACAACCGGTTGCGATGTAAGTGTCGGCCTCTCTCCTTGAGCACATGCCGGAGTTGGCAATAAACCTGTTCAATCGAATCGTTCCATCGTTTTTTGGTGCTTTTGTTACAGGTTTTCCCTTCTCCCTGTCGAGTCTTTCAATCACATTGCGATTGCCGAGCTTGCCGCGGAGAACTTTGCCTTTGGTGGTCAGAAAACTATCGGTTTCCGTCTCTTCGAACCGTTTCTGGACCGGCTTGTTGATCACATTCCGTCGGAAAATATCTGATGTACGCTCTTTAAAGATTCTTTTGGGTTTTGAGCTATCCAATTTGGCAGCTTCAGGTTTTGATTTTCCTACCCGCTTCCCCGAACTGACTGGTGGGGGAATTATCGTTTTTTTTCGGGCCTTAACCACCTCTTCTGGATAAGCAGATCCTGTTCTGATCACTTTTTTTGACCGTCCGGTCGTTCCGGTGGTCTCCTCTTTTTTGATGCGCGGCCTGCTCCCGGGATTACGTTTCTCGACGGTACGCTTTGAATCGCGCTCCTGTCCTCGTTCTTGCTTCATGGTATTCAACAAATTATACAATTCCGGTGCAAATTTCGCAAAAAAATCGGATAAAAAGCAGTCGTCCAATTCAATGTCTAACTTTACTTTGAAAAACAACTATATTTTAACAATTTTGTACCCTTAAAAAATTAAGAAAGATGAGTCTTATAAAATCGATTTCGGGTATCAGGGGAACGATTGGTGGGTTGCCAGGTGACGGATTAACCCCCATTGACGTGGTTAAATTCACCGCTGCATATGCTGTCTGGGTCAAAGGGAGATGTGATCCGGGCACGAAAATAAAAGTGGTGGTGGGAAGGGATGCGCGCATCTCAGGTTCAATGGTGAATAGTTTGGTTACGGCAACCTTATCTGGAATGGGAATTGATGTGACAGATATTGGCCTTGCTACTACTCCTACCACTGAATTGGCTGTAACCGCCGAAAAGGCAAATGGCGGCATCATCCTAACTGCCAGTCACAACCCGAAACAGTGGAATGCCCTTAAACTGCTGAACGAGGATGGGGAATTTCTAAACGACTTGGAAGGCAAGAAAATTTTGGCGCTTGCCGAGGCCAACGAATTCATCTTTTCCAACGTTGAGGACCTGGGCGTAATTACACTTGCCGATTACTCTGATTACCATATACGTAAAGTGCTGGAATTGAATCTTGTAGATGTTGAAGCGATTCGCAAGGCAAATTTTTCTGTGGCCATCGATGCCGTAAATTCTGTGGGAGGGATCATTGTTCCGCAGCTTTTGAAAGCGCTAGGGGTTACCGGGATTGTTGAGATCAACTGCGATCCTACCGGAAAATTTGCCCACCAGCCGGAACCGCTGCCTGAAAATCTTGTTGAGACAGCTTCACAAGTATTGAAAAATAATGTGGATGTCTGTTTTGTTGTAGACCCGGATGTCGACAGGCTGGCCATCATCAGCGAAGATGCTTCGATGTTCAATGAAGAGTATACCCTTGTGGCAGTTGCCGATTACATCCTGTCCCGTACTCCCGGAAACACCGTTTCCAATCTCTCATCCTCCAGGGCGTTGCTGGATGTGTCTGAAAAACATGGTGTAACCTATACTCCTTCGGCAGTGGGAGAAGTGAATGTTACGAAAACCATGAAGGATACCCATGCTGTAATTGGAGGTGAGGGGAATGGCGGCATCATCTATCCCGAAAGCCATTATGGACGGGATGCTTTGGTCGGTATCGGCCTCTTCCTGACCCATCTTGCGAAAAGTGGGGTGAAATGCTCAGAACTCAGGGCCCAATATCCTTCCTATTTTATGGCAAAGAAAAAAATAGAGCTTGATGCGGGTGTCAACCTCGAGGCAGTTTTGATGAAGATAAAGGAACAGTACAAGTCTCAAAAAATCACAGATGTGGATGGTGTCCGCATTGATTTTGACCATGAATGGGTCCATTTGCGCAAATCAAACACGGAACCTATCATAAGGATATATTCTGAAAGTAGTACAGTTCAACAAGCCAATTGTTTGGCTGACAGAATTATAGATGACGTAACCAGATTAATCAATTAAATTTTCATTAATCTTGGGAAAAGAAAAACAGAGTATTGATATTCTGATATATTTTTGCATTCGAATTTAATTTAGTAAAAAACAGATAGTATGAAAGTTACAGTTGTTGGAGCAGGAAACGTTGGCGCTACATGTGCTGATGTATTGGCATCTCGTGAAATAGTGAACGAAGTGATCCTTCTTGATATCAAAGAGGGAATTGCTGAAGGAAAAGCGCTGGATATCTGGCAAAAGGCACCGATCAATAGTTACGACACCAAGACCATAGGTGTTACCGGTGACTATTCAAAGACTGCCAACTCGGATGTTGTTGTGATCACTTCAGGACTTCCCCGTAAGCCTGGAATGAGCAGGGACGACCTGATTCAGGTGAATGCCGGAATTGTCAAATCTGTAACCGAAAACATTGTAAAATATTCGCCCAATACCATTTTGGTCATTGTCTCCAACCCGCTGGACGTGATGACTTATCAGGCCCATCTTAGCTCCGGGTTTCCGCGCGAACGGGTGTTGGGGATGGCCGGAATCCTGGATACTGCCCGTTACAGGGCATTCCTTTCTGATGAATTGAATATTTCACAAAAGGAGATCACCGCCATGTTGCTGGGTGGTCACGGTGATACCATGGTTCCATTGACCCGTTATACTACCGTTGGCGGTATCCCGGTTACGGAACTGGTTTCTGAAGACAGGCTCGAAGCCATCGTGCAACGTACCAAAGTGGGTGGGGGCGAACTGGTCAAACTGATGGGAACCTCTGCCTGGTATGCTCCGGGAGCTGCTGCAGCCCAAATGGTTGAGGCCATCGTTAAAGATCAACGCAGGATTTTCCCCGTTTGCATTCAACTAAAAGGAGAATACGGCATATACAATTGCTACCTGGGTGTTCCGGTTGTTTTGGGCAAACACGGAATCGAGAAGATTTTTGAACTTCAACTGAACGAAAAGGAGGCCGCCATGATGAAAGAAAGTGAGGGTCACGTCAGGGAGGTGATGAATGTGTTGGATGATTTGAATAAATAGAAATTACAAATTACAGATTAAAAATTAAGGGTATATGCCGCACTGCGCATATACCCTTAATTTTTAATCTGTAATTTGTAATTGAAAGATTCAAGTAATGCTTCAGATTGCTTCACACTTCGTGCCTCGTGTTCGCAATGACGGATCATTTTTTTGGAGGTGAGGGTTGAGAGAAGGAGGCGGGCGGCGGTTCTGCTATTACTGAAAACTGATGACCCGCCTCCTTCTCTCCACCCTCACAAAATCAACAGCATACCGTCATTGCGAGTGAGGACCCAAAAATTTGGCCACAATGTGAGAATGACAGGGTGCAATTTACTAAATTTGTGTATGATCTACACA
>JALNYZ010000051.1 GCA_023229575.1 Prolixibacteraceae bacterium
ATTGGGAACCTCTCCGGAAGATCGCAAAATCGAAGGTCTTTTCAAGGTTTTTCAGGAAAATTTCCCTATTTCCGATACGAGAAATAATTTTGTTTTAGAGTTTATTGACTATCAGGTCGATCCCCCGAGATACAGCATCGAAGAGTGTATCGAGCGTGGGCTTACGTTTAGTGTCCCATTAAAAGCAAAACTGAAATTGTTTTGTACAGATCCTGAGCACGAAGATTTTGATACCGTGGTGCAGGATGTTTACCTGGGAACTGTTCCTTACATGACCCAAACCGGCTCATTTGTCATCAATGGTGCAGAAAGGGTTGTTGTTTCACAGCTTCACCGTTCGCCGGGGGTTTTCTTCGGTCAGAGCGTTCATGCCAACGGTACGAAGCTATATTCAGCCCGGGTAATCCCTTTCAAAGGATCCTGGATCGAATTTGCCACAGACATCAACAACGTGATGTATGCCTATATCGACCGTAAGAAGAAGTTACCCGTAACGACACTTCTGCGTGCGATCGGATACGAAAGCGATAAAGATATTCTGGAAATCTTTGACCTCGCAGACGAGATCAAAATTTCAAAAGCAGCCCTGAAAAAGGTGGTTGGCCGAAAACTTGCCGCCCGTGTTTTGAAAACATGGGTTGAAGATTTCGTGGATGAAGATACCGGTGAGGTGGTCTCCATCGAAAGAAATGAGGTGATTGTTGACCGTGAGGTAGTAATTACCAATGAACATGTTGATGAGATCCTGGAATCCGGTACAAAGACGATCCTTCTTCACAAAGAGGATGCTGTTAACGGAGACTACGCGATCATATACAATACATTGCAAAAAGATCAGTGTAACTCCGAAAAGGAGGCAGTACTTTACATCTATCGTCAGCTTAGAAACTCTGAGCCGCCGGATGAAGCAACTGCAAGGGACGTTATCGACAAACTATTCTTCTCTGAGGTTCGTTATGACCTTGGCGAAGTTGGTCGTTACCGGATCAATAAAAAATTGGGCCTTAACATCGAGATGACTACCCGTGTGTTGACCAACCACGATATCATCGAGATCATCAAATACCTGATCAAGCTGGTCAACTCCAAAACTGATGTGGATGACATCGACCACTTGTCCAACAGACGTGTAAGAACAGTTGGCGAGCAGATGTTCACCCAGTTCGCAGTCGGTCTGGCAAGGATGGCCAGGACCATTCGCGAAAGAATGAATGTTCGTGACAACGAGGTGTTTACTCCGATTGATCTGATCAATTCCAAGACTTTGTCTTCGGTGATCAACTCATTCTTCGGAACCAACGCATTGTCACAGTTCATGGACCAGACCAATCCTTTGGCTGAGATGACGCACAAACGTCGTATGTCCGCTTTGGGGCCTGGTGGTCTTTCCCGTGAAAGAGCCGGTTTCGAGGTTCGTGACGTTCACTATACACACTACGGAAGGTTGTGCCCTATCGAAACACCGGAAGGTCCAAACATCGGTTTGATCTCTTCTCTCTGTGTATTTGCAAAGATCAACAATCTCGGATTTATCTCCACACCTTATCGTAAAGCTGTTTCCGGGAAAGTCAACCTGAACAACGATGATGTAACCTATTACACAGCGGAAGAGGAAGAGGGTAAAATTATCGCCCAGGCAAATGCACTGATCGATGAAGATGGCCGTTTTATCAATCCGAAGGTGAAAGCCCGACTGGATGCAGATTATCCGTTGGCCAACCGCGAGGATGCCGACATGATGGACGTTGGTCCAAATCAGATCGCATCTATTGCCGCTTCATTGATCACCTTCCTTGAGCATGATGATGCCAACCGTGCCCTGATGGGTTCAAACATGATGCGCCAGGCGGTTCCGCTGATGCGTCCTGAGTCTCCGATTGTTGGAACAGGATTGGAACGCAACATCGCCAAGGATGCACGTATCAATATTGTGGCTGAAGGGCCCGGAGTCATTGAATATGTGGATGCCGACAAGATTGTTGTCCGTTACGATATGACTGAAGAAGAGCGCTATGTAAGTTTTGATCTTGAAACCAAGACATATACGCTGCCAAAATACAAGAAAACCAACCAGGGCACCTGCATCGACCTTAAACCAATGGTTAAAAAGGGAATGCGTGTCGAGGAGGGTGATATTATGACCGAAGGTTATGCCACTGCCGGCGGAGAGCTTGCTCTGGGACGAAACCTCAAAGTTGCCTTCATGCCATGGCAGGGTTACAACTATGAGGATGCCATCGTGATCTCCGAAAGGATAGTTCGCGACGACATTTTCACCTCCATTCACGTGGATGAATATTCGCTGGAAGTTCGTGACACCAAACGGGGTTCAGAAGAATTTACCTCTGATATCCCTAACGTAAGCGAGGAAGCTACCCGCAACCTCGACGAGAACGGTTTAATCCGTATTGGTGCGATCGTTAAGCCTGGTGATATCCTGATAGGAAAGATCACTCCAAAAGGAGAATCTGACCCTTCGCCGGAAGAAAAATTACTGCGTGCCATCTTCGGGGACAAGGCCGGAGATGTGAAAGACGCTTCATTAAAAGCATCTCCTTCACTGAATGGTGTGGTTATCGACAAAAAACTCTTCTCAAGGGTTGTCAAAGAGAAAAAGGGGAAAGTAGCGACAAAACCACTACTCGAACAGATTGACCGCGATTTCGAAGTCGAAACCAACAAATTGAGGGATATTCTTGTTGAGAAACTTTTCAACCTGGTGAATGGTAAAACTTCGCAGGGTGTAAAAGATTATTTCAATGCTGATCTGATTCCTAAAGGGGTGAAATTTACCCAGAAACAACTTCAGATGATCGATTATCTGAATGTCAATCCTGGTAAGTGGACGACCGATAAGGACAAGAACGACATGATTTATGCCCTTGTGAACAATTTCATCATGAAATACAAGGAGGCAGAGGCTGTTGCCCGCCGGAAACGTTACAACGTTACCATCGGTGATGAGCTTCCAGCAGGAATCCTTCAGTTGGCAAAAGTTTACATCGCCAAAAAGCGTAAACTGCAGATTGGTGATAAAATGGCTGGTCGCCACGGAAACAAAGGTATCGTATCCAGGATCGTTCGCGACGAGGATATGCCATTCCTTTCTGACGGAACACCTGTCGACATCGTTCTGAACCCGCTTGGTGTGCCTTCACGTATGAACCTTGGACAGATCTATGAAACTGTTCTTGGCTGGGCAGGAAAAGAACTTGGCGTAAAATTCGCTACTCCGATTTTTGATGGGGCTACACTCGATCAGATTTCTGAATATACCGAAAAGGCAGGTGTTTCCAGATTTGGAAAAACATGGCTGCATGATGGTGAAACAGGCGAAAAATTTGACCAGCCTGCAACGGTAGGAGTAATATACATGCTGAAACTCGGCCACATGGTGGAAGATAAGATGCATGCCCGTTCAATTGGTCCTTATTCGCTGATTACCCAGCAGCCGCTCGGTGGTAAGGCGCAGTTCGGAGGACAACGTTTCGGTGAGATGGAGGTTTGGGCGCTCGAAGCATTCGGTGCATCCAATATCCTGCAGGAGATCCTGACGGTGAAATCGGATGACGTAATGGGTCGTGCCAAAGCGTACGAAGCCATTGTCAAAGGAGATCCAATGCCGCAGCCTGGTATTCCGGAATCATTGAACGTTCTGTTGCACGAACTCAGGGGACTGGGTTTAAGTGTAAACTTAGAATAATTTGTTTGTCAGCATCCGGAGAATATCTCTGCGGATGCCGGCTTTTTGTTAATCATTTGGTTATGTTACAAATATTTCCTATAAATTATGGCATTCAGACGAGATAACAAGGTTAAAAGTAATTTCACCAAGATCAGTATCAGTCTTGCTTCACCCGAAGAAATTCTTGAACGTTCGCACGGAGAAGTCCTGAAACCAGAAACCATCAACTATCGGACTTACAAGCCCGAACGTGATGGACTTTTTTGCGAAAGAATTTTCGGGCCGGTGAAGGATTACGAATGTCATTGCGGAAAATACAAACGCATCCGCTACCGCGGAATCGTTTGCGACCGCTGTGGCGTTGAAGTTACCGAGAAGAAAGTGCGCCGCGAAAGAATGGGCCACATTTCACTGGTGGTGCCGGTTGTGCACATCTGGTACTTCAAGTCTCTGCCCAACAAGATTGGTTACCTGCTCGGCCTGCCGACCAAGAAACTTGATTCAATCATTTATTACGAACGATATGTCGTTATCAATCCTGGTATTAAGCGAAATGATGGCGTTAAATACCTTGATTTCCTAACGGAAGAAGAGTACATCGACATCGTCGATTCGCTGCCCAAAGAGAATCAGCTGCTGGATGACGAACATCCTGATAAGTTTATTGCCGATATGGGCGCCGAAGCATTGTACAAACTGCTTTCCAGGCTCGACCTGGATGAGCTCTCTTATGACCTGCGTAACAAAGCAGGCAACGAAGGTTCACAGCAGCGTAAGAGTGAGGCATTGAAGCGTTTGCAGGTTGTTGAAGCATTCCGTTCTTCCAAGGTAAGAAATCAGCCTGAATGGATGATCGTGAAAGTTGTTCCGGTAATTCCACCGGATCTTCGTCCATTGGTTCCATTGGATGGCGGTCGATTTGCTACTTCCGACCTGAATGACCTCTACCGCAGGGTAATCATTCGCAACAACCGTCTGAAAAGACTGATCGAAATCAAAGCTCCTGAAGTTATTCTCCGCAACGAGAAACGGATGTTGCAGGAGGCTGTCGACTCACTGTTCGACAACAGCCGCAAATCCAACGCCGTTAAAACAGATAACAACCGTGCGCTGAAATCACTCTCTGACTCACTGAAAGGTAAGCAGGGACGTTTCCGTCAGAATTTGCTTGGTAAACGTGTTGACTACTCTGCACGTTCGGTCATTGTTGTAGGTCCAAACCTGAAAATTCACGAATGCGGTATCCCAAAAGAGATGGCCGCAGAATTGTATAAACCGTTTGTCATCCGTAAGCTTATTGAGCGCGGTATTGTCAAAACGGTTAAATCAGCCAAAAAGATTGTCGATCGCAAGGATCCCGTTGTTTGGGATATCCTGGAGAATGTAATGAAAGGACATCCTGTTCTTCTGAACCGTGCTCCTACCTTGCACAGGCTCTCTATTCAGGCTTTCCAGCCGGTTTTGGTTGAGGGAAAAGCTATTCGTCTGCACCCGCTCGTATGTACCGGTTTCAACGCCGACTTCGACGGTGACCAGATGGCAGTTCACCTTCCGCTGGGAAATGCTGCCATTCTTGAGGCTCAGCTTCTGATGCTCTCCTCCCACAACCTTTTGAATCCTGCCAACGGCGCACCGATCACCGTGCCTTCTCAGGACATGGTACTTGGTCTTTATTACATGACCAAACACCGCAAAGGAGCAAAAGGTGAAGGACTCTCTTTCTACTCTTCAGAGGAGGCGATCATCGCCTACAATGAAGGTAAAGTTGACATGCACACCATCGTTAACTGCAAAGTCCTGGATTTGGATGAGAACGGAGAATCAAAATTAATGACCATAGAGACTACGGTTGGTCGTATCCTGTTTAATGAATTCGTGCCCAAAGAGGCCGGTTATCTCAATAAGTTGATGACCAAGAAGGCCTTGCGTGATATTATTGCTGATATTCTGAAAAGGACCAACAACGCTATCACAGCACAGTTTTTGGACGACATCAAAGATCTTGGTTACAAGATGGCATACCGTGGAGGTCTTTCATTCAACCTGGATGATGTTATTATCCCGGAAGGAAAAACCGAAATGGTTGAAGAAGGATATGCCGGCGTCGAAGAAATTTCGAACAACTACAACATGGGTTTCATCACCAACAACGAGAGGTACAACGGTGTGATCGATATCTGGACACACGTAAATGCCAAGTTGACCCAGAATGTGATGAAAACCATCAGCACAGATAAGCAGGGATTCAACTCTATTTACATGATGTTGGACTCTGGAGCCCGTGGTTCCAAGGAGCAGATCCGCCAGTTGTGCGGTATGCGCGGATTGATGGCTAAACCCCAGAAATCAGGATCTACAGGATCACAAATTATTGAGAACCCGATCCTTGCGAACTTCAAGGAGGGTCTTTCGGTACTCGAATACTTTATCTCCACCCACGGTGCCCGTAAAGGTTTGGCCGATACGGCCCTGAAGACGGCTGACGCAGGATACCTGACCCGTCGTCTCGTAGACGTTGCACAGGATGTGATCATCAACGAACCCGATTGCGGAACACTTCGCGGTTTGATCGCTTCAGCATTGAAAAACAATGAAGAGGTTGTCGCCTCTTTATCTGAAAGAATCCTGGGTCGTACCACTGTCCACGATATCTACCATCCGATGACAGGGAAACTGATCGTTCATTCGGGTGAACAGATAACTGAAGAGATTGCTGCTGTTATCGAAGACTCCCCAATTGAAAGAGTCGAGATTCGTTCGGTTCTTACCTGTGAAGCAGAGAATGGAGTTTGTGGAAAATGTTATGGTCGTAACCTGGCAACCGGTAAAATGGTACAGATGGGCGAGGCAGTCGGTGTGATTGCTGCACAGTCCATTG
Organism: Prolixibacteraceae bacterium; assembly: GCA_023229575.1. Taxonomy (GTDB): domain Bacteria; phylum Bacteroidota; class Bacteroidia; order Bacteroidales; family Prolixibacteraceae; genus CAINVV01. Next base: position 6,564 of record JALNYZ010000051.1, read on the forward strand.
GTGAGCCTGGAACGCAGCTGACACTTCGTACATTCCACGTAGGGGGTATCGCGGGTAACGTCTCCACTCAATCTACCGTGATTTCCCGTTACGACGGTATTGCCGAAATTGAGGAGTTGCGTACGGTAGAATGGACCGATGAAAAGGGCGAAAAAGTTGATATCGTAGTGAGTCGTTTGGCAGAGTTGAAGATTCTGGACAAAAACACCGGAATCCCACTTTCTACACACTCAATGCCTTACGGATCGAAATTGTTCATCCAAAACGGTTCGGAAATAAAGAAAGATTCAGTCGTTTGCGAATGGGATCCTTACAACGGGGTTATCATCACTGAGTTCAACGGAAGGGTTAACTTCCAGGACTTTATTGATGGTACGACCTATCGTGAAGAGTCTGACGAACAGACCGGTTATCGCGAAAAAGTAGTTATTGAAACCAGAGATAAAACCAAGAACCCGACGTTACGTATTCTCGATGAGAATGGTGATGACATCAGGTTGTACAACCTTCCCGTGGGTGGTCACATCAGCGTGGACGAAGGTCAGATGGTAAAAGCCGGAGATGTATTGGTGAAAATTCCAAGGGCATCCGGGAAAGCCGGTGACATCACCGGTGGTCTTCCAAGGGTAACAGAACTCTTCGAAGCACGTAACCCATCCAATCCTGCCGTTGTTTCTGAGATCGACGGAGAGGTGTCACTTGGTAAAATCAAACGTGGTAACCGCGAGATCACCATTACTTCACGTACCGGAGAACAAAAGAAATACCTCGTACCACTTTCCCGCCAGATTCTGGTTCAGGAAAACGACTACGTTCGCGCGGGCATTCCTTTGTCGGATGGTGCTACCACTCCGTCTGATATCCTGGCCATCAAAGGGCCGACCAAAGTTCAGGAGTATATCGTGAATGAGGTTCAGGATGTTTACCGGATGCAAGGTGTGAAGATCAACGACAAGCACTTCGAGGTGATTGTGCGCCAGATGATGCGCAAGGTTGAAATAGTAGACCAGGGTGATACCCGCTTCCTCGAAAAACAGATCGTTGATAAGATGGAATTCAATACTGAGAATGACTGGGTATTTGGTAAGAAAATTGTTACGGATTCCGGAGATTCAGAGAACCTGAAAGCCGGACAGATTATCACCGCCCGTCGTTTGAGGGATGAGAATTCTATGTTGAAACGTCGCGACAAAAAGGTTGTCGAAGCAAGGGATGCCGTTCCTGCAACCTCCAGTCAGGTCCTTCAGGGAATCACCAGGGCTTCGCTTCAAACGAAGTCGTGGATGTCTGCTGCATCGTTCCAGGAAACTACCAAAGTATTGAACGAAGCCGCTATCAACGGCAAGGTCGATTACCTGGAAGGTTTGAAGGAGAACGTTATTTGCGGGCACCTGATCCCTGCCGGTACCGGTAACCCAATGTTCAGGAATATCGTGGTTGGTTCAAAAGATGAGTATGATCGTCTGATTGACCATAAGAAATACGAAACAGTAGAAGAAGAGGAGTAATCTTAAAAAGTTCAGGATGCAGGACGACAATCAAAATCAGCTTAACATCGAACTGAGTGAAGAGGTGGCGCAGGGAACCTATTCCAATCTGGCCATCATTACCCATTCTCCCTCGGAGTTTGTACTGGATTTTGTCAGAGTGGTTCCGGGTGTACCGAAAGCACAGGTGAAATCCAGGATTATTCTGACGCCGGATCATGCCAAAAGACTGATGAAGGCGTTGCAGGAGAACCTCCAGAAATACGAAGCGATCTACGGACCGATTCAGATACAAGGAGGATATGAACCTTTTCCATCTACCCCTTTTGGTACGCCGAAAGGTCAAGCATAAAAAAATCCCCTTCGAATTTTCGAAGGGGATTTTTTTTTATTGATAACTTTTCCAATCAAATAACTTTTCCAAAGTTTCATCCTTTGATAAGGGAAACAGCAAAGTATCGAACTTTGGAAAAGTTGTTCGTAATTACAGATCGCATTCAGTATTAAAATCTTCGAGGGAATGCTGGTGCATCTCTTTGAAAGACTTCAGACCGTCAGTTATTGCTAAAAGTTTGCTGACTTCTGTCAAATCACAAACTCCGTCAACAATATCGTTATACGAACTGTATTCCCAATCTTGATATTTTTCACGAAAGCCGTGATGAACGGGGTTCCGGTGAGTATACACAATTGCATTCAGAAAATAGATTTTGTCGGATATTGGTTCGCGTTTAAAATTTTTGATGAACAACGATCCCTTGCGGTGATATACTTTGTTGAAGGACTGCGTGTAACAACTGAATAAATTTGCAAATTGTTTCGATAGATATTTTTCGATATCGTTATCGCTAATAACTTTTCCAAAGTTGGATATATTGCTCATTACCTTATCAAAGTTTGAAACTTTGGAGAAGTTAAATCTAATCGACGGGTCGTTATTAATTCGAATCAGCTCTTCTATTGTCTCGCGTTTTCGCATCCGTACCACCAGATGAAAATGGTTAGGCATAAGGCAGTACGCATAAGTTTCAGCAATAGGTGAGATATATAGCCGGTACTTTTCCAGAAAATAGATGAAATTCTCTCGTATTCTGAATATACTCTCGAACCCATTTGCATGGTTGAAAATGTGGTAACAGCTATCGGGTTGCAAAGATTCCATAATAAATCCACATTCATTTGACTCTTATAAAGTTACAGAAATTTGAGGTGAATATGAAATTTCCGTGTATATAAAAATCAATAAACGCTGATAACTTTTCCAAAGTTGGATACTTTGTTCATTCCATTATCATAGTTTGAAACTTTGGAAAAGTTTTTGACGATTGAAAAAGCTATTAACGTTATTTCGAGATCTTCACTACCGCCTCATAAATCACCGAAACCTTATTCGTTGAGATCACATCAATTCCTAATTTGATCGCCTTTTGATAAGATTCTATATTCATATCTTCTCCAAATCCATCTGAGAAAATTTTCACTCCTTTAGCGTGGGCTTTGTCAATCAATTCTTTAGAGAGATCTTTCCAGTTAACATCCAGGGCATAAGGATGCAGGGTATCCGCAATCTTGTTTAAATCCTTACCGCTTCTCAGTCCGGGAAGTATTTTCGCTTTCGGGGCAATTGCCCTGATCTGATCAATTTGTTCTGCCTTGTTAATGTACAAAACGGAACCCTCCAGAAGATGATATTGGATTAGATTGTCAATAAGTACTTTGGCGTTGATATCTTTGCAATCGACATAGAAGTAGGTTTTGTGCCCTGATTTTTTGTTGTGATCAGCCAAAAGCGCGCACGACTCTTCAAGTGTAGGGATTTTCTCTGAGGCATAGAACGGATCGAACCATAATCCGGCGGAAAGCGCACGGGCTTCGTCGAAATTCACATCTTTTAATGGTCCTTTCCCATTGGTGGTACGGTCCAGGTTACCGTCGTGCAGAATCAATGATTTGCAATCTTTTGTTTGCCGGACATCCATTTCAATGTAATCCACCTCAAGATCCAGTGCAATTTGCATCGCTGCCAATGTATTTTCAGGCGCAAATTCATTGGCAGCACGGTGCACTGCAACACCAACTACAGGGGTCTTGGCTGCACGGAATTTCATCATTTCTGCCTTCGTTTTGACATATTCCGGTTTGGAAGCGAGATAGTCAGCAAGTTTAGGGGGGAGCCTGAATTCAGTAGTTTTCCCTGAAACATAACTGTTCCCCGCGAGGAAAAGAGCGCAAATGGTCAATGTTAATAGAAGTTTCATGTAGTAGTCATAGAGTTATTGATTTGGAATAATGGATTATCTTTTTTACGCGATCTTGGATGCGGAGTTCCTTACTTTATCCATTTTACTTTATCCTTTATCCTTTATCCTTTTCAGTTGATATACATTGCCTTAAAATCACTCGGCGTCATGTTTGTTCCTGTCTTGAACTGCCGATTGAAGTTAGAAATATTGTTAAATCCTGATTCAATACATATTTGAGAAATGGGAATTCGGTTCTCTATCAGCAATTTTTTTGCATGGCACACCCTCAATTCGTTGAGGAATGTCATAAAGGTTTTCTTGGTGCTTTTCTTGAAGTATTTACAGAAGGCGTGTGGCGTCATGTTGGCAATTTGGGCTACATCTTCAATCTGCAAAGGAGAATAAAAATTCTTGATCACATAGTGGTGCACTTTTTGAAGCCTGACAAAGGAAGGGCTATTGGCATCGAGAAATGGAGTACCTGATGAAAATTCCTCAGTAAGTAACTTTCTGGATTCTACTTTTGCAAGTTCAGCAAGAATTTCGAGCATCAGGATGATTCTTAGCGGTCCCGTTGATACAGTTAACTCCTCCATCATGCGGGGAATTGGACCACTGATGGCATTTGGAAATGCCAGTCCTGCGTTTGATTTTCTAAGTATTTCCATAATTGGGATCATCTCCTGGACAGAAAAAAATTTGTCTCCCAGAAAATCTTCAGAAAAGAGAACGACAACGGCCTTAGCCTTCATCAGATCAGTCTGATCATGCACTGCATCATTTTTCCAGTAATGGGGAATATTGGGACCAAGAAGGATCAGATCTCCTTCCTGGAAATTCTCGATGGTGTCGCCAACAAATCTTTTCCCCTTGCTTTCGATCACATATTTCAATTCATATTCAGGATGAAAATGATATTCTGAATGAAACCGAGGTAATATTAACCTTGTGGCTAAGAACGACGATCCTTCACTAAGTAGGATCTTTTGGTAAGTTGCCTTCATTGTGGTATATTATTGTTTCATAGAAGTGATTTGATCTTAATATCTTGACAAAATTATATTAATCTTTGACAATACGGCATTAAAATGTAATAATATTAAAATATAAGTTTGTAGCGTGGAGAGTTAAGAATATAGAATTTAGTAAGCAAGCAAGTCAAACAAATGAAGAAAGTCGCGATTTTGGGTTTTGGGTTTATGGGGATGACCCATGCCGAAAATATTCTCAAGAATAGCGATTTGGAATTGGTGGCAATCGTTGACAAGAATCCCACAGCAGTTGAAGAAAAATTGAAATTCAATACCGGTAATTTTGCCACTCAAGGAATAGATCAGGAGCAGGTTGCCCAAATTAGAAGGTATGTCAGTATAGACGACTGTCTTGAATTTGAAGAACTGGATGCCGTTCACATTTGTGTACACACAGACCTTCACTATGAAATGACACGCAAAGTGTTACTTCATGGGAAGCATGTTTTTCTGGAGAAACCTTTTTGCCTGAACATTCATCAGGCAGAAGAGCTGATCCGGCTTGCCAGTGAGAAAGAGCGGATACTGATGATTGGTCACGTTGTCAGATTTATGCCTCCTTATCAAAAGCTTAAGGAGTGGATAGACAATGGCACTTATGGCGCACTCAAATTTCTCTCATTGTCAAGATTCTCAGGTGTCCCTGCCTGGGGGGAGTGGATGGATCGCAGGATCTCATATGGATCCTCTGGCGGTGCCCTCTTCGATCTTCTAATTCATGACATTGATTATGTAAATTTTATTCTGGGAAAACCGGGAAGTATTAGATGTGATTATCTTCCGGGATTGTTGAGCAAACATGATTACGTCAGTGCAATGTGGAATTATCTTGATAAAGATATCCATGTTAAGATAGAAGGAGGGAACATCTTTCACGCTACTTTCCCATTTCAGGCGGGTTATATGGCAAATTTTGAGCAAGCGAGTGTTCAGTTTTCAACTGTGAAAGGCGATGTGATACAAGTGGCAACTGATTCGAATGTTGAAGAAATCCCATCTGGTTCAGCCGGAGAAGGATTCTACAATGAGATTGCCTATTTCGCGCAGTGTATCAACCACAACAGGCCGCCCGTCGAATGTTTGCCCGAGTCCTCGCTTCAGACTATACAACTATGCTACGATCACTTATAACGAATTAACAGATGAAGAATTTAGCTATTAACGGGGGGCCAAAAACTGTTGTGAGGGATTTCGATTGGCCCCTTTACGACGAAACCGATATCAAAAGTGTGGCGGATATTGTGCGGAGCGGCAAATGGGGAAATCCTGATTGCGGGGGAGAAGTGGCTCTTTTTGAAAAGGAATTTGCTGCCTTTTGCGGAACAAAATATGCGCTTACCTGCGTAAATGGTTCTGTTGCCCTGCGACTGGCTTTGATTGCCTGCGGTGTTAAACCCGGCGATGAGGTTATTGTTCCGCCCTATACTTTTATTGCAACAGCTTCGATTGTCATTGAAGCCAACTGTGTCCCGGTTTTTGTCGATATTGACCCACGGACTTACAATCTGGATGCTTCAAAAATTGAAGCTGCGGTTACACCAAGAACAAAGGCGATCATCCCGGTACATTTTGCAGGTATGGCATGTGAGATGGACCAGATTGTTTCCGTCGCAAAAATACATGGATTAAGAGTGATAGAAGATGCCTGCCATGGACATGGAGCGGAATACAAGGGAAAAAAACTTGGATCAATTGGTGATGTCGGCTGCTTTAGTTTTCAATCTTCCAAGAATCTTACCAGTGGTGAAGGCGGGATCGTCGTAACCAACGATGATGGCTTGTACCAAATGATGAATTCGCTTCGCAATGTTGGGCGTGTGGAAGGTGGGGCATGGTATGAGCACCACAATGCCGGGTGTAATTACAGAATCACGCAGTTGCAGGCAGTATTGCTATCAAGTCAGTTGAAAAGGCTGGAAAAACAGACAGCTATACGGCATGCAAATGGCACTTATCTCAATGAATTGCTGTCGCAAATTGATGGGATAACCCCGCTTACAAGAGATTTGGGAGAGACGGTTCACAGTTACCACATCTACATATTCAAGTACGATCAGGCAAAGTTCAACGGACTATCTAAAGTGGAATTTGCAAAGATGCTGGCTGCGGAGGGAGTACCATGTTTCATGGGTTATCCCGAGCCACTCTACAAACAACCATTGTTTCAGAAGAAAAATTTCATGTGTTATGCTATACCGGAAACGGTAGATTATACCAAGGTTCAATGTCCGGTTACGGAAAAAGCCTGTTACCACGAAGCTGTCTGGATCATGCAGCATGCGATGCTTGGTTCAAGGAAAGAGATGGAACTCTTCGCTTCGGCCATTGTAAAAATTAAAAAATCTACAAAACAATAATACAATAAATAAGTACTCTTACGAATTTCGAAAAAAGTCAGCCAACGATTTGTATTTTTCAACTACTACTACTATTTCTGCAAGTCTGTGTTTTGACCGTGCAAAGGGTTGTTCTTCAAGGACAACCCTTTTTGTCTATACTTCTTCGTAAGTTGTATCCACTGTGTTCCCGGCATTTGTTCCCTTTGGCATTTTTCTTAACCTCCAGGCCATTGTTAATTCCAGGATTCCATAGACTACTAAAATTGCCCCAAAAAATTTGAGAATATTTTCAGTGCTTTCGATGGGGTGAACAAGAAGGAATGTGCCTCCGGAGATCATGACAAAGCCAAAAACCAGATAGATCCACGACCAGATGGACTTTGAAAGAGTTCCCAAAGTCCCAAGAAACATCATCAGTCCGAGAAATAAGATGATAATCCCAAAGAAAAATCCAAAAATCTTCACAATGGCCATCGGCTGGAGTAAAAAAAGCATTCCCCAAAGAATATTGAAAAATCCCTGAAACGAAGTATTGAATCCTATTCCATTGGATTTTTTTCTTCCGGAGAACAACATACTGAAAATTCCGCTAATCAAAATCATTCCTCCAACCATCATTATCACTGATTTAAGGGTTATGCCCGGCATAGCCAAAATGATTACCCCAATGGCAATGGTAAGGATCCCACGTATGAAGGAATTTTTTGGAGAGGGAAGGAAAAAAAATTTCATGATTGTACGATTAAAGATTTGGGTAAAACAATATTAGCATTTATTTGGGAAGAAATGGTTAAAATACCACAACTTTATAATGCGTTTAATCGCTAACTTTCCGCCAACAAATCAACAGTCAATGAGAAACATATCTAATTTTCACCTCCTGATGGCAATAAGTTTCATCGGGTTGTTATCCTATCCCAATGACAATGCATGCGGGCAGGAGGTTAAGCAATATACGAAGTATGTCAACCCATTGCTGGGGACAGATTTTTTCGGGCATACCTACCCTGGGGCGTCATTGCCTTTTGCCATGGTGCATGTCAGCCCGGATTGCAACACTTCAGGCTGGACCTACAGTGCCGGTTATACCTATTCAGACCAGTCGATCATCGGTTTTAGCCATACCCATTTCAGCGGAACCGGAATGGTAAGTGGAGGGGATATATTGCTGCAACCCATAGTTTCTGACAGATTGAAAATCGTTCCCGGTACCATCGAAAAGCCGGAAGAGGGATATCGTTCCAGGTTTGATCATAAGGATGAAGTTGCATCACCGGGTTACTATTCGGTATACCTGAAAGACAATCAGGTTAAAGTTGAATTAACTGCAACACAAAGGGCAGCCATGCATCGTTACACCTTCCCGGCTACGTTGAATGCCAGGGTAATTCTGGACATTGGACATCAAATTGGATCCACTCCTTCCACTGGACGTTCAAGAGTTGATATTGTGAATGACCACCAGATTGAGGGATGCAAAAGCACAGAGCAGGGGAATATCTATTTTTCGGCAGAGTTCAGCAAGCCATTCGAATACTACGGAACATTTGATGCCACCTACAAAACACCCGAATCAGGAGGCAGTATTTTCCCCTATAAAAACAGCGAGATTGGTGATAAAATGGGAGCGTTTGTGACATTTCAATCAAGCTCCAACGAGCAGGTTCTGGTTAAAATTGCCTTGTCTTATGTTGATGTTGAAGGGGCGCGAAAGAATTTGAAGAAGGAGATGCCTGATTTTGATTTTGACCGGGTCCGGGATGATGCGGAAAAAACATGGAACAAGGAACTTTCAAAGATCGAGATATCAGGCGCAACAGAGAAAAAGATGGAGATCTTCTATACTGCAGTTTATCATTCCCTGCTTGCACAATATATCTCACAGGATGTCGACGGCAGGTATTTTGGTATGGATGGTAAGGTGCACATGGCCAATGGATATGATTTTTATGGATCGTTCTCCTGTTGGGACACTTATCGTTCCCAGCACCCATTCCTGACCTTGGCAGCACCCGGGCATGTGAACGATTTTTTAAAATCCATCGCTGCCAAAGCAAAAGATTTTGGATGGATGCCTGCACAACATTTTTTAAATGTCTGTGGTGAGGGTATGGTGGGCGATCATCTTATTCCAATTGTTGTGGATGCATACATGAAAGGATTTCGTGATTTTGATGTCGGGTTTGTTTACCAGGCCATGCGAAAAAAAGCACTGGAGCTTCCAAAGGTCCCGGTCCCGGTCAGTGCAGCACGATCCGGACTCGAATATTATCTGAAACTTGGGTACACTCCCATTGATAGGGTGACAGAAGCCGTACCCAACACCCTTGAACTTGCCTACGACGATTGGTGTATTGCCCAGATGGCCAAAGCGCTAAGAAAAAATTCGGATTATGATCTGTTTATGAAACGGGCAATGAATTACAAGAATTTATGGGATGAAACTGTTGGTTTTATGCGACCAAAAAAAGCCGACGGTACTTTTCTGGAGGTGCTGAACGGACGCGAACAGGTTATTGACACCGTTGGTAAGCATACCTTCTATAGATATTTCGACCCCCTTTTGGTTGGCAGGCGTCCTTCAAGACATTACACCGAATCAAATGCATGGCAATACATCTGGTCTGTTCAGCATGACGTGAAGGGGTTGATTGATCTGTTCGGAAGTACCAAAAAATTCAATGACAAGCTGGATCAGTTTTTCACTATGGATCCAAATATTACCCCTCCCAAATATGTGGGTGTTGTGGGAACAATTGGTCAATACGTTCATGGGAATCAGCCTTCCCATCACGTTGCCTATTTGTACAACTATTCAGGAGAACCCTGGAAAACGCAGGAGAGGGTACGGCAGGTTTGTGAGCAACTCTATAAATCAGGGCCGGGTGGATTGTGCGGAAATGAGGACATGGGATCACTCTCATCGTGGTATGCGTTGAGTGCCATGGGAATCTACGCGGTGACACCTGGTGAGCCCGTTTACAACATTGGATCCCCTTTGTTTGAAAAGGTTGTGCTTCACCTGCCGGGAAATAAGCAATTCGACATTCAGGCTATGAGTAATTCATCCGAAAACAAATATATCCAGTCTGCAACATTGAATGGATTCCTTTTCAACAGACCTTGGATTACGCACGATGAGATCGTCAAAGGAGGATCGCTTATTCTCCAAATGGGCTCCAAACCCAACAAAAAATGGGGGAACCTTTCACCTCCGCCCTCTATGAGCAAATAAATAATAAAAAATCATTCTAAATTATTTGGGTGTTTTTGGGTTATTCTTTTTTTTGAACATGTCATTTATATGTTCTAAAGTCTTGTATGAATTGACTTCACGGCCATTAAACAACTCTTTTAACCAACCTGCAGGAATTTTTCCAATGGATGCGCTCTCTTTGGTGTTTTCCAACCTTTTGGTAACCACTTGATGAAGTTTTATATTTGCACCCCGAAAGCTTGAAATACCCATGAGAATAGGTTCACATCAACCAAAAAAGATTTTGTGGGTATTGGCTTAGCCGATCTTTGGTTCCATCAAACAAATGAAAAATAAAATTATAAACGGATCATAAAACTTTTTTGATAAGACAGGGTATCCGGTTTAAAGGACGGAAACCTCCATATGATGAATATTCTGACCATTGTCTATTCACCTGCATGTGCGGGGGATCAAATAAAAACAAATATAACAGATGAAGGGTTTAAAAATAATTGTATTGGCCAAACAGGTTCCCGATACCAGAAATGTTGGGAAGGATGCCATGAAGGCCGACGGAACTGTAAACAGGGCGGCGCTTCCTGCAATTTTTAATCCGGAGGACCTCAATGCACTCGAATTGGCTTTGAGGGTGAAGGATACCATACCAGGAACTACCATTACCATCCTGACAATGGGACCAGGCAGGGCTGCTGAGATCATTCGCGAAGGTTTGTACCGGGGAGCGGACAGTGGTGTATTGCTTACTGACCGTGCCTTTGCCGGTTCCGATACACTTGCCACTTCTTATGCCTTAGCACAGGCAATCAAGGAGATGGGACATTTCGACCTGATTGTTGCCGGGAGACAGGCAATTGATGGGGATACAGCACAAGTAGGACCGCAAGTAGCTGAAAAGTTGCATTTACCCCAGGTTACCTATGTTGAGGAGGTTTTATCTATTGAGAAATCAGCTATCGTGATGCGTCGCAGGCTGGGAAATGGTGTTGAAACTGTAAAATCGCCACTGCCAATGCTCCTTACGGTGAATGGAAGCGCACCGGAGTGTCGTTCCAGAAATGTCAAGATGCTGATGAAATTCAAACATGCCAGGACCATCACAGAAAAACAGGAGGCTACCGAAGATTATACCCATTTGTACGACCATCGACCATTCCTCTACATTCGGGAGATGACCGTTGCTGATATTAAAACGGATGCTGATCAACTTGGACTTACCGGATCGCCTACCAAAGTGAAAAAGATCGACAATGTTGTGCTTCAGGCAAAGGACGCGAAGAAATTGAATACGGCCGATGAAGGGATCAATGATTTGATGAGAGAACTGATTGAGAGTCATGTGATCGGCTAATGGTTTCCAAATTTTAAAATACTAATTGAATGAACAATATATTTGTTTACTGTGAAGTTGAAGAGGGAATTGTATCCGAGGTGAGCCTCGAACTTCTCACAAAAGGCAGAAGCCTGGCCAACCAGTTGGGTTGTCAACTGGAAGCCGTTATAGCAGGATCAGGACTGACAGGAATTGAAAAGCAGATACTTCCATTTGGTGTAGATGTACTTCATGTTGCAGATGATGCGCGTTTGGAACCCTACACAACTTTGCCCCATTCGGCGATTTTGATCAAACTATTTGAGGAAGAAAAACCTCAAATAGCGCTCATGGGTGCTACACCTATTGGCCGCGACCTGGGACCCCGTGTCTCCTCAGCATTGCACAGCGGATTGACCGCTGATTGCACCAGTTTGGAGATCGGAGATCACGAAGACAAAAAAGCCGGGGTGGTTTATAAAGATCTTCTGTACCAAATCAGACCTGCTTTTGGAGGGAATATTATTGCCACCATTATCAACCCTGATTGTCGCCCGCAGATGGCTACCGTTCGCGAAGGAGTGATGAAAAAGGAGGCAATCAATGCCAATTATCCCGGGAAAGTGAACTATCTGGAGGTTTCAAAATATGTGAACGACCTTGATTTTGTGGTTCAAATCATTGAGAGGCATACGGAGAAGAAAAAGATCAACATCAAGGGAGCTTCCATTGTGGTTTCGGGAGGTTATGGAGTTGGCTCGAAGGAGAATTTCAAATTGCTTCATGATCTTGCAGCAGTTTTAGGCGCCGAGGTTGGAGCATCGCGTGCAGCGGTGGATGCCGGATATGCTGATCATGACAGACAAATTGGCCAGACTGGAATCACTGTCCGGCCCAAACTATACATTGCGTGCGGAATCTCCGGGCAGGTGCAGCACCGCGCCGGAATGGAAGAGTCGGCGCAGATTATTTCAATAAATTCGGATCCTGAAGCGCCAATTAACTCCATCGCCGATTATGTAATTACCGGTGATATCTCCGAGGTCATTCCAAAGATGATCAAGTATTACAAATCCAATACGAAGTAAATCGAGGTTGAATCGGGGTATCCCCCAAAATAACATTTCAAATGGCAAATTTTTACAACGATAACAAAGACCTTAAATTTCATCTGAACCACCCAATGATGCACAAGTTGGTGTCATTGAAAGAGCGGAATTTTGAGGACAAGGATAAATATGATTTTGCTCCGCTGGATTTTGAGGATGCGATGGACAGCTATGATCGTGTTCTGGAGGTAGTAGGGGAGATAAGTGGAGAGATCATCTCACCCAACGCCGAGAGTATCGATGCTGAAGGGCCACAGGTTGTAGACGGTCATGTTAAATATGCCCGTGGTACCCAGGAAAATCTTGATGCGCTGGTAAAGGCCGGACTGATGGGTATCACACTGCCACGCAGGTTTGGAGGATTGAATTTCTCTATTGTTCCCTATATTATGGCAGCCGACATTGTTTCCAGGGCGGATGCAGGTTTTGTCAATATCTGGGGTTTGCAGGATTGTGCAGAGACTTTGAATGAATTTGCATCCGAAGAACAAAAGATGCGTTACCTGACGCGTGTTGTTCATGGCGAAACAATGGCCATGGACCTTACTGAACCTGATGCGGGATCCGATCTTCAGGCTGTACAGCTTAAAGCCACCTACGATGAGAAAAAAGGCACTTGGTTGCTGAATGGAGTGAAGCGGTTCATTACCAACGGAGATGGGGACATTGCGCTTGTTTTGGCCCGATCTGAAGAGGGAACCAGGGACGGACGGGGACTCTCCATGTTTGTTTATGACAGGAGAAGTGGTGGAGTTGTTGTCCGTCGCATCGAACACAAAATGGGAATCATTGGCTCCCCTACCTGCGAGCTGGTCTTCAAAAATGCCCCCGCCGAATTGGTTGGTTCCCGTAAAATGGGATTGATCAAATATGTAATGGCTTTAATGAATGGGGCACGTTTGGGAATTGCTGCCCAATCTGTTGGTATTTCCGAGGCTGCCTACCGGGAAGCCCTTCAATATGCTAAAGAACGTAAGCAGTTTGGTAAACAAATCATCGAGTTCCCGGCAGTATTCGAAATGTTGTCCGTAATGAAAGCCAAGCTGGATGGTTCACGTACTTTGCTGTATGAGACCTCAAGATTTGTAGATTTGTATAAGACATACGAGCAAATATCGGAAGATCGCAAGTTAGATCCTGTCGAGCGAAATGAGATGAAGGAGGCACAACGTGTTGCTGATTTGTTTACACCGCTTGCAAAAGGCATCACTTCAGAATACTGTAATCAGAATGCCTACGATGCCGTTCAGATCCATGGAGGTTCAGGTTTTATGAAAGATTATCCGGTTGAACGGATTTACCGTGATGCACGTATTACCTCCATCTACGAGGGCACTACCCAGTTGCAGGTTGTAGCAGCCATAAGAGGCGTAACAACTGGTGGTTATCTAAAACAAATAAGGGTCTATGAAAAGGCAGAATTGAAACCGGAACTCGAAAAATTCAGACGGATTTTGATCTCCCTGACCCAAGATTATGAAGAGGCTGTAGAAAAGGTTGTATCATCCGGGGATGATGAGTTTATAGATCTGCATGCCCGCAGAATGGTTGAAATGGCAGGTTACATTACCATGAGTTACCTTTTGGTTCTAGATGCCAATCGTGATAGTTCTCATCTTCGTTCCGCACAGGTTTTCAACAAGATGGCCAAGGGAGAAGTAAAAGCCAGGGCAGAATTTATTCGGGCATCTTCGGTTGAAGATATAGGTCTTTACAAGTACTAAATACCATATATTTACATGATAAAAGCCGGTTTTCAGCCGGCTTTTATCATGTAAATATATGGTATACTGGTATATAGAATATTATTTTCCTTATCTCTCAAAAAAAGTCCATTAAGGTATTGTGCATAATAAAAAGTCTCTATCTTTGCACCCACGTTTAAGGGCAGGGGAATGGGTTTAGGTCCAACAGGTTTTTAGGCGAAGTTCATTGAGCGGGGCATTTGAAAATTGACAATTTGATTGGATAAGCACCGGTATTGCGAAAGATATAGATAAAAAAACCTATAAAAAGGTTTGTTTTGGAAATAAAAACGCATTACATTTGCACTCCCTTTCGGAGAGTCACCGGGCAGCCGGGGACGGTAGGAGTGGGGAGAAAGAAGAAAAGAGAAAGAGTTCATTGAAAGATATTGAGAAG
>JALNYZ010000102.1 GCA_023229575.1 Prolixibacteraceae bacterium
ATAATGTTTCCATACATAAAATGGTACGTTGCCCTTTTTTCTTATACTCTTCTTATGATCAATAATAGGCAAACTATCTAACTCGAATGTTTATTCAGGAATGATGGGGGAATACAAATTCAACAACTCTTTTTTAAGAACTTCCTTATCTTCAACATTCATAATCCTTTCTGAAGCAATAGCTAAGTATTTATACCAATCCAAATCCGTCCATTCACTTGTTAGCATGTTTGGATAAAAATAACGAGCACATCCATACAGCTTAGATAATGCTAATAGGTTGCGTGCTTGAATATCGTTAAGATTTTTCTCTTTTACCCAAATGCTATCAGAATATGAAGGATTACAAGAAACAAGTATTGCTATTAGAAGTATTAATTTTTTCATTATATTTCCTGTCAAACTTTATTTTTGGAGAGAGATATAGAATATTTTAGTTTTTTAAGGAAGCAAAAATAAATTTATTTTACTTCCTTGAAATTAGTTAATTCTTGTAACAAGAATTATTCATCACGTTTCATTAAGATGTGTAGGTCATGGCATCACCACACCAAATTGTTCCGGTAAGTCCAAACATATCAAACGGATAATTTACGGAGCAGCGAGATGGCTGAATCCATGTTGATATTCTTTTGACGAATCTCAATTCCATCACTCAAAACCAGGCGAAGGCTCTTGTTTGAAAATTGGAAGATTGATCCAGACTTGTAACCGGAGCTTCTGACGAAACGGTCGGATCACTAAGCTCAAGGGGCGTGATACTAACATTCCGATCTGTTTTGTACCACTGCTCAAATTGTTTGTAAGTATAACCGTTCATTACACAAAAGCGTTCAATAGGTATTTTTTGAGGAACACCCTCTCTTTGGTATTTTTCCCACAAAGCTACATAACCTGTCATTTTTGGCATAAGAGTATTTTTTAATTTTGTATGCCACAAATCTAAACGAAATTAATTTTTGATACAACAGCCGAGTATTGAACGCTTACTACAGATAATAACGAATCAGCCGCAGAAAATTTCGTCAGTCCCAAAATAGGTTCGGGCATGGCTTTCTTATTATTTAGCTATTCTAATGTGTTTAGAAACAACACTAAACTTTGTATTTCTTTTCAGAGGAACAAAGACGGATTGTATTGATCGGATACTAAAATGAGGCAAAGCATTTAACCTGATAGAATAAAGTGATTCAACTTAGATTCATGGTTAACTATTAAGGCTCAAGACAGATATTTACGGTTATTCGATCATTAGTCTAATTACTAAATAGACAAGCAGCAAATATAACATTTATTTCTAAATTGAAAGATAAGTCATTTAATTAATTATATTTGCATATGAAACAATTGATAAAAACCATATGTATCGTATCGCTGATTGGCGTTATTGCCTGTACTGGTAAAAAGACAAATACAGACCAACAATTCCAAGCAGCCGAGCATGCAACTACGAATTTTAGCGAGACTGATCAAACACAGACTATTGAACAGTACGTAAACTTAAGATATGGTTATATTCTCTATTATCCATTCTATCTAACACCTCAGGGAGAGTCGGATAGCAGCGATGGGCAGGTATTCCGTTCTTCAGACGGAATAAATCTATCCGTATGGGGCAGTAAAAACACCCTTTCTTTTTCAAATACCCCAGAAGAAGAATTTGCATTCCGCAAGCAATGCTATGTAGATGATAAAATCAAAATAACCTACGAAAAGAGAATAAAAGACACTTATATCGTATCCGGAATCGATTCGGATGGTAAAATCTTCTACCAAAAAATGGTATTCAATAAAAATAAAGATATCTTTTTCATGCTACTTTTAGAATACCCGGACAACTATCGCAAAAAAGGAGACGAAATCATTAAGATTTCAATCTCCCCATTCCCAAAACGACAAGACGGAAGTGATGTTGAACCCGAATTGGAAGAAAACAGTTAGAACTTATTTGAATAATGAAATCAAATTAGAGATTTTCCTCTAGTTCAAATAGTTCAAATCTTATCTTTTTGTTTGAATTACCTATGGAAAATAATGACAGTTTAGTATCAAAAACGAATGTTTCAACCTTCCTTTTATCATAACTTCCATAATTATAAAGACTTGTGGGTATTGCATTAATATACATAACAGTTTTATCAGTATTGCTTATCCTCGAAACAATAATATAATCAATGTCCGGCTTATTCGATTGAACTTTGATTTTATTGTAATCATAATCAACAACTATATTCATAAAATGTACGTTGTTATCGCCATAAAGCTTTGCAGCAAATCCACGAGCAGCAAAAGAGATTGATATAGAAAATAGTAAAAGAAAAAGACTTATAAATACTTTTTTCATAATTTGGTATTCTGTTGTTATTAAATTTATTATAGAATTAATATTACTCACCCAATCCAGCATCTTATTTGCGAATAAATTATATCCCCAAATAATTGCGAACTGCTGCCATCACAGACTTAGTCGAGTTATTTGTCGGGGCCGATTCCTTTGAGTCTTTCTCAAAGAAATTGTATTGCAAATCCACCTTATTTTCAAATAAATTAGTAGATATCTTACTATAAAAGTTTGCTCTGGAAGCACGTTCGGTCACCATCATTTTACGCACACCCTCAGGTTCTGCCCGGAAAAGTAGTTTGTTATGAATAGATAATGAGTCGGCCACATCATCCACATCCTGATTAGCTCCAATGTAGACAAAAACCCAACCAGTGTTTTGTAATTCCTGAACCAGATGCCTTATCATTTTCTTATCGTATTCTTTGGAAGCATTCTCATAACCATCTGTTATGATAGTAACCAGAACCTGATTATTCTCACTGGAATTCAGCCGACATCTTAGTTTTGAAATACAACTCCCCATAGCATCATATAGTGGTGTACAATTATTGGGCTGATAATCATCATTACCCACCATGCTGATTTCCTCTACAGGAACAACATCATAAATAGTTTTGATACCTTCGGCATTGAAACAAACCAGCGTTACAAAATGCTTTTGGTATTCTTCGTGTACACTCTGAGCCTTTTGGATGGATTGCAATGTTTCATTCAAACTTTCAATAGCTGGTTTCCTTATAGATTCCATTGATCCACTTTCATCAAAAAGAATTAGATTAAATACATTAACTTTCATTTTTATACTTTTATAAGGTAAATAACTTTTACAAAAAACCTGGCTCATTATACCAGCAAATCAGTTCGTTTTGATAAACATTCCATTCTTGTACGTATATTCAGTAAATAATCCCTGAGTGCCATATGGAAATAGAATACTTCTATTTTCGAAGTAACAATCAAATTGTCCGTCATCAAATTCTCCAATATGTTTAATCTTGTTTCTTAATACCTGGTAAACAGAAACTTTAAATTGAACATCATTCCCGTAAGCTATTACAAGCTCTCGATTTCCATCTTTATTAAAATCATATTGCGTAAATTCGATGAATTTGCAGTCGTCATTTTCTTCGAAATAAGCAATATTAAGTCCTGTTTTCCCATAAATTACATCCACATTAACTTGAAATCCTTTGAATTTAACAAACAAAGTGCCACCGTTTTTCAATTTTGCACTTTTATAATCGTTATCGCCAGATTTATATATTATAATAGGTTTAGCGTTTTTGAAATAATTCTGTGAATATGCATTTACACTGCAAAACAGTAGCAACAAGCATAGTAATTTCTTTATATAAGAAGAATTAATGATAAAAGACTTTGTTTGTCTTGTATCCCGAAGATTCCGAT
>JALNYZ010000103.1 GCA_023229575.1 Prolixibacteraceae bacterium
CCCGGGTAAAAAGCTTCGCTCTGTGTTATTGGTATATTCCCTTTTTATAGTAACTTTGTTATTTATCAAAAAGAGTGCCGGAAATGAAGCGATGGATGAAATGGATAGGTATTGTATGCTTGGTGCCTGTGGCGCTTATAATTCTGCTGTCTCTTCTCTTATACTTTCCTCCGATTCAGGATTTGGCCAGAAAAAAAGCAATTGCATATGCCGAAGAAACGACCGGAATGCGCATACAGATTGATAAGGTCAGGCTATCATTTCCATTGAATCTTGCTGTTCAAAAAGTTTTAATTGTTAATTCGCCTGCCGATACCCTTCTTTCACTTCAAAGTCTACAGGTGGGGATTAAATTACTTCCGCTACTTAAAATGCAGGTAGTTGCAGATGCTGTTGATTTAAGAGGTGGACAGATTAACACGGGAAAGTTTCTGAAAGATATGCTTGTAAGGGGATCTGTCGGACATCTGCATGCTAAGGCCAATCATATTGATCTTTCCAAAAAGATGGCAACTCTTAATTCATTCGATTTATCAGATTCACATCTTTTTCTTCGGATTGACTCTGCATCCACTCCGGAAGATACAACCTCGACTCCTTTGGATTGGAAGTTGGTGCTGGAGAAAGTCACGTTCAACCAGGTTTCTTTTGCCCTACAACTTCCCGGTGATACTACAAAAATGAGTACCACAATTAAAAAGGCAGAGCTATCAGGAGGAACAGCTGATCTGTCCCGTTCAAGCTACTCGGCAAATAAATTCTATTTCACGGGAGATACGCTGACATACGATTCGGATACACTTGAAAGAAAATCGGGATTGGATTTTGCACACCTTGCAATCGGTCAGCTTCAGGCAGAAGTAGACTCTCTTTTTTATTCCGGAAAAGAGTTCAGTGCGCACATTCGGGATTTTTCATTCGCAGAACAATCAGGACTTAAAGTTTCTTCATTAGAAGGGAGCATCAAGAGTGATGGCATTCTGCTGGAGATTCCTCAACTCCTTATTAAAACTCCTTATTCGGAAGTACAGATTTTTGCCAATGTACCATGGAGTGCTTTCAATGAAACACCGGAAGGTTCAATGAAAAGTTTGTTTATTGCTTCGATCGGGAAAGAAGATATACTGCTTGCAGCCGGAGAGTTACCTGAAGATTTTCGAAGCGCATTTCCGGATAAACCTGTATCAATTAACGCAGGCATAGAAGGAAATCTCGGGAAGCTAGAGCTTCGTGGTCTGAAAAGTGAGCTCCCCGGGGCCTTTAGGGTTGAAGCTTCAGGTCAGCTTAGTGAGATTACCGACAGTCTTCGTCGTTCAGGAAAGATCTTGTTTGCTGCAGAATCAGGTAATTTAGAATTTATCCTTGGTATGCTTGACAAAAAACAGCGGAACTATTTGGAGATACCATCGGGCATGAACTTAAAGGGAGAGTTTGCTTTCGGTGAGGGTAAGTATGAAACAGATCTCACCTTAAGAGAAGACAAGTCTCGTGTTAAGATGAAAGGTCAATACAATGAAACTACCGAAAACTACGAGGTGGCTCTAGAGATTGACAGCCTTCAACCCAATCATTTCTTGCCAAAGGATTCTCTTCTCTGGCTTACAGCCAACTTGAAAGCCAGAGGAAAAGGGCTGGATGTCTTTTCGTCCGGTACCCGCGCCAGCATGGAAGCAGCCATTTCGGATATACGTTATGGCAGCACTTCTGTTTCTGAAATTATCTTTCGGGCCTCACTAGAGAAACAGCATCTTTCTTTATTGTTAGAAAGCGGTTATCCATTGGCGCTGTTGAAGGCATCTCTGGCGGGAACATTGAGAAAAAACGAAGTGAATATGCATCTGCAAGCTCAGGTAGACAATCTAAACTTATACAGACTTCATCTTGTTGATGTACCCTTGACTACCGCTTTTTTGCTTACTGCAGAAGCTAAAAGCAATGGGAAACAATCCCATCGGCTTGATGGAAAGCTGAACCAATGGGAACTGATTGGAGAAAACCAGACCTTCTATCCGGATGAAGTAAGATTTCTGGCTAAAACGAGCAAAGACTCTACATCTATTTCATTCGCTGCGGGTGATGCTCATCTGGAAATGAACGGAAATCAATATATCGAAAGTTTATCAGCCAATCTTAGCCTGCTTTCTGAAAAGCTCAAGGAACAATACAAGCACAGAAGTCTTGATCTTTCGGCCATTCGGTCGTTATTCCCTGTGCTTTCCATAGAGGCTTTTGTCGGAAATCATAACCCCATCCAGGATTTACTGACCATGCAGAATATCAAATTTAATGAACTTAGTCTATCGGCATCGACTTCTCCGTTATCAGGTCTTTCAGGAAAGATGGCAGTTCATTCGCTGGTTAAAGACACCCTGCAACTGGATACCATTCGGGTTACGGCTTTCGAAGACACAGCTGGTTTAAGGTTGACAAGCGAATTGAAAATAAACAGAACCCGTTTTAGGAAAGCTTATTCAGGGAAACTCGATGGCACAATAAATGATAATCAGGTGCAAGCACTTCTGGATGTAACTGATGGCGACGGTCAGACCGGACTTCATCTCGGTGTACTGGCGCAGCTGGAGGAAGATGGCTCCCTGTCCGCACGTCTTTTCCCCGACAATCCTGTAATAGCATTTCGTAAGTTTACGGTAAATCCGGATAATTATATCAGGTACAAGGACCCCAAAAACATGGCAGCCAATCTACGTCTTACAGGAGAAAAAAATGCGTCGGTTTGGTTACATTCAGTTCCTGACAGCGGCGCCTTGCAAGAGCTTCATGCCGAGATTAGTCAGGTAGATCTTAGTTTACTGTCGAACAGTATTCCAACAATTCCTCAGATAAGCGGGATTCTTAGTGCCGATTTACAGTATGCTCCCTCCGAAAACTCTTTCATGCTCGTAGCAGATGCCGGAATAGATGAACTGCGGTACGAGAACAAACGGGTAGGCGAAATGCAACTTGCAGCGGTTTATCTTCCATTATCAAAAAACGATCATCAGGTAGACTTCCACCTTTTCCGCGACCGGAAGGAAATTGCATCCGCAACTACTTTATATAAGACGGGTATTCATGACAGTGTTTCGGGCTTGGTTAACATTTCGGAACTGGCAAATCCTTTTATTCCGGATGAAATGGCCAAGATCTCCGGTCGCTTAGAGGGAAATATCACTATCAGCGGACGATCTTTAACACCGCAGACCGAAGGTTTCCTGCAAATGGATTCGGCTTCTGTATTTGTTGGAGCCGCAGGATCAACGTATAGATTTGATACGAAGAAACTGGAAATAAAAAACAACCGATTGTTGTTTTCAGACTATAACCTGTACGGTTACGGGAAAAATCCATTGGTAATAAACGGGGATATAAACCTTACTGATCCGTCTCATATGCTGGCAAATCTTAAGCTGGATGCCGAAAATTTGCAGTTAGTTGATGTAAAAAGAAACAAGGAAAGCCTGGTTTACGGGAAATTGTTTGTAAACATGAACTCCACTCTTAGAGGTCCGCTTGATGCACTCACTATGCGTGGCAATCTACAGGTATTGGGAAATACAGATCTTACTTATGTAATGAAAGATTCTCCTCTCACCGTACAAGACAGGCTGGCCGATCTGGTTACATTTACCTCATTCACCGACTCACTACTGTATGATCAGGCAGGAGAAGTCATTCCTTTACAACTTGAAGGACTG